>NZ_SSBQ01000002.1:3750000-4463750 GCF_004795255.1 Streptomyces sp. RKND-216 | reverse complement strand
CGCCCGCGGTTCGCCGGGCTCGCTCATGGTTCCTCCCCCTGGCCGTCGGCTCCGTGCCGAACCTACCGGCCGACGGGCCCACGACGAACGGGCCGGCCGCCGTATCCCGACGGAGGCCGGCCCGTTGGTGTGCGGGAGGGAGCGGTCAGCAGTGGCGGGGCTTGAGCCAGGAGCACTCCACGTGGGCCGGGGGTTCGCCGTTCCGCGCGGTGGGCGGGGTGATGCGGCGGGTGCCGTCCTCGCCGTGCGTGGCGAGGGTGACCGCGATGGCGTCCTCGATGCCCTTCACCGAGGAGGCCAGGTAGTTGTTGAGCAGGATGCTGAAGACCAGCTCGCGGCCGTCGGCGTCGGTGACGTACCCGGAGAGACCCGAAGCGCCGGTCAGCGAACCGGTCTTGGCGTGGACGTTGCTTGCGGCCGGGGTGTCGCACATGCGGGAGCGCAGCGTGCCGCCGACCATGCGGTCGGACTCGCAGGCGACGGGCAGCGAGGCGTACCACGCGTCGAACCAGGGCGCGTCGCGCACGGAGACCAGGAGCTGGGCGAGCTCCGCGCTGGGAATGTTGTTCATCCGGGACAACCCGGAGCCGTCGACCTGGCGGAGGGTGGAGGTGTCGACGCCCTCCTTGGCGAGGTAGTCCTCGATCGCGGAGAGGCCGGCGTCCCAGGTGCCCTCCCCCGCGACCTCGTGGCCGACGGCCTTGGTGAGCACCTCGGCGTGGTTGTTGTTGGACAGCTTCATGAAGGGGACCAGCAGGTCCTCCAGCTTCATGGAGTCGTGTGCGGCGAGCACGTCGGCGTCGTCGGGCGCGGCGCGTCCGAGGCGGGTGTCGCCGTGGACGCGGACGCCGTGTTCGGCGAGGGCGTCGGCGAAGACGGCCGCGGCGAGGCCGGTGGGCTCCCACACTGCCGTCCAGGAGCGGGTCGGGTTCGCCCCGACGGGGATGTCGCCGTCGACGACGATCGTGTTGTTGCCGTGCTCGCGGTCGATGGAGAGGGTGTCGGTCTCGCCCTCGGCGACGGTGGTGCCGCGCACGTCGACCGTCACGTAGTCGTTGGGCGGGGTGACCGTGACCTTCGGCTCGTCACCGGGTTCGTCGCCCGGTGCGGCCTCGACGTAGACGGTGCCGGCGTCGTAGTCGGTGTCGGGGGCGACGGTCAGCGGTGAGATCTGCGAGGAGTAGTACGCGGACTCGTCGTCGGCGGCCCAGGAACGCCCGAGACGCTGGTCGTCGAACCGGGTGTCGTCGGCGACCAGGTCGCCAAACACGTGCTTGATGCCGGAGTCGGCGACCTCCTCGGCGAGCTTGTCGTAGTCCTTCGCGAGGATCGTCGGGTCGCCCGTGCCGCGCAGGTAGAGGTCGCCGCGCAGCACGCTCCCGCGCTGCCGCCCGTCAGCGAGGACGTCGGTGCGGAAGCGGTGGTCAGTCCCCAGTAGCGCGGTGGCGGCCACGGAGGTGGCCAGCTTCGTGTTGGAGGCGGGCATCAGCCGGTCGTCGGACTCGTGTGCGTACAGCACCTCGCCGCTCTCAGCGTCCTGCACGACCACGCTCGCCGCGCCGCCGTCGAGGCGTTCGTCGGCGAGGATGCGGTCGAGGGCGCCCGCAAGCGCGGTGCCCTGCGGCGTGTCGGTGTCGGCGCCCGCGGGCGGTCCTCCGCTCAGCGTCAGCGCCAGCCCGGCGGCGACCACCCACACTCCGGCACGTGTACGGGACTTCAACCCGGAACCTGGTCTCGTCATAGCTCGCCAGCATCCCGGACGTCGGCGCCGCGCGACAGATGCGGGACGCACCCGGGTTACACCCGGGGCGGCCGGAGAATGGGGGTCTCCTTCGATCCCGCCACGCGGACGGGATCGCGCGGCCGGAGTCGGCTGTACCGTCCCGTCGCGCCTGGCGCCCCCGGCTGCGCCCGGAACGCCGCCACGGCACGGAAGGCACTTCCCCTCAGCCATCCCTGAAGGAGAGACGTGAAACGTCATCTGCTGCGCGGCCTGCTCGCGTCCCTGCTCGTCCTCTTCACCGCGATGATGTCCGGTCCCGCGCAGGCCCAGGCGGCCGGAGACGGGGACGGCGACGGGCTCGACGACGCACTGGAGGACACCCTCGCCGCCCGGCACTTCCCCTGGGTCTGGTTCGACAGCGGCGAGGACTCGGGCTGTACCGACCCGGCGACGAGCAGCAACCCGGGCACCGCGCTCGCCCGGGTCAGACCCCACCCCGCAGACCCGGGCAAGATCGCCATCATGTACACAATCCTGTACCGGCAGGACTGCGGCGACTGGTTCGGCGGCGGGCACTCCGGCGACGTCGAGCCGTTCGCCCTGACGCTCGCTCCCCGCGCCGACTGCCCCAACGGCTACGGCGCCTTCGCGCTGAAGACGACCGCCCACCAGGGCACGGCCTTCGAGCACACCGACGAACGCCTGCTCGGCAACGACTGCGCCTGGGGACGGAACGCCGGCGGCTCGCCCTACGTCGCACGGATCTACTCGGCCGAGAACAAGCACGGCAACTACGCCTCGCTCGGCTCGTGCGAGGACGGGGCGCTGGGCAACGACCACTGCTCGGAGAGCTTCACCCGGCAGTACGCGGTCCACAACGTGGGCGAGGACGGGGCCCGGCGCATCGACGAACTGTCCGGCCACCAGTTCCCCGGCGAGTACGCCTGGTCCCCGGTGCCGTTCAGCGGCAGCCTCGACCGGGGCAGCGACGCGGGCATGATCCGCACCAAGCTCCTCAGCGACGGCCTCCTGGCCCGGGGCTTCTGACGCACTCACCGCTTCCATGTGTGGGGACGGCAACCTCGTTGCCGCCCCCCACACATGCCCTCACCGGGCGGCCGGGCGTAGATCCAGTTCGGCCCACACGGTCTTGCAGGGCGCGGGCCGGAGTTCGACGCCCCAGCGGTCGGCGAGGGCGCGGACGATGACGAGTCCGCGGCCGGTCTCCGCCAAAGCGTCAGCCCTGCGAGCCGGGCCGGGCGGCAGCCGGTCGAACCGCGCGTCGACCACCTCGACGCGAAGCCGTTCCGCGTCGTCGAGGGCCAGTCGCAACCGGAAGTCCCGTCCCGGCACGCGTCCGTGCTGGACAGCGTTCACGGCCAGCTCGGCCACGACGTGCGCGACGGCCCCGGAGGCGGCGGAGTCGTAGCCCCAGCCCCACTCGGCGAGTTGCTGGACGGAGAGCCGACGTGCGAGCCGGGCGCCACGGCGGGTGGCGGACAACTGCACGGAGAACTGACGACCCGTTACGGGGGAACTTTGACGATTCACGTCACCCAGCGTGTCCGTCCACCTCTACGGTGAACAGTGATTCCGCCCGTACGCACGGTCACCGTCCGGCTGCCGTCCGGTCGTGTCCGGGCTGCACAGCGTGACGGCGTGCGGAGAGCGGCGGTTGAGCACAGCCGGGACATGGAGGTGGGCATGGAGGACGGGACCGAACACCCGCCCGGAGGCGCGGCGTGGGACGAGGACGACACGGCGGCCGTCGTGCGGACGGTCGGCAAGCTGGTGAAACTCTGCCGCGAGCGGTCCGGGATGACGCAGGCGGAACTCGGTGCGGCAATCGGGTACAGCCTGGAGCAGGTCTCCTCCGTCGAGCGCGGCCGACGGGTGCCGAAGCCGGAGTTCCTCAGCAAGGCGGACGAGGTGCTGCACGCGGACGGCTTGCTGACCGCGCTGCAGAAGGACGTGGCGGAGGCGCGGTACCCGAAGAAGGTGCGCGACTTGGCGAAGCTGGAGGCCGACGCGGTCGAACTCAACCTGTACGCGAATCACAACATGCACGGCCTGTTGCAGACCGAGGAGTACGCGCGTGCTCTGTACGACATGCGTTGGCCCGCGTTCTCCGAGGAAGAGGTCGACGGGCACGTGGCAGCGCGCATGGCACGTCAGGAGATCATCCATCAGGCCCGACCGCCCATGCTGACCTTCGTGCTGGAGGAGGTGACGCTGCGGCGCCCGATCGGCGGGAGGGACTGCCTGCGGCGTCAGTTGGCGCACTTGCTGACGATCGGTGGCCTTCGACATGTCAACCTGCAGGTGATGCCGACCGACCGGGACGTCCACGCCGGGCTCGGCGGCCCGATGGAACTGATCAAGCTCCAGGACGGCGGGTCTGTCGGCCACACCGAAACTCAGCTCACCAACCGGATCATCTCCAGGCCGAAAGAGCTCCAGATCCTGGAGATGCGATATGGGATCATCCGATCACAGGCGCTCACGCCACGTGAGTCCCTGGCCTACGTCGACAAAGTGCGGGGAGAGACATGACGCTCAGGACCAGCATCGGGGACGGTTCGGCGCTGCGGTGGACGAAGAGCAGTTACAGCAGCAACGACGGACCCGAGTGCATCGAGGTCGCCGCCGCGACCGACGCCGTGCACGTGCGGGACTCCAAGGACGTCGCGCGTCCCGGCTTCATCGTCTCTCCCGCAGGCTGGACGGCGTTCACGGTCTACGCGGCACGCCAGGGCATCCGTTCCTGAAGACAGGGCCCCGGCTCAGCCGATCTGTTCGGCCAGGGCGACGATGATGCCCGCGGGGCCGCGCAGGTAGCAGAGCCGGTACGTGTTCTCGTACTGCGCCACCTCGCCCAGGAGTTCGGCGCCGTGGGCCCGCAGGCGGGCGAGGGTTTCGTCGATGTCGTCGACGGCGAACATGACGCGGTGCAGGCCCAGCGTGTTCGGCGGAGGGTTCTCCGGGCCCGCGCCGGACAGCTCGGGGGCGAAGTACTTGGTCAACTCCAGCTTGCTGTGGCCGTCCGGGGTCCGCATCATCGCGATCTCGCTCCGGATGCCGTCGAGTCCGACGGTGCGGTCGGCGAACCGGCCCTCGATCTGTGCCCGGCCCTCCACCTCCATGCCGAGTTCCGTGAAGAACTCGACGGCCGCGTCAAGGTCTTCGACGACGATGGCGACGTTGTCCATCCGCTGAATGCTCATGCGCCTGAGCATATGGACCGCCGCGAGGCTGCACGCTCACGCCACACGAGCGCGTGACGACAGAGAGAACGCTCGGGCACCGTCCCCACTCCCCGATGTTTCCACACCTTGCCCGGCTGGCGCGTGGACTGTCGGCGGCCCGGTGTACGTTCCTGTCGCCCTTCGCAGTTCACCATCTCTCGCACAGCAACCGAGGTATGTCATGACCAGATCCAGACTGTTCGCACTCGCCGCCCTCCTGATCGTCATCGGCGTGGGACTCATGGTGTGGGAGCCCGAGGGGCCGGAGGCGGAGTGCGCCAAGGACCCCGGGGTGACGTCGGGCTTCGTCGACGAGGAGAAGGGCTGCCCGATATCCATCGAGAGCTACAACCGCATCCGCGAGGCCGAGTCCGGACCGCAGTGGGACAACATCGGCGGACTGGTCCTGGTCGTGGGCGGCCTGACCGCCGGCGTCGTCGGCCTCGTACGGAAGCCGCGCAACGGCTGACCGGTCTCCTCGAAGCCGCTGAGCGCTTCCGTCACGCATTGCGAGCGCGGGCGACCCGCGTCGCGCGTATCGCACACTCGCCCGGCGGCGTCGCCCGCGGTCCCGCAGCCTCGGGGCGGCTGCCCTGCGGTGGAGGCGGGCTACCCGGGGAAGCGAAACGGAGGGGGCCGACGGCAGGGCGCGCCCCATGCCCTCCGCGTGCTCACACTGGCACTGCCGTCATACGCGTATGACGATTCTTTCATGGCGAAGACGCGCATCACCATCAGTCTGGAGAACGACCAGGCCGAACGCATCAAGCAGCACGCGGAACGAGCTGGCATGGATGTCTCGGCCTATGTTCTGCATGCCGCAACACGCCAGATGGCGGAGAGCGACGCCATAGAGGCACAGTTCGCTCAGGTCGACGCCCTCATCGCCCAGGCTGAGCGGGCAGCGGACGGGCTATCCCCCGACTCCGCTCCGAAGCCGACCGCAGCACTGACCGAGCAGGAACGCCGCGAGGTCGAAGCGGCCCTGGGTCTGGTCCAGGGCCTGGACCAGACCCAGGGCCGCCGCCCGGGGCGAGGGTCGAGCCCAACGCGCCGCCACCGGCTCCCCACAGCGCTCCGGTCACCATCGCGCCCGCGACGCAGGTGATGCCCGCAGTAAGTGCGCAGGAACTGGCCACAAGGGCAATTCCAGCGGCTCCAGCCAAGGTGCCCGTCACGATGCCCACCGAATCGGCGAAGCTGAACAGGCCGCTCGGATCGATCCGGTTGATGAAGTCGCCTTGGGCGTAGAGGTAGGGGTTGGTTTCCTGGCCGCTGGGGTCGGGTTGGGTGAAGCGGCCGGTGCGGCTGTCGTAGTAGCGGGCTCCCATCTTGTAGAGGTGAGTGGGGTCGTGGTAAGTGCCGGTGAAGTGGTAAGGCTGCGGCACCTCTTCGCTGCTGCCGGCGCGCAAGGAGCCGCGGGGCTTGTAGTCGTAGGAGTTGACCTTGTTACCGGACTCGTCGGTCAGAGCGACGACGGAACCGAGAGCGTCGGTCAGGTAGTAGTAGCTCTCCCCGCCCCGCGTCATGGAGTTGAGTGTGCCCGCCGGCTCGCGAACGAACCCGGTGGTGACGCCACCCGTCGTCTGAGCGGACAGACCCAGCGGAGTATTGCGGAACGTCGTGTCACCGAAACGCACACGTTCGGCGTTGCTGGTGCCCGCGTACTCCGCGGTGTAGGTGGCGCCGTCGTGGGTGATCTCGGTGAGCTGGTTGTAGGCGGAGTACTTCTCACCGGTACGGGTGTCAGCCGTCGTCGGCGCACCGGCAGTCTCGTTGCCGGCCTCGTCGCAGGACCAGCCCGAGCCCTCCCCGTTCTTCGCGGTGAGCTGGGAGGCGTCGTTGTAGGTGTACTCGGTACCGCGAGGACACCCCTCGGTCACGCCCTGGGAAGTGACGTTCCCCGCCGGGTCGCAGCAGTACTGCCAGCCCGCCACCTTCTCCGAACCGTCCCGCTCCTCCCCATAGGACGGGTGCGTACGTCTTGTTCGGGATAGCCCATGTGCAAGATACAGAAAAATGTCTACTTTTTGCGGTTGAACAGGTAGATAATTACGCAAGTAGAGACGATGAATACCACCGTGAAGAGTATCGCGCTCTGTCCATCCGGTATAGGCGTGTACTTGCCGCTGAGCGTCTCAGTTAGATGCATTTACTTGAGTCTACCCTTTCTCCTCAAGGTTATCGTCGCTTGAGCTTCACTACCGCCATACTGCCGAGTCCCGCGATGAGTAGGATAAATCCGAGCGCTCCCGTGGGGACCCATTCAATTCCCGGTCGTCCGAACATAGTGGGCACCAAAAGCAACAAGATTCCGCACGTTGCCGTGATGGCTCCGAGGTAGGCGACCTGCCTTGGATTTCTAGGCGTGGGCATAATTCTCCTATTGATCTCAAAATCAGCGCGGACGGTGCCGGATGGGGGGCGAATTGAATTCGCCCCCCATCATCTCGATATCAGTAGCCGTAGCTCTGTTTCTGCTTGTACATGTTGCTCACCGCCATTCCTGCAGCAGCTCCGATAGTCATGCATGCTGGCAGGGCAGCCACCGCTCCTGGTCCCGTGGTTGCTGCGGCTCCCACCTCGCAAAGGGCGACTACTCCCGCGTCCGCGATGGCGGCAGCGGTTGCCGCCTCTGCCCCGTTTTGGCCGTTAGTGTAGTAGGCGTACCCGATCGTCGCGACGGTAATACCGAGGGCGACGGCACCGAAGAGTTTCCCCGTGGGATCGATGTTGTTGACAGGGTCGCCGTTGGCGTAGAGGTAGGGGTTTACCTCTTGGCCGCTGGGGTCGGGTTGGGTGAAGCGGCCGGTGCGGCTGTCGTAGTAGCGGACTCCCATCTTGTAGAGGTGAGTGGGGTCGTGGTAAGTGCCGGTGAAGTGGTAAGGCTGCGGCACCTCTTCGCTGCTGCCGGCGCGCAAGGAGCCGCGGGGCTTGTAGTCGTAGGAGTTGACCTTGTTACCGGACTCGTCGGTCAGAGCGACGACGGAACCGAGAGCGTCGGTCAGGTAGTAGTAGCTCTCCCCGCCCCGCGTCATGGAGTTGAGTGTGCCCGCCGGCTCGCGAACGAACCCGGTGGTGACGCCACTCGTCGTCTGAGCGGACAGACCCAGCGGCGTGTTGCGGAACGTCGTGTCACCGAAACGCACACGTTCGGCGTTGCTGGTGCCCGCGTACTCCGCGGTGTAGGTGGCGCCGTCGTGGGTGATCTCGGTGAGCTGGTTGTAGGCGGAGTACTTCTCACCGGTACGGGTGTCGGCCGTCGTCGGCGCACCGGCAGTCTCGTTGCCGGCCTCGTCGTAGGACCAGCCCGAGCCCTCCCCGTTCTTCGCGGTGAGCTGGGAGGCGTCGTTGTAGGTGTACTCGGTACCGCGAGGACACCCCTCGGTCACGCCCTGGGAAGTGACGTTCCCCGCCGGGTCGTAGCAGTACTGCCAGCCCGCCACCTTCTCCGAACCGTCCTGCTCCTCCGCATAGGACAATCGGCCCGCCGAGTTGTAGCTGTAGGTGTAGTCCAGACCCGTGACATGGTCGGTCTTCGCTCGGATCTTCGTCCCGTCGACCGTCTCACCGCCCTCGGTGCGGGAGTAGTCGTAGGACAGATCGACCAGGGTGCCGGCGTCGGAGGTGGCGGTGATCCGCTGCGGACGTCCCGAATCGTCCAGATCGATCTCCTGAACGGTGCCACCGGGATAGGTGGTCTTGGTGCGCTCGCCGTTGCTGTTGTGGTCGAAGGTGGTGGTCTTGCCGTCCGGCGCGGTCAGGTCGGTCAGACGATTCGCGGCGTCGTAGGTGTAGTCGGTCTCGCCGCCGGCGTCGCGGTAGTAGTCGAGGTTGCCGTTCGGGGTGTAGGCCAGCACGGTCTGCGAGCCGTCCTGGAGGGTGCGCACCGTCTCACGGCTCAGGTCGTCGTAGGTGTATCCGGTGGTGCCCGTGGTGTCGGTGCGGGAGGTGCGATTCCCGTCGTCGTCCCAGGTGTAGACGATCGCGGCGCCGGTCTCGGGCTCCACGCGGGTGACGCGGTCGCGGTCGTCGTAGGTGTAGGTGAGGGTCTGCCCGCGGCCGTCGGTGACGGTCTTCGTCCGGCCCAGAGCGTCGTAGGTGTAGGTCGTGTCGCCCTTCGGCTCCGGGGGATCGACCGTGGTCAGGTCACCGTCGCCGTTGTAGGTGAAGTGCGTCGTGGGAGCAGACTCGCCGTCCTTGTGCGGCTGCTCTGCCGTACAACGCTGACCGTCGAAACCGCCGCAGTCGGTGTCGGAGTCCTGGTAGGTGAACTCCCGGCTGCCGCCGTCGTCGCCGGTGACCGCGACGGAGAGGGTGTTGCCCTTCGTGTCGTAGTCGTAGTCGGTCTCTTCCCCGTCCGGGGTGGTGATCGTGCCCGGCAGGTCGGCGCCCGAGATGGTCTGGTAGGCGCTGAGTGAGGTGGTGGCGCCGGTGGGCAGTTCGGCGGAGGTCATCGCGCCGCGGTTGTTCCAGCCGAAGGTGGTGGCGTTGCCGGGGTCGCCGCCCACTCCCATGGCGTCGGTGGCGGTCACCACGCTGTTGTCGGCGTTCCATTCGGCGCTGCGTTCGTGGCCGAGGGGGTTTTCGGTCTTGCGGGTGCGCCAGCGGGAGTCGACCGTCTTGAGGGTGTGTTCACCACGTGGGTCGGTGATGCGTACCACGCCCTCGCCGGGCGAGCCGGGCTGCGGCAGGACCCAGCGGAAGGCGGTCGTAGGACCGGTGCCTTCGGCTTCGTCGGTGACGCGCGTGATCGAGCCGACACGGTTGGTGTCCCAGGTGAAGGTCGTTTGCCGACCCTCCGGAGTGGTCACCTTCGTGAGCCGGTGGGAGGCGTCGTAGTCGAAACGGGTGGTGGCACCGGCGGTGTCGGTGAACGAGGCCAGGTCCGGCCCGTCCCAGTCGTAGGTGGCCTCCCGTCCGGTGTGGTCGGCCACCTTCACCAGGCGTCCGTCCTGATGGGTGAAGGTCAGCTTCCGCCCCGAGACGCCGGTCATGGTGCGGGTCAGGTCACCGTCGTAGGCGAAGGTGGTGGCGTTGCCGTTGTTGTCCTCGATCCTCGAGACCCGCGCCGCGGTGCTGATGTCGTCGTCCGGACGGGTGAAGGTCGTCTCGCGGCCGCTGCCGCGGTCGGTGAGGGTGAAGGTCTTGCCGTCCGAGGACTCCTCCAGGTCCTGCCGGTACCCCGGAGCCGGGGTGAGGTCGTCGCCGTCCCGCTCGAAGACGGCGATCGTGCCGCTGGGGCCCTGGACGTATACGGCGCCGGAGTTCGGCTCCCGCACCAGATAGTCCGCGCCCGTGGAGGACTTCCAGGAGGTGTTCAGGCCGTTGTAGGCGTGCCCGAACTTCAGCCCCCCACCCGGTCCGGGGTCGGCGACGTCGAAAGCGGTCAGCGTGAGCAGCAGGTTGCCGTTGCCCACGTTCACCTGCGCGGCGACCGCGTCGGTCAACTGCGCCTGATGGAAGTCCGACCAGGGCACCTTCCCCGTGCCGATGCCCTGGAAGGAGGACTGCAGGATGCCTGCGGTGACCGTCGGCCGCTTACTGCCGGGCACACCTATCGGCGTACTGGCCGGCGCCTTGGTCACTCCTTGCGGCACCGGCGGCGGGTCGGCGGTGAACACCGACCTGGCCGGTGACGCGGTCTGGTCTGCCGCCGTGGCGGGCACCAGCGCGACGACCGTGGCCGTCGCAGCGGCGACGGACACCGCCGCCATGCGGACCCGGCGTCTACGGCGCCGTATAGCGGGCATGCCAACATGCATGTGGGACTCCCCCAACTGTCGCAATCGGATGGACCGGGACGTTCCATGGCGGGTGGTGCCGTGCCAGCGGCACCACCCGCGCCCCTTGCCTTCTCGCTCAGAGACCTGAGGGCCCGGCGCAAGGGAGACCGGAACAGAACACACCGCTCCGTCGGGGAGCCGGCGTGTTCCTGACCGGAAGCGGCTCTCAGCAGCGCTTCGAGGTGCGCGCCGGGTAACCACCCTGCTCACCGGGCACGGTCAACACGCCGTCGCCTGAGGTGCACTCCTCGACCGTGTCGGCGCCACCGCTCCAGAACTCCTGCTCGTGCGTGTCGAACGTGGTCTGTGCCCCGACCACGTACTCCCGTTCGTAGGACCACACGCCCACCGTCAGGTCGAAGGTGATGTCCTTGTCGAGGAAGGACTTCCACACCCACACATAGCCGTAGTTCTCGTTGCACTCCGGCGAGTAGAACTGCTTCACCGAAGCGATCTCCTCGCCCTGGCGGTAGGCATAGGACGTCGTGCCGATCTGGTAGGCGTCCGCACACACCCCCGCCGCCTGCGCCCGGACACTCGCCGGGTTTCCCGCCTCGGTCGCTGCCGACCCCGACGCCGGATCCCGCTCGGGCTCCGGGCCCGATCCCGCCACCGCGACGCCGCTGCCCATCAGGGACAGCACCGCGCCCGCGGCGACCGCGGACACCGCCCTGCCCCACGGCAGCAGCCTTCGCCGACGCCGGACCGCGGGAACACCATCGGCGAACCCCCGCACGCTCGCGACGCGGGCATGCCGAACAGACGTGCTTTCAGCACGTGTACGCATGCGCTTCCCCCCAAGGAAGTGTCAGTCGACGGCCTCCCCTGACCGCCTGACTCGCACAACATTCCACATCTCTGCACACTGAGCGCTGAATATGCGGTGCTCCAGGCTCAAACGTGCGAGAACAAGCCCCGCCGGCGGATGTCCTCCAACCTGCACTGATTGCCGGGAGGCAATGATTGCTCGGCGTCATAGCGAGCGCTGCAGACCGGACAGTTGGCCGAAAGGGTCCCCCAGGTGTGAGGGAACGGCGCACGTGCGGTGCAGCGCCTCCACACCGACGCAGCCCTCATCGCCTGCCCCGGCTGTCTGCCGGCGCGGCCCGGCGCGCTACCGGACGCTACAGCTCCCGCGTCGGCTCCGCGCGAGCACCGTCGAGCACGCCAGGCGGCTCTACCTCCACTGCCGCTACTCCGAGGAGCGCTGGAGCGGGGCGCTGCGCGCGCGGGTGCGTCCGCATGTGGCCTGCGTGCTCGCCGAGATCGACCGGCTGGCCCTCGGGACGCGCGGCCGTAGGACAACTGCGGCCTCACGCAGAGGCGTTCCCGAGGTGGTCTGCCAGGGTGGCGAGGGCTTCGGGGCCGACGAGGTCGCCCGGGAGGAGCGGGATGTCGAGGAGGGGGACGCCCGGGAGCCGGTCCCGGAGGCGGGCGAGATGGGCGTCCTCCTGTTTCCGCCGCTGGGCGAGGAGTTCACCGGCGTCCGCCGGGGAGCGGCGGTTGGCGGCGAGTGCGGTCACCTCGACGCCGAGGCCGGTGAGCTTCTCCTGCACCTCCAGCGTCTCGGCGATCGGGAGGGGTTCGGCGGTCAGTACGAGCACGAAGGCCGACTGCGCCGGGTCCGTCACCACCTCGCGCAGCCGGGCGAAGCGGTCGCGGCGGCGCAGCAGGATGCGGCGCAGCTCGGCGTCGCGGTCGCTCTCCTCGTCGCCGCCGAGTCCGCGCAGCGCGGCGCCGAACCGTTCGGAGCGGTCGCGGTTGGCGAGCAGGGTCTCGGTCCAGGCCGTGAGCTGTTCGGGTAGGGCGAGCAGCCGCAACGTGTGGCCGGAGGGGGCGGTGTCGAAGACGACCAGGTCGTAGGAGGCGTCCCCGAGTTGCACCGCCTCGGCGATCCGTTCCAGGGCGGCCGACTCGTGGGTGCCGGGGGCCTGCCGGGCCAGCTCCAGGTGGCGGGCGGCGGGTGCGTGCATCCGTTCGGGGAGCAGCCGCCGCATCGTGGCGGAGACGGCGGACAGGTGCTGTTCGACCGTGCGGTCCGGGTCGATCTCCAGCCCGTCCACGTGGCCCCCGGTCTCCCCTGCACCGGAGGGTTCGGCGAGGCGTACGGGCTCGTCGCCCACCGGGCGGTCCCAGAGGTAGCCGAGGTTGTGTGCGGGGTCGGTGGAGACCAGCAGCACGCGGGCGCCCGCCCGGGCACGGCCCAGGGCGAGCGCCGCGGCGACGGACGTCTTGCCGACGCCCCCCTTGCCGCCGACGAAGACGACCCGGCGCGCGGCGAGGAGTTCCGGGGCAGGGCCTAGCAGCATCCGACGTGCTCCAGGGGTGAGCGGTCCATGCCCATGCGGCGGTGCCAGGCGTGGAAGTCCTCGTAGAGGGCGGGCATCAGCTCGGCGGTGTAGTACGCCGCCGGGTCGGGCACGCCCAGGGCCTCCGCGAGGACGACCATCCGGAAGAGGTCGTCCTCCTCGCGCCGGGCGCGGGCGAAGGTACGCCGGTAGGGACCGGCGTAGAACTCCTCCAGCCCGGCCCGGAACGCGGACCAGCGGGCCCGGAACGAGGCCCGCCGGGACGTCGTCGTCACCCCTTGATCTCGGCCTTCTGCGTCGCGTCGGCGTCCAGGGCCTCCGGGGGCTCCTGGGAAGCCTTCCGCATCGCGACGACCGCTTCGAAGGCGACCCACACGGCGGCGACGATGATGACGAGGTCGATGACCAGCAGCAGCCAGTCCCCCGTGTCGTAGAAGTCGCCGAGCTGCACGAGGGCTGCCCAGAACGCCATCACGAACACGAAGGCGAGCGGCACCAGCGCGGGCACCGGGTTGCGCCGCTTGCGGATCAGCATGACCGCGACGATGGACAGGGTCAGCGAGGCCAGCAGCTGGTTGCTGGTGCCGAACAGCGGCCAGATGCGGAGGCCGCCCTCGCCTCCGGCGCCCTGGCTGAAGGTGAGTCCCAGACCGACGCCGACGGCGATGAGGGTGCCGACGCCGTTGTTGATCTTCACCTTCGCGACCTCGCCGGCCTCCTGGACGACGAAGCGCAGCAGGCGCACGCCGGTGTCCATGGTGGTGGCGGCGAACAGGATCGCCATGGTGGCCAGGACCGTCGCGCTGAGCGAGACCGGCAGGCCCAGGCCGGCGTTGAGGATCGCGCCGCCGCCGTCGACGAACGCCGTGACGCCGCCCTCACCGAAGGCGCTGTAGACGGCCTCCCAGTCGGCCAGCGTGCGGTAGCCCGCGATGGCCGCGATGATCGCGCCGAGCGCGAGCAGACCCTCGCCGACCGCGCCGAAGTAGCCGACGAAGCGGACGTCGGTCTCCTTGTCGAGCTGCTTGGAGCTGGTGCCGGAGGAGACCATGCCGTGGAAGCCGGAGATGGCACCGCACGCGACGGTGACGAAGAGCAGCGGCATGAGGCCCGGAGTGCCTGCGGGCACGGCGTCGTTGAGGGCCGGGGCGACGATCGTCGGGGCGCTGAGCAGCACCGAGCCGAACAGGATGCCGAGGCCGACGAAGAGCTGGACGCCGTTGATGTAGTCGCGCGGCTGGAGCAGCACCCACACCGGCAGCAGGGAGGCGATGCCGGCGTAGACGAAGAGCGCGAGGATCCAGAAGGTGGCCGGGGACATGCCCAGGATGGGGTCGGGCAGTTCCACCGGGAAGGCGTCGCCGAGGGCGATCAGGCCGTAGAGCGCCGCGACGCCGACCACGGTGACCAGGCCGAGACTCATCCTGTAGCGGTAGACAGCCTGGCCGACCAGCAGGGCGACCGCGACCGCGCCCCAGGCGGGGATGACCGCCGAGGGGGTGGAGATCAGCAGGTTCTTGATGACGACCGCGAAGGCCGCGACCACCATCAGGAGCAGCAGGAAGATCACGACGAGGAAGAGGTTCGCGCCCCGGGCGCCGATGTAGCGGCCGGAGAGCGCGCCGATCGAGCGGCCCTTGTTGCGCGCCGAGGCCCACAGGGCGCCGAGGTCGTGCATGCCCGCGAAGAAGACGGTGCCGAGGGTGACCCACAGGAACGCGGGGACCCAGCCCCAGATCACGGCGACGGCGGGGCCGACGATCGGCGCCGCTCCCGCGACCGAGGTGAAGTGGTGGCCCCACAGCACGAACTTGTTGGTCGGGACGTAGTCGACGCCGTCCTGCATCTCGTGCGCGGGGGTTCTGAACGACGCGTCGAGCTTGTAGACCCGGTTGGCGAGGAACTTCGAGTACAGGAGGTAGCCGCCCGCGAACATCGCGAGGCCGATCAGGAGCAGCGGCAGTGCGTTCATAGGAGATGCCCTCGGAGGTCGGGGGGACGGAGCCGCACGCCCGCGCGGCGTGTGCGCCGAGCAGGCAGACGGCGGGGGCCGGGAAGAGCGGTCCTCACCGGCGGGGGAAGGCCGGGCCGGAACGCCTCGGCGGCACAGCTCCTCCTGTGCACGCCGTGGTGGATGCCATCACCGCGTCCGCCCTCATTGCCGGATCTGCCGGTGATGACCGAATGAAGGTTCGAGTCATTGCCCGTTCATGCTAGGGACCGAACCCGCAGATGAGGAGACCCCGGGGGCGATCGATGCGCGGTGCACCCAGCACCTCACGATTCTTTTGCCCTATTCGTCACCATTGATGACACTTCATCCGGTGTCCCGTCGCCCCGCGGAGCCCCGGCGCGGGCATGGCGGAGGGGGCGGTGCCTTCCGCACGAGGCACCGCCCCCTCCTTCGGTCCCGGAGCCGGCCGGCGTCGGTGAGGGTGAAGAGAACGCCGGCGGCTCCGGAAGCGGGTTCCGGTCAGCCGCCGTCGGCGGCGGCGCGGCCCGCCTCCAGGCGGGCGACCGGGATGCGGAACGGCGAGCAGGACACGTAGTCCAGTCCGGCCTCGTGGAAGAAGTGCACGGACTCCGGGTCGCCGCCGTGCTCGCCGCAGACGCCGAGCTTGAGGTCGGGGCGGGTGGCCCGCCCGGCCTCGACCGCGTTGCGGACCAGCGAGCCGACGCCGTCCTTATCGATGGTCTCGAACGGGGAGACACCGAAGATGCCCTTCTCCAGGTAGGCGGTGAAGAAGCTGGCCTCCACGTCGTCCCGGCTGAAGCCCCACACGGTCTGCGTGAGGTCGTTGGTGCCGAAGGAGAAGAAGTCGGCGCACTCCGCGATCTGGCCGGCGGTCAGCGCGGCGCGCGGCAGCTCGATCATGGTCCCGAGGGTCAGGCCCAGCGAGGTGCCGTACGCGCCCTCGACCTCGGCGATGACCTCCTCCGCCTCGTCGCGGACGATCTCCAGCTCCTGCACCGTCCCGACCAGCGGGATCATGATCTCGGCGCGCGGGTCGCCCTTCGCCTGGGTCTTCCGCTCGGCGACGGCCTCCGCGATGGCGCGCACCTGCATGGTGAACAGGCCGGGGATGACCAGACCGAGGCGGACGCCGCGCAGGCCGAGCATCGGATTCTGCTCGTGCAGGCGGTGCACGGCCTGGAGGAGCCGCAGGTCGTTCTCGTTGTGGTCCTTGCGGGACTCGGCGAGGGCGACGCGTACGGACAGCTCGGTGATGTCCGGCAGGAATTCGTGCAGCGGCGGGTCGAGCAGCCGCACGGTCACCGGCAGACCGTCCATGGTCTCGAACAGCTCGACGAAGTCGGCCTTCTGCAGCGGGAGCAGCGCGCCCAGGGCCTCTTCGCGCTCGTCGTCGGTGTCGGCGAGAATCAGCCGCTCGACCAGCTCGCGGCGCTCGCCGAGGAACATGTGCTCGGTGCGGCACAGACCGATGCCCTGGGCGCCGAAGCGGCGGGCGCGGCCGGCGTCCTCGGCGTTGTCGGCGTTGGCGCGCACCCGGAGGCGGCGGACGCGGTCGGCGTACGCCATGATCCGGTGCACGGCCTTGACCAGCTCGTCGGCGTCGTCGGCGCCCGCGTGCATGCGGCCCTCGAAGTACTCCACGACCGGCGACGGCACGACGGGCACCTCGCCTAGATACACCTTGCCGGTGGAGCCGTCGATGGAGACGACGTCGCCCTCCTCGACGACCGTCCCGGCGGCGGTGGTCAGCCGACGGCGCTTGGTGTCGACCTCCAGCTCCTCCGCGCCGCACACGCAGGTCTTGCCCATGCCGCGGGCGACGACGGCGGCGTGCGAGGTCTTGCCGCCGCGGCTGGTGAGGATGCCCTCGGCGGCGAGCATGCCGTCCAGGTCGTCGGGGTTGGTCTCGCGGCGGATGAGGATGACCTTCTCGCCGGAACGCGACCACTTGATGGCCGTGTACGAGTCGAAGACGGCCTTGCCGACGGCCGCGCCCGGAGAGGCGGCGATGCCCCGGCCGATGGTGTCCAGCTCCACGTCGGAGGCGAAGCGCGGGAACATCAGCTGCGCGAGCTGCGCGCCGTTGACGCGGCGCAGCGCCTCCGCCTCGTCGATGAGGCCCTGGTCGACGAGCTGCGTGGCGATGCGGAACGCGGCGGCGGCGGTGCGCTTGCCCACGCGTGTCTGGAGCATCCAGAGCTTGCCGCGCTCGATGGTGAACTCGATGTCGCAGAGGTCGAGGTAGTGGTTCTCCAGCCGCTCCATGATGGCGAGGAGCTGGTCGTACGACGTCTTGTCGAGCTGTTCGAGGTCGGCGAGCGGCACGGTGTTGCGGATGCCGGCGACGACGTCCTCGCCCTGCGCGTTCTGGAGGTAGTCGCCGTAGATGCCCTGGTGGCCGCTGGCCGGGTCACGGGTGAAGGCCACGCCGGTGCCGGAGTCGGGACCGAGGTTGCCGAACACCATGGAGCAGATGTTGACGGCGGTGCCGAGGTCGTGCGGGATGCGCTCCTGGCGGCGGTACAGCTTGGCGCGGTCGCCGTTCCACGAGTCGAAGACGGCCCGCACGGCGAGGTCCATCTGGTCGCGCGGGTCCTGCGGGAAGTCGCGGCCCGTCTCCTTGGCGACGATCGCCTTGAACGCGTCGACGAGGTTCCGGAGTTCGGAGGCCGGAAGGTCGACGTCAGTGCGGGCGCCGTGCGTCTTCTTCGCCTCGTCGAGGGTGTCGGAGAACAGTTCGCCGTCGATGCCGAGCACGGTCTCGCCGAACATCTGGATCAGGCGGCGGTAGGAGTCCCAGGCGAACCGCTCGTCGCCGGACTGCGAGGCGAGCCCCTGCACGGAGGCGTCGGACAGGCCGATATTGAGGACGGTGTCCATCATGCCGGGCATCGAGAACTTGGCGCCCGAGCGGACGGACACCAGGAGGGGGTCGTCGGCCTGGCCGAGCTTCTTGCCCATCTTCCGCTCGAGCGCGTCGAGGTGGGCGCTCACCTCGTCACGCAGCGCCGGGGGTTCGGCGCCGGAGTCGAGGTAGACCTTGCACGCCTCGGTGGTGATGGTGAAGCCGGGCGGCACGGGGAGGCCGAGGTTGGTCATCTCGGCGAGGTTGGCCCCCTTGCCGCCGAGCAGGTCCTTGAGGTCCTTGTTGCCCTCGGTGAAGTCGTAGACGAGCTTCTGACCCTGCTGGGGTGGTGTGTTCACCGCGTGTTCCGACACGGGACTCGACTCCTCGCGAACGGTTGCCCTGACGGCGGGGAGCGTACCCATTTCGAAGGCACAGGAGCACGTCCATTGGTACGCCATGTGGGTGTGACCACCCGTTCGCCGAGTGATCAAAAGTAACCAGCGAGTAGGAGGATCGGGGTTCCTTTCTTCATGAACCAAACGCATCGCTACGGCACGCCATGCTTCACACACACTGAGCACGCACTCTTCGCCCATTCGCGTGACTGGCGTTCACCTTTCGAACCCAGGACGGCAAAGTCGGCGCCCGCTCCTTGGAGTCTCGACGCTCACATTTGAGCGCTCATATGAGCATCTCCCTTCTCAGGGTGGCGAGAATCACGCGGTCACGCCGACGCTTCGCCCACGATGCGGACCGTCCGTGGACCCATGCAGGGAGAGTGATCCATCGCACGCCCGGGGAGTACAACCCCGCCCTCCACCTGCCTGTCTTGCTCACGAGCACCCCCCGCGCCGCATCCGGCCCGGGCACGGACAAAGGGAGAAGCACCGTTGCGCGCCGCCACCATCCGCCGTACCGCCCTGACCGCCACGGCGGTCTCCTTCGCGCTTCTGGCCACCGCCTGCGGTGACGCGGAGAAGACCGGCGAGGACGGAGAAACGAAGGGCGCCGGGGCCGCTCAGCCGGCGGCGAAGGCCCTCAGGGCCACGGAGCTGGAGAAGCTGGTGGTCGCCCAGGGCGACATCAAGGGCCACGACGTCACGAAGCTGGAGAAGAAGGATCTCTTCGACCCGGCAAGCCTGGCCGTCGACAGGGCCGCGTGCGAGCCCGTCGCCCGGGCGCTGTCGTTCCTGCCGACCGGTGACCCGGCCGCGACCGCCCAGCGGCTCGTCGTCCACGAGTCCGAAGCGGCGAAGAAGGGCATGCCCTCCGTGGAGGAGCTCGGGGGTATGACGCCCGAGGAGGCCGAGGAGGCGACACTCGACTCGCTCGACCTCACCAAAACGTGGACCTCGCTGTGGTCGTACGACGCCGAGGGCGCCGAGCAGGCGCTCACGGCGCTGCGTGAGGCGGGCGAGAAATGCGCCGACGGCTTCACCATGACGGTCGACGGAACGGAGCAGAGGGTCACCGAGGTCGGTGTAGAGAAGCTGTCCGTCGGTCAGGGGGCTGTCGCCTGGACGGTCGGGACGAAGCAGGACGGCACGCCCGCCGAGACGAAGGTCGCCGTCTTCCGGCAGGGCACCACACTCGCCGGTTTCTCGTCGTTCAACATCGCGGCGGTCACCCGTGGCGAGGCGTTCGGCCAGCCCGCCGCCGTCATCGAAGCCCAGGCGGCCAAGCTCGGCTGACCCCCCGCCACCGGCCGGCCGCCGCCGGCCACAACGCAGCCGCCGACGCCCGTGCCGCCCTTCGCTCTCAACCCGTCACGGCCTGTTCCAGGAGTTGCTGGAGGCGGAGACCGCGGTGGGCGTCCAGTGGGGAGGCGCGGCCGGTGCGGACGGCGGCGGCGAACTCGGCGCGCAGCACCGGCCAGCACTCCTCGTGGTCCAGTTCGGCCGTGTCGTAGACCAGTTCGGGCCCCGGGCCGAGGAGTTCGACGCGCGTGCGGGCGCGCGGGAGGTTCACCGCTCCCGAGAGGGACGCCTGGCTGACGGCGCCGTTCTCGTGCGCGCAGGTCAGCTCGATCCAGCGGCGCGGGTCGCCCGTGCCGCGCACGGTGGTGATGCGGCCGACGGTTTCGTCGAGGAGGTCGAGCAGGTGCGGGCCCAGGTCGAGCAGGGCGCCGTGCTCCAGGCGCCAGGCGGTGGCCAGGTCGCCGCCGAGGAAGGCGCCGTGCAGGTAGCAGGAGCGGGCGCCCGCGACCTCCGCGCCGGCCGCGCGGCGGAGGAAGTCGCGGGTCGCCGGGTGGTACCGCTTGGTGAGGACGAGCTGCGAGACGACGCCAGCCTCGGCGACGGCCTCGGCCACGCCGCGTGCGGTGCGCAGGTCCGGGCCCAGCGGCTTCTCCAGCAGCACTGCCTTCCCGGCCCGCGCGGCGCGCGGCGCCAGTTGGGCCTGGACGGCGGGCGGGACGGCGAAGGCCACCGCCTCGCACCGGCCGAGCAGTGCGTCGAAGCTCTCGGCGACGTCCGCGCCGCACGGTCCGGCGACCTCCCGGGCGGCCTCCGGCCGCCGTGCCCAGACGGCGGTGAGCGTGGTCTCGGGGCCGGCGGCGAGCATCCGGGCGTGCATGGCGCGCGCCCACGGCCCGGCGCCGACCAGACCGACGCGTACGGGCTCGTGGGCGCGGGGGGCGGTGTCGGCGGTACGGGGGACGGTGTCGGGCATGGGTTCCGCTTCCTAGCGCCCCAGGTCCGCGAGCCGGGCGTCGGCTCGGTCTGGGGCGTAGAGCTGTTCGACGACCATGGCGGCGGCGCCCGCCAGCCCGGCCCGGTCGCCGAGTTGGGAGGTGACGACCTCCAGGTGGGCGGTGGTGCGCGGCATGGCGCGCTGGTAGAGGAGTTCGCGGACTCCGGTGAGGAAGGGCGTCCCGGCGAGTTCGCCGGCGATCATCAGCACGCCCGGGTTGAGCACCGTGACGACGGTGACCAGCACCTCGCCCACCCGGCGCCCGGCCTCCCGCGCGAGCCGTACGGCGTCGGGCTGCCCGGCGGCCAGGTGGGCGCTGACGTCGGAGCCGGAGGCGGTGGGGACGCCCGCGGCGGTGAGCCGGCCGGCGAGCGCACGGCCGCTGGCGACGGCGGCGAGACAGCCGTAGGAGCCGCACATGCACAGCGCGTCGGTGCGATCGTGCAGGCGGATGTGGCCGATGTCGCCGGCGCCGCCGTCGATGCCGCGGTACATCTCGCCGTCGACGACGAGTCCGGCGCCGATGCCGGTGGATACCTTCACCAGCAGGAAGGCGGCGCAGTCGGCGTGGCCGGCGCGCTGTTCGGCGTACGCCATGAGGTTGGCGTCGTTGTCGAGGAACACGGGCAGCGGCCCGCCCGCGTCGGTGCCTTCGGGGTCGCCGACGTGTTCGGCGTACGCGCGGCGCATCCGCTCGGCGACGGGGTAGCCGTCCCAGCCGGGCATGATGGGCGGCTGGACGACGAGGCCGGAGGCGTGGTCGACCGGCCCCGGCACGGACAGCCCGACCCCGCACACGCGGGCGGACGGCACGCTCGCCTCGCCGAGCAGCGTCCCGAACCACCGGCCGAGGGTGTCGAGCACGCCGTCCGGGCCGTCCTCGATGAGCAGCGGGCCGCGGTGTTCGGCCAGCGTCCGGCCGTTGAGGTCGAGGACGGCGGCGCGGGCGTTGCGCGTCTCCAGGTCGGCGGCGAGCACCACGGCGTGCGTGCCGTCGAACTCCAGGCGGGTGGACGGCCGTCCGCCCGTGGGGTGCGCGGCGGTCGCTCCGCCGGTGCCGGGTGCGGCCTCCCGGATCCAGCCTGCGGCGAAGAGCTGGTCGAGCCGGTGGCCGACGGTGGAACGGGACAGTCCGGTGGTGCGCTGGAGCGCACCACGCGTGGTGGCGGTGCCGGTGCGGATGAGCCGCAGCAGGTGACCCGCGGTCCCCTGGGTGCCGTTCATGCCTGCGTCTCCGTCAGGTGCTTGCCGTGTGCCACGTGCTTCCCGTCCTGCCTCGTTCCCCGTCGTGTGCGCCGCAGCGTGCCCGCGCCGTCAGCTCTTGTCCGCGCCGCTGGTGAGGCCCTCGGTGAGCATGCGTTCCGCTGCGAAGAACAGCAGTACCACGGGAACGGTGAGCACCACGGAACCGGCCATCAGGACGGTCTTGGAGACCTCGATGCCGTCGGAGAGGAGCTGGAGGCCGAGCGAGACCGTCCACTCCTCGGGCTCGGCGGCGAGGAAAAGCAGCGCGAACAGGAACTCGTTCCACGCGATCATGAAGATGTACAGCGCCGTCGCCATGATCGAGGGGGTCGCCAGGGGCAGCACCACACGGCGGACGGTCTGGAGGCGGGAGCAGCCGTCCAGCGCTGCGGCCTCCTCGATACTGGTGGGGATGGTGACGAAGTAGTTCTTCATCATGTAGATCGACACCGGCACGGTCTGCGCGATGTAGACGACGGCGAGGCCGACCAGGCTTCCCTGGAGCCCGAGTTTGGCGAACATGACGAACAGCGGCACCGCGAGCAGCGTCGCCGGGAAGAGGTACACGGCGAGGAAGAGTGCGCTGACCTGGCGGCCGCCGAAGAAGCGGAGCCGGCTGATCGCGTACGCGCCGGGCACGGCGGCGACCAGCGTGAGCAGGACGGTGCCGAGGGAGACGACCGCCGAGTTGGCGAGCATCCCGACGAAGCCCTGGCCGCCCTCGGAGGTGGGCCGGAGCACCTCCTCGTAGGTGGCGGTGGTGAACTCCTTGGCCGACACCCACAGGCTGCCGGGGTCGAGCAGCAGCGAGTCGATGGACTTCACCGACAGCAGCAGCATGTAGTAGAAGGGCACGATCGTGATGACCGCGAGGAACGCGATCACGATCCAGCGGGCGATCCCGAAGAACCGCTCCTCGAAGACTGCGCGGCTCATGCGGACTCCTCCTGCACCTTCTTGGCGAAGAACCTGAAGTAGACGCCCAGCAGGACCATGAGGATCACGGCCAGGACGAGCGCCTGGGCGGCTGCGGCGCCGACGTCGTAGCGGGCGGTGAGGAAGTCGTAGACCCGCACCGCGGCGACGTCCGTGCCGGAGCCGCCGCCGGTCAGCAGGTAGACGTCGTCGAACTTGTTGAAGCTCATGATGAAACGCAGCACGCACAGCAGCGCGATGACCGGCATCAGCTGCGGCAGCAGCACGTGGCGGAAACGCTGGGTGAGGGTGGCGCCGTCCACCGTCGCGGCCTCCTCCAGCACGTCCGGCACGGCCTGGAGCCGGGCCAGCAGGAAGAGGAACGCGAACGGGAAGTAGCGCCATGCCTCGAACGCGATGACGGTCAGCAGCGCGAGGGGGACGTCGAAGGAGAGGCCGAGCAGCTCCACCTCGTAGGAGCGGGTGGAGAGGAACGCGATGGGCTCCTCCCAGCCGAAGACCGAGGTGCCCCACTCGTTGAGGATGCCGAACTGCGGGCTGAGCGCGATCTGCCAGACGAACGTGACGGCCACGACCGGCGCGACGTACGGGAGCAGCATGGAGGCCCGCATCAGGCCGCGGCCGGGGAACGTGCGGCGCAGGGCGAGCGCGGCGACCAGGCCGAGGAGGACGGAGCCGACGGTGGCGCCCACGGTGTAGACCAGGGTGGTCCACAGGCTGGTCCAGAAGCCGGGCGAGCCGAAGACGGCGTCGAAGTTCTCCAGCGTCCAGTCGCCGAAGAGGCCCATGCCCTGGATGTCGACCAGCCGGGCGTCCTGGAAGGCCAGCAGGACGGTCCACAGGATGGGCAGGATGACCACCACGAGGACGACCAGGAACGTGGGGGACACGAAGGCCAGGCCGGCACGGTTCTCCCGTGCGCGGGCGGTGCGGCGGCGGCCGGTGCTCGGCGGTGTGGGGGCGGCCGGGGGCGCGGCCTCGGGTGCTGTCGTCGTCATGGGGCGGACTTCCTCGGGGGTCACTGGAGGGACTCGCGCAGCGCGGTGACTTCCTCGTCCGCCTGGCGGGCGGCCTCGCGCGGCGGGATCTGGTCGCTTGCCATGGCTCCGATGGCTTGCGGCACCGGCAATTCGCCGTTCGTGGCGCCGACGAGCAGTCCCTCGCCCTGCGTGATGCCCCAACGGCGCATGTTGCCGACGCCCTCGGACATCCGGTCGAGCAGTTCGGAGGGGTAGACCTCCTCGAGGGGCTTCTTGCTGTCGACGCCGATCTCGCTGGCCCGCCAGGCCTGCTGGAACCTGTCCGGGTCGCTCGCCGTGCCTTCACGGACCGGGATCTTGCCCTCGGGGGCCATCCCGAACCACTCCTCGTAGCCCTCGGTGAGCATGAAGCGGACGAACTTCCCCGATGCCTCCTTCTCCGCGGTGCGGGTCACCGCCCAGGAACTGATCTCGCCGAACTGGGCGGGCTCGGCTCCGTCCGGGCCTTCGAGCGCCGTGACCACGCCGCTGTTCTCGGCGAGGTGGCCCGGGTCCTTCCGGCACGCCGGGCAGCTCGGCAGCGCGTCCTTGCGCAGCCCGGCCAGCTCGTCGAGGAGGAAGGAGGACCACATGATGATCGGCGAGCGCCCGGCGAAGTACGTGGCGCGGGTGGTGTCGACGGTCTGGACGCCGTCCGCGCCGTACTCGCTGGCCAGCTCGTCGTAGGCGGCGAAAGCCGAGCGGCAGGCGGGGGATTCGAGGGCGACGTCGTCGCTCTCGACGAGGCGGCAGTCGTTGGCGAGAGCAAAGCTCTCGAAGCTCTGCTGGGTGAAGAGGTCGCTGGGGTCGGTGGCCAGCGAGATGCCGGTGCCCGGGCCCTCGTCGAGTGCCTTCGCGGCGCGGCGGAGGTCGGCGTAGCTGTCGGGCACCGGGAGGCCGGCCCGCTCCAGCATGTCCTTGCGGTAGACGAGGATCTGCTGCCAGGAGTCGGACGGCACGGCGAGGCGGGTGCCGTCGTCGGAGGCGAGGCCGAGGGCGTTGTCGTTGAACGTGCGCGACCCGAGGTCGTCGACGATCTCGCCGGTCAGGTTGGTGTCGAGCAGTTCGTTGCCGTACATCTGCCAGATCTGGCCCAGCGGTGCGGCGCCGATGACGTCGGGCAGGTTGCCCGCGGCCGCCGCCGACATGATGAGCTGCGGCAGCTTGCTCTCGTCGACGCCGACGAGCTTCACCTCGACGCCCGTCTTCTTCTCGAAGCGGGCGACGACCTCCCTCCCGACGGCCATCCGGGGCGGCAGGTTCTCCAGCGACCACACCGTGATCTGGTTGTCGGGCTTCGCCGACGCCGTGTCGCCGCAGCCGGCCAGCAGGCCGGTGCCCAGTGTCAGGGCGAGTGCGGCCGCGGTCGTCCTCAACCCTCGGGTCCGTATGCGCATGCCTAGTCCTTACACCACTTCCGCTTCTTCGGCACGCATCACAGCACCACTTTTGCGTTATGACAAGACGTATCCTTAAGGTGTTCCAGACACAACGGGCCCTCACGCGGTCCGAAGCCCAACCCGAAGCGGAGCGCTCGTGGAACGCGTCGTCCAGTTCACCGGTCCCCGTCAGGTCGAAGTCGCCGAACTCCCGAGCACGCCGCTGCCCCCCGGACACCTGCGGGTCCGCACCCGCTACTCCGGCATCTCCGCAGGCACCGAACTCACCGCCTACCGCGGCACGAACCCCTACCTGACCCGCACCTGGGACGCCGGGGCGCGGATCTTCCGGGACGGCGCGGCCGGCATCGAGTACCCGGTCGTCGGCTGGGGCTACTCCGAGGTCGGCGAGGTCACCGAGGTGTCCCCCGACGTCGCCGGCACACCCGGCACCCCCGCCGTCGGCGACCTGGTGTGGGGCATCTGGGGCCATCGCAGCGAGGGCGTCGTCCCCGCGCAGAAGCTGAACGGACACACCCTCCCCGCCGGTCTCGAACCACTGGCCGGCGCGTTCGCCCGGGTCGGCGCCATCGCCTACAACGCGGTGCTGGCCTCCGACATCCACGTCGGCGAGGACGTCGTGGTGTTCGGGCAGGGCGTCATCGGCCTGCTCGCCACGCGCCTCGCCCAGCTCAACGGCGCCCGCGTCACCGCCGTCGACGCCCTCGACGGCCGCCTGGAGTGGGCCGCACGGTACGGCGCCGCCCTCACCCTCAACGCCCGCACGGACGACGTCGCCGAACGGACCCGGGAGGCCACCGGAGGGCTCGGCGCAGACGTCGCCATCGAGATCAGCGGCGTCTACCCGGCCCTGCACGAGGCGCTCCGCGCGGTCACGGTCGGAGGCCGCGTCGTCGCCTCCGGCTTCTACCAGGGCGACGGCGCCGGGCTGCGGCTCGGCGACGAGTTTCACCACAACCGGGTCCAGCTGGTCTGCTCGCAGATCGGCGGCGTGCCGCAGCAGCTCTCCGGCCGCTGGACCGTCGAACGGCTGCAGCAGACCTTCCTGCGGCTCGTCGCCGAGGGGCGGGTCGACGTGGAGTCCCTGGTCAGCCACGTGGTGCCGGTCGCCGACGCCGCCGAGGCGTACGTCCTTCTGGACGAACGGCCGCAGGACGCGCTGCAGACCGTCCTCGAGTTCTGACCCTCCCCCTCTCCACGCGACGGCGCACGTCTCCACGCCACGCCGCACGGAACCTCCGGAAAGGCCCCCTCCATGTTCAGAACCGCCTGCCAGGAACAACTCCTTCCCGGCGACACCCTCCAGGAGAAGTGGGAGTTCGCCCTGGCCGCGGGATACGACGCCGTCGAGGTGCGCGGAAAGGGCGACTTCGCCTTCCGTGACCGCCTGCCGGAGCTGCGGCAGGCCGCCGCCGACGGCGTCGTCATGCCGACTGTCTGCGTCGACATGCCGCACTTCCTCGGCGCGTTCGACGACGAGCAGCGCAAGGACGCCGTCGCCCAAATGAAGTCCCAGCTCACCGCCATCGCCGAGATCGGCGGACGCGGCGCGCAGACCCCCGCCTCGTACGGCATGTTCTCCCGCCGGCTCCCGCCGTTCACGCCGCCGCGCGGTGAGGAGGAGGACCGCGAAGTGCTGCTGGAGGGCCTGTCCGAACTCGGCGCACACGCGAAGGCGGAGGGCGTCACGCTCTTCCTGGAGCCGCTGAACCGCTACGAGGACCACATGGTCAACCGACTCGACCAGGCCGTGGACCTGATCCGGGAGCTCGGCCTGGAATCGGTGCGGATCGGCATCGACAGCTACCACATGAACATCGAGGAGACCGACCCCGCGGCGGCGATCCTCGCCGCCGCCGCGTACATCGGGCACGCCCAGGTCTCTGACTCCAACCGCTTCCAGCCCGGCGCGGGCCACCTGGACTGGCCGGCCTGGCTGGGCGCGCTGGACGCCGCCGGCTACGCCGGCGAACTGGCCCTCGAATGCCGCCTGACCGGCGACCCGGCGGAGGCCGTACGGTCCGTCCCGCCGTTCCTCAAGCGCGCGGCCGGACTGCGGGAGACCGGACTGCGGCACGCCGGGCTGCGGGAGGCCGACGGATGACCGCGCCCGTCCTCACCCGCCTGCACGGCCCCGCCCACACCCCACAGGGGCACACGGCGCTGCGCCGCGCCGCCCGCCGGGTGCTGCTGCACAACTGGACCGGCAGCTCCACCGTGCCCTCCCACGGCCTGTACCCGCACCAGTGGAGCTGGGACTCCGCGTTCGTCGCCATCGGCCTGCGGCACCTGTCCGTACGCCGGGCGCAACATGAGCTGGAGACGCTGACGACCGCCCAGTGGGGCGACGGGCGGGTACCGCACATCGTCTTCAACCGGGCCGTGCCGCTCGGCGCGTACTTCCCCAGCCCCGACTTCTGGCGTTCCTCCACCGCCGGGGCGGCGGCCGGGGCTCCGCAGGAGGTGGAGACCTCCGGCATCGTGCAGCCGCCGGTACACGCCCTCGCGGCCTGGCTGGTGCACGAGGCCGACCCGGCCGCATCGCACCGTCGCGGCTTCCTCCCCAGGCTCTACCCGCGTCTGGCCGCCTGGCACCACTACCTGGCCGACCGCCGCGACCTGGGCGGCGGCGGACTGGCCGCCGTGCTGCACCCGTGGGAGCCCGGCATGGACAACAGCCCGTGCTGGGACGGGCCGTTGCAGCGCGTCGAGCCGGTCCCGGCGAGCACGTTCCGCCGCGCCGACCTCGACCACGGCGCGGCCTCCGACCGGCCCACCGACCTCGACTACGGCCGGTACGTGCGGCTCGCCGCCGACTACCGCGACCGCGGCTACCGCGACGGCGGCCCCGGCGAGGCGCACGCCTTCGCCGTGGAAGACCCGGGCACGAACGCGCTGTTCGCCGCCTCCGAGCACGCTCTCGCCCGGATCGCGACCGAGGTCGGCGCAGCCCCGGGGCCACACCTCCGGCGCGCGGAGGCCCTGACCGACGCGCTGGTGACCCGGCTGTGGGACGCGGAGACGGGTGTGTTCCGGTGCCGCGACCTGCGGGCCGACGCGCTCGTGCCCGAAATCGGTATCGGCGGGCTGGTCCCGCTGCTCGTGCCCGGCCTCCCCGCAGACGTGGTGCGGGCGCTGGTGCGTACGGCCGCCGGGCCGCACTTCGGCCTCGGCGACACCGTGCGCATGGCTCCCAGCTACGACCTCGCCGGTCACGCCTTCGACCCCGGCCGATACTGGCGCGGCCCCGCCTGGTTCAACGTCAACTGGCTGCTGGAACGCGGCCTGCGGCAGCACGGGTACACCGACCGGGCCGACGCTCTGCGAGACGCCGCCCTGGACGCCGCGGGCAGCTCCGGGTTCGCCGAGTACGTCGACCCGTACAGCGGGGAGGCGCGCGGCACCCGCGACTTCAGCTGGACGGCCGCGCTGGCGCTCGACCTGCTCGCCGCCGCGCGCCCACCCGCCGCACCGACTCCCGAGGAGGACACCGCGTGATCCCCGACTCCCGACTCCTCGTCCACGACGGCACGTTCGCCGTGCTGGACGCCGCCGGCGACGTCACCGGCCGCAGCGGCGTGTCCCCCGACGGGCTGTTCCTGCAGGACGGCCGCCACCTCAGCCGGTGGCGGCTCAGCCTGGACGGCTCGGCCCCGGACGTGCTGGTGCCGCTGAGGGCCGACGGCAGCGGGGGAACGGCCGTGCTGTGCCCGCCGTTCCGCCGCGACCGGCCCCCGGCCTGCACCGTGCACCGCGAGCAGGCCGTGGACTCGGGCGCCCTCGTCGAACGGCTGCGGCTGACGGCCAACGTCGGCCACGAGGTCACCGTCCGCGTGGGGCTCACGGCGGCGGCCGACTTCGCCGACGTGTTCGCCCTGCGCGGCGACCACACCTTCGGCACGCCCGGCGCCGAGCGCAGCGCCCGACTCCTGGCGGACGGCGTCGCGTTCGGCTACCGGCGCGAGGACTGGCGAGCCGGAACGACGGTCACCGCCCAGCCCCCGCCCGAGTCCGTCACCCCGGTGGACGCGGCGGACGGGCGTCCGGCGGACGGCGGCGCCGCGCACCGGCTGGAGTGGACCGTCACCCTCCCGCCGCACGGCAGCGCCCGCATTGACCTCAGAGTGATCGCCCGTCCACACACCGGCCTCGGCTCGGGCGAGCCGGCTCCCTCGCCCGCCGCCGCGCGCGACCGCGTCTGTGCCGAGGTGGACGCCTACGTCTGTGCCGACCCCGCGCCGGCACAGCTCACCCGGTGGCCGGAACTGCTGCGCGCCTGCGAGCAGGGCCTCGCCGACCTGGCCGGGCTCCGCGTGCCCGCCGCCGGACCGGACGACGAGCCGCTGCTTCCGCCCGCCGCGGGCGTGCCGTGGTTCCTCACCCTTTTCGGCCGCGACTCGCTGCTCACCTCCCTGTACGCGCTGCCCTACAGGCCAGACCTGGCCGCCGCGACGCTGCCCGCGCTCGCCGCCACCCAGGCCGGCGGAGCCGACCCCTCCCGGGTCGCCCAACCCGGCAAGATCGTGCACGAGATCCGGCACGGCGAGCTCGCCCACTTCGGCCAGGTCCCGTTCGGCCGCTACTACGGCACGGTCGACGCCACGCCGCTGTTCCTGGTACTGCTCGGGGCGTACACCGACCACACCGGCGACACGACGACGGCCCGGCGCCTGGAGAAGCACGCACGAGCCGCCGTGGACTGGATGTTCCGGCACGGCGGACTGGACGAGCGCGGCTACCTCGTCTACGAGGCCGACGCGGGCGGGCTGGCCAACCAGAGCTGGAAGGACTCCCCCGGCTCGATCTGCGACGCCGACGGCACCCCGGCGCAGGGCGCCCTCGCCGTCAGCGAGGTGCAGGGCTACGCCTACGACGCGCTGCGCCGTACCGCCCGCCTGGCCCGCAAGGTGTGGGACGACGCGGCGTGGGCCGACCGGCTGGAGGAGGCGGCCGACGACCTGAAGTCCCGCTTCCGGCGCGACTTCTGGATGGACGCCGAGGACTTCCCCGCCCTCGCCCTGGACGGCTCCGGGCGCCGGGTCACGGCGCTCGCCTCGGACGCCGGGCACCTGTTGTGGTCCGGCATCCTCGGCGGCCGTGACGCACGAGCTGTCGGACGGCGCCTGCTGGAACCGGACTTCTTCAGCGGCTGGGGCGTCCGCACGCTCGCCGCAGGCCAGCCCGCGTACCACCCGCTGACGTACCACCGGGGCAGCGTCTGGCCGCACGACAACGCGGTCATCGCGCTCGGCCTGGCACGCCACGGCCTGCACGAGGAGGGCCGCCGCCTCGCCGAGGGCGTCCTCGCGGCAGCCGAACGCACCGGCTGGCGACTCCCGGAGGTCCTGGCCGGCCACGGCCGCGACGACCATCCGGAGCCCGTCTCCTACCCGCACTCCTGCTCCCCGCAGGCATGGGCGGCCGCGACGCCGCTCGCCCTGCTCACCGCCGTGGGGGCCGCACCGGGCACCTGACACCCCGGCCCCGCCCCCACCCACCGCCCCCGGCCGCACTCCCCCCCTCGCGGCCGGGGGCGGCCCCCGTCCGCGGCACTTCCGGCACGTGACCCCTCTCTCTCCTCCACAACCCTTGTTAACGGACGTTAACCCATGTCAGGCTGAGTGGCGACACCTGTGGACGAGGAGAGGGCCGCCATGCACGACGCCGACCTGGGTCCGGCGCGCGAGAAGCTGATACGCGAGAGCATCGAACGCCAGACGATGCTGGCCACGCTTGGGGTGGAGGTCGCCGAGGTCGGCGCGGGGCGCGTCGTTTTGGAGATGCCCTTCCGCGGCGACGTCTGCCAGCAGAACGGCTTCGTGCACGCCGGTGCGATCACGACGGTCGCCGACTCGGCGTGCGGCTACGCCGCGCAGACGCTGATGCCGGAGGGCAGCGACGTCCTCAGCGTCGAGTTCAAGGTGAACCTGCTGCGCCCGGCGGTCGGCGAACGGTTCCGGGCCGAGGCCGCCGTCGTCCGCGCCGGCCGCACCCTCACGGTCTGCTCCGCCGACGTTTTCGCCCTCGCCGCGGACGGCTCCAGCAAGCAGATCGCCCTGATGCAGGCCACCATGACGACCGTTCACCCAGCCCCCTGACCCGGTGCCGCGCCGTGTCGGCTCACGCCGCAGGGGTGACGTGGGAGTGGGTGCAGAGCCAGCCGTTGGGCGTGCGGAGGTAGACGTCGGTGGTCCACTCGTCGGCGTGGAACGCCTTGCCGCGGTAGTGGGCGGTGTTGACCACCCGCGCGGTGAGGACGGCGGTATCCCCGTACACGCGGACCCGGGCGGTGCCCCCGACGGTGCGCATCACCTCGTGCGTCAGGTCGCCGGAGGCGACCAGCGACAGGAACTTCTCCCGGGTGCCGACGCCGTCCTGGTCGACGAGGACCCAGTCGTCCGTCACGTAACGGCCGATGGCGCGCACGTCGTTGGCGACGATCGCGTCCGCCCACGCCTGGGCCAGTGAGAGGAGGCGTTCCTCGTCGGTGCCGTTCATACCGGAGCCTCGTTCCAGCGGTGGCCGGGCGAGGAGGGATCGAAGACGTACGGCCTCGTGGTGGTCAGGCGGTGGAAGCCGAGCCGCTCGAGGACCGGGCGGCTGGCGTCGGACGCGTCGACGTGCAGGTAGCGGAAGCCGCGCTCGGCGGTGTGCCGTGCGCGGGCGGCGACCAGCGCACGGTACAGGCCGCGACCGCGCCACTCGGGGAGGGTGCCGCCACCCCACAGCCCGGCGAAGCCGGTGCCGGCGGGTTGCGGCGGGAGGCTCGCCCGGGCGGCGGACACTGGGCGGTCGCCGGCCAGGGCGACGACCAGGTGCACGGTCTCCGGCGCCGTCTCCAGCACGGGTCCCAGCCAGGAGCGCAGTGACGTGCCGTCCGGGCCGAACACCGCCTCGTGGACCTCATCCAGGAGGTGCAGACCGGCCGGGTCGGTGACAGTGTGCAGGCGCACGCCCTCCGGGAGCGCGGCGTCGGTCGGCACGGACGTCACGTCGGCGACCATCACGGCCTCATCCGGCCCCGGCGTGAAGCCGGCCCGGCGAAGGCGTCCGGCGAGGTCGGCGGGGCGGTCGTGCGCATACACCTTCCACTCGAACGGATGACCGTACGCGGCGAAGGCACGGAGCTGGGCGGCGATGGCGGCGTCGGCGGTGCCCTCGTCCAGGTCGGACCAGCACACGCCGTGCCAGCCGCGGCCGTCCGGGACGACGTGGCGGAGGACGGCGCCCGCGCCGTGGTCGCGTTCGAGCCGCGCGCCCGGGCCCTCGGCGGGCGCGTCGCGCCGTACCGCTGCGTCGTAGCGGCGGAGAGCGCTGTGCAGGTCCATGTGTCCATCCCAGCACCGGGGCGGCGGGCGCACCACCGTATTTCCGCGGCGTAGAGCGGCCGGATCGGGGAACCCCGTGAGGCCGGACCGTCCGCGTACGAAGTTGGAGGCGCCATGAGCGAGCACACCTACCGGGTGACCGAGATCGTCGGCACGTCGCACGAGGGCGTGGACGCCGCGATCAAGAACGCGATCAGCCGTGCCTCGGAGACGCTGCGGCACCTGGACTGGTTCGAGGTGGCGGAAGTGCGCGGCCAGATCGAGAACGGGCGGATCGAGCACTACCAGGTGGGTCTGAAGGTCGGCTTCCGCCTGGAGGACGGCCAGTCGGCAGGAGCGTAGGCGGGCCTCGCCTTCGGCGTCAGCCGCCGGAAGTGTCGAGTTCGGCGTCGGGGGTGACGCAGGCGGCGTCGTAGGGGTCGTCGAGCCAGCCGTCGGGGAGGACGACCCGGTTGCGGCCGGCGGTCCGGCCGCGCGGGCCGTCCGCGCCGGCGGCGGGCCAGGGCTGGTCGAGGTCCAGCTCCCCGAGCAGGTCGCCCATCTCGCTCAGCGAGGAGGCGACGGCCAGGCTGCGACGCATGTCGGAGCCGACGGAGAAGCCCTTGGTGTACCAGGCCACGTGCTTGCGGAAGTCGATCACGCCCCGCGACTCGTCCTCCAGCCATTCGCCCAGCAGTCTCGCGTGCCGCAGCATCGTGTCCGCGACCACACGCAGCGTGGGGCGGGCGTAGGACTCCGCGCCCCGGCCGTCGAACGCGGCGACCAGGTCGCCGAAGAGCCAGGGACGGCCCAGGCAGCCACGGCCGACGACGACCCCGTCGCACCCGGTCTCGCGCACCATCCGCAGCGCGTCGTCCGCCGACCAGATGTCGCCGTTTCCGAGCACGGGGATGTCGGAGAGGGCGCCGACGGTGTCCTTCAGGCGGGAGATGGCGTCCCAGTCGGCGGTGCCGCCGTAGTGCTGGGCGGCGGTGCGGCCGTGCAGGGCGACGGCGGTGACGCCCTCCTCGACGGCGATGCGCCCGGCGTCCAGGTAGGTGAGGTGGTCGTCGTCGATGCCCTTGCGCATCTTCATCGTCACCGGCAGATGTCCCGCGCCCGTCACGGCCTCGCGCAGGATGGCACGCAGCAGGTTCCGCTTGTACGGCAGGGCGGAGCCACCGCCCTTGCGGGTGACCTTGGGGACCGGGCAGCCGAAGTTGAGGTCGATGTGATCGGCCAGGTCCTCTTCGACGATCATCCGGACGGCCTTGCCGACGGTCATCGGGTCGACGCCGTACAGCTGGATCGAGCGCGGACGCTCGTCGGCGTCGAAATGCACCAGCCGCATCGTCTTCTCGTTGCGCTCCACCAGCGCCCGCGTCGTGATCATCTCGCTGACGAACAGGCCGCGGCCGCCCGAGAACTCCCGGCACAGGGTGCGGAAGGGGGCATTGGTGATCCCGGCCATCGGGGCGAGGACCACCGGGGGCGAGACGGTGTGGGGGCCGATCTGCAGCGGCTGTGTCGTCATGGCCGGGGACGGGCCTTTCGTCGGGGAGTCGGGGGCCGGCCCCCCATTGTCGCGCACCCGCGCCCGGTGCCGGACCGGGCGGGTGGGCCGGCCGTACGGTGAGGGGATGCGGATGCTCCTCACCTCCGACACCCACCTGCCGAAGCGGGCCCGGGAGCTCCCCGGCGAGCTGCTGGAGCGGGTGGCGGAAGCCGATGTCGTCGTGCACGCGGGCGACTGGGTGGACACGGCGACGCTGGACCTGCTGGAAGCCCGGTCGCGACGCCTGATCGGGGTGTACGGCAACAACGACGGCCCCGAGCTGCGGGCGCGCCTGCCCGGGACGGCGTACGCGGAGCTGGGCGGGCTGCGCTTCGCGGTGGTGCACGAGACAGGCGGCCGGCAGGGGCGGGAGCGTCGCTGCGCCCAGCGCTTCCCGGACGTGGACGTGCTGGTCTTCGGGCACAGCCACATCCCGTGGGACACGCGGGCGGAGGGTGGTCTGCGGCTGCTGAACCCGGGGTCGCCGACGGACCGACGGCGCGAGCCGTACTGCACGTACATGACCGCCGAGGCCGCGGACGGGCGGCTGTCCGAGGTCGTTCTGCACCGTCTGCCGCGCCGTACCCCTTCCTGACGTACGCGCGTGCGCGGGGGCGTCCGGGCCCGCGGGGACGCCGCCCGTGCCCGTTCCGCGCCCGTCTCACCGGCCGGACGGCCGGGCCCTCCCCCGCCCTCGTTCACGCGGCTACGGTGACGGTGACCCGCACGCCGTCGAGCCGAGAGGCAGCCGCTCACCGTGAACTCCCGACCCGCCGCCGCGCCCGACGCGGGCCTCGCCTCCACGCCCGTCGCCGCGCCCGTCGCAGGTCCCGTCGCCGTGCTGGGCGAGTGCGTCGCCGACGCCTTCGTCGAACCGGGTACGGCCCCGCCGGGCGCCCTCCGGATGGAGGTGCGGGCGGGCGGCGGCCCGGCGAACACCGCCGTGGCGCTGGCCCGGCTGGGGACGCCGACCCGCTTCCTGGGCCGGCTCTCCGACGACGTCTTCGGCCGCCTCTTCCGCACGCACCTGGAACGCTCCGGGGTGGACGTGCGGGCGGCCGTGCGGGCGGCGGAGCCGAGCACGCTGGCGGTGGCAGACCTGGCCGACGACGGCAGCGCCGCGTACTCCTTCCACGCCCGCGGGACCGCCGACTGGCAGTGGTCAGCGGCCGAGCTGAGCGCGGCGGCGGCCGGGCCGCTGTCCTGCCTGCACACCGGTTCGCTCGCGCTGGTCCGGCCGCCCGGCGGTCGGGCGGTGGAGGCGCTGCTGGCGGACGTGCGGGAGCGGGCGACGGTGTCGGTGGACCCGAACGTGCGGCCGCTGCTGGTCGACCCGGCCGACTACCGTGAGCGGCTGCCGCAGTGGTGCGCGGCGGCGGACGTGCTGCGGCTGTCGGACGAGGACCTGGCGCACCTGCGGCCGGAGGAGAACCCGGAGCGGGCGGCCGGGTGGTTCCACGAGCACGGGGTGCCGCTGGTGGTCGTGACGCTGGGCGGTCAGGGTGTGTTCGCGTCGCTGGACGGGAAGACGCTGCACACGGCGACGCCGCGGGTCGAGGTGGTGGACACGGTCGGCGCGGGCGACTCGTTCATGGCCGGGTTCCTGCACGCGCTGCACGCGGCGGGGGCGCTCGGCGGGCGGCTGGACGGGCTGACGGCCGCCGGGGTGGAGGCGGCGCTGGCGTTCGGCGCACGGGTGGCCGCGGCAGTGTGCGCGGTGCGGGGTGCGGACCCGCCGTGGGCGGCCGACCTGGCGGAGTGACCGGCCGCGCCCGCGCCCCGGCCGAGCGGGACCGCGCCGACAGCCCCGTCGCGCGCCATGCCGGGGGCAGCGGCGGACGGCGTCAGCGGGCGGCGGGTGGCAGGGGCTGTTCGGCCCAGATGGTCTTGCCTTCACGGGCGTAGCGGCTGCCCCAGCGGCCGGCGAGTTGCGCGACCAGGTAGAGCCCGCGGCCGCCCTCCTCGGTGCTGCCCGCTCGCCGCATCCGCGGCTGGGTGTTGCTGGGATCGGACACCTCGCAGATCAGGGTGCCGGCGCGGATGAGGCGCAGCTCGATGGGACCGCCCGCATGCCGGACCGCGTTGGTGACCAGTTCGCTGGTGACCAGTTCGGTGGTGAACACCAGGTCGTCCAGGTCCCAGTCCACGAGCCGCCGCGCGACCATCCTGCGCGCGTCGGCCACCACCTCCGGGTCGGCCTCCAGCGTCCAGGCGGCGGTGTCGGCGGGCGGCACGGCCCGGGTGCGGGCGAGCAGAAGGGTGATGTCGTCCGGGACCCGCGTGGGTGCCAGCCCGGCGACGACGTCCCGCCCCACCTCGGGGAGCGGGCGCAGGAACGGGTCGGCCGTGCGCAGACCGTGCAGCAGGGCGGCCATGCCGGTGTCCACGTCGCCGTCGCCCCGCTCCACCAGCCCGTCGGTGAAGAGGGCGAGCACGCTGCCCTCGTCCACGGTGGTCTCCACCGGCTCGAACGGCAGGCCGCCGACGCCCAGCGGCGGCCCCGGGCTGACCTCCAGGTAGCGGGCGCCGCCGTCCGGGGAGAGGATCGCGAGCGGCGGGTGCCCGGCGCTGGCGGCGGTGACCAGGCGGGACACCGGATCGTAGGTGACGTACAGGCAGGTGGCACCGAAGGAGTCGTACGGCACCGGCGGCACCGGCGCCTCCGTGCCGGTCCGGTGGCCGACCCCGGTGCCGATGCCGCTCGGGGACTCGCCGGACTCGACGGTGAGCTGGGAGACCAGGTCGTCGAGGTGGGTGAGCAGTTCGTCGGGCTCCAGGTCGAGGTCGGCCAGGGTGCGGACGGCTGTACGTAGCCTGCCCATGGTCGCGATGGCGTGCAGGCCGTGGCCGACGACGTCGCCGACCACCAGGGCGACCCGGGCGGAGGACAGCGGGATCACGTCGAACCAGTCGCCGCTGACCCCGGTGGACACCTCGGTGGGCAGGTAGACGCTGGCACTGCGCAACGCGACCGTCTCGCTCTCGGCGGGCGGCAGCAGGCTGCTCTGCAGGCTCACCGCGGCCCGGCGTTCCAGGCCGAAGCGCCGGGCGTTGTCCAGCACCAGCCCGACGCGTGAGGCGATCTCGTCGAGCATCTCGACGTCCTTCTCGTCGAAGGGGACGTCGCCGGTGCGCCACACGGTGACGCGCCCCAGCAGCAGGCCGCGGGCGCACAGCAGGGCCGACATGCTGCTGCGGGCGCCCTCGACGGCAGCCTCGTCGTCGAAGCGGGGCCACAGGCCGTGGGTGTGCGGGCCGTCGACGTCGATCTCCACCAGCCCGCCGGAGCGCGGGCGCACCGGCAGGTCGCCGGTGGTCGCGGCGCGTCGCAGCAGATGGGTGCCCTGGTCGTCCGGGGCGGGGCTGCGGTGGTCGAAGACGGCCTCGGCGACGTCCACAGCGGCCACGTCGGCGAGGCCGGGCGTCAGCACGTCGGCGAGGTCGCGGGCCGTGCCGGTGACCGAGAGGGAGGACCCGACGAGGGCTGTGGCCCGGTGCAACAAGTCGAGCCGGTCGCGAGCGCGCTGCTCCTCCGTGGTGTCGTTGAACAGGGTGGTGACGCCGGCGATCTGCCCGTCGGACAGCTGGAGCCGGAAGGCGGCGACGGTGAAGGTGCGCGCCGCGCGTGGATCGGTGCGAGTGCGGGCGGAGACCTCCTCGCCGATCAGGGGTTCGCCGGTGCGCACCACCCCGCGCAGGTGGTCGTCCACCCGTTCGGCGTCCTCCCGCCGCAGGAAGTCCGCGAGCCGCATGCCGGTCAGGTCGTCGGGCACCCCGGGGTAGTCGAGGAGCGGGGTGTTGGTGCGGACGATCCGCAGGTCGGGGTCGAAGACGGCGAGCCCGACCCGGCGCTGGAGGAAGAGTTCCTCGATGAAGGCGTGGTTCTGCCGCCAGCGGGTCATCAGCGGGCGGGGCACGGCGAGGACGAGGCACCGGGAGTCGGGGCCGACGCCTTCGGTGAGGGTCAGCACCGAGAGGGAGACCTCGACGTGGCGGGCGTCGCCGGTGCGCAGGGTGGCCGTACCCTCGCAGAACGTTCCCTCGTCCCGGCCCGGCACGGCGGGCCAGTCGTCGGGCTCGGTCAGCAGGGAGGGCAGTGGCCGTCCGCGCAGCTCGCGGGTGGGGCGGCGGAGCAGGGCTTCGGCTCCGGGGGTGCAGCCGAGCACGGTGGCCTCGCCGTCCACGATCAGCGCGGCCACGTTCGCGGGGTGGAACGGGTCCTCGTCGTTGCGGGCCATGCGTCTGCGCACCTCGCTCGCCGTTGCTGCCCTCACGGACATTGTCGGGCCGTGCGGCCGGCGGCGCCCGCCCGCACCGCGGCACCCCGTTTCCAGTCCCCCGTCCGGGCCCGCCTACGCCACTCGGGGCCCTCAGCCGCTCTGGGCCGCCGAGGTCTCCGAGGTGCCGCCGCGGCCGGGCGCCCGCTTTCCCCGTCCGCCGTCGGGAGCCGAGCCCCGCACGGCCCCCTCGCCCGCGCGCTCGCCCACGGCCGCGGCCGGCGACGTACGGCCCCCGGCCCCTCCGGAGGCGCGCCACCAGGGGGTGTCCGGCAGATCGCGTGAGGACGGCTCGAAGGAGCCGCCGGGCGGCGGAACGGCCAGCCGGACGCCGGCTTCGGAGGTGGCGGCCAGCATCCGCTCGCCGGGCTCGTGCCAGGGGTGCGGGGCGAGGTTGAAGGTGCCCCAGTGGATGGGGAGCAGCACGCTGTCGGCGGCGGTGCCGCACAGGTCCAGGTGGGTGCGGACGCCCTCCTCGGGCGTCATGTGGATGTCCGGCCAGTAGTCGCTGTAGGCGCCGACCTGGATCATCGTGGCGTCGAACGGGCCGTGCGCGGAGCCGGTGTCGGCGAATCCGGGGAAGTAGCCGGTGTCGCCGCTGTGGAAGACGCGGTGGTCGGGGCCGGTGACGACCCACGACGCCCAGAGGGTGCGCTGCCGGTTGCGGAGGCCCCGGCCGCAGAAGTGGCGCGCCGGGGTGGCGGTGAGGGTGAGCCCTGCGACCTGGGTGGACTCGTGCCAGTCCAGTTCGGTGAAACGGTCCGGGCGCAGCTTCCAGCGTTCCAGGTGCGCACCGACGCCGAGCGGGACGACGAAGTGCACGTCGGACCGGGCGAGAGCGCGGATGGTCGGCATGTCCAGGTGGTCGTAGTGGTCGTGCGAGACCACCACGACGTCGACGCCGCCGAGCGCCGCCAGAGGCAGCGGCGGCGGGTGGTAGCGGCGGGGGCCGACGAAGGTGAAGGGCGAGCAGCGCTCGCCCCAGACGGGGTCGAAGAGCACCCGTCGGCCGTCGATCTCGGCGAGCACGGTGGAATGGCCCAGCCACGTCAGCCGCAGTCCCGACGCGGGCGGCTCGGCCAGGTCGGGACGGCGGACGCGAACGGGGGCGGCGGGGCGGCGCTCCTTGCGGTTGAGCATCACCCGGGCCATCTCCAGCCGCGAACCCTCCGCGCGGGGGGGCGTGGCGGCGTGGACGGGGTTGCGGAAGGTGCCGGTGGCGGCGTCGTAGTGCGGTGAGCGTTCGATGCGGCGAAGGCGCTCACCTGCCGGTTCGGCGCCGAACGACGCGAGCCGTGGTAGGGACATGGAACCTCCCGTCAGCAGATGTGAGGAGAAACGCGCCGGTGCGTGTGGATGTTCCTCCCCGCAGGACGCCGTTCGCACGCGGGGTGCACGCGTACGGCCCTGAGGAAGACTCCCCAGGGCCGTACGAGGTTGCCGGTCGGACCGGTCAGCAGCCCAGGAGGCGGCCTGCCAGGTAGCTCTCGATCTGGTCGAGGGAGACCCGGTCCTGCTTCATGGTGTCGCGCTCGCGCACGGTCACGGCGTTGTCGTCCAGGGTGTCGAAGTCGACGGTGACGCAGAACGGGGTGCCGATCTCGTCCTGGCGGCGGTACCGGCGGCCGATGGCGCCGGCGTCGTCGAACTCGATGTTCCAGTGCTTGCGCAGCGTCTCGGCGAGGCCGCGCGCCTTGGGCGACAGCTTCTCGTTGCGGGACAGCGGCAGCACGGCAACCTTGACCGGCGACAGGCGCGGGTCGAGGCGCATCACGGTGCGCTTCTCCATCTTGCCCTTGGCGTTCGGCGCCTCGTCCTCGACGTAGGCGTCGAGCATGAACGCGAGCATGGCGCGGTTGACGCCGGCCGCGGGCTCGATGACGTACGGCGTCCAGCGCTCGCCGGCCTCCTGGTCGAAGTACGACAGGTCCTGGCCGGATGCCTTGGAGTGCGCGCCGAGGTCGTAGTCGGTGCGGTTGGCAACGCCCTCGAGCTCGGAGAACTCACTGCCGCCGAAGTTGAAGCGGTACTCGATGTCGGCGGTCCGCTTGGCGTAGTGGGAGAGCTTCTCGGCCGGGTGCTCGTACCAGCGGATGTTCTCCTCGCGGATGCCGAGGTCGCGGTACCAGTTCCAGCGCTGCTCCATCCAGTACTCGTGCCACTTCTCGTCCTCGCCCGGCTTGACGAAGAACTCCATCTCCATCTGCTCGAACTCGCGGGTGCGGAAGATGAAGTTGCCCGGCGTGATCTCGTTGCGGAACGACTTGCCCATCTGCGCGATGCCGAACGGGGGCTTCTTCCGCGAGGTCTGCTGGACCTGCGCGAAGTTCGTGAAGATGCCCTGGGCGGTCTCGGGGCGCAGGTAGGCGACGGAGCCGGAGTCCTGGGTCGGGCCGAGGTGGGTGGCGAGCAGGCCGGAGAACTGCTTGGGCTCGGTGAAGGCGCCCTTGTTGCCGCAGTGCGGGCAGTTGACGTCGGCGAGGCCGTTCTCCGGCATCCGGCCGTGCTTCGCCTCGTACGCCTCCTCCAGGTGGTCGGCACGGAAACGCTTGTGGCAGGAAGTGCACTCGGTGAGCGGGTCGGAGAACGTGGCGACGTGCCCGGACGCCTCCCAGACCTCGGAGGCAAGGATGACCGACGAGTCGATGCCGACGACGTCCTCGCGCGAGGTGACCATGGAGCGCCACCACTGGCGCTTGATGTTCTCCTTCAGCTCCACGCCGAGCGGGCCGTAGTCCCAGGCGGCACGCTGACCGCCGTAGATCTCACTGCAGGGGTATACGAAGCCACGGCGCTTGCTCAGGCTGACGATGGTGTCGATCTTGTCGGCGGCCACGGTGCTCTCTTCATCAACGACGACGGAATACCTCAGATTACCGGCGGGACAGGGTCCCGGATCAAATCGGCGACCGCCTCCGGCGGTCGGGCGGGAGGGGGCCTCCCGAGTGAGCGAGATCACCCATTCGGAGCATTTGACAATCATTTCCACGTGGCGTGAAAATGACTGTCATGAACGCTCGCTCCGCCTCCCCCGACCGCTCCCCCGGCCGCCCCTTCATACGCACCGCCGCCCCGGCGGTGGCAGCCGTGCTGGGCCTGCTGCCGCTGACCGCATGCGGCGGCGACGCCGGCGCCGACGACGGCCGGGTGGACGTGGTCGCGTCCTTCTACCCGATGGAGTTCCTGGCCGAGGAGATCGGCGGCGAGCACGTGGACGTCACCGGCCTCACCTCGCCCGGTGTCGAGCCGCACGACCTGGAGCTCACCCCGAAGCAGGTGGGCATGCTCAGCGACACCGACCTGGTCGTCTACCTGAAGGGTCTCCAGCCGGCCGTGGACAAGGCCGTCGAGCAGGCCGAGGCCGAGCACGTCGCCGAGGCCACGGCGTACACCTCGCTGGAGAAGCACGGAGGCCACACGGGCCACGACCACGGCGGCGAAGAGGGGCACGGGCACGAAGAGGGTCACGCCCACGAGGAAGGCGGGGGCCACGAGGGACACGACCACTCCACCGAGGGCGGCGGCGACCCGCACGTCTGGCTCGACCCGGTGCGCTACGCCGAGATAGCCGAGGGCGTCGGGAAGCAGCTCGCGAAGGCCGACCCCGAGCACGAGAAGGCGTACCGGGAGAACACCGAGGACCTGGTCGGCCGCCTGAAGACGCTCGACGACGACTTCCGCACCGGCCTCGAAGGCCGGAAGACGGACACGTTCGTCACCACCCACGCCGCGTTCGGCTACCTCGCCGACCGGTACGGGCTGCACGAGGAGTCGCTCTCCGGCGTCGATCCGGCCTCCGGCTCCATCAGCGCCGCCCACATCAAGGAGCTGCACGAGATCGTGAAGGAGGACGACGTGAGCACCGTCTTCTTCGCGAGCCGCGCCAGCGACGACGCCGCCGACACCCTCGCGCAGGACCTGAACCTGCGGACGGGCGTCCTCTCCTCGCTGGAGTCCGTCGATGACACCGGCACCCAGGACTACCTCTCCGTCATGCGCCAGAACCTCCAGGCCCTGCGCACCGCGCTCGACACGCAGTGAGCCCGCCGCTCCCGCAGACGCAGCACACCACCGAAGGAGACGCCGTGACGCAGCAGCCGGAAGCCGCCATCTCCCTCCACGAAGCCACCGCCGTGCTCGGCGGCCGCAAGGTGCTGCGCGGCGTCGACCTGACCGTCGGACGCGGCGAGGTCGTCGCGCTGCTCGGCGCGAACGGATCGGGCAAGTCCACCACCGTGCGTGCCGTCCTCGGGCGCACCCCCCTCGCCTCGGGCTCGCTCGACCTGTTCGGCACACCGCTGCGCCGCTTCCGCGACTGGCGCCGCGTCGGCTACGTCCCGCAGCGTTCCACCGCCGCCGCAGGCGTACCGGCCACGGTCCGCGAAGTCGTGTCCTCCGGCCGCCTCGGTCGCCGCCGCTTCCTCCCGCTCGGCAGCGGCGACCGGGACGCGGTGGACCGCGCACTGCACGTCGTGGGCATGGCCGGACGGGCCGGGGAAGCCGTGGGCGCCCTGTCCGGCGGCCAGCACCAGCGGGTCCTCATAGCCCGCGCCCTCGCGGGCGAACCGGATCTGCTGATCATGGACGAGCCGCTGGCCGGCGTGGACCTGGTCAGCCAGCGCGTACTGGCCGAGGCCCTGCGCGAACAGGTCGGCCGCGGCACCTCGGCCCTGCTGGTGCTGCACGAACTGGGCCCGCTCGCCCCGCTCATCGACCGCGCGGTGGTGCTGGAGGACGGCCGCGTCCAGCGCGTCGACGACCCGGACCGGCTGCACGACCTGGCCTGCCACCCGCACGACACCCCGGCGGCCGAACCGGCCCCGGCGATCGAGACCGGACTGCTGTCATGACCGAGATGCTCTCCTACGACTTCATGCAGCGGGCGCTGCTCGCCGCCCTGCTCGTCGGCCTCACCGCCCCGGCCGTCGGCATCTACCTGGTGCAGCGCCGTCAGGCGATCATGGGCGACGGCATCGGCCACGTCGCCCTCACCGGCGTCGCGCTCGGCTTCCTGCTCTCCACCAGCCCGGTGTGGACGGCCGTGGTGGTCGCCGCGCTGGGCTCGGTCGGCATGGAGCTCATCCGCTCCTACGGCCGAACGCGCGGCGACGTGGCGCTCGCCCTGCTGTTCTACGGCGGTATCTCCGGCGGCATCATGCTGATCAACCTGACGCCGGGCGAGTCCAACGCCAGCCTGAACACCTACCTCTTCGGCTCCATCACCACGGTCTCGGAATCCGATCTGGTCACCATCACCGTCCTGGCCGTGCTGGTCGTCTTCGTCGCGTTCGGCCTGCGGCGGCAACTGTTCGCCGTGTGCCAGGACGAGGAATTCGCCAAGGTGACCGGGCTGCCCGTGCGGTGGCTGAACCTGCTGCTCGCGGTCACCGCCGCGGTGACCGTCACCGTGGCCATGCAGGTGGTCGGGCTGCTCCTGGTCAGCGCGCTGATGGTGGTGCCCGTTGTGGCCGCGCAGCAGCTCACCCGCGGCTTCGCGGTGACGCTGGCGCTGGCCGTCGGCTTCGGTGTGCTGGTCACCCTGTCCGGCACGGTGACCTCCTACTACGCGGCCGTCCCCGCGGGGGCCGGCACCGTGCTGCTGGCCATCGCGCTGTTCGGCCTGACCTCGGTGGCCGCGGTGCCCCTGGCCCGCCGGCGGGGGGCGCGGGCAACCGAGGGGGAGCCGTCGGGCACCCTGGAGGGAGAGCACGCCACGGCAGGCGTCCGCTAGCTCGCTGCGCGGGCCGGTCGCAGCCACCTGGCACAATGGCGAGCCGACCCGCACGGCAGCTCGACGAGTGGAGGAGGCAACGGTGGCGACCGCAGGTCCCCCCGTCCGCGGACGGTCGACCCGGCAGCGCGCAGCCGTGGCGGCCGCGCTGGCGGAGGTCGAGGAGTTCCGCAGCGCACAGGAGCTGCACGACATGCTCAAGCACCGCGGCGACTCCGTGGGGCTGACCACCGTCTACCGGACGCTCCAGTCCCTCGCCGACGCCGGCGAGGTCGATGTGCTGCGCACCGCCGAGGGCGAAGCCGTCTACCGCCGCTGCCACAGCGACGACCACCACCATCACCTGGTGTGCCGGCACTGCGGCAAGGCCGTCGAGGTCGAGGGCCCGGCCGTCGAGCGGTGGGCCGAATCCGTCGCCGCCGAACACGGCTTCGTGGACGTCGGCCACACCGTCGAGATCTTCGGCACCTGCGGCGACTGCGCGAAGGACTGACACCCGGCCTCCCGCGCCTCCCCGCCCGCGCGGCTCCCGGGTTTCCGACTCCCCGCCCGGCCGGGTGAAGGAGTGACACCGGCCCCGCACCCGGCGTGCCGGGTGCGGGGCCGCTCCGCCGCGCGACCACTCTGGAAGTGTCGGGCGGAACGTGCCGCTCCGGGCCGGCGGCGCGGATCGCGAGGAGCAGAACGATGACGACGGACTGGTCCGCGGTCGGCACCGTCCGCATCGGCCCGGACCTGGAGGTGCGGCGACTCGGTTTCGGCGGAGCGTGGCTGACCGGCCCGGGCACCTACGGCCCGCCGATCCGGACGCGGTGCGAGCAGTGGCGCGCCGCGCCGTCGAGACCGGTGTGCAGCTGGTCGACACCGCCGACTGCTACGGGCCGGAGATCAGCGAGACGCTGATCTCCGAGGCGCTCACCCCGTACCGGGACCACGTGGCGGTCTCCACCAAGGGCGGACGACGGGCGCTCGGAGGCGGCTCCTGGCAGGCCGACGGCACGAGGCGTCCCCCGCCCAGGTCGCGCTGGCCTGGCTGCTGCGGCGGTCCCCGGTGACCCTGCCGCTGCCGGCGACCACGGCCCCGCAGGGTTGGGAGGAGGACCTGGCGGCTCTCCAGCTGCGGCTGTCCGAGGCCGAGGTGGACGCGCTGGCGGCACCCGTCCCGCCGCCCGGCGGGCCCCCCTGATCCGCTACGGGACCCGGCCGGAGGCGGCGGGTTCAGCCCTGCTGCGGGGTGGTGGACACCTCGTTGGGCCGGGCCCCGCCGAAACGGCGGTCGCGGCGGGCGTACTCCAGGCATGCGTCCCACAGATTCCGGCGGTCGAAGTCCGGCCAGAGGACGTCCTGGAAGACCATCTCCGCGTAGGCGCTCTGCCATATCAGGTAGTTGGAGGTCCGCTGTTCCCCGGAGGGGCGCAGGAAGAGGTCGACGTCGGGCATGTCCCGGTAGTAGAGGTACTTCGCGAACGTCTTCTCGCCGACCTTGTCCGGGTCCAGGCGTCCCGCGGCCACGTCGGCCGCGATCGCCCTTGCGGCGTCGGCGATCTCCGCACGGCCGCCGTAGTTGACGCAGAAGTACAGCGTCATCGCGTCGTTGTGCTTCGTCTGCTCCTGCGCGACCTGGAGCTCCTGGACGACGGACTTCCACAGCTTCGGCATCCGGCCCACCCAGCGGATGCGGATGCCGAGGGCGTCCATCTCGTCGCGGCGGCGGCGGATGACGTCCCGGTTGAAGTTCATCAGGAAGCGGACCTCTTCGGGCGAGCGCTTCCAGTTCTCGGTGGAGAAGGCGTACAGCGAGAGGTTCCTGACCCCCAGCTCCAGGCAGCCCTTGAGCACGTCCAGCACGACGCCCTCGCCGACCTTGTGGCCCTCGGTGCGCGGTAGGCCGCGCTCCTTCGCCCACCGGCCGTTGCCGTCCATCACGACCGCGACGTGGTTCGGGACCAGCTCGGCCGGGATCAGCGGGGGACGGGCTCCGGACGGGTGCGGCTCGGGGAGGGCGTAGGCGGCTGATCCGCGACGCTGCCGGGACAGCATTCCGCGACGGGCCATGGGGTCTCAGCTCCATCGGATCGTGCGAGGACTTCTCCCCGGGAGCCTAGTCCACCCCGAGAGACCCCTACGCCGGGCCGCCGTTCCGCACGTAGCGCAGGGAGCGCAGGCCGCGCTCCAGGTGCCAGTGCAGGTAGGCGGAGACCAGCCCGTTGCCTTCGCGGACGTGCCGGGGCTCGGCGGCGTCCGCGGCCGGCCAGTCTCCGGTCAGCAGGGCCCCCAGCAGCCGTACGGCTTCCGGGGACGGCACGACGCTCCCGGGCACCCGGCAGTCGCCGCACACCGTGCCGCCCGCCGCGACGGAGAAGAACCGGTTGGGCCCGTGGATGCCGCACTTGGCGCAGTCGTCGAAGCTGGGCGCGTAGCCGTTCACGGCGAGGGAGCGGAGCAGGAAGGCGTCCAGCACCAGGCCCGGGGCGTGCTCGCCACCTGCCAGCGTGCGCAGGCCGCCGACGAGCAACAGGTACTGCTGCACGGCCGGTTCGCCCTCGTGGTCGGTGAAGCGTTCCGCGGTCTCCAGCATCGCGGTGCCGGCGGTGTAGCGGTCGTAGTCGCCGACGATGCCGCTGCCGTACGGCGCGATGGTCTCGGTCTGCGTGCACAGCGGCAGCCCGCGGCCGACCAGGTCGCTGCCGCGGGCGAAGAACTGCACGTCGACGTGGCTGAAGGGCTCCAGCCGGGCGCCGAACTTGGACTTGGTGCGGCGTACGCCGCGGGCCACCGCCCGCACCCGGCCGTGACCGCGCGTGAGCAGCGTGATGATCCGGTCCGCCTCGCCCAGTTTCTGGGTGCGCAGCACGATGCCGTCGTCGCGGAACAGGCTCATGGGGTCATTCTCCCGTACGGCCGGTCCCCCCGGCGTCGCCGGGTGCGATCAGCCCGGACTCGTGCGCCGCGATCACCAACTGCGCCCGTCCCGCACCGCGAGCTTGCGCGTTGTCGGGAGGCCGGGCCGTCAGGAGGGGGTGCGGGCGGCGGCCAGCAGGCGTTCGGTGTCCGCGGGACGCAGCGCGAGGGCGCAGCCGACGGATTCCAGCATGTCGCGTTCGGCGGGTTCGTACGGGCCGTCGGCGAGGGCGATGGCGGCGCCCTGGAGCAGCAGCGCCTCCCGGCCGGCTGCGGCGAGGTGCGGAGCGAGGGGTTCCAGCGCCTCGCACAGTTCGATGTGCACGGCCATGTGGTGGTCGGCGGCGGCGAGGGCGTCGGGCAACTCCGGCCCGCCCGGTTCGTGGGCAGCCGGGTCGTACAGCGGGTCCGCGCAGAGCGCGGCCAGCCTCTCCAGCAGGGAGTCCTCGTCGCACTCGGGGTAGCCGGAGCCACGTACGGCCTCCACGGCCGCCTCCAGGGTGGCCCGCGAGTCGGCACCGGAGGCCGCCAGGACGGACAGCGCGACGGAGTGCACGGCCTCCCGGAGCATGGTGGCCAGCCGGTTGGTGGTGGGGTCGTCCAGCGCCCGGGTGTCGTCGTGGCGGCGGCAGGCGGCGCACTCGACGACCGGCGGCACGTCGCCGCGCGGCACGAGCGGGATGCCGAGCACGGCGAAGCGGCGGCGTCCGGCGCGCAGCCGGTAGCTGCGGTCGCCGCCGCAGCCGGTGCAGAAGAACTCGCCGTCGTCGAGGGTGCGCCAGCTGGTGCGGACACCTGCGAGGCCCGCGAGGCGCGGGCCCGCCACCGGACGGTCTCTCGGGTCTCGGGAACGCACCACGCACCTCCATCACACTTCGGCAGCGCTGCCGGGTCGAGTGATGTTAACCACAGTCCCGAACCCCCGTCAGCCCCTTCGCAGAGCGGAATGCGCTCGCCGCGCGGAAACTCGTCGTGGGACTGCACGCCTTGCACGAAGCGGAATGCGCCTCTCGATGGCCGTCGGGTGACGCGGGTGAACGGCGGAGCGGCGGGGCGGACACCGGGGCCTCCCCGCAGACCGAGGCGACCGGACCTTTTGCCGGCACGCCCGGGCGGGAATGCTGTGAGCATGACATTTCCGGCAGGACGGAGGGTGCTTCCGATATGACGACTCTCATCGTGGCGGTGGGCGGGACGGCGGTGCTCCTCGGCTGGCTGCTGTGGCGCATCGTGCGCCGGGAGCGGCGGCGCATCAGGCTGGGGCACGGCTTCCGGCCGGAGAGCAAGGGGCTGGCGGACATCCGGGAGGCGCGCCGCTCGGCGCGGACGGTGCGGGAGGTGGGTGCGCTCCACCCGCCGCGATACCGGGGCTGACCCGGACAGGGCCCGGGCTGGGCGGCGGCCGGGCCGGGGGAACCTCCCGGCATGGAGCGGCGGGACCGGGTTACCCGTGGGCCCGCAGACGTTCCGGAGGGAGGTCCCGGCATGTCCACCATCGATCCTCAACCCAGAAACCCGGTCAGCGACGCCTGGAACACCGTGGCGAGCTACGACTCGTACGAGAAGGCGCAGACCGCCGTCGACACACTGTCGGACGCGCACTTTCCGGTCGAGCACATCGACATCGTGGGGTCGGACCTGCGGCTGGTCGAGCACGTGACCGGACGGCTCACCAAGGGGCGCGCGGCCGGGGCCGGCGCGGCGACCGGTGCCTGGTTCGGCCTGTTCATCGGCCTGCTGGTGGGCCTGTTCACTCCGGGGCCGACGTGGCTCGGGCTGATCATCGGCGGCCTGCTGATCGGCGCCCTGTGGGGCGCGGTCTTCGGCTTCGTCGGGCACGCCGCGACCGGTGGCCGCCGGGACTTCTCCTCGACGCGCTCCCTGGCAGCGTCCCGCTACGACGTGATCGCCCGCGGCGGCCGGGTGGAGGAAGCGCGGGGCATCCTCCAGCGCGAGGGCCTCTCCGGCGCCGCTTGACCGGGGCGCGTGCGTCCGTCCCGCCCGCCGGTGGGCCCGGCGGGCGGGACGCTCGGCCACTTTGGCCTGCGACACGGCGGAACGGCAGCGGGGCGGGCCGCCTCAGTGCCGGGACGCCCGGTTGACCGCGGAGACGACGGCCTGGAGTGAGGCGCGGACGATGTTCGCGTCGATACCGACGCCCCACAGCACCTTGTCGCCGATCGCGCACTCGATGTACGAGGCGGCCTGCGAGCCGGCGCCCTCGCTCATCGTGTGCTCGACGTAGTCCAGCAGGCGCACGTCCACGTCGACGGCCTGGAGGGCGTCGAAGAAGGCGGCCAGCGGGCCGTTGCCGCTGCCGGTCAGGACGGCGTCCTCGCCGTCGACGACCGCCTGCACGGTGAGGGCGGTGGCCTCCTCGCCGCCCCCCTCGCTGGAGGTCGCGGTCTGCACGCCGTGCAGCGCCACACGGCCCCAGCTCGCCTCCGGGGTGGGCAGGTACTCGTCCTGGAAGACGGACCAGATCTCGGCCGGAGTGACCTCTCCGCCGTCCGCGTCGGTGCGAGCCTGGATGATCTTCGAGAACTCGACCTGCATCCGGCGCGGCAGCGACAGGCTGTGGTCGTTCTTCAGGACGTAGGCGATGCCGCCCTTGCCGGACTGCGAGTTGACCCGGATGACCGCCTCGTAGGAGCGGCCGACGTCCTTGGGGTCGATCGGCAGGTACGGGACCTCCCAGCTGACCTCACAGGCGGGCTTGCCTGCCCGCTCGGCACGCGCCTCCATGTCCTCGAAGCCCTTCTTGATGGCGTCCTGGTGGGAGCCGGAGAAGGCGGTGTAGACGAGGTCGCCGACGTACGGGTGCCGGGGATGGACCTCCATCTGGTTGCAGTATTCGGCGGTGCGCTTGATCTCGTCGATCCGGGAGAAGTCGATCTGCGGGTCGACGCCCTGGGAGAAGAGGTTCATGCCCAGCGTCACCAGGTCGACGTTGCCGGTGCGCTCGCCCTGGCCGAACAGGCAGCCCTCGACGCGGTCGGCGCCGGCCATCAGGGCCAGCTCGGCGGCGGCCACCGCGGTTCCGCGGTCGTTGTGCGGGTGGACGGACAGGCAGACGTGCTCGCGCCGGGACAGGTGACGCGACATCCACTCGAACCGGTCGGCGTGCGTGGAGGGCGTGGAACGCTCCACGGTGGCGGGCAGGTTGAGGATGATCTCGCGGCCGTCCTCGGGCTGCCAGACGTCCATCACGCCCTCGCAGACCTCCAGGGCGAAGTCCAGCTCGGTGTCGGTGAAGATCTCGGGGCTGTACTGGTAGCCGAAGACGGTCTCGTCGGTGAGGATCTTCTCGGCGTACTCCATCACCAGCCGGGTGCCGTCGACGGCGATCTGCTTCACCTCCTCGCGGGAGCCGCGGAAGACGATGCGGCGGAACGCGGGCGCCGTGGCGTTGTAGAGGTGGACCGTCGCACGGTGAGCGCCACGTACCGACTCCACGGTGCGCTCGATCAGCTCTTCGCGCGCCTGGGTGAGGACGGAGATCGTCACGTCCTCCGGAATCGCGCCGTCCTCGATGATCGAGCGGACGAAGTCGAAGTCGGTCTGGCCGGAGGAGGGGAAGCCGACCTCGATCTCCTTGTAGCCCATCGACACCAGCAGGTCGAACATCGCGCGTTTGCGGGCCGGCGACATCGGGTCGATCAGGGCCTGGTTGCCGTCCCGCAGGTCGGTGGACAGCCACCGCGGGGCTTCGGTGAGGCGTCGGCCCGGCCAGGTGCGGTCGGGGATGTCGACGGTCTCGTACCGGCCGTACCGGTGGAAGGGCATCCCGGAGGGGCGCTGGCGCACGGTGGCGGCGGTGATCGGCGTGGCGGGGCGTACGGAGGTCGGCTCCGGCTGGGAAGTGGTCATGTCGCGCGGGGCTCCTTGGCTTCAGGCTTCGGGACCGACGGTGGCAGCACCGGACTCCGCGGGGAGGGGGTCGGCCGTGAAGACTTACGAACCCTCGCCGCGGCAGCTAAGGAGAAGCAGCCCGCAACGCATGATGGCGCCACGTTAGCGGACCCCCGGCCGGTCCGCCGGGGGCGTATCACCATGCGGACCGCCACCGGGGCGGCGCGCGGGCGGCGCAACTCCTTCTCGCGAATCATGACAGCAGTCGGTGACAATCCCGTGACCGAATGCCACATTGCTGGACATGGACCCTCACACGGACGTTCACCCGCCGCTTCCTCCCCGCTGCGGCATCGTGCCGCCCCACCTTCTGGACCGGCTCGCCCGGTCGGACGACCCGGTGCTCGCCGCGCCCGCGCGCCGCACGCTGGAGCGGGACGCCGCACAGCGCACCCGCCGCCACCTGGTCGCGCGGGCCACTGCCGCCCAGCCGCTGCCGCCGCGCCCGGCGGCCGAGCCCGCGCCGCGCCGCGCCGTGTACGACGCGCAGAACCGCGAGGAACTGCCCGGTCGGCGGGTGCGGTCCGAGGGCGACGGCCCGGTGCGGGACGCCTCGGCCAACCGCGCCTACGCCGCGCTGGGCGCCACCTTCGCGCTGTACCTCAGCGCCTACGGGCGGGACTCGATCGACGGTTCGGGCCTGCCGCTGGACGCGACCGTGCACTACGGCGAGCAGTACGCCAACGCGTTCTGGGACGGCGGACGGATGGTGTTCGGGGACGGCGACGGCGAGGTCTTCCGCGATTTCACCCTCGCGGTGGACGTCATCGGGCACGAGTTGACGCACGGGGTGACGCAGTACACCGCCAACCTGCACTACAGCGGCCAGTCGGGGGCGCTGAACGAGTCGGTGTCCGACGTCTTCGGTGCGCTCATCAAGCAGTTCGAGCGTGAGGAGAGCGCGGAGGACGCGGACTGGCTGATCGGCGCGGAGCTGTTCACCGACCGGGTGCAGGGCCGGGCGCTGCGGTCGATGAAGGAGCCGGGGACGGCGTACGACGACGAATTGCTGGGCAAGGACCCGCAGCCGGGCCACATGGACGACTTCGTGCAGACCACCGACGACAACGGCGGCGTGCACATCAACTCCGGCATCCCCAACCGGGCGTTCCAGCGGTTCGCTGTGACGCTCGGCGGCCGGGCGTGGGAGCGGGCGGGGCAGGTCTGGTACGACACGCTGACGTCCGGTTCGCTCAGCCCGGACGCCGACTTCGCGGACTTCGCGGCGGCGACCCTGGCCGCCGCCCGGGAGCAGCACGGGCCGGGCGAGGTCACCAAGGCGCTGTCCCAGGCGTGGACGGACGTGGGCGTGCCGGTCTCCGGCTGACCGTGGCGGCCTGTGCGGCCGCAGGGCGGGCCGTCCCGGGGACTCCCGTCCGGCCTCTCCCACTCCTCCCCTCCCGCCTCTCCCGCGACGAGAGGGGAGGGGAGGGGAGGGGAGGCGGAGCTGCGGCGGGTGCGGTCAGAACAGCGAGTCGCGCTGCCGCACCATCTCGTTGAGCCGGTGCTGGATGGTGTCCTTGACCTCGCCTGCGAGCTTGCCCACCACCAGCGCGTCGTCCGCCGCGCCGGGCGGGAAGGTGTCCGTGTGGACGGGCGGGTCGAAGCGGATGGTCCACTTCGTCGGCAGCGGGACCAGCCCGAGGACGCCCAGCAGCGGAAAGGTGGGGGTGATCGGGAAGTACGGCAGCTTCAGCATCCGGGCGAGGGTGCGGGACTCGCCGATCATCGGATAGATCTCCTCGGCGCCCACGATCGAGCAGGGCACCATCGGCCGCCCGGTGCGCAGCGCCACCGCGGCGAAGCCGCCGCGGCCGAAGCGCTGGAGCCGGTAGCGCTCGTCGAACGGCTTGCCCAGGCCGCCGTAGCCCTCCGGCATGACGCCGGCCAGCGCCCCCTCCAGGAGCAGGCGTTCGGCGTTCTCCGGACAGGCAGGCACATGTCCCAGCTTGCGCGCCAGGTCGCGGACCACGGGGAGTTGGAAGGCGAGATCGGCGGCGAGCATCCGCAGGCGGGGGTGGTCCGGGTGATGGTCGCGCAGGCAGAGCTGGAGCATCAGCGCGTCCAGCGGGAGGGTGCCGGAGTGGTTGGCCACCACCAGCGCCGAGCCGTCGGCCGGGACGTGCTCCAGGCCCTGCACCTCGACGCGGAAGTACTTCTCGTACAGGGGCCGCAGGGCAGGCATCAGTGCGTCGTCGACGAGGCCGGGGTCGAACCCGAAGTCGTCCACGGCACCGTCGTCGGAGGTGAGCCGGCCGTAGAGCTCGACGCCGGAGGCGACGAGTTCCTGCATCAGCTGGGTCGCCAGGGATGGCCCGCCCTCGAAGGGCTTCTCGTCGTTCGGCACGGCTCGACTCTCCTCGGGTTTCGGTGAAGCGCGGCGCGGCGGGGACGGCAGGTCCCACCGCTCCGCGTACTGCTGGTCGTGAGGTGGCCGCGTCCCGTGGCAGTCGGGGCTCCCGGCCCGTGAAGCAGTCAGTCTTTCCTCCGTCACCCTCCGTGTCACCGACCAACTTGCCGTTCTCCGCCGTGAGACAGATGGGGGGCGGTCAGGGGTGTCCATCGTTCGTCGAGACGCGCTCGAGCCGGTCCTACCGCGCTTCGCGCGGGCGGTCCGGGAGGATGGCGGCATGCGTATCACCGTCATCCGCACGGGCGGCTTCGGCGGCGTGACCCGGCGGGCCACGCTGGACACAGGCGACCTCCCGGACTCCGGCGAGGTGGCCGCCCTCGCCGACCAGGCCGTGGCCGAAGGGCACCGGGACGAGCGCCCGGTCGGCGTCCCGGACGGCTTCCACTACGAGATCGAGGCCGACGGCGCCACGGCCTACTGCGCCGACCCCCGCCTCACCGACGCCCAGCGCACCCTCATCAGCCGCGTCCTCAAGGAGGGCGCGTAAGCGACGTCCGGCGTTCGCGGGCGAAGTCCAGATACCCGGCTCCCGGGCCGACGCCGCAGCGCAGGCCGCACGGTCGGGCCTACGGAGTGGCTCACCCGGCGCCGAAGGCGCCCTGCGCGTCCAGGATGCGGGCCGCGACGGCCGGGGAGTCGACCAGAGGGTGGAGCCCCAGTGCCCGCAGCGCCGCACGCCGGGACCCGGTCTCGGCGGCCTCGATCGTCGCCCGCTCCACCGCCTTGAGCTGGAGCATCAGCCCCAGTTCGGCCTCCCCCGGAGCCGTTACCGCCTCCCACCGCGGCCGCACGCCGTCCGCGTCCGCCGCGCACACCGTCTCCACCACGGCGTCGTCCGGCAGCCCGGTCACCCTCCCGCCGCCGCGCACGTTGAGGATCAGCTCGTCCCGGGTGTCGCCCGCGATGGCGTGCATCAGAGCGAGCGCGACCCGGTCGTAGCCGCCGCCGTCCAGGTCGCAGGTGTCGCGCTCCCAGCCGCCGCTCGCCTCGCGACTCTCGGCCATGTACGTCTCCTCGCGTTCCAGGCGCGTGCGTTCCCACAGCTCCAGCGCGCGTTCCGGTTCCTGCCCGGCCGTCGCGAAGAAGGCGCGCTGCTGCCGGTCGAGGAAGGCGCCCCGCGTCTCGGGAGCCTCCCGCACGGCAGCGAGCGTCTCGCGGCGGAAGTAGTAGTAGTGCAGGTACTCGTTGGGCAGGCTGCCGAGCGCACGCAGCCAGGAACCGCCGAACAGGCGGCCCTCCTCGAAGGAGGCCAGTGCAGCGTCGTCGGCGAGCAGCCCGGGCAGCAGGTCGCGGCCGGCGGCCGTGAGGGACCGCAGCCAGCCGAGGTGGTTGAGGCCGAGGTAGTCGTAGCGGACGGCCGCCGGGTCGGCCCCCGCGGCGCGCGCCGCGCGGCGCACCAGGCCGACCGGCGAGTCGCAGATGCCGACGACCCGGTCCCCCAGCACCCGCGCCATCGCCTCGGTGACGATACCGGCGGGGTTGGTGAAGTTGATCACCCACGCCCCGGGGGCGACGGCACGGACGCGTTCCGCGATGCGCATCGCGACGGGGACCGTGCGCAGCGCGTACAGCACGCCGCCCGCGCCGACCGTCTCCTGTCCGAGGACGCCCTCGGCCAGCGGAATCCGTTCGTCGCGCACGCGTCCCTCCGTGCCGCCGACGCGGATCGCGGAGAAGACGAAGTCGGCGCCGCGCAGCGCGTCGTCCAGGTCCGCCTCCACGCGGACGGGCACGGGGTGGCGTTCCTCGCGGGCCTGCGCGGCGAGCACCGAGGCGACCACGCCGGCGCGGGCGGCGTCGGTGTCGTGCAGGACCAGTTCGGTGCAGCGTCCCGCCGCGTCCCGGTGTGCCTCTGTCAGCAGGGCACGGTAGACCAGAGGTACGCGGAATCCGCCGCCGCCCAGAATCGTCAGCCGCATGCTGCGGAACGTACCGCACGGCGGCAGGCGCACGGGCAGTGTCGCCAGCGGGTTCGGCGCGGGACACTGACCGGGAGGAGCACGAGGAGAGACGGTGAGCACGGCAGGCACGGACGGCACGGCAGGCACCACCGGCGCGCACGGCACGACCGGCGGGCGCGGCACGCACCACGAGGACGGCGTCCCGGACCGCCCCGACGCGCAGCGGGACGCCACCGAACGGCTGGACCCGCTCGCCGCGCTGCGCCGCCCGGACGATCCCGCCTGCGACGTCTACCTGACGGGCACGGTCTTCCTGGACATCATCTTCACCGGCCTGGACGCCGCCCCGGTCCGCGGCACCGAGTCCTGGGCGCGCGGCATGGGCTCCAGTCCGGGCGGGGTCGCCAACATGGCGGCCGCGCTGGCGCGCCTCGGCCTGCGTACGTCGCTGGCGGCCGCCTTCGGCGACGACATGTACGGCGACTACTGCCGGGACTCCCTCGAACGCGGCGAGGGCATCGACCTGTCGATGTCGCACACGGTGCCCGGCTGGCACTCCCCGGTGACGGTCTCCATGGCGTACGAGGGCGAGCGGACGATGGTCTCGCACGGCCACGTGGCGCCGCCGCCCGGTCCGGCGCCGGAGGGGGACCGCGAGTGCCCGCCCCGGGCACGGGCCTGCGTGGCGTCGCTGGTGCCCGGGGAGCCGCAGGAGTGGGTGGCGACCGCCGCCGGGCACGGCAGCCTGGTGTTCGCCGGGGTCGGCTGGGACGACTCCGGCCGCTGGGACCTGGCGTCCCTGCCCGAGCTGGGCCACTGCGAGGCGTTCCTGCCCAACGCGGCCGAGGCGATGCGCTACACCCGCACCGAGTGCCCGCTGCGGGCCGCGCGGGCGCTCGCCGAGCGTGTGCCGCTGGCGGTGGTCACCCTGGGCGCCGACGGCGCCTACGCCGCGGACGGCCGTACCGGTGCGACCGCGCGGGTCCCGGCCATCGCGGTGGAGGCCCTGGACACCACGGGTGCGGGCGACGTGTTCACCGCGGGTTTCCTCACCGGCACCCTCGCGGGCTGGCCGCTGGAGGACCGGCTGGCCTTCGCGGGCCTGACGGCGGCGTTGTCGGTGCAGGAGTTCGGCGGTTCGCTGTCGGCACCCGGCTGGCCGGAGGTCGGGGCCTGGTACGAGGGGGTGCGGCAGTACACGCTGTCGCCTGAGGCCGCGGCCGCGGCCGGGCAGGACCCGGAGGCGCTGCGCCGGTACGCGTTCCTGGACGCGCTGCTGCCCCGCTGCGGCAGGCCGGGGCCACTGCGCCGGGCGGTTCCGACGATCGGGTTCCGCCGGGCGTGACCCCCTCCGAGGCGCCGGCCGGAGCGCCGGCCGGGGTCAGGGCGTGCGCGAGCGGGGCGCGCGGAGCGGCCGGGCAGTGCAGCCGTGCAGCAGAAATCCCCTCCGGCGTGTCGGTGGGTCGGCGTATTCTTGAGGAACCAGTCGTCGCAGCACGGAGAGGGATGAGCAGGCCCCAGAGGCCGCCCATGACGCAGACAACCACGAACCAGGACACCGCCCGTTTCGCCGTCCCGTCGAAGCACCCGATGGTGACCGTGCTCGGCTCCGGCGATTCCCTGCTGCGCGTGATCGAGGAAGCCTTCCCCGAGGCCGACATCCATGTCCGGGGCAACGAGATCACCGCCACCGGTGCGCCCGACGAGGTCGCGCTGATCCAGCGGCTCTTCGACGAGATGATGCTGGTGCTGCGCACCGGTCAGCCGATGACCGAGGACGCGGTGGAGCGCACCATCTCGATGCTCCGCAAGGCGGAGACCGGCGAGGGCGGCGGACACGCCGCGCCGGCCGAGGTGCTGACGCAGAACATCCTGTCCAACCGCGGCCGCACCATCCGCCCGAAGACGCTCAACCAGAAGCGGTACGTCGACGCGATCGACCAGCACACCGTCGTCTTCGGCATCGGTCCGGCCGGCACCGGCAAGACTTACCTCGCCATGGCCAAGGCGGTGCAGGCCCTCCAATCGAAGCAGGTCAACCGCATCATCCTGACCCGGCCGGCGGTCGAGGCGGGCGAGCGGCTGGGCTTCCTGCCCGGCACGCTGTACGAGAAGATCGACCCGTACCTGCGCCCGCTGTACGACGCGCTGCACGACATGCTGGACCCGGACTCGATCCCGCGGCTGATGGCCGCCGGCACGATCGAGGTCGCGCCACTGGCCTACATGCGGGGCCGAACCTTGAACGATGCGTTCATCATTCTCGACGAGGCGCAGAACACGAACCCGGAACAGATGAAGATGTTCCTCACCCGGCTCGGCTTCGAGTCCAAGGTGGTCGTCACCGGCGACATCACGCAGGTCGACCTGCCGGGCGGTACCAAGAGCGGCCTCCGCCAGGTGCGGGACATCCTGGACGGGGTGGACGACGTGCACTTCGCGATGCTGAACAGCTCGGACGTGGTCCGGCACAAGCTGGTCGGCCGCATCGTCGACGCCTACGACCGGTACGACGAGCAGAACGGCACGGAGAACGGCGGCACCCCCGAAGGGGATTCCCGCCGCCGAAGTGGCAAGGAACGCGCGCACGACCGCGCCCGAGGCAACGGGAAGCGCTGAGCACCGCACATGTCCATCGACGTCAACAACGAGTCCGGGCGCTCCTTCGACGAGGAGTCCGTCCTCGACATCGCCCGCTACGCCCTGAACCGGATGCGCATCCATCCGCTGGCGGAGCTGTCCCTGATCGCCATCGACACCGACGCCATGGAGCAGCTCCACCTCCAGTGGATGGACCTGCCCGGACCGACGGACGTGATGTCCTTCCCCATGGACGAACTACGGCCGCCCGCCCGGGACGAGGAGGAGCCCCCGCAGGGCCTTCTCGGTGACGTCGTGCTGTGCCCGGACGTCGCGTCGAAGCAGGGCGCCGACGCACCGACCCGGCACTCGATGGACGAGGAGCTGCAACTGCTCACCGTCCACGGCGTGCTGCACCTGCTGGGCTACGACCACGAGGAACCAGCCGAGCGGGCCGAGATGTTCGGCCTCCAGTCCGCGATCGTGGACGGCTGGCGCGCCGAACGTGGCCTGGAAGGCCCCTCCCCGGCCCCCACCACCACCTCATGACCGCGCAGCTGCTCGTCGGCGCCGGGGCCCTGGTGATAGTGGCCTGGCTCGCGGCCTGCGCAGAGGCGGGTCTGGCACGCACCACCAGCTACCGCGCCGAGGAGGCCGTACGCTCCGGCCGGCGCGGAGCGGCCAAGCTCGCCACCGTCGCCTCCGACCCGACCCGCTACCTCAACCTCGCCCTGCTGCTGCGAGTGGCCAGCGAGATGGCCGCCGGCGTGCTCGTCACCTACGCCTGCCTGCGGTCCTTCGACCGGACGTGGGAGGCGCTGACCGTCGCCATCGCGGTGATGGTGCTGGTGTCCTACGTCGCCGTGGGCGTCTCGCCGCGCACCATCGGACGGCAGCACCCGCTGAACACCGCCACCGCCGCGGCGTACGTCCTGCTGCCGCTGGCCCGCATCCTGGGCCCGCTGCCGCAGCTGCTGATCCTCGTCGGCAACGCGCTGACACCGGGCAAGGGTTTCCGCAAGGGCCCGTTCGCCAGCGAGGCGGAGCTCCGTGCACTGGTGGACCTCGCCGAACAGGAGTCGCTGATCGAGGACGAGGAGCGGAGAATGGTGCACTCCGTCTTCCAGCTCGGCGACACGCTGGTGCGCGAGGTGATGGTGCCGCGTACCGACCTGATCACCATCGAGCGCTTCAAGACCGTCCGCCAGGCGCTGACCCTGGCGCTGCGTTCCGGCTTCTCCCGCATCCCGGTGGTCGGCGAGAGCGAGGACGACGTCCTGGGCATCGTCTACCTCAAGGACCTCGCCCGGAAGGTGCACATCAACCGGGAGAACGAGAGCGAGCTGGTCTCCACGGCCATGCGGCCGGCCGCCTTCGTCCCCGACACGAAGAACGCCGGCGACCTGCTGCGCGAGATGCAGCAGGACCGCATCCACGTCGCCGTCGTCATCGACGAGTACGGCGGCACCGCGGGCGTGGTCACCATCGAGGACATCCTGGAGGAGATCGTCGGCGAGATCGCCGACGAGTACGACAAGGAGCAGGACCCGGTGGAGGACCTGGGTCACGGCCGCTACCGCGTCACGGCGCGGCTGGACCTCGGCGATCTCGGGGAGCTCTACGACCTGGTCGGCTGGGACGACGAGGACGTGGAGACCGTCGGCGGGCTGCTCGCCAAGAGCCTGGGCCGCGTCCCGATCGCTGGTGCGACCACCACGGTGGACGTGACGGAGGACCACTCCGACCCGACGCTCACCGCACTGCGCCTCACCGCGGAGTCGCCGGCGGGCCGCCGCAACAGGATCACCACGGTCCTCGTCGAGCCGATACGGTCGGCGGAGGCTCCCGCCCCCGCCGGGGCGAAGGTCCCCGCCGACCGCCACGACCACGACCACCACCCGGCGTGACGACCGCGGCGGGCGCATATGCTCGCCTGCATGAGTGAGCAGGGTGAGCAGGCGGCTGCGCAGGACATGGACCCGGAGGACCGCAAGATCGTCACGCTGGCGCGGGCGGCGCGGGCGCGCAACGGCGCGCCGGAGGGCGCGGCCGTGCGGGACGAGACCGGGCGGACGTACGTGGCCGGCTCGGTCGCGTTGCCGTCACTGCCGTTGAGCGCGCTGCGCACGGCCGTGGCAATGGCCGTGGCGTCCGGCGCGAAGAGCCTGGAGGCTGCGGCAGTGGTGACCGCGGCCGGGCGGCTTCCGGACGAGGACCTGGCGGCCGTGGGCGATCTCGGCGGCGCCGGCACGCCGGTGCTGCTGGCGGGCCCGGACGGCGTGCTGCGCGGCACGCTGCGGACGGGCTGACCGGGGCCGTGGGGCGGGGCCGTGCGGCCGCTGCGGCGGGCGCTGGTCGGGGCTCCCGCTGCGATCGGGGAGAATGGTCGCCATGAGTGACCCCTCCCCCTCCTCCCCCGCGGCGGCGGACGCCGCGCACCGTTCGGGCTTCGCGTGCTTCGTCGGCAGGCCGAACGCCGGCAAGTCGACGCTGACCAACGCGCTGGTGGGCACGAAGGTCGCGATCACCTCCAACCGCCCGCAGACCACGCGGCACACCGTGCGCGGCATCGTGCACCGTCCGGACGCGCAGCTGGTGCTGGTCGACACGCCGGGACTGCACAAGCCGCGCACGCTGCTGGGCGAGCGGCTCAACGATGTGGTGCGCACAACCTGGGCCGAGGTCGACGTGATCGGCTTCTGCCTGCCCGCTGACCAGAAGATCGGGCCCGGTGACCGTTTCATCGCCAAGGAGCTGGCCGGCCTGAAGCGCAAGCCCAAGGTCGCGATCGTCACCAAGACCGACCTGGTCGACTCCGAGACGCTGGCCGAGCAGCTCATCGCGGTGGACCGGCTCGGCAAGGAGCTGGGCTTCGAGTGGGCGGAGATCGTGCCCGTCTCGGCGACCGCGGGGAAGCAGGTCGAGCTGCTCGCCGACCTGCTGGTGCCGCTGCTCCCCGAAGGGCCCGCGCTCTACCCGGACGGCGACCTCACGGACGAGCCGGAGCAGGTCATGGTCGCCGAGCTGATCCGTGAGGCGGCCTTGGAGGGCGTGCGGGACGAGCTGCCGCACTCCATCGCGGTGGTCGTGGAGGAGATGCTGCCGCGCGAAGGACGGCCGGCGGACCGGCCGCTGCTGGACGTGCACGCCAACATCTTCATCGAGCGGCCGAGCCAGAAGGGCATCGTGATCGGCCCCAAGGGGCGCCGCCTGAAGGATGTCGGCACCACGTCCCGCAAGCACATCGAGGCGCTGCTGGGTACTCCGGTCTACCTCGACCTGCACGTGAAGGTGGCCAAGGACTGGCAGCGCGATCCCAAGCAGCTCCGCCGCCTGGGTTTCTGAGGCCCGGGTCCTCCGGGGGGACGAGTCCGGTGATCCGTTGCGGCGTGGCGTGTGCCCGGGGCGCGGACGGGCGCTTCAGACGCGGCGCTTGGGCAGGGGGACGCGGTCGAGGTCGCGGGCGGTGGTGAGTTCGCCGTCGAAGCCGGCCGCGCGGGCCTGCGCGGCGAAGGCGGCGGGGTCCGGGTAGCGCTGGCTGAAGTGCGTGAGCACCAGGTGCCGCACGCCCGACTCCGCCGCGACGCGGCCCGCCTGACCGGCGGTCAGGTGCCCGTACTCCTCGGCGAGCGCGGTGTCCTCGTCCAGGAACGTCGACTCGATGACCAGCATGTCGCAGCCCTCCGCGAGCGCGTACACGCCGTCGCAGAGACGGGTGTCCATGACGAACGCGAACCGCTGGCCGGGGCGGGGAGCGCTGACCTCCTCCAGGGTGACGCCGCGCAGGGAACCGTCTCGCCGGAGCCGGCCCACGTCCGGGCCCGTGATGCCGTGGGCACGCAGCCGGTCCGGCAGCATGCGGCGCCCGTCCGGCTCGGCGAGGCGGTAGCCGTATGCCTCCACGGGGTGGGAGAGGCGGTACGCGGTGAGGGCGTAGGCGGCGCCCTCGTACAGCACGGCCTGCTCGGCGTCGGGGACGGGCTCCGTGCGCAGGGGGACGGTCTCCCGGTAGGCGGTGGCGTGACGCAGCCGGTCGAAGAAGTGCGCGCCGGACGCCGGGTAGTGGGCGGTCACCGGGTGCGGCACCCGGTCGAGGTTGATGCGCTGCAGGACCCCCGCGAGGCCGAGGGAGTGGTCGCCGTGGAAGTGGGTGACGCAGATGCGGTCGATGTCGTGTGCGGCGACCCCGGCGTACAGCATCTGCCGCTGGGTGCCCTCGCCCGGGTCGAAGAGCAGGCCCTCGCCGTCCCAGCGCAGCAGGTAGCCGTTGTGGTTGCGGTGCCGGGTCGGCACCTGGCTGGCGGTGCCGAGGACGACGAGTTCGCGGACGGACATGGCCGGGTCCTGTCGGGGCGGGCTACGACGGGCGGGCGGGGCGGCTCAGCCGGGCGGCCAGTTGAGGCCGCGGCCGCCGAGCACGTGGGCGTGCGCGTGGAAGACGGTCTGGCCGGCACCCGTGCCGGTGTTGAAGACGACGCGGTAGCCCGTGCCCGGGCCGCCCTCGGCGACCGCGATGCCCTCCTCCTCGGCGACCGCGGCCGCTTCGCGCAGCACGTCGGCGGCGATCTGCGGCGCCTCCACCGCCAGCGTGACGGCGTCCTGGTGGTGCGCCTTCGGGATCACCAGAACATGGGTGGGGGCCTGCGGGTTGATGTCGCGGAAGGCGAGAGTCGTCTCCGTGTCGCGTACGACGGTCGCGGGGACGTCCCCCGCGACGATCTTGCAGAACAGGCAGTCGGCCTGCGGTTCTCCCGCCACGGTGGCGCCTCCGGCTGTGCGTCGTCGGTGTACCCAGCGGATCGTACCGCCCGGGCGGCTGCGGGACGTGCGCACGCCCCGGCACGGTCGCGCGCATTCGTGTGCGGGCCGCTCGTGCGGCCGCTGGACGCACATGGGTGTCCGCGCGGGCGATGCTCCTACGGATGTCAGGCGGGGGCCGGGAAGCGGTAACGGGTCTGGCCGTGCGGGTCCTTGGCGAACGCGAGCACCTTGACGGGCTCCACGCGGAACACGGCGGCCGCGTCGTCGCCGGAGCCGAACACCCCGTCGCCGACGTCGAAGTGCCAGTCGTCGCCGTACTTCGTCTCGTAGGCGTCCGCGATCTCCCGGAGTGCGGCGCCGTCGGTGACGGGGACGGCGAGGCCCTCGACGACGACGTCGAGGCCGCGGTTCCAGGCGTTCGCGCCGGTGGTCAGCGCGACCCGGCGGCCGTGCCCGAGGTTGCGGGCCTTCTGTTCGCGCAGGCCGGTGCAGAAGTGGACCTCCTGCCCGGCGCCCCCGGTCACGCCGATCAACGGCGTCACGTGCGGGCGGCCGTCCCGCCGGACGGTGGTCAGCCAGTACAGCTCGGCCTCCCGGAGCGTCCGGGCGACCTCCGCCCACGGTGTGGCGACGGCTTCCGGTGCGCCGAACCGGACGTCGATCTCGGGCGCGGGGACGAGGGTCATGGCGGACCTCCTGCGGGACGGAGTGCTCTCACAGGGGACGACTCCTCGCACCGGGCGAAATCATCGCCGGCGCGACGCGGGCCGTCAGGACCAGCGGCCGGTGCGGGTCAGCAGAAGGGAGGTCGCGGCCGTGCCCGCCGTGGAGGTGCGCAGCACCGTGCGGCCCAGCCGGTACGGCTCGGCGCCCGCCTCCGCGAAGGCGGCCAGCTCCTCCGGGGAGACGCCGCCCTCGGGGCCGACGACCAGCACGACGTCCCCGTCCACCGGGAGCGGAGCGGTCGCCAGCGGCGCGGCGCCCTCCTCGTGCAGCACGGCGGCGAACGCGGCGCCGGACAGCAGCGGCGCCACCTGCCGGGTCGTGGCCGGTTCGGCGACGTGCGGAAACCGCAGGCGCCGGGACTGCTTGCCCGCCTCGCGCGCGGTGGCACGCCACTTCGCCAGCGACTTGGCTCCACGTTCACCGCGCCACTGCGTGATGCACCGGGACGCCGCCCACGGCACGATCACGTCCACGCCGGTCTCCGTCATCGTCTCCACGGCCAGCTCGCCCCGGTCGCCCTTGGGCAGCGCCTGCACGACGATGATCCGGGGCCGGGGCACGGGATCGGACCGGACGTCGGTGACGGCGACCTCCAGCCGGTCCTTGCCCTCGACGGCGGCGACCGTGCCGGAGGCACCGGTGCCCGCGCCGTCGGTGAGGACGATCGACTCGCCCACGCGCATGCGCCGCACGGAGACGGCGTGCCGGCCCTCCGGACCTGTCAGCCACACGCGGCCGGCCCCGGTGAGGGGCGGCGCGTCCGGCCCGTCGAGGAGGAACACGGGAGCGGTCACGCCTCCACCTCCCGTCCCGTCGACGCGGCGCGGGCGGAGGCCAGTTCACCGGCGAGCACCTCGACGAGCCGCGCGGCGGGCATCGTACGGGCCAGCCGGTGGCCCTGACCCGCCCACAACGCCATCCCCTGTGGGTCGCCGGCCTTCGAGGCGGCACGGCGCAGGCCGGCGGTGAGGTGGTGGACGTCCGGGTAGGCGGCGGGGGCGTGCGGACCGTGCTCGCGCACGAACCGGTTGACCAGAGCGCGTGCCGGGCGCCCGGAGAAGGCACGGGTCAGCTCCGTGCGGTCGAACAGAGGGTCCGTCAGCGCCCGCTTGTGCTCGGCGTGCGCACCGGACTCGGGGCACACCAGGAACGCGGTGCCGAGTTGGGCGGCGCTCGCACCGGCAGCCAGCACCGCGGCGATCTGCGACCCGCGCATCAGCCCGCCGGCGGCGACCAGCGGCAGGCGCACCGCCTCGCCGACGAGGGCGAGCAGCGGCAGCAGTCCGGTCGCGCGGCAGCCGCCGTCCGCCGCCGGGTCGTCGTGGTGGGTGCCCTGGTGGCCGCCGGCCTCCGCGCCCTGCACGCACACCGCGGCGGCCCCGCGGTCCTGGGCGGTGAGCGCCTCGTCCACGGAGGTGACCGTGACGACCGTCGACGTACCCGCCTCCGCGAAGCGGCGCAGCACGCGCTCCTCGGGGCAGCCGAAGGTGAACGACACCAGCGGCACGGGGTGTTGGAGGAGGATCGCGACCTTCGCGTCGTAGGCGTCGCTCCCGCCCCTGTCCGTGTCGCCGAGTTCGGCGCCGTAACGGGCCGCCTCGGGGGCGAGCTCGTCGCGGTAGGCGGTGAGCGCCGCCGCCTCGGCGACCGGTGTCTGGGGCAGGAAGAGGTTCACGCCGAAGGGGCGTGGAGTGAGCCGGCGCAGGTGGCGCGTCTCCTCGTACATCGCCTCCGGCGTCTTGTACCCGGCGGCGAGCATGCCGAGACCGCCGGCCTCGCTGACGGCAGCGGCGAGTTCCGGGGTGGAGGCGCCGCCCGCCATGGGTGCCTGAACGACCGGGTGACGGAGGAGGGCGAGGTCGAGGTCGGGGGCCATGTGACCATCCTGTCACGCCCCGTACGCCGCCCGTTGCTGGGGCCGCAGCCGCTCGGCGGTCGCCGCGCGGCACGGCCGCCCCCGGCGGTCACCCGGCGGACGGCGCAGACCGCCCACCACCGCGAGACGCCGCCGGACACCGGCGCGCGGACCCCGCGGCTGCGGTGAAACGGGTGCGGCACGGCGCCGCACCCCGGCGCCGTGCGCCGCGCGGGGAAAGCGCGGCGCGCGGGCGCGGGCCCGGCATGGGTCAACGGCCGTTGAACGCGTCCTTGAGGCGGTGGAAGAGGCCCTGCTGCCCCGGCTGGAACTGGCCCTGGGGCCGTTCCTCTCCGCGCAGCGTCGCCAGGCGCCGCAGCAGGTCCTCCTGCTCCGGATCCAGCTTGCTCGGCGTCGTCACCTCGACGTGGACGATGAGCTGGCCGCGGCCGCCGCCGCGCAGGTGCGTGATGCCGCGCTCGTGCAGCGGGATCGACTGGCCGGACTGGGTGCCGGGCCGGATGTCGATCTCGTCCATGCCGTCCAGTGTCTCCAGCGGCACCTTCGTGCCGAGAGCGGCCGCCGTCATCGGGATGGTGACCGTGCAGTGCAGGTCGTCGCCGCGACGCTGGAAGACCGAGTGCGGGGTCTCGTGGATCTCGACGTAGAGGTCGCCTGCCGGACCGCCGCCCGGGCCGACCTCGCCCTCGCCGGCGAGCTGGATGCGCGTGCCGTTGTCGACGCCGGCCGGGATCTTGACCGTGAGGGTGCGCCGCGAGCGCACCCGGCCGTCGCCGGCGCACTCGGGGCACGGCGTGGGCACGACCGTGCCGAAGCCCTGGCACTGCGGGCACGGGCGCGAGGTCATGACCTGGCCGAGGAAGGAGCGGGTCACCTGCGAGACCTCGCCGCGGCCGCGGCACATGTCGCAGGTCTGCGCCGACGTGCCCGGTGCCGCGCCCTCGCCGGAGCAGCTGCCGCACACGGTTGCGGTGTCGACCTGGATCTCCTTGGTGGTGCCGAACGCGGCCTCGTTCAGGTCGATGTCCAGCCGGATCATCGCGTCCTGGCCGCGCCGGGTGCGCGAGCGCGGGCCGCGCTGGGACGCCGTGCCGAAGAAGGCGTCCATGATGTCGGAGAAGTTGCCGAAGCCGCCGCCGAAGCCGCCCGCGCCGCCGCCGGGCCCCGCGGGGTCGCCGCCGAGGTCGTAGACCTGCTTCTTCTGCGGGTCGGAGAGCACCTCGTACGCGGTGTTGATCTCCTTGAACCGGTCCTGCGTCTTCGGGTCCGGGTTCACGTCCGGGTGCAGTTCGCGCGCCAGCCTGCGGAAGGCCTTCTTGATTTCGTCCTGCGAGGCGTCGCGCTGCACGCCGAGGACGGAGTAGTAGTCCGTCGCCACTTAGCTCTCCGCCAGGATCTGTCCGACGTAACGTGCCACTGCGCGTACCGCTCCCATCGTTCCGGGGTAGTCCATCCGGGTCGGCCCCACCACGCCGAGCTTGGCGACCGCCTCGTCGCCCGAACCGTAACCGACCGAAACCACGGATGTGGAACTCAGCCCCTCGTGAGCGTTCTCATGACCGATTCGCACGGTCATGCCCGAGTCGGTGGCCTCGCCGAGCAGCTTCAGCAGGACGACCTGCTCCTCCAGCGCCTCCAGCACGGGCCGGATGGTGAGCGGGAAGTCGTGGCCGAAGCGGGTGAGATTGGCGGTGCCGCCGATCATCAGCCGCTCCTCTGTCTCCTCGACCAGCGTCTCCAGCAGGGTGGCGAGAACGGTGGAGACGGTGCCGCGGTCGTCCGCGTCGAAGGAGTCGGGAAGGTCCTGCACCAGCCGGGGCACATCGGTGAAGCGCTGGCCGGCGGTGCGGCCGTTGAGCCGTGCGCGCAGGTCGGCGACAGTGTTCTCGCCGATCGGCGCGGGGCAGTCGACCATGCGCTGCTCGACGCGTCCGGTGTCGGTGATCAGCACCAGCATCAGGCGGGCCGGCGCGAGGGCCAGCAGCTCCACGTGCCGCACCGTCGAGCGGGTCAGCGATGGGTACTGCACCACCGCGACCTGGCGGGTGAGCTGCGCGAGCAGCCGCACGGTGCGGCCGACGACATCGTCCAGGTCGACGGCGCCGTCGAGGAAGTTGTGGATCGCGCGGCGCTCCGGCGAGGACAACGGCTTGACGCCCGCCAGCTGGTCGACGAAGAGCCGGTAGCCCTTGTCGGTGGGGATGCGTCCGGCGCTGGTGTGCGGCTGCGCGATGTAGCCCTCGTCCTCGAGCGCCGACATGTCGTTGCGCACGGTTGCCGGGGAGACCTGGAGGTTGTGTCGCTCCGTGAGCGCCTTCGAGCCGACGGGCTCCTCGGTGCCGACGTAGTCCTGGACGATGGCGCGCAGCACCTCGAGTCTGCGTTCACTGAGCACGCGCACACCTCCGTCCCAGGGCCGTCCGCCGTCTGCCCGGCCACTGCTGGCCTGGCACTCTCCTTGGCCGAGTGCCAGCGGTTTCCCAGCAAGTGTACGACCGGGGGACGTGGCCGGGGCAAGGGCGGCTCCGCTGCGGGTCGGTAGCGATCCCGTAGCGGTCGGGAGCGGGTCGGCGCGAGGACGCGGGGTGCGCCCCGTTAGCGTCGGGAGACATGGACATCGGCTGGGAAGAGCTCGCACCGGGCGTGCTGCGCGCGCGGCTGCCTCGGTGGGACGCCACCGTGGGCGCCGTGGCGGATGCGGAGGGGGCGCTCGTGGTCGACACCGGCTCCTGTCTGGCCGAGGGCGCGGCGGTCCGTACGGCGGTGCGCGAACGGCTCGGGCTGCCGGTGACCCGGGTCGCGCTCACCCACGCGCACTTCGACCACGTGCTGGGCACCGCCGCCTTCGCGGGCGTGCAGGTGTACGGCGCGGTGGGGCTGGAGGGCGTCCTGCGGCACGACCGGGAGGCGATCCAGCGGGACGCGGTGCGGCACGGCCTGGACCCGGCCGCCGCGGCGCAGGCCGCGGACGCCCTGGTGCTGCCCCAGCACGCGGTGAGCGGCGAACTGACGCTGTCCCTCGGCGGGGGACGGCAGGTGCTGCTCGCCAACGTGGGGCCGGGCCACACCGGCCACGACCTGGCCGTGCTGGTGCCGGGGCGCGAGCCCGGCGCGCGGGAGGTGGTGTTCTGCGGCGACCTGGTGGAGGAGTCCGGAGAACCGCAGGCCGGACCGGACGCACTGCCGGCCCGCTGGCCCGCCGCGCTGGACCGGCTGTTGTCCCTCGGCGGCGAGGACGCGGTGTACGTGCCGGGGCACGGCGCGGTGGTCGACGCTGCGTTTGTCCGCGCCCAACGCGACGCACTGGCACGGCGTTTCGCCCGGCCGTGACGCCTGCGGCCAGAATGGGCGGATGCGCAGTCGCCGGTACGACCCCGACCTCACCCCGCCCTGGAAGCGCCGCACGGCCGCGGTGCCCGAGGTCCCCGCCGACCCGGACCTCGTCGTGGAGGAGGCCGCGACCGGCTTCTGCGGCGCGGTGGTCCGGTGCGAGAAGACGGCGCAGGGGCCGACGGTGACGCTGGAGGACCGGTTCGGCAAGCATCGCGTGTTCCCGATGGAGCCGCGCGGCTTCCTGCTGGAGGGGGAGGTCGTCACCCTGGTGCGCCCCGCATCCGTCGCCCCCGCGGCGCCTGCCTCAGCCGGGCGCACGGCCTCCGGCTCGGTCGCCGTGCCGGGCGCACGGGCCCGCGTCGCACGGGCGGGAAGACTCTATGTGGAGGGGCGGCACGACGCGGAACTGGTGGAGAAGGTCTGGGGCGACGACCTGCGCGTCGAGGGCGTGGTGGTCGAGTACCTGGAGGGCGTCGACCACCTGGCCGAGATCGTGGACCTCTTCGGCCCCACCTCCGACGCACGGCTGGGCGTCCTCGTCGACCATCTGGTGCCCGGGTCGAAGGAGTCCCGGATCGCGGCGGACGTGACCGCGACGTGGGGCGCGGAACGGGTGCTGGTGGTGGGCCACCCGTTCGTCGACATCTGGGAGGCGGTCAAGCCCGCGGCGCTCGGCATCGACACCTGGCCGCGGGTACCACGCGGGCAGGACTGGAAGACGGGCGTGTGCGAGGCGCTGGACTGGCCGGCGAACACCGGGGCCGCGTGGCGGCGCATCCTCGGCGCCGTCCACTCCTACCGCGACCTGGACCCGGGCCTGCTCGGCCCGGTGGAACACCTCATCGACCACGTCACCGTGGGCGGCCCGAACGGCGGCTGACTCACCTGACGTGACCGGCTCACGTCAGGGTCCGGAACTCGACGGCCTCGAGAGAGACGCCCAGCACGTCCGCCGGCTCGGTGAACAGCACGCAGCGGCCGGCCAGCGGGTGGACCAGCAGGCAGGCACACCGGTCGGTTCACTTGTTCGACCGACGGGCGGGGGCCTCGCGGTCACCGACCCGGCCACCGGGATGCAGGTGGGCGCAGAGGAAGGCGAGAGCCATGGCCCCGGCCATGCAGGCGAACACGACCTGCGTGGCCTCGGCGAAGTCCATGCGCACGGCGTCCATCGTCTCCCGCATGAACGACGACACCGGACCGCTGCCGCCGGGCTCCGACTCGTCGCCGTGGCCCGTGACGGACTCCGCCACGCGGCGCGCGACCTCGGCGGACCGCTCCCCCGTGAAACCGCGGCGCTCGAAGGTCTCCAGCACCCGGTCCGTCGTGACATGGGTGAGCACCGTACCGAAGACCGCCAGCCCGACGGCGGCCGCGAAGTTGCGCAGGGTCTGCGTAATGCCGGTGACCTCACCGTACGAGGCGGAGAGGGCGCGGTTCACGGCGTCCGTCGAGGCGGGCGACAGCAGGAACCCGATGCCGGCGCCGGCATCACGATGTACGGCCACTGGTCGTTCAGCGACAGCTCGGTCGCACGGTGCGCCCACAGCGCGAACCCGGCGGCGCCCAGCGCGGTCCCCAGAAGCATGGGGTGCTTGGCGCCCCGGGTGTCGAGCATCCGGCCGCCCAGCTGGGACGCCACGCCGAAGCCGGCGAAGAACACCAGCATGTAGATCCCCGCCTCGTTCGGTGACGCACTGAGCGACACCTGCGCGTAGACCGAGGCGAAGAAGAAGACCGGCACGAACGCGATCATCGCGAAGAACAACACCAGGGCGTCCGCGACGAACGCCCGGTCGCGGAACACCGCCATGGTGATGAGCGGATGACGCGTGGTGCGCAGTTCCACGCGGACGAACAGTGCCAGGATCAGCAGCCCGCCGGCGATGCACGCCCAGGTGGCGGCGCTGCTCCAGCCCCACGCGGACGCCTGCATCAGCCCCAGGACGCTCAGGCCCATGCCCGCGGCCACGAGGACGGCGCCGGCCACGTCGAGTGACTCGCGACGCGGCTCGTCGCGGATGCGGGCGAGCAGCGTGAGCACGATGGCGATCACGGCGACGGGGATGTTCACCCAGAAGATCGCCCGCCACGTCCATGAGGTCAGCCAGCCGCCGAGGATCGGGCCCACGGCGGTCAGGCCGCCGGACAGCCCGAAGAAGAGCGCGAGCGCGCTGCCGCGGCGCTCCAGGGGGAAGACGGCGACCACGACCGCGAGGGCGGCCGGGAACATCAGCGCCGCGCCCCGGCCCTGCGTGGCGCGGAAGCACACCAGCCACGCCTGGGCGAAGGAGTCGTCGGGGACGAAGCCGCACAGCACCGAGGAGACGACGAACAGGACCGTGCCGATCAGCATGACGCGGCGGTGGCCGTACAGGTCGGACAGCCTGCCGCCGAGCGCGAAGAAGGCGGCGAGGGAGAGCAGGTAGGCGTTGACGATCCACTGCACGCCGGACGACGACAGCGACAGCTCGTCTGTGATCTCGGGGCAGCGACGGCCACGATCGTCTGGTCGATAAAGGTCATCGACACGGCGAAGAGCATGGCGGCCAGGGTCAGCCATAGGCTCCCGGTACGGCGCGCTTCGGAGGGCGTGCCGGCGGTCTGTCGGCCCATGTCTGGCATGCTCGCCCGGCCCGGGGCGCGGGGCACCCCGCCCCAGCCGTCCGGGTGACTCCTCCGCACCTCGCTCGCGCCTCGCCCACGCCACGACCGCCGCCACGCCGTGCGGGCGGCGGCGGACAGCGGGGAGGCTGCTGCCGCCCGGCCCGAGGGGTCAGTCCGTGAGGGCGCGGACGACCGCATCGGCGAGGAGGCGCCCCCGGAGGGTGAGGACGGCGCTGCCGGCGGCGTAGGGGCCGGGCTGGAGGAGGCCGTCGTCCAGCGCGCGGCGCGCGCCGGCGAGCCCTGCGGGGGTGACGAGCCCGAGCGGGCACCCCTCCGCGAGCCGCAGCTCCAGCAGGATGCGTTCGACGCGCCGGTCCTCCGCGTCGAGCACTTCGCGCCCCGCACCGGGCGACCGGGACTCCCCCAGCGCCTGGGCGTACGCGCCGGGGTGCTTCACGTTCCACCAGCGCACGCCGCCGACGTGGCTGTGCGCGCCGGGGCCCGCACCCCACCAGTCGGCACCGGTCCAGTACAGCTCGTTGTGGCGGCACCTCCCGGGCTTTGAGGCCGCCCAGTTGGAGACCTCGTACCACGCGAACCCGGCTGCAGTCAGCGCCTCCTCGGCGATGAGGTAGCGGTCGGCGTGCACGTCGCCGTCGGTCGTCGGCACCTCGCCGCGCCGGATCCGGCGGGCGAGCTGCGTCCCCTCCTCGACGATGAGCGCGTACGCCGACACGTGGTCGGGTCCGGCGCCGATCGCCGCGTCCAGGGAGGCCCGCCAGTCGTCGTCGGTCTCGCCCGGCGTGCCGTAGATCAGGTCGAGGTTGACGTGGTCGAACCCGGCGGCGCGGGCCTCGGCGACGCACGCCTCCGGACGGCCCGGGGTGTGGCTGCGGTCCAGGACGCGCAGCACATGCTGCCGCGTGCTCTGCATGCCGAAGGAGATCCGGTTGAAGCCGGCCTCCCGCAGTTCCGCGAGGTAGCGGGCGTCGACCGACTCCGGGTTGGCCTCAGTGGTGATCTCCGCGCCGTCGGCGAGGCCGAATGCGTCCCGGACCGCCGCCAGCATCCGGCCCAGGTCGGCGGCCGGGAGGAGCGTGGGCGTGCCGCCGCCGACGAAGACGGTCTCCGCGGGGCGGGGGTCGTCGCCGAGGACCTTGCGCGCGAGGCGGATCTCCTCGGCGAGGGTGTCGGCGTAGTTCTCACGGGAGGCGAGGGCGCCGCCGGAGCCGCGCAGCTCGTTCGCGGTGTAGGTGTTGAAGTCGCAGTAGCCGCAGCGGGTCGCGCAGTACGGGACGTGCAGGTAGAAGCCGAGCGGACGGTCGGCCGCACCGGCGGTCGCGGAGGCCGGCAGCGTGCCGTCGTGCGGCACGGGCTCGCCGTCGGGGAGTGCGGAGGGCATGGGGCCATTGTGGCCCGCCCGCGCCGCGCTCCCCTCCCCGAACCCGTGCCGCCCTCCGGGGCAAGCCGGGTCAGGCCTCGCGCGACCCGGCGTACATCTCCTCGATGAGGTGACCGAACTCACGCTCCACGGCGGGCCGCTTCAGCTTGAGGCTGGGCGTCAGCTCGCCGTGCTCGACGTCCAGGTCCCGCGGCAGGATGCGGAACTTCTTGATCGTCTGCCAGCGCTGGAGGCCGGAGTTGAGCTGCTCGACGTAGTCCTCGACCATCTTGCGGACCTGCTCGGAGGCGACGACCTCGCTGTACGGCCTGTCCTTCAACCCGTCCCGATCGCCGGCCCACTGCATCAGGGACACCTCGTCGAGGGCGATGAGGGCCGTGCAGAAGTTCCGGTCGGCGCCGTGCACCAGGATGTTGGAGACGTACGGGCAGATCGCCTTGAACTGGCCCTCGACCTCGGCGGGCGCGATGTACTTGCCGCCGGAGGTCTTGATCAGGTCCTTCTTGCGGTCGGTGATACGGAGGTAGCCGTCGGTGGAGAGTTCGCCGATGTCGCCGGTGTGGAACCAGCCGTCCTCCTCCAGCACCTCGGCGGTCTTGTCGGGCAGCTGGTGGTAGCCCTCCATGATGCCGGGGCCGCGCAGCAGGATCTCGCCGTCGTCGGCGATGCGGACTTCGGTGCCGGGAAGCGGCTTGCCGACGGTGCCGGTGCGGTAGGCCTCGCCGGGGTTGACGAAGCTGGCCGCGCTGGACTCGGTGAGGCCGTAGCCCTCAAGGATGTGGATCCCGGCGCCGGAGAAGAAGTAGCCGATGTCGGGGGCGAGGGCGGCCGAGCCGGAGATGCAGGCGCGCAGGTTGCCGCCGAACGCCTCCCGGATCTTGGCGTAGACCAGCTTGTCAGCGACCGCGTGCTTCACCTTCAAGCCCGCCGGGGCGGAGGCGACGCCGGTGCGGCGGAAGTTGTCCTGGGTGACCTTGCCGTACTCGCGGGCCACGCCGGCGGCCCACAGGAAGATCTTGTACTTGACGGGGCTGCCGGCCTTCGCCTTGGCGGCCACGCCGTTGTAGACCTTCTCGAAGATGCGCGGCACGGCTGCCATGTAGCTGGGCTGCACCACCGGCAGGTTCTCGATGATCTTGTCGATCCGGCCGTCGACGGCCGTGACGTGTCCGACCTCGACCTGTGCGGCGGTCAGCACCTTGCCGAAGACGTGCGCCAGCGGCAGCCACAGGTACTGCACGTCGTCCTGGGTGACCAGCCCGGTCTGGGCGATCGCCTTGGCCATGTACGACCAGCAGTCGTGCGGCAGCCGTACGCCCTTGGGCTTGCCGGTGGTGCCGGAGGTGTAGATGAGAGTGGCGAGCTGGTCGGCGCGCAGCGCGGTGACCGTCTCCTTGACGCACTCGGGGTGGGTGTCCAGGTAGGCGCGTCCGCGACGGGCGAGTTCGGAGAGGGAAAGAACCCAGTCCTCCGGGTCGCCCTCGGCGGACACGGCGTCCGCCTCCTCGATCACCACGACGTGCCTCAGCTCGGGCAGTTCGTTCCGCTTCTCCCGCGCCTTGGCGAGCTGGGAGGCGTCCTCGGCGATCAGCACGCGGCTGGAGGAGTCGGCGAGGATGTACGCCGTCTCCTCCGCGTTCGTGCTCGGGTAGACCGTGGTGGTGGCCGCGCCGGAGCAGAGGATCGCGAGATCGCTCAGAATCCAGTCCACGCGGGTGTTGGAGGCGATCGCGACGCGTTCCTCGGGGCGCACGCCGAGGGCCGTGAGGCCGGCGGCGACGGAGAACACGCGGTCGGCCGCCTCGCCCCAGCTGTAGGACCGCCACTCGTCCGGGCCGCCGCCGACGGCCGGCACGGGGTAGCGGTACGCCTCCGCGTTCGGGGTGGCCTGCACCCGCTCCAGGAAGAGCGTCGCCACGGAGGGCGGCCGGTTCTCGATCAAGGGCTGTGTGTCGCTCACGACATCCTCCGGGCGCGCGTGAAGTACATGCTCGGTGACTCTCCCTTGTGACTCGCGAGTAACCGGGGAGACGCGCTCAGACTAAGCGCCACGGACCTCCCACGTAAGGGGTCCGGGGCCGTGTCGATACCGGAGCGTGACCGAGGGCGCGGCGAAACGGGCGGGCTCTCACATGATCGCCACACGCTTCACGGCGTGCCCGGAGGCACGCCGTGAAGGGGAACGAGCGGCGCCGGTCTCACGACCGGCGCGCGGCTACTTCTTCGCCTTGGAGTCGCCGCTCTCGTCGGAGGACAGGGCGGCGATGAAAGCCTCCTGCGGGACCTCGACCCGGCCCACGACCTTCATCCGCTTCTTGCCCTCCTTCTGCTTCTCCAGCAGCTTCCGCTTACGGGAGATGTCACCGCCGTAGCACTTGGCGAGGACGTCCTTGCGGATGGCGCGCACCGTCTCGCGGGCGATCACCCGGGATCCGACGGCCGCCTGGATGGGCACCTCGAACTGCTGGCGCGGGATCAGCTCGCGCAGCTTGGTCGCCATGCGCACGCCGTAGGAGTACGCCTTGTCCTTGTGCACGATCGCGGAGAAGGCGTCGACCTTGTCGCCCTGCAGGAGGATGTCGACCTTGACCAGGTCGGCGACCTGCTCGCCGGTCGGCTCGTAGTCGAGTGAGGCGTAGCCTCGGGTCTTGGACTTCAGCGCGTCGAAGAAGTCGAAGACGATCTCGGCCAGCGGCAGCGTGTAGCGCAGTTCGACGCGGTCCTCGGAGAGGTAGTCCATGCCCTGGAGGTTGCCGCGCCGGGCCTGGCACAGCTCCATGATCGCCCCGACGAACTCACTGGGGGCCAGCAGCGTGGCCCTGACCATCGGCTCCTCCACCTCGGCGATCTTGCCGGCGGGGAACTCGGTGGGGTTGGTGACGGTGTGCTCGGTCCCGTCCTCCATCCGCACCTGGTAGATCACGTTGGGCGCGGTGGCGATCAGGTCGAGGTTGAACTCGCGCTCCAGCCGCTCCCGGATCACCTCCAGGTGCAGCAGCCCCAGGAAGCCCACGCGGAAGCCGAAGCCGAGCGCTGCGGAGGTCTCCGGCTCGAAGCTCAGCGCGGCGTCGTTGAGCTGCAGCTTGTGCAGAGCCTCGCGCAGTTCCGGGTAGTCCGAACCGTCCAGCGGGTACAGGCCGGAGAACACCATCGGCTTGGGGTCCTTGTAGCCCGCCAGCGGCTCCTCGGCGCCCTTGTGCTGCTGGGTGACGGTGTCGCCGACCTTCGACTGGCGGACGTCCTTCACACCGGTGATCAGGTAACCGACTTCGCCGACGCCGAGACCGTCGGCGGCCGTCATCTCCGGCGCGTTCGTGCCGATCTCCAGCAGTTCGTGGGTTGCGCCGGTGGACATCATCCGGATGCGCTCGCGCCGTCCGAGCTTGCCGTCGACGACCTTCACATAGGTGACGACGCCGCGGTAGGCGTCGTAGACGGAGTCGAAGATCATCGCGCGGGCGGGCGCGTCCGCCACGCCGACCGGGGCCGGCACCTGGCGCACGACCTCGTCCAGCAGGTCCCCGACGCCCTCGCCCGTCTTCGCGGAGACCTTGAGCACGTCTTCGGGCTCACAGCCGATGAGGTGCGCCAGCTCGGCCGCGAACTTCTCCGGCTGCGCGGCGGGCAGGTCGATCTTGTTGAGCACCGGGATGATCGTGAGGTCGTGCTCCATCGCCAGGTAGAGGTTGGCGAGGGTCTGGGCCTCGATGCCCTGGGCGGCGTCGACCAGCAGGACGCAGCCCTCGCAGGCGGCGAGGGAACGGGACACCTCGTAGGTGAAGTCGACGTGGCCCGGGGTGTCGATCATGTTCAGGATGTGCGGGGCGGCGGCTGCGTCCGCCTCCTCCGTCGGCTTCCACGGCAGCCGTACGGCCTGGGACTTGATCGTGATGCCGCGCTCACGCTCGATGTCCATCCGGTCGAGGTACTGGGCGCGCATCTGGCGCTCCTCGACGATGCCCGTCAGCTGGAGCATGCGGTCGGCGAGTGTCGACTTGCCGTGGTCGATGTGCGCGATGATGCAGAAGTTGCGGATCAGCGCCGGGTCGGTACGGCTCGGCTCCGGCACGTTCGATGGGGTCGCGGGCACGCAGGGTCCTGTCGGGTCTGGATAAGAGTCGGCTTCGTCGCTTCGGAGAACGCTAGTCGCCCCCATCGTCCCATGCACATGCCGTGCGGACGGCACCGGCGCCGTACGTGCCCGCACGCGGGCCCGGCGGGCGTACGACGGCGGGCGATTCGGCGGGCCGGGCCGCTGCTGGTAGCCTGGGCCGCTGTGCCTGCGTGCACGCTCGTGCACGTCCGGACACACCCAGAAGACCGTACTGAACCCGCAAAGGCTCATTCGTGGCGAACATCAAGTCCCAGATCAAGCGGATCAAGACCAACGAGAAGGCCCGCCAGCGCAACAAGGCGGTCAAGTCCGAGCTGAAGACCGCGATCCGTCGCACCCGCGAGGCCGTGGCCGCCGGTGACCTCGAGAAGGCCACCGAGGCCGCCCGCGTCGCCTCGCGCAAGCTCGACAAGGCCGCCAGCAAGGGTGTCCTGCACAAGAACAACGCCGCCAACAAGAAGTCGGCGCTCGCGCAGAAGGTCGCCTCCCTCAAGGGCTGACCTCTTCTCGGTCGGACCGCTTCGACGGACCGGTACGGCCCCGGCGGGCCCTCTCACTCCGCCGTGTACCGGAACCGAGACTCGGCACCGCGCCGCACGCGGCCTGCGTTCGCCACGCGGGTGCGGCGCACCACAAAGATCGCACCGAAGCCCCCGTCCACGGCCTTTCCCCAGGCCGCTGACGGGGGCTTCGGCGTGCGCCGGGGGCCGACGGGACGAGCGCGGGTCGGCGGAGAGCGGCCCCGCCCGCGGTGTCAGCGGGAGCGGGCGGCGCGGGAGACCGCGATGACGGCCTGTTCCAGGGCGTACCCCGGGTCGTTGCCGCCGCCCTTCACACCCGCATCGGCCGCGGCGACGGCGCGCAGCGCCGAGGAGACGCCGTCCGCGGACCAGCCGCGCATCTGCTGGCGCACCCGGTCGATCTTCCACGGCGGCATGCCCAGCTCGCGGGCAAGGTCGCCGGGGCGCATGCCGCGCGGCGCCGACGCCAGCTTCCCGATCGACCGCACGCCCTGTGCGAGGGCGCTGCTGATCAGCACCGGGGCCACGCCGGTCGCCAGCGACCAGCGCAGCGCCTCCAGCGCCTCCGCCGTGCGTCCCTCGACCGCGCGGTCGGCCACGGTGAAGCTCGACGCCTCCGCGCGGCCGGTGTAGTAGCGGGCGACGACCGCGTCGTCGATGGCGCCCTCGACGTCGGCAGCGAGCTGCGCGCAGGCGGAGGCCAGTTCGCGCAGGTCGCTGCCGATCGCGTCGACCAGTGCCTGGCACGCCTCCGGCGTCGCCGAACGGCCGGCTGTGCGGAACTCGGCGCGGACGAAGGCGAGTCGGTCGGCCGGCTTGGTGAGCTTCGCGCAGGCCACCTCGCGAGCGCCGGCCTTGCGGGCGGCGTCCAGCAGGCCCTTCCCCTTGGGACCGCCCGCGTGCAGCAGAACGAGGGTGATCTCCTCGGCCGGCGAGGCGAGGTACGCCTTGACGTCCTTGACGCTGTCCGCCGCCAGGTCCTGCGCGGACCGCACCACCACGACCTTGCGCTCGGCGAACAGGGACGGGCTCGTCAGCTCCGCCAGCGTGCCCGGCTGGAGTTCGGGGGACGTCAGGTCGCGCACGTCGGTGTCGGGGTCGGCGGCGCGGGCCGCGGTCACCACCTGCTGCACGGCGCGGTCCAGGAGCAGTTCCTCCTGGCCCACGGCCACCGTGACGGGCGCGAGCGGGTCTTCGGACGTCTTCTTACGGGTACCGGCCATCGCCCACCAGCATCCCACGCCCCACCGACAGCGCCCGCCCCTCCTCTCCGGCGTTCCCCGGTTCCCGGACAATGGCCGGGTGACGCAGCACCTACGACACATCCTGGTCCTTCCCGACCGCGACGCCGCCGAGGAGGTCGCCGACGCACTGACCGAGCACTTCGGCGCCGGCCCGGACGAGCCACAGCTCGTGCGGGAGGAGCTGGCGGGCGAGGACGACGCGGAGGACGCCCAGTGGCTGGTCGTCCTGGAGGACGGCGACGGCTCCTACGACGCGGAGGCGCTGGCCCTGCTCGCCGAGGAGTACGAGGGCTGGCGCGAACGGGAGTAGGCCCCGGGGCGGAGAGCGGCTCGGGCCACCGTCCGATGTGGTGCGGCACACGCCTCCCCTACGGTGCCGGTCATGACGACGACACGCCCCGCGCCCCGCCCAGCCGACCAGCGCAGAGAGGCGGTCCTGGAACGTCTGCGCACGGAGGAGGACGTCTGGGTGGCCACGGCCGGCCCCGAGGGCGTGCCGTGCCTGGTGCCGCTGTCCGTGCACTGGGACGGTGCGGCGGTGTGGCTGTCCACGCGGGGCGCCAACCCCACCGGGCGCAACCTCCTTCAGACGTCCGCGGTCCGGATCTCGTTCGGCGACACCCGGGACGTGGTGCTCATCGACGGGTCCGTGGAGGCGTTCTCGCTGCACGAGGTGGACCCGGCCGACGCCGACGCGTTCGCCGCACGCTGCGGCTGGGACCCGCGCCGCGCCAAGCGGCCCGGCTCGCCCTATCTGTACTTCCGCGTCACCCCGACGGACGTGCAGGCGTTTCACGGCGAGCACGAGCTGACGGGGCGCCATCTGATGCGCGGCGGCGTGTGGACGGTCCCGGCGGGCTGACCGCACCGGAGGTGCGCGGGCCGAGGTGACGGAGGGGGTGCCGTCGGGCATGGCGGCGACGGCGAGCGCCCCGGAGGTGTCCGTACGGCGCACCAGGGCGCCGTGGCGGTGCAGCAGCCGGAGAGTCTGCGGCGCGGGATGGCCGTACGGGTTCCCGGCGCCGGCGGACACCAGGGCGATCCGCGGGTCGAGGCGGGCGAGGAGCGCCGGGTCCTGGTAGGCGGAGCCGTGGTGTGCGACCTTGAGGACGTCCACCGGGCCGAGGCCGGGACGGGTCTCCAGCAGGCGGCGCTGGGCCGGGGGTTCGAGGTCGCCGGGGAGCAGAACCGTGAGCCCGGCGACGCGGACCAGCAGCGTGAGGCTGGCGTTGTTGGCTGCGTCCTCGTCCTCCCCCTCCGCCGGGGCGCCGGTGTGCCGCGGCCCCGCGAGTGGCCACAGCACCTCCCAGGAGAGCACGCCGAGGGTGCGTCGCTCGCCCGCCGGGGCACGCATCAGCGGCACTCCCGCCCGTCCCGCGACGCGGTGCACGAACGCGGCCTGGCCGGCGGGGTGCTGCACATGGGTGGCCTGGATGGCGCCGACCTCGCGGCCGCGCAGCGCGCCGGGAAGCCCGGCGACATGGTCGGCGTGGAAGTGGGTCAGGACGAGGAGCGGAATGGCGGTCACGCCGAGCCTGGTCAGGCAGTCGTCCACCGCGTCGGGGTCGGGGCCGGCGTCGACGAGGACGGCGGTCCCGTCGCCCGCCGCGAGTACGACTGCGTCCCCCTGGCCCACGTCGCACATCACCAGCCGCCAGTGCGGCGGTGGCCATCCGGACAGGGTGCGGGTGAGCGGGGCGGGGCGGGCCAGTGCCGCCAGGAGGAGCAGGGCGACGGCGGCGCAGAACCACGGACGGCCCGGCAGGCGGCGTGCCAGGACCGCGAGGGCCAGGACGAGCAGGCTCAGGAGGAGCGCTCCCGGCCAGGTGTCGGGCCAGGGGACGGTGGCTCCGGGCACGGACGCACCGGTCCGGGCGATACGGGCGATCGCCGCGGTCGGCCAGCCGCCGAGCCAGGCCAGCCCTTCGGCGAGGGCGGGCGAGAGCGGCGCGGTCAGGAGCGCCGCGAAGCCGAGGACGGTGGCGGGAGCGACGACGAACTCGGCGAGCAGGTTGCAGGGAACGGCGACCAGGCTGACGTGAGCGGCGAGCACGGCGACGACGGGCGCGCAGGCCGCCTGTGCGGCGGCGGCCGCGGCGAGGGCTTCGGCCGGCCGTCCCGGAACTCCGCGGCGACGCAGCGCACGGCTCCAGCGCGGGGCGAGGGTCAGGAGCGATCCGGTCGCGAGAACGGAGAGCAGGAATCCGGGATCGCGCGCGAGTCCCGGGTCGTGGAGCACTAGGAGGAGGACGGCGGCGGCGAGGGCGGGAAGCAGGGAACGCCGGCGGCCGGTGCCGATGGCCAGGATGGTGATCAGGCCGCAGGCGGCGGCCCGCAGCACGCTGGGCTGGGGACGGCACACGAGGACGAAGCCGAGCACGACCAGGGCGGCGAGTACGGCGGTGGTCCGCAGCGGGATGCCGAGCCGGGGCGCGAGGCCGCGACGTTCCGCGAGGCCGGCTCTGCCCGGCGGTCCGATGAGAAGGACCAGCAGGACGGTCAGGTTTCCTCCGCTGACAGCGAGCAGGTGCAGCATGTCGGTGGCGTGGAAGGCGGCGTCCAGATCGTCGGGGATGCGGGAGGTGTCGCCGACGACGAGGCCGGGAAGCAGCGCCCGGGGATCGGGGGCGAGAGGGTCTGTGGCGCGGCGGAGACCGGCGCGCAGGTCGCCTGCGAAGCGTTGCAGGGCGGTCGGAGGCCGTACGACGGTGGGTGGTTCGGAGCCTCCCGTGCGGAGGACGGCCGCGATGTCCTGCCCTACCGCCGACGCGCGGGCCGGGGCCAGACGCACCTCGGCGCGGAGGCCGGTGGAAGGGAGCAGCCGACCCCAGCCGGAGGCGGTGCCGTCGTCGCCGTCGACCAGCAGGAGCGCCGGAGTCCGCACAGCGACGGGGGCGGGCACAGCGGGCGCCGACACCCGGGTGACGTCGACCGGCACGACGAGGACGCCGGGGACGCGCCGGGTGCCGTGGACCCGGGCGTCCGTGCGGTGCGGGTCTCCGGTCACCGTCAACTCGACGGTGGCGTGGGAGTAGTCGGCCGCCAGCTCGGGGAGGGGCCCGCGTCGGGCGTCCGCGGTGTGGAGCGTGGCGGAGGCGGCTCCGGCCGCCGCGCAGACCAGGGTGAGGGCGAGGGCGAGCCGGTTGCCGTGACGCAGGTGCCGGTGCGGGGTGGCCGGGCGGCGGGGCGGACGGAGGAGGACGGTGGCGAGGAGTCCGCAGAGGGCGGCGGCGCCGAGCGCGGTCGCCGTGCCGGGGAGTGCCGGGGCGAGGGCGGCTGCCGCCCATGCGGCGAGGGCGGGTGGCAGTAGCCGAAGGTCGGGTGGGCCCTCCTGGCGGGGGTCCGCGGCACCCAGCGGGTTGCGGGAGGCCCGGTGCGCGGGACTACGAGCGGTGCCGGCAGCGGGTTCTCGCCTCACGGCCCGACCCGGGGCCGGAGGTCCGCGAAGCGGGCGGGGCCGATGCCGTCCACCTCGCGGAGCTGTTCGATCGAGGTGAAACCCCCGTGCTCGGTCCGGTAGTCGACGATGTGGCCGGCCAGCACGGGGCCGACTCCGGGCAGCGTCTCCAGTTGTTCGGTGGTGGCGGAACTCAGACTGATGCGGGCGGGCGTCCCGCCTGCGCCCGGGGGCACACCGGCCGCGGGAGCGGGTACCGGCCCGCCGACGGCGCGGGCGGCGATCTCGCCGACCAGGATCTGCTCGCCGTCGACCAGCCGCCGCGCCTGGTTGAGCCCGCCGAGCTGCTTCGGATCGGTGCCCGGCCGGACTCCCCCGGCCGCCTTCAGTGCGTCCGCGACGCGCGAACCTCGCGGCAGCCGGTGGACCCCGGGCTCCCGGACGTCTCCCGCGACGTCCACGACGACCGGGCCGCCGACGCCGGAGGACACCGCGTCCGGTGAGGCGGAAGGCGGCGACAACGGCTCGGCGGCGGCTCGCGGTGCGGCGACGGTCTGGGGGCGGCCGGAGAGGAAGTGGTGGACGGCGAAGCCGAGGGCGACGAGGAGCACGAGCCCCAGTGCGGCAAGCGTCTTGGGCTCGACGGCGCAGCGGAGTTGCACCCACAGCGGGAGACGTTCGAGAAACGCCTCCCGCAACCGCCCCGCCAACGACGGAGATGCGGTCTCCGGGACCTCCGGGTCGTCGGCTCCGGAACGGTCGGGCGCGGCACGCCGGGTCGGCGGGTCCGCGTCCCTGGCGTGCGGACCAGCCTCCGGGACGGGCGGAGCAAGGTCGGGCCGGGCCGGCGGTTCCGGGGGACGGCCGCGCTCCCGGGCAGCGGCCACGGCCGCACGGGCGACGGCGATCGCGACGGGCCGGGGCAGCGGGGACGCGGGAGCAGCAGCCCCGTTGCCGGGTGGCGTGGAGGTGGCGGTGGTCGCCCGGCGGACGACGCGGGCGCCCCGGCACGCCCCGGAGCTCGGGGGCGACGGCGGTGGCGGGGCGTCGTCCGGGGGGTTCCTCGGCGAGGGCACCTCGCGCAGCGGCCCGCCGCCGATCGGCGACAGCAGGGTGTCCACGCGGCGGCGGACGGCGGGGTCGGTGCGGTGCGTTGGTCCGGAGCGGCCGCCGGCACGCGAGCGGTGCCGGCCCCCTCGCCCCGGACCGCGGCTGTCGTGGCGGCTTCGAGTCGTCATGCCACGGAACGCTAGAAGGCGCGTGACGTTCACGGCGGAAGGGGTCGATTCCGGTGGATGACGCCCAAGTTGTGGACAACTTCGTCACCCCTGCGGGTGCCTCCCAAGACGCCGGTACGCCCGGCACAGACGTGTCAGCAGCCCTTGCGGCAGGCACGCAGACGGACAGGCACGCAGAAAAGAGGAGCAGGAAGACAGGCAGACCCTTCAGCGGCGGGAGAGTACGACGCCGAGGAGGCCGGGGCCGGTGTGGGCGCCGATCACCGCGCCCACCTCGCTGACGTGCAGGTCGGCCAGGCCCGGGACGCGCTCGCGGAGTCGCTGGGCGAGCTGGTCCGCGCGCTCGGGGGCCGCCAGGTGGTGGACGGCCATGTCGACCCGGCCGTCCGCCGAGTGCTCGACGGCGATCTCCTCGAGCCGGGCGATGGCCCGGGACGCGGTGCGTACCTTCTCCAGCATGCCGATGCGGCCGTCCGCCAGCTCCAGCAAGGGCTTGACGGCCAGCGCGGACCCGAACAGCGCCTGCGCGGCGCCGATGCGTCCGCCGCGCCGCAGGTAGTCGAGCGTGTCGACGTAGAAGTACGCCGCCGTCCCCTCGGCGCGTTTCTCCGCCGCCGCCACCGCGTCGTCCGGTGTCCCGCCCGCCTCGGCGGTCTCGGCCGCGGCCAGGGCGCAGAAGCCCAGCGCCATCGCGACCATGCCGGTGTCGACCACGCGCACCGGCACCGGCGCGTCCCGGGCGGCCAGCACGGCCGCGTCGTAGGTGCCCGAGACCTCCGCGGACAGGTGCAGCGACACGATGCCGTCCAGCGCGGGCTGGGACTCGGCGAGGGCGCGGTAGGTGGCGGCGAAGGTCTCCGGGCTGGGCCGGGAGGTGGTGACCGGCCGGTGCTTGCGCAGGGCCTCCGCGAGGGCGGGGGCGGAGATCTCCGTGCCCTCCTCCAGCGCCTCCCCGTCGAGGACGACCGTCAGCGGTACCGCGGTGATGTGGTGCTTCTCCAGCAGCTCCGGGGGCAGGTACGCCGTGGAGTCGGTGACGACAGCGACATGACGGGCCATGCCGGGGAGGCTAGCGCCGGAGCGGGCCGACGTGTCGCACCGGCCCGGTGGTTCGCCCTCCCTCGTGCTCACGCCGCCGCTCACCGCGGGTTCTGCGGGCCGTCCCGGTCGACGCCGGGAAGCGTCTGTGCGTCCGACCAGTGCTGCTCGGGCGCGGACTTCTCGGCGTGCTGCGGCTCCGGCCAGTGCGGCTGCTGCGGGGGGTTCGGCTGCTGGGAGTGCGGCTTCTCCAGACGCGCCGGCTCCGGGGCGGCGGGGGGACCGTGCACTTCGGCGGGCTGCGGGCCGGCATCCACGGATCCGCCGAGGGGCAGGGGCGCGTCACGGAAGCCGCGGAGGGCCCCGGACTCGATCTCGATCTGCTCGCGGAGCGCGTCGAGGCCGTCGTCGTCGTACTGGCGGGCCCGGTCCTGGGCCGCGAAGCGGAGCGAGTCGGCGGACTTCTTCAGCGCCGCCGCGCGCTCCCGCGCGTCCGGCAGCCGGGCGGCGATGCGCTCGCGGTCGGGTTCGCGCTCCATGAGGAGGCGCAGCTCGCCGTCGAGCCGCTGGGCATGGCCCTGGAGCTGGTCGAGCAGCGCGGCCGCCTCCCGGAGCGCCGGGTCGTCAGAGGCTCCCGAGGTCAGCGCGGCACGGGTGCTGTCGAGCGACGTGCGCAGCTCCAGCCGGAGCCGGGCGGCCTCGCCGACCGGGCCCGGCTGGGCGGTGCGCGCCTTCAGCGTGGTGTCCTCGACGGTACGGCGGACCTGGGCGCTCGTACGCTCCACGCCGCGGCGGACGGCGCGGGCGGTCTTGAGGGTGACGATCACGCCGAGGGCGGTGAAGAGGACGAAGAGGACGACCAGGGCCCAGATGACGAACTCCACGCCTTGCTCCTTCGGGGTGCCGACGGTTGATGGGGGCCGGGTGTGGCGGTGTGCGGCTCCCCTTCAGCGTAAACGGGCGGGGTGCGGTCGGTGGTTCCTGACGGCCGACGGGACGGTGAGCGCGCCCCGCACCGCCCCCGCCCCGTCCGGGACGACGGTGGGGGCGGGGGCGGGCGGCAGGCGCCGCGCCTGGTCAGGCCGGGACGATGTTGACCAGCTTCGGGGCCCGGACGATGACCTTCCGGATGCCCGCGCCGTCCAGCGCGGAGACGATCGCCGGTTCGGCCAGTGCCGCTGCCTCCAGGTCGGCGTCGGTGACGGAGGGCGAGACCTCCAGGCGGGCCTTGACCTTGCCCTTGATCTGGACGACGCAGGTCACCGTCTCGTCGACCACGTACGCCGGGTCGGCGACGGGGAAGTCCGCGTGGACGACACTGCCCTCGTGGCCCAGCCGGTGCCACAGTTCCTCGGCGACGTGCGGCGCCAGCGGGGCGACCAGCAGCACCAGGCGCTCGGCGACCGACCGCGGCACCCGCGCCACCTTGGTGACGTGGTTGTTCAGCTCGGTGACCTTGGCGATGGCGGTGTTGAACCGCAGGTCGGACAGGTCCTGTCGGACTCCGTCGATCGCCTTGTGCAGGGCGCGCAGGGTGTCCTCGTCGGGCTCGTCGTCGGTGACGACGACCTCGCCCGTCGCCTCGTCCACGACGTTCCGCCACAGGCGCTGCAGCAGGCGGTACTGGCCGACGACGGCACGGGTGTCCCACGGCCGGGAGACGTCCAGCGGGCCCATCGCCATCTCGTACAGGCGCAGCGTGTCGGCGCCGTACTCGGCGCAGATCTCGTCCGGGGTCACCGCGTTCTTCAGCGACTTGCCCATCTTTCCCAGCAGCCGGGAGACCTTCTCGCCCTGGTACCAGTAGGCCCCGTCCCGCTCCTCGACCTCGGCGGCCGGCACGGCGATGCCGCGCGCGTCGCGGTAGACGTACGCCTGGATCATGCCCTGGTTGTACAGCTTGTGGAACGGCTCGGCGGACGAGACGTGGCCCAGGTCGAACAGCACCTTGGACCAGAAGCGGGCGTACAGCAGGTGCAGCACGGCGTGTTCGGCGCCGCCCACGTACAGGTCGACGCCGCCCGTGGGCATGCCCTCGCGCGGGCCCATCCAGTACCGCTCGACGGCCGGGTCGACCAGCTTCTGGTCGTTGTGCGGGTCCAGGTAGCGCAGCTCGTACCAACAGGAACCGGCCCAGTTGGGCATGGTGTTGGTCTCTCGCCGGTAGCGGCGCGGGCCGCGGCCGTCGCCCAGGTCCAGGGTGACGTGCACCCAGTCCTCGTTCCGAGACAGCGGGGTCTCCGGCACGGTGTCGGCGTCGTCCGCGTCGAAGGTGCGCGGCGCGTAGTCCTCGACCTCCGGCAGCTCCAGCGGCAGCATCGACTCGGGCAGCGCGTGCGCGATGCCGTCCTCGTCGTAGACGATCGGGAACGGCTCGCCCCAGTACCGCTGCCGGCTGAACAGCCAGTCGCGCAGGCGGTAGTTGACGGTGCCCTCGCCGATGCCCTGCTCGGCCAGCCACCCGGTGATCTTCGCCTTGGCCTCGGGCACGCCCAGACCGTCCAGGGCCACGCGCGGGCCGGAGGAGTTCACCAGCGCGGCGTCGTAGGAGACGAACGCGTCGTCCCAGGTCGCCGGGTCGGTGCCGCGCCCGTCGGTGGGCTCGACGACGCAGCGCATGGGCAGCTCGAATGCCCGGGCGAAGGCGAAGTCCCGGCTGTCGTGGGCGGGGACGGCCATGATGGCGCCGGTGCCGTAGCCCATCAGCACGTAGTCGGCGATGAACACCGGCACGCGCTCGCCGCTGACCGGGTTCGTCGCGAACGCGCCGGTGAAGACACCGGTCTTGTCCTTCGCCTCGGCCTGCCGCTCCACGTCGGACTTGCCGGCGGCCTGCGCGCGGTAGGCCTCGACGGCCTCGGCGGGGGTGGCGTGGCCGCCGGTCCACGCCGCACGCGTGCCCTCGGGCCAGGCGTCCGGGACGACGGAGGCGGCGTGGCCCTCGCCCGACACCAGGTCGTGCTCGGGCGCCAGCACCATGTACGTCGCACCGAACAGCGTGTCCTGACGGGTGGTGAAGACGGTGATCGCCGCGTGTTCCTCGCCGTGCGCCGTGTCGACGGGGAAGTCGACACGGGCGCCCTCGCTGCGGCCGATCCAGTTGCGCTGCTGCAGCTTGATGGCCTCCGGCCAGTCCAGGCCGTCCAGGTCGTCCAGCAGCCGCTCCGCGTAAGCGGTGATGCGCATGTTCCACTGGCGCAGCTTCGCCTTGAAGACGGGGAAGTTGCCGCGCTCGGAACGGCCCTCGGCGGTGACCTCCTCGTTGGCCAGCACGGTGCCCAGGCCCGGGCACCAGTTGACCGGCGCGTCGGAGGCGTAGGCCAGCCGGTACGCACCCAGCAGATCGGCGCGCCCGGCGGCGTCCAGTTCGGCCCAGGGCGCGCGTCCCTCGGGTGTGGGACGCCGGCCGGAAGCGAACTCGTCGACCAGATCGGCGATCGGGCGGGCCCGCTGCGCCTCCGTGTCGTACCAGGAGTTGAAGATCTGCAGGAAGATCCACTGCGTCCACTTGTAGTAGGACGGCTCGATGGTGGCGAACGACCGGCGCTGGTCGTGGCCCAGGCCCAGGCGGCGCAGCTGGGCCTTCATGTTGACGATGTTGGCTTCGGTGGAGACGCGCGGGTGGGTGCCGGTCTGCACCGCGTACTGCTCGGCGGGCAGGCCGAAGGCGTCGAAGCCCAGCGTGTGCAGGACGTTGTGGCCGGTCATCCGCTGGTAGCGGGCGAAGACGTCGGTGGCGATGTAGCCCAGGGGGTGGCCGACGTGCAGGCCGGCACCCGACGGGTAAGGGAACATGTCCATGATGAACTTCTTGGGCCGGGCGACGGTCTCCTCGTCACCGCCCAGCGCGCCGCCACCGGGATTGGGGGCCTCGTACGTCCCCTGCTTGTCCCAGAAGTCCTGCCAGCGTGCCTCGATGTCGGCGGCCAGCGCCGCCGTGTAGCGATGGGGAGCCGTGTTCTGTGCGGCTGCGGTCGTGGTCTCGCTCATCGTCCTCAAAGCTCCATCGGTCGTCTCTGCTCAGGAAACGAAAAATCCCCTCGCACAGGAGGGGACGCCGCGCCGATTCCGACCCTGCCGTTTCCACCGCGGCCCTGGGGTCGGGACTGATCAGCGCGGCCGGCTAAGCAGAAGGCGTACGGCACGCATGCGCACAGGATACCGCACGACACAAGGGGCTTCCGGTGCGATTCGGGCATCCGGGCGAGGCGCGAGAGGCGGCCGGTCGACGCACGGGGCCGCCTGGCGACGCAGGGGAACAGCGAAAAGGGCCGCCTCTGCGAGACGGCCCGTCGCCTGTGTGTGGAGCTAAGGAGAATTGAACTCCTGACCTCTTGCATGCCATGCAAGCGCTCTACCAACTGAGCTATAGCCCCGAGTCTGGTCCGACGCGCGAGACATGAGCAGGTCTCCTGCGGTGTCCCCGCGACGGCGATGCCTACTGTACACGGCCCACGCGGTGATCCGCCAAATCGGTTCTCGGCCCGCGAGCGTGGCGCCGGGCGGCCCCGGAGGGCGGTACCGTCGTCCGCCGTGTACCCGCTGCGTCGCCCCCTCCTCGCGAGCGGCCTACTGTGCCTGGGGTCCTTCGCCCTGTTCTGGACGGCGCAACGCGCGGCGGACGTCTCGCTGATCGACGTGATGGTCTACCGCGCGCAGGGCGAGGCGGTGCTGCGCGGCGAGGACCTGTACGCGCTGCGCGCCACTCACGCCGATCTGCCGGCGACCTACCCGCCGTTCGCTGCCCTGCTCTTCGTGCCGCTGGCCCTACTGGAGGCCGACACCCTGCGGGCGGTCGCCACGGCGGCGAACCTGCTGCTGCTGGTCCTGGTGGTGCACCTGTCGCTGCGGCTGGCAGGCCGCCCGCAGAGCGAGCCGACGGCGGCCGCGGCCCTGGCGGTGTCCGCCCTCGCCGTGTGGTGCGAGCCGGTGTGGACCACCTTGCGCTACGGGCAGGTCAACCTTCTGCTGGCCGCCCTCGTGCTGTGGGACCTGTCACGTCGCTCCGGGCACCGCTGGGCAGGGATCGGCATCGGCGTGGCGGCGGGGGTGAAGCTCACCCCAGCGCTGTTCGTCGTGCTGCTGGCACTGGCGGGCGTGGTGGAAGCCTGGCGCCGGCAGGGCTGGACGGGGCTGCGCGGGCCGGTCCGCGCGGGAGGACCGGCTGCCGTCCGCACCGCACTCGCGGGGGCGTGGAACGCGCACCTGCGGCAGGCGGCGGTCGCCACCGGCGCCTTCCTCGGGACGGCCGGACTGGCCGCCACCGTGCTGCCGGGCGACTCGCTCCGCTTCTGGACGGAGATCCTGTTCCGCGCGGACCGCGTGGGAAACGCCGAGGACACCGCGAACCAGTCACTGCACGGAGTACTGGCCCGAGCCCTGCACACCGGCGATCCGGGGGCGGCGGCGACCGCACTGTCGATGGCCGTGGCGGTGGCGGGGCTGGGCGTCGCGGTCGCGGCGCTGCTCGCCGGCTCCCGGCTGCCGCGGTCGACCGCCTGGGCGGGGACGGCCTGCGCGCTCACGGCGCTGCTGATCAGCCCGGTCTCCTGGTCGCACCACTGGGTGTGGTGCGTGCCGGCCGTCGTTCTGCTGGGCGCCGAGGCGCTGCACCGTCGCGACGACCGGTGGTGGTGGGGTACGGCGGCCTGCGCGGCGGTGTTCTGCACGTACGCCCTGTGGTGGGTGCCGCACAGCCCCGACCGCGCCGAGCGGCTGGAACTCCGGCAGGGCGCCGGGGAGATGCTGCTCTCGGCCGTCTACCCGCTGGCGGGAGCGGCCTTCCTCGCGCTCGCGGCGGCGGTGGCCGTGCGCGCCGCCGGGCGGACCGGCCCGTACGCGGGCGCGCGGGTGGTGCGGGCGCGGAGCGAGCTTCAGGCCGTGGCGAAGGAGTAGAAGCGCTTGAGGGTGCAGTGCTCGTCGAGCAGCCGTCCGTAGATGGGCTCGCCGTCCAGCTCACGGTAGGTCTCGATGGGGTCGCCGCGTATGATCAGCGCCCGCGCGCAGTCCTCACACCAGTACTGGTAGCGCTCGTTCGCGGGTTCCATGTCACGCACGACGGGCGTGCCGCTGCCGCACCAGTCGCATTTCCTGCTGTGCGCGCCCATCCGTCAGCTCCAGGTGTGGCCGCAGGCCGTGCACACGTAGGAAACCCCTCCATTGTCGCCGAGCACCACGGCGACGTCCGATGATCCGCAGGCGGGGCAGCTGAGAGACGCGGTCGGCATCGGTCCTGCCTCCCTCGGCGTGCCTCCTTCACCCTGGCGGCGATTCTGCCACGTTACCGGCGCCCGCAGGAGAGGGGACAAAGCAACGATCCCGCCCTGGTGAGGACGGGATCGCAATGGCCCGAGCTGTGGAGCTAAGGAGAATCGAACTCCTGACCTCTTGCATGCCATGCAAGCGCTCTACCAACTGAGCTATAGCCCCGCATTCTCCGGCGCTCGCACGCCGTGAACGAGTAGAAGCTTACCGGTGGCCTGCCGGATTGAGAAATCCGCGCCCCGGCTCAGTCGTCGTCGCCGAGGACCGGTTCCGGCAGGGTGCCGGCGTTGTGCTCCTGCAGCCGCCAGCCGCGCAGGCTCTCGCCCAGCACCGACCAGCAGCAGTTGGAGAGGCCGCCGAGCGCCTCCCAGGTGCTCGGGTGCAGGCCGAGCAGCCGGCCGATGGTGGTACGGATGGTGCCGCCGTGACTGACGACGACCAGAGTGCCGCCCTCGGGCAGCTTGTCCACGTGCCGCTCGACGACGGGTGCGGCCCGGTCGGCGACCTCGGTCTCCAGCTCGCCGCCGCCGCGCCGGACGGGTTCCCCCCGCTTCCAGGCGGCGTACTCCTCGCCGTGGCGCTCGACGATCTCCTCGTGCGTGAGGCCCTGCCAGACGCCCGCGTAGGTCTCCCGCAGGTCGGCGTCGTGGGTGACCTCCAGGCCGGAGAGGCGAGCCAACTCGGCGGCGGTGGCGCGGGTGCGCTGGAGGTCCGAGGCGATGATCGCCTGCGGCTGGAGGGCGGCGAGCAGCCGCGCGGCACGGCGGGCCTGCGCCACCCCTTCCTCTGTGAGCGCGATGTCGGTGGAGCCCTGGAAGCGGCGCTCGAGGTTCCATGCGGTCTGGCCATGCCGCCACAGGACGACGCGCCGCCCGGTGGGGGCGGAACGCCCGTCGGGGGCCGGACCACCGGCCGGGGGCGTGGTGGCGGCGGTCACGGCGCGTCCTCCGCCCCCGCCTGCTCGCCCTTGCCCCGGGTCGCCTTGGCGTCCTCCGGCAGATCCAGCTCCGGGCAGTCCTTCCAGAGCCGTTCCAGCGCGTAGTAGACACGCTCCTCGCTGTGCTGCACGTGCACGACGATGTCGACGTAGTCCAGCAGCACCCAGCGGCCCTCGCGCTCGCCCTCCCGTCGGGCCGGCTTGGCGCCGTGCTCCTTCAGCAGGCGCTCCTCGACGGCGTCGACGACCGCCTTGACCTGGCGGTCGTTGGGGGCCGAGGCGAGGAGGAACGCGTCGGTGAGGGTCAGGACGTCGCTCACGTCGTAGGCGACGACATCGTGAGCCAGCTTGTCGGCGGCGGCCTGGGCGGCGGCGTTGATCAGCTCGACGGAACGGTCGGTGGCGGTCACAGGCAGTGCTTTCGGTCGCGGGTGGGCGGGATGGTGCCGTCCCTCAGGATCTCACGCCGCGCCGACGGCCCCGCCGAGGCCCGGGCGGGGCCGTCGGCAGGGCGCGCGGCGCAGCGGTGTGCGGTGCCACGGCTCAGCCGTCGTAGTCCTGGCCGAGCACGACGGTGACGTCCGCGTTGCCCGCCGCGTCGCCCTTCCGTACCGCGTTGTCGGGGAGACCGAGGGTCTTCGCGACCGCCTGGGCCCGCTCCTTCTGCGCGGCTTCCGCGTACAGCACCTTCGAGGTCTTCTCGGCCCCGTCGGCCTCCGAGGCGCCCACGACGCTGAAGCCGCCGTTGACGAGCGTCACACGCGCGGCGTCGTCGGCGCCCTCGTCACCCGCGGCGTTGCGCAGCAAGACGCGCGGCGCGGCGTCGGGGTCGGAGTTCTGCACGGTGCCGCCGAGCACGTCCTTGACCATGCCGTCGCCGGTCTCGGCGCTGAGCGTGCCGTCCGGCTCGGCGGGCAGCACCCGTGTCTCGTACGCGTCGGCCTGGGCGCGCGCGGCCAGCGAGGCCAGCGACGCGCCGAGGGACGCCTGGGAGAGCGACGGGTCCAGGATCTGGCCGAGGGACTCGACCGTCTTGGTGGCGGAGGCCTTGTCCGTGGACATCTGGTCCAGCACGGCCTCCATCACCTGGCCGAAGCGCTCCAGCTGGGCCGTCCTGGGCTCGGCCTCCTCGCGGTGGGTCGCGTAGGCGACGGCGGCGCGGCCGTCCAGCTCGCGCTCCCGTCCCTTCTCGACCAGCGGGTCGTCGCCCTTCTTCTCACCCCGGACGGTGGCGTCGACGTCCAGGGTCACGCCGCCGACGGCGTCCACGAGGGTCTCCAGGAAGGGGGTGTCCAGGCGCCAGGTGCCTTTGATGTCGGCGCCGAGGAGCTGGCTGAGGGCGTCCCGGGTGGGGGTGGCGCCCTCGGATTCGACCGACTTGCCGAGGGTGGTGGTCGAACCGTCGGACGTGGTGACGGCGAGGGAGTTCGGGAGGAGCAGGGTGGTGCCCTGCTCGGTGGTGGCGTTGTCGACCAGCAGCGCCGTGGCGTTGGCCTCGCTGTCCGGGTCCCGCAGGTGCACCACCAGCACGTCGCGCTGCTGTCCGGCGGCCGGGCCGCCCGCTCCGGGGCCGCCGTCGAGTCCGGGCAGCTTGCCAGCCCACCAGAGGTAGCCGACGCCGCCGAGCAGGGCCAGCACCAGGAGGATCACCAGCGCGCGCTTCCGGTTGCGGCCGCGCCGTTTGGCCTCTTCCCTGCGCTCGGTGCGGCTCTCGCTGAACTTCAGCCAGTCGATGACGTCCTCGGACTCCTCCGCTTCCTCCTCGACGAACGAGAACTGGTCGGTGTCGTACGCGTCCGCGTCAGGACCGGCGCCACGGCGTGCGGCGGCCGTACGTTCCGCCGCGGGCGGCGGGGACTGCGCGGGCACGGTCCCCGTGCCGGTGTCGGCGGCGGGACCGTACGGGTCGAAGCTCTCCGGGGCAGCCGGGGCGCCGTACGGCTGGCCGGTGTACGGATCGGTCACGGGAGGGATCGACCCGGTCTGCGTGCCATACGGGTCGTAGGCGTCGAAGGTCCCGGTGTCGTACGCCCCGGTGTCGTAACCGCCGGTGCCGTACGCCCCGGTGCCGTAACCGCCGGTGCCGTACGTCCCGGCGCCCTGGCCGGCGCCCCCGTAGGCGCCCGCGTCGTACGGCTGCCCGTAGCCGTACTCCTGGGTGCCGGTCTGCTGCCTGCCGCCGCCCTGTCCGGCGGGGTCCCGGGCGTAGACGGGGCGGCCGTACTCGTCGTATCCGAGGATCCGCGGCTGCTGCCCGTCGTACGGGTTCCACCCGTGGTCGTCGCTGTCGTGGGGTTGGCTCACGTCCCGGCCGCCTCCTCTCCCCCGTCTCGGTACAACTGCCGCTTGTTGATGTAGCGCACGACGCCGTCGGGCACCAGGTACCAGACGGGGTCGCCGGCCTCGACGCGGGCGCGGCAGTCGGTCGAGGAGATGGCCAGCGCGGGCACCTCGATCAGCGAGACGCCGCCGTCCGGCAGCCCGGGGTCGGCGAGGGCGTGACCGGGCCGGGTGACGCCGATGAAGTGGGCGAGGGAGAACAGCTCCTCGGCGTCCCGCCAGGTGAGGATCTGGCCGAGCGCGTCGGCGCCGGTGATGAAGAACAGTTCCGCCTCGGGGCGCCGGGCCCGCAGCTCGCGCAGCGTGTCGATGGTGTACGTACGGCCGGGCCGGTCGATGTCGATCCGGCTGACGGAGAACTGAGGGTTGGACGCGGTGGCGATGACCGTCATCAGGTACCGGTCCTCGGCCGGGGACACCTGCTGGTGGCTCTTCTGCCACGGCTGTCCGGTGGGCACGAACACCACTTCGTCCAGCTCGAACCGCGCTGCCACCTCGCTGGCGGCGACCAGGTGGCCGTGGTGGATCGGGTCGAAGGTCCCGCCCATCACCCCCAGCCGCCGTGCGCCGGTGCCGGGCACTATGTGCTCTCCCATGCGAGCCGACCCTAGCCTCTCTTCTCCTCGCGGCCCATCCTCCGCCTGGCGGGGTGCGGCGCCGCCGCGGTGGCCGGCCGCGGCCCCGTCCGGACGAGCGCCGGGCGGGAGGCCCGGCGACCCGGTCGGGGACGGGTCAGCGGTCGCGGTTGAAGCGGGTGGTGATCCAGAGGAGGAGGAGAAGGGCGAGCAGCGCGCCGCCGCCGGTGACGTACGGGCTGAGGCTGGAGTGCTCGCCACCGTGCTCGGCGCCGGTTCCACCGCCGGAGGCGAGGACGACGAGGGTGCTGTGCGCGGAGCTGATCAGAGTCATGGCTGCTTCGAACCGTCCCGGTGAGAGTGTGCAGGGGCGTGCGGTCTTCCGCGCCACATCGTATGCGTCCGCCCCGCGGGGGCTCACGCCGACCGGTCCCCGGACTTCCCAGTGGCCACGGCGGGCGCGAGGCCCGGTCCTGGCGGAGGCGCGTTCGTCGCAACCCGGGAACAGTCCCGGCCGCTCGCGGGCCCTTCGGACTACGCTGGGTGTTCCAGCCGACGAGGGGGAGCACCATGACAGAAGGCAACGACAGCGCCCGGCACCTGCCCGGACGGGAGCGGCGCCGTTTCCCCGGGATCTCTTCCCGGGCCTACGAACACCCCGCTGACCGCTCCGCTCTGGTGGCGCTGCGCAAGCTAAGCGGCTTCGACACCGTCTTCAAGGCGCTCAGCGGCCTGCTGCCCGAGCGGAGCCTGCGACTGCTGTTCCTCTCCGACTCGGTGCGGGTGGGGGACGAGCAGTTCGCGCACCTCCATCACATGCTGCGCGACGCCTGCTACATCCTGGACCTGGAGAAGGTCCCTCCGATGTACGTCAACCAGGACCCGAAGCCGAACGCCATGTGCATCGGCATGGACGAGCCGATCATCGTGGTGACCACCGGACTGGTCGAACTGCTCGACGAGGAGGAGATGCGGGCGGTCGTCGGGCACGAGGTCGGTCACGCGCTGTCCGGTCACTCCGTGTACCGCACCATCCTGCTGTTCCTCACCAACCTGGCGCTGAAGGTCGCCTGGATCCCGCTGGGGAACGTGGCGATCATGGCTATCGTGACCGCGCTGCGCGAGTGGTTCCGCAAGTCCGAACTGTCCGCGGACCGGGCCGGTCTGCTGGTGGGCCAGGATATCCAGGCGTCGATGCGCGGCCTGATGAAGCTGGCCGGCGGCAACCACCTGCACGAGATGAACGTCGACGCGTTCCTGGCGCAGGCCGACGAGTACGAGGCGGGCGGCGACCTGCGGGACTCCGTCCTGAAGATCATGAACGTGCTGCCGCGCAGCCACCCGTTCACCACCGTGCGCGCCGCCGAGCTGCGCAAATGGGCCGCGACCCGCGAGTACCAGCGGATCATGGACGGGCACTACGACCGGCGGGAGGACGACGGCGACACCTCGGTCGCCGACTCCTTCCGGCAGTCCGCGAACCACTACTCCGAGACCGTGCGGAACAGCAAGGACCCGCTGATGGGGCTGGTCCGCGACATCGCCGGGGGCGCCGGTGACCTGGGCGGGAAGCTGCGGGACAGCTTCACCGGCCGCCGGCAGAACGGCTCCGCGGGCGGCCAGGGCGGCCAGGACGAGACAGGCAGCACCTCGTAGCCGACGCCCTCCCCGGCCCGCCGCGGCGGGCCGGGGAGGAGACGTCAGCCGGTGCGGGCCGGGTCGGGCATGGCGCTGCGCGCCAGCACTCCGCAGACGGCGCCGCGGGGGTCGTCCCTCGCGTACGGGTCGGTGCCGGCCGGGAGGTCGTCGCCGGCCCGCTCCCCCGCCAGAAGCGGGACGAGGGTGTCGGCGTGGCCGGCGGAACAGGCCATCGGCCCGGCCCGTACCGACACGCTCCGCACCTGGAGCTGGTGCTCGGTGAGGTCTTCCCGGTGGAAGTGGAACCGGACCTCGCGACGCACGGTGAACAGCGACGCGTCGGAGGCGTCGGCGCTGCCCTGCGGGTGCAGGGCGTACACGAAGACGTGGTCGGCGGTGACCTCGAGCGTGTTGCGGTGGATCTCCTCGACCGACAGCGTGCCGTTCACCCGCACCTCCGGAGCGGCGAGGGCTACCCGCCCGGGGTCGAAGCGCACCATCCAGCCGGTGAGGGCGTGCCGGCCGTCGCTGCGCGGCCGGTCGACGCTCCGCTCGAACTGGGCGCCCTGGCCGGGGTCCAGCATCAGCCGCACGGACCTCACCTCCCCGCCGGTGAGCACCGCCGGGTCCAGGGAGCTGGCGACGACGTAGTCCTTGGCCCCGGTGAGTGCGGCCAGCACCTGGTTCTCGGTGAAGTGGTCCGTGCGGTACGTCGAGGGCAGGGTCACGCCGTCCGCTCCGGTGCGGTATGCGGCGGCGGGCGAGTGTGCGAACAGGTCCTCAGGCGTGGAGCCGGGCACCGCGTCGCGCGGCGCGAGCGGCACGGTCGCCATCCGGGCCGGCTGGGCCGGCGGCGGGTCGGGGTCCGGCAGTGGGTTGCGCACACCCATATATACGGCGGTGCCGAACGCGAGCACGATGAGCAGGACGAGTACCAGGCCCTGCCGCGAGGCGCTGCGGGCGGGCGGCTCCTCGCTCGGGGGACGGCTGCGGACGGCGGCGTGGTCCTCGTCGTCCATCCGCTCCTGGGCGGAGTACTCCTGCAGCCGCGCGGCATCGACGAACGACTCGTCGAAGACGACGGAGCGGTATTCGTCGTCTCCGCCGCCGGGGACGCCCTCGACCGGCCCCTCCGGAGGCTTGCCACGACCTGCCATATGAAAAGGGTAGGTCCCGGCGGGGCTCGGTAAACGCGCGCCGGTGGGCGACTTCGGCCGGAATCACGGGCTGGGGAGAAGTCGTCCGCCGTTCACCCGTTCGAGTGATCGCCGCCCAGGAGGACCCGGTTCAGGAACCCGGCCCGGCCTCACCGACGCGGTCCTCGACCCGGTCCTCGACGGGGAGCCCGACGCCGCGGCTCGGCGGCGGCGGGGCCGGCTCGTCGCGCTCGCCCGCGGCGCCCCGGTAGACCGCCGCGAAGGCGAGGGCGACCATGCCCACACCCATCACCACGGCCAGCACCCAGGCGACCGGCCGCTGCCAGCGCACGTGCCCCCGGTACGGCCGCGGTCCGGCCGCCGCGTCGTACGGACCGTCCCCGTACCCGTCGCCGTCATCGTCTCCGTAGGGTCCGGGGTCGTACCCGCTGCGGTGGCGACGGCCGTAGCCGAAGCCGTAGCCGTGGGTGGTGTCGTCCGCGTCCGGGTCGTAGTGGAGGTCGTCGTCGTGGGGCGGGCCGTAGACGTAGCCGTCGTCGTACGGGCGGGGCACTTCGGACTCGGCGTGCGACTGGGCCGCGGCAAGCATCCGCTCGGCCGCGCTCGGCTCGTGGATCCCCGCCGCCCGGACGAAGTCCTCGTCGAGGACCACGGCCGCGAACTCCTCGTCCGCGGTTCCGTGGTCGTCCTCGGGTTCCTGGCCATCCGGGAACGGCTGGCCCCCCACATCCTCCGGCACGTCGTCCAGCGTAGTGCGAATCGGGCGATGTGGGCAGGGAGAACGGGAATCCGGCGGGAACCGGACAGTGCGCCGGGACTCCGGCCGGGCCTCAGTCGCGCACGTGGCCGGAACCGGTCACCACGTACTTGGTCGAGGTCAGCTCCGGCAGGCCCATGGGCCCCCGGGCGTGCAGCTTCTGGGTGGAGATGCCGATCTCGGCACCGAAGCCGAACTGGCCGCCGTCGGTGAAGCGGGTGGAGGCGTTCACCATCACCACGGTGGAGTCGACCAGTGCGGTGAACCTGCGGGCGGCCTCGGTGTCGCCGGTCACGATGGCCTCGGTGTGTCCGGAGGTCCAGCTGCGGATGTGGTCGACCGCGTCGTCCAGCGAGGGCACGACGGCTGCGGCGATCTCGTAGCCCAGGTACTCGGTGGCCCAGTCCTCGTCGGTGGCGGGGACGACCTCGGTGTCCGCCTTCTGCCAGGCCGCGTCGCCATGCACGGTCACCCCTGCCTCGCGCAGCGCCGCGAGCGCGCGAGGCAGGAACTCCTCCGCGACGTCGGCGTGGACCAGCAGCGTCTCGGCGGCGTTGCACACGCTGGGGCGCTGCGCCTTGCTGTTGACCAGGATGCGCAGCGCCATGTCGAGGTCCGCGCGGGCGTCGACGTAGACGTGGCAGTTGCCGACGCCGGTCTCGATCACCGGGACGGTCGACTCCTCCACGACGGTGCGGATCAGCGAGGCGCCGCCGCGGGGGATCAGCACGTCGACCAGGCCGCGGGCGCGCATCAGCTCCCGAACCGCGTCGCGGCTCTCGCCGGGCACCATCTGCACCGCGTCGGCGGGCAGCCCGGCGCCCGCCACGGCGTCCCGGAGCACTCCGACCAGCGCCGTGTTGGAGGCGTACGCGGACGAGGAGCCGCGCAGCAGCACGGCGTTGCCGGACTTCAGGCACAGCGCGGCGGCATCCACGGTGACGTTGGGCCGGGCCTCGTAGACGATGCCGACGACGCCGAGCGGAACGCGTACCTGTCGCAGCTCGAGCCCGTTCGGCAGCGTGGAGCCGCGTACGACCTCGCCCACCGGGTCGGGCAGCGCGACGACGTCCCGCACGTCGGCGGCGATGGCCGCGATGCGCTCGGGGGTGAGGGTGAGGCGGTCGACGATCGCGTCGGCCGTGCCGGCGGCCTGCGCGCGGGACACGTCCTCCGCGTTCGCGGCGACGATCTCCGCGCTGCGGGCGACCAGCGCGTCCGCCACCGCGAGCAGCGCGGCGTCCCGGGCGGTGCGCGGCAGCGGGGCCAGCGCGGCGGCCGCCTCGCGGGCGCGGCGGGCGGTCGCGGTGACGGGCGTGTCCGGAGGAGTCCTTGGGGACGCGGCCCCGGCTGCGCTGGTGCTCATGCGTGCAGCCTAACCAGGCTGCGGCGGTCTTCCAGCCGTTCGTCCACCGTGCGAGACGGCCCCGGCACGGCGGGTGAGGCCGGGCGACAGGTCCTAGAAGGGGTGGACGCCGACCGGGGTGGCGGGGGCGGGCCCGTGCCCCTGCGCGACGCGCTGGCGGTAGGTGTCCCGGCCGATGACCTCCAGGCCGACGATCTCCCACGGCGGCAGCTTGGCGGTCGAGCGGTGCTCGCCCCACAGCCGCAGCGCGACGGCCGCGGCGTCGTGCAGATCCCGCGCCTCCTCCCAGTAGCGGATCTCCGCGTGGTCGCCTGCGTACCGGCTGGTCAGCAGGAACGGATGGTCGTGCGCGAGCTGCTCCAGCCCCCGCCGCACCTCCCGCAGCGGAGCCTCCACGCCCGCCACACTGAGGGTCACGTGCCACAGCCGGGAGGTCCCGGGCTGTTCGACCGGCGTACAGGGCCCGGGCCCCGGGAAGGGCCGACGGCCCGCCGTCTCGACGCTGGTGAGTCGTCTCACCGGGCCTCCTGTGGGGTGCGCAGTCCTGCGGGCGTCTGCGGGGCCGACGTCCGGCGGACCGCGTCCTTCGCACGGCCCTCCCTCGGCAGTCGACCAGCCCGCGAACGACCGCGTGGCCTTTTTACCGAAGCCGACCGGTCGATGACGGGACTTTCGCCGATCCCGCCCGTACGTGGCCGCTCCGCGACGTCCTCGGGGCCGCCAGGAGGAAGGGGTTCACGAACGCAGCAGCACCAGGTCGTCCCTGTGTACGACCTCGCGTTCGTACGCCGGGCCGAGCTCGCGGGCGAGTTCGCGGGTGGAGCGGCCGATCAGACGGGGGATCTCGCGGGCGTCGAAGTTGACCAGTCCGCGTGCCACGGCGCGCCCCGCGTCGTCCCGCAGCTCCACCGGGTCGCCGGCGGTGAAGTCGCCCTCGACACGCGAGATGCCCGCCGGGAGCAGCGAGGAGCGGCGGTGCACCACCGCGTCGACCGCGCCGTCGTCCAGCACCAGGGCGCCGCGCGGGGTGCTGGCGTGCGCCAGCCAGAGCAGCCGCCCGGCGGTGCGGCGTCCGGTGGGGTGGAAGTAGGTGCCGGACTCGCGGCCGGCGAGGGCGTCGGCGGCCCGGCTCGCCGAGGTGAGCACGACGGGCACGCCCGCGGCTGCAGCGATGCGGGCGGCCTCCACCTTGGTGACCATGCCGCCGGTGCCGACGCCCGCGCCGCCCGCCGAGCCGATCTCCACCCCGGCGAGCTGCGCCGGGCCGGTGACCTCGGCGATCCGGTGGGTGCCGGGGGTGGCCGGGTCGCCGTCGTAGAGGCCGTCCACGTCGGAGAGCAGCACCAGCAGGTCGGCGCGCACCAGGTGGGCGACGAGGGCGGCCAGCCGGTCGTTGTCTCCGAAGCGGATCTCGTCGGTGGCGACGGTGTCGTTCTCGTTGACCACCGGCACCGCGCCCATCGCCAGCAGCTGGTCCAGTGTCCGGTAGGCGTTGCGGTAGTGGGCGCGGCGACTGGTGTCGTCCTCGGTGAGCAGCACCTGCCCGACGCGACGGCCGTGCCGGGCGAACGAGGCGGTGTAGCGGGCGACGAGGAGCCCCTGACCGACGCTGGCGGCCGCCTGCTGGCGGGCCAGGTCGCGGGGGCGGCGGTCCAGGCCCAGCGGCGCCAGTCCGGCGGCGATCGCCCCGGAGGAGACCAGGACGATCTCCCTGCCGCGGTCCGCACCGCCGCCGTGCGGGGCGTCCAGGCGCCGGGCGAGGACGTCGACGAGGGCGTCCACGCGGTCGGCGTCCAGGCCGCCGGCAGCCGTGGTGAGCGACGAGGAGCCGACCTTGACCACGATCCGGCGGGCGTCCGCCACGTCCTGCCGCCGCCCTGTGTCCCGTACCACCCTCGGCCCTCTCCACCGTTGTCCCGACCTGCCACAATCTACGGCAGGCCGACCGCCGCCGACGCCGCCGTCCAGCCTCCGGACGGGGCCCGTCTCCCGCTCACCGCACAGCGCCGGGACATCCCTTTCGGGCGTTTCGTGCGCATCGGGCGGGAGCGGAAATTGTCACCGTGCCCGTCTCGTCATACGGTCGGTGGTCAGCCCGAACCAGGCCCGGCCGCCCCCGCGACTTCGGCCGGGCCTCATCCCAACGCCTCCTGCCAGGAGCTCAGCCCCGTGCCCTCTGCCGGACTCCCCCTACGCCGCGTCGTCCAGTTGGCGGCGCTCTTCACGCTGCTGGTCCTCTTCGCGGCCCAGCTCGCCGGCGCCCTGCTGGCGTACGTGCCCCTCTTCGTCGTCGCCTCCGCCGGCGGCGTCGCGCTGGACCTGTACCTCCAGCAGCGACAGCCCGGGCTGATCGCGGTGCTCGGCAAGGTCCGCTTCGAGGCGGTCAGCCGGCAGCTGCTCCGCGACATGCTGATCGTGGTGGCGCTGGTGCGGCTGCCGAACGTGAACGCGATGGAGGAGCGCGCGCTCGTCCTGCTGCTGCTCGGCTGCTACGGCCTGCACTTCCTGTGCCAGGCGGTGTCCGTGCTCGTGCGGCGCAACCGCACGCTGCCGATCCTGACGCGGAACATCGACACCTCCGGGCTGCGTCTGTCCCCCGCCCCGCCGCGAGTGCTGGCCCGGCTGCAGAGCCGGCGCCTGCTGACCTTCATGCTCCCGGCCACGGCCGGCCTGCTGGCCACCAGCGCCACCGCGCAGAACGTGTGGGCGCTGGCCGGTCTCGCGGCCAGCCTCGCGCTGTTCGTCGGCGGCACGGTCTACCTGGGCACCTGGCTGCTGCCGAAGAAGCGCACGCCCGGCGAGGCGCGGGTGCTGAACTGGCTGAACGCCTGGCTGGCCGACTACCGGCCGACGGTGGGCATGTACTTCTCCGGCGGCGCGACCTCCGCCTACCAGGCCAACATGTGGCTCGGCACGCTCGCGGAGCTGGATGCCAAGCCGATCATCGTGCTGCGCGAGCGGTTCATGGTCCAGAAGATCGACGCGACGGACGTGCCGATCATCTCCATCCCGAAGGTCGCGCACCTGATGCACCTGGAGCAGTCCACCCTGAAGGTGCTGCTGCACCCGGCGAACTCCGGCAAGACCTCGCAGGTACTGCGCATCCCCACCATCAAGCACGCCTTCACCAACCACGGCGAGAGCGACAAGCTGTCCTCCTGCAACCCGTACGCCAAGGCGTACGACGAGGTGTGGGTGGCCGGTCCGGCCGCCCGCGACCGGTACCAGCTCGCCGACATCGGCATCGACGACCGCGACGTGGTGGAGGTGGGCCGGCCGCAGCTCGCGCCCATCACCCCCTACGCGGGTCCCCCCGCGGACGGCACGCGGACGACCGTGCTGTACGCCCCCACCTGGGAGGGCTGGACCGACGACCCGGGCAACACGTCGGTGATCCTGGCGGGGGAGAACATCGTCCGCGAACTGCTGGCCGATCCCGGCGTGCGCCTGCTGTACAAGCCGCACCCGATGACCGGCTCCGTCGACCCGCGGGCGGGCGCCGCGGACCGCCGCATCCGGACCATGATCGCGGAGGCGAACGAACGGCGCGACGTCGGCTCTGCGGCCGCGCCGGGCGCCGCCGCAGAGCTGGCGCGCCGCACGGCCGCACTGGACGCGCTGACCACGACCTCGTTCCGCGGCAGCGCCGACGAGACGGAGCGGATGCTGCTGCAGTCCCGCCCGGAGGAGGGCCGTGCCGAGGCCGTGGCGGCGGCGACCGCCGCCTGGGAGGAGGCGTACTGGGCGTCGTTCCCGGAGGACGAGCACCTGGTCGTCGCGACGGCACGCCCCGGCATCTACAGCTGCTTCAACCAGGCCGACCTGCTCATCAGCGACGTGTCCAGCGTGGTGTCCGACTACCTGAGCAGTGAGAAGCCGTACGCGGTCGCGAACACCAGCGGCCGCTCCGAGGCGGACTTCCGGGCCAACTTCCCGACGGTGCGGGCCGCGACGATCCTCAGCCCGGAGGCCAAGGAGGTCCCCGGCCTGCTGGCCGCCGTCCGCGACCCGGACAAGGACGACTTCGCCGCTGCGCGCGGCGAGTTGAAGCAGCACCTGCTCGGCCCGTCCGACCCGCCGTCGCTCGCCCGCTTCAACCGGGCCGCGCTGGACCTGTGCGACGCCGCCGACGCGCGCAACCGCCGGGCGGCGGCCCGCGCGGCCGCCGAGTTCCCCGGGCAGCGCGCCGTGGAGGAGACGGCCGACCACGAGGTGGTCGTGGACGACGAGGCCGAGGCGACCGCGGAGGCGGCTTCCGACGCGGCGGAGGCCACCGAGCTGGTCGAGGTCTCCGAAGGTCCGGAGGCCGGCGAGGCCCAGCGGCGCACAGCGGACGCGTCCGAGACCGCCGACGACGAGGAGGCGGGCGCGGAGACGGGATCCGAGCAGGTCAGGAGCTGACCGAGGGCTCGTCTACGGCCCTTCCGCGGCCGCCGTCCCGTCCACGACGAGACGGCGGCCGTCGGCGTCGCGGCGGGTGAGGCCCGCGCCGTCGAGGTGTTCGAGCAGGGGGATCGCGACACGGCGGCTGACGGCCAGGATCCGGCAGCAGTCGCCGACCGTGAACGGCCGCGGCGCGGCGTCGCGCAGCGCGGCGGCGGCGCGGCGGGCGCTGCCGCCGGGCAGATGGACAGCGCCGGTACCGGTGCCGTGGCGCTCCAGGACACCGTGGCGGACGAGGGCCGCGAGCGCCTGCGGGGTGACGCCGAGGGCGTCCAGTTCGGGCCGTGTGGGGGCGTGGAAGGCGCTTCCGGCGTCGCGGCCGGCCTCCTCCAGACGGCGCGCCACGGCGGCCAGGGCCTCGGGCAGCGTCTCGTCTCCCGCCCCGAAGACCCTGCCGTCCCGCACCACCAGATCCGGTGAAGGCTGCTCGGGCCCGCCCGGTACCGGCGCCGGGGTGCCGGCCGGGGCGGGCGGCGCGGCGAGGGCCGGGACGAGGTCCGGTGCGGGCAGGCCGAGACGGTGCGCGGCGGCGGCGAGAGGAAGGCCGGGGTCCGCGGGGCGGGCGCGGCCGTGGGCGTCGACCTCCGCGCGGAGCGCGGCGCGCAGCCGCTCCGCATGGGCCGGATCGAGAAGCCACTCCCCGGCCCGCACGGCGCCGGGCGGGTGCGGCAGGCCGGCGGCAGCGAGTTCACCGGCCCGCACCAGGCCGCGCAGGCCGAGGTGGACGGCGGGGTCCCGGCCGTCGGCGGGCAGAACCGCCAGGGCGCGTACGCGGGCTGCGGCTGCTCCCCGGCGGGTGAGGCGGGGCGGTGCCACGTCGAGCACCCGTGCGCCGGTCAGCCGTCGACTGCCGGGGTCGCGCAGCAGCAGCCGGTCGCCGATGTGCAGGTCGAGCGGGGTGTGCAGGCGCAGGCGGGCGTACGGGCCGCCGAGGGGCCGCACCCGGGCGCCGGTGAGCGCCGTGCCGCAGTGGACCAGCGGTTCGCCCGGCAGTGCGCGCGCGTCCGCCGCGCCGGGGCGGCCGGGCCCGTCGGCCTCGGACGGGTCCGCCGGGTCGGCGAGCCGGACGTCGACGGTGTCCGTGCGCCGCCACCGGCCGGGCGTGACGAGCGCCTGACCGCGGCCCACCGCGTCCGCAGAGACGCGGCGCAGGTTGACCGCCACCCGGGCCGGCGCCCGTACGCCGTCCCGCGCGGCGCCGAAGCACTGCAGGCCGCGTACGGTGACCTGCCGTCCCTCCGGGGCGACTTCGAGGATGTCGCCGACCGCGAGGGCGCCCGCCGTGAGGGTGCCGGTGACGACCGTTCCCGCGCCGCGCACGGTGAACGCGCGGTCCAGCCAGAGCCGTACGGGTGCGTGCGGGTCGGGCGCCGGCACGCTGTCGGCCAGGGCCGCCAGATGCCGGCGCAGAACGTCCAGGCCGGCGCCGGTCCGGGCGCTGACCGGGACGGCGGGTGCGTCGCGCAGGGTGGTTCCGGCGACGCGCGCGCGGGCGTCGGCGGCTGCCGGTGCGGGGTCGGCCAGGTCGGCGCGGGTGACCACGACGATCCCGGTGCGGATGCCGAACGCCTCGACGGCCGCGAGGTGTTCGGCGGACTGCGGCTGCCAGCCCCGGTCCGCGGCGACCGTGAACAGCACGGCCGGGGCGGTGGCGATGCCGGCCAGGGTGTTGGCGAGGAAACGCCGGTGGCCCGGCACGTCCACGAAGCCGACGGCACGTCCGTCGGGGAGCCCGGTCGCGGCGAAGCCGAGGTCGACGGTCAGGCCGCGCCGCTTCTCCTCGGCCAACCGGTCGGGGTCCGTGCCGGTGAGGGCGCGGACCAGGGTGGACTTGCCGTGATCGACGTGCCCGGCGGTCGCCACGACGTACACGGTCAGCCCTGCCCGTCGTCGGTGTCGGGGAGGGTGGCCGTGCGCAGGGTCCGCGCCGCGGCGGCACGTACGGCGCCGGCGAGCCGCTCGTCGTCCCCGGCCGGAACGGTGCGCAGATCGAGCAGCAGCCGGCCGGCGTGCACCCGTCCGACGACGGCGGGCCGGCCGTTGCGCAGCGGCGCGGCGAGGGCCCGTGCGACGGCGACGGCCGCGCCGGGCAGTTCCACCTCGGGTGCTCCGCCGCCACCCACCCGGGCCTGGGACGGGACGGCCTCGGCGGGCACACCGGCTGCGCTCAGGCGGGCCGCCAGCCCCTCGGCGCGGGCGACGAGGGCGGGTCCGGCCAGGCCGAGCGCGGCCGGCACCGGCGGTTCCGGTCCGCGCAGGGTGGCCTCCAGTGCGGCGAGGGTGAGCTTGTCGACGCGCAGGGCGCGCGCCAGCGGGTGGCGGCGCAGCCGGGCGACGAGGTCGGCGTCGCCGAGCAGCAGCCCGGCCTGCGGTCCGCCGAGCAGTTTGTCCGCGCTCGCGGTGACCAGCGCGGCGCCGTCCGCGAGGGCGCCTGCGGCGTCCGGCTCGCGGGGCAGCGCCGGGTGCGGGCGCAGCAGTCCGGAGCCGATGTCGTACACCACGGGCACGTCAAGCGTGGCGAGTTCGCGTACGGCGGTGTCGGCGACGAAGCCGACAGTGGCGAAGTTGGAGGGATGCACCTTGAGGACGAAGCCGGTGTCGGGGCCCACGGCGGCGGCGTAGTCGGCGCGGTGGGTGCGGTTGGTGGTACCGACCTCGCGGAGCCGCGCGCCGGTGGAGGCGAGCAGGTCGGGGAGACGGAAGCCGTCGCCGATCTCCACCATCTCGCCGCGGCTGACGACGATCTCGCGGCCCCGGGCGAGGGCCGTGGCGGCGAGGACGAGGGCCGCGGCGTTGTTGTTGACCACGTGTACGCCGCCGGCGGCGGGTACCGCTTCGGCGAGCGCGGCGAGCGCCCCCGTCCCGCGCGGGCCGCGGCGGCCGGTCGCCAGGTCGAGTTCCACGTCGGTGCACCCGGCGGCGGCGTCCACGGCCGCCCGCGCGGCGGCGGACAGCGGCGCCCGGCCCAGGTTGGTGTGCACGAGAACGCCGGTGGCGTTGAGCACCGCGTGCAGGCTCGCCGCGGTGGGCGGCAGTGCCGCCACGGCGGCGTCGGCGGCCCGCTCCGGGAGCAGTTCGCCGTCCCGCACCCGCTCCAGCGTGCGAGTCACCACGCCGCGGACCAGGTCGCGGCCGAGTTCCCGGGCGGCCGCGGCGAGCCGCGCGTCGCCGAGCACCGCGTCGGTCCGCGGCACCCGGCTCCTGCGGTCCCGGTCCATCGGCTGCTCCCCCACGGCGTACGAAGTTCCCGGCGATTGTCCCACCCCCGGCGGCGGGGGCCGGGAGCGGAGACGTGCGGCACGGCCGGGGCGGGTACCGCGGTGCGCGAACCCGGCGCGGGTCCTTACCATCCATTGCGCACCGTACGTCGCCGCACACAGGGGAGCACGTGAGCACACAGACCGAAACCCATGAGTTCCAGGCGGAGGCCCGCCAACTGCTGCGCCTGATGGTCCACTCGATCTATTCGAACAAGGACATCTTCCTCCGGGAGCTCGTCTCCAACGCCTCCGACGCCCTGGACAAGATCCGCCGGGCGAAGCTCGTCGACTCCGGCCTGCAGGCCGACGTCGAGGACCTGCACATCCGGATCGAGGCGGACCCCGGGCAGCGCACGCTGACCGTCCGCGACAACGGCATCGGGATGTCCCGGGACGACGTCGTGGACCTCATCGGCACCGTCGCGAAGTCGGGGACGGCCGAACTGCTGGAGCAGCTGAGGTCCGCGGAGGACGCCGAGGGGTCCCGGGAGCTGATCGGCCAGTTCGGCGTCGGCTTCTACGCCACCTTCATGGTGGCCGACCGGGTCACCCTGGTCACGCGCCGGGCGGGCGAGGACACCGGTACCCGGTGGGAGTCCGACGGCGACGGCACGTACACCGTGCAGACGGTGCAGGACGCCCCGCAGGGGACCGCGGTCACCGTGCACCTGAAGCCGAAGGACGAGGAGGACAGCCTCTTCGACTACACCGCCGAGTGGAAGATCCGGGAGATCGTCAAGCGGTACTCCGACTTCATCGCCTGGCCGATCCGGATGGAGGTCGAGCGGAGGGGCGACGCCGGAGACGGGGACGGCGCAGGGGACGGTGACGGGCCTCAGCGTGAGCTGGCCACGCTGAACTCCATGAAGGCGCTGTGGTCCCGGCCGCGGTCGGAGGTCGCGGAGGAGGAGTACAAGGAGTTCTACCGGCACGTCAGCCACGACTGGAACGACCCGCTGGAGACCGTCTCCCTGCGCGCGGAGGGGGCGTTCGAGTACGAGGCGCTGCTGTTCCTCCCCTCTCGCGCACCGCTCGACCTCTACACCCGGGACAGCCGGTCCGGGGTGCAGCTGTATGTCAAGCGCGTGTTCATCATGGACGACTGCCAGGAGCTGATGCCGGAGTACCTGCGGTTCGTCAAGGGCGTGGTGGACGCCCAGGACCTGTCGCTGAACATCTCCCGTGAACTGCTCCAGCAGGACCGGCAGATCCACCTGATGCGCCGTCGCCTGGTGAAGAAGGTGCTCTCGACGGTCAAGGCCATGATGACCTCCGACCCGGACCGGTACCGCACCTTCTGGCGAGAGTTCGGCGCCGCCGTGAAGGAGGGCCTGCTCAGCGACACCGACAACCGGCGCACGCTCCTCGACATCGCCTCCTTCGCCTCGACCCACGACCCCGAGCAGCAGACCACGCTGGCCGCGTACGTGGAGCGGATGAAGGAGGGACAGGAGGAGATCTACTTCATGACCGGTTCCTCCCGGTCCCAGATCGAGAACTCGCCCCACATGGAGGCGTTCCACGCCAAGGGCTACGAGGTGCTGCTGCTGACCGACGCGGTGGACGAGATGTGGGTCGAGGCTGTCGCGGACTACGACGGGAAGCGGCTGCAGTCCATCGCCAAGGGCCAGGTCGACCTCGACGACGCGGAGGCCGAGGAGAACGAGAAGCAGGAGGACGACCAGCTCCGGGAGGAGTTCGCCCCGCTGCTGTCCTGGCTCGGGGAGTCTCTCGGCGAGCAGGTGAAGGAGGTCCGGCTCTCCACGCGGCTCACCTCATCGGCGGCGTGCCTGGTCAACGATGCGCACGACATGACGCCGGCGATGGAGCGGATGTACCGGGCCATGGGCCACACCGCGCCCTCGGCCAAGCGGATCCTCGAGATCAACCCGGACCACCGGCTGGTGACCGGACTGCGGGAGGCTCACCGGAAGGAGCCGTCCGGCGCGGCGCTGACGGAGACCGCCGAGCTGCTGTACGGCACCGCGCTCCTCGCGGAGGGTGGCGAGCTGGACGACCCAGCCCGCTTCGCCCGCCTCGTCTCGGAGCGCCTGGCCGGCACGTTGTAGACCTCCGGGGCACGGGCCGGGTCGCCTCCCGGGCGACCCGGCCGTCGCTCCGGCCAGCACGGAAATGCGTGGCGGAGAACAGCAGAAAAACCCCTGGAATTTCCGCGCACCATATTGCGTGAATCCCCGGAATGTGCCCCTCGGAGCACTGGGCCGAAACCCGTTATGCCCGTTTTGCGACATCGGCCCCGTCGAATCCCGGAAGCGTTCCGGAATCATCCGGACTAAACCCTTCCGCATGCTCCGGATGGTTCGCGGACGGCACCGCGTTCTCGCCGCACGGCATCCCGTGGAGTCCGGCTTTCCATACGCCGCGGAATCGATGCCCACACGAGGGTGACCGTCCCCGCAGAGCCTTGGCAGGAGCGGTGATTCGGCCTGGATCGAACAACCCGGGCAGCGCGACGACGGGCCTCCTCGGCGATGCGCCTTTCCCGCTGCGCGCGGCGCAGAATTTCCCCCGGCAGGGCTGTCGCATCCGCATTTCTCTGCTATTCCTATAGGGTCCCTCACCCCCACCATTCGGAGACGACACCTTCCATGCGTTTACTCAGAGTACTCGTCGCCGCCGTCATGGCGCTCGCCGCCACGATGACGGTCGCTGGAACGGCTCAGGCGGCAGACGAAACGGCACTCGCCGGCAAGTACGTGGCGCTCGGTGACAGCTATGCGGTCGCTCCCGGCACCTGGACCTACGACGACCCGGACGACCCGTGCCGTCGTGGTCCGCTGACGTATCCCCGGCTCTGGGCCGCCGCCCACCCGTCGGTCGACTTCGTGGAGGCCTCCTGCTCGGGAGCCACCACGGCGGACATCCTCAACACCCAGGTCGGTTCGCTCACCGCGGACACCAGCCTGGTCACCCTGCAGGTGGGCGGCAACGACGTCGGTTTCGTCGAGGTGCTGACCAACTGCATCCTCACCATCGACGACCAGGACTGCCTCGACGGGGTAGCCCTCGCGAAGCAGGCCGCCAACGGCGTGCTCTCCCCTGCACTCCAGCAGACGTACGCCGCCGTCCGTGCCAAGGCTCCCAACGCCCAGGTGATCGTGGTCGGTTACCCCCGCCTCTACACCATCGGGGGCAACTGCGGCATCCTCGGGCTCAGCGACCGTGAGCGTACGGCGCTGAACTCGGCTGCGGACACCCTCGCCGGGATCATGTCGTCGCGGGCCGCCGAGGCCGGTTTCACCTTCCTCGACGCTCGTCCGATCTTCGACCCGCACACCCTGTGCTCTGGCAACTCGGAGTGGGTCACGAGCCTGGAGTGGGAGAAGCTGAACGAGTCGTACCACCCCAACACCGCGGGCCACCGGGACGGCTACCTGCCGGCCATCACCAACATCACCGGCTGACCACCGGTCGATGAACCCGCCGCGGGGGCGTCCTCCACTGGAGGGCGCCCCCGCTTCGTGCGTCACCCGGCGGCGCGGAGCATCCGCGCCGCCGCGCCGCGTTCACACCTGGACCGGGCCGTGCGCGACGCCTTCTTCCTCGTCCGCCGCATCGTCCGCACCGCTCTCCTCCTCGCCCACCAGGAGCTGGGAGGCAGCCAGTTCGCGGTACAGCGCGTCGGACTCGACCAGGGCCCCGTGGCCGCCGAGCGCCCGCACCCGGCCGTGCTCCATCACCACGATCTGGTCCGCCTCGGTGACGGTGGACAGCCGGTGGGCGATGAGCAGCACCGTGCACCGCAGGGAGGCCTGGTCGACGGCATCGCGCAGCGCGTGCTCGTTCCGTGCGTCGAGTTGGGCGGTGGCCTCGTCGAGCAGCAGCACTTCGGGTTTGCGCAACAGGGCCCGGGCGATGGCGAGCCGCTGGCGCTCGCCGCCGGAGAGCGTGACCCCGCGGTTGCCGACCGCCGTCCGCAGACCGTCGGGAAGCCGTTCGACCAGCGTGTCCAGCCGGGTGACGCGCAGCGCCTCCGCGATGTCCGCGGCGGAGGCCCCGGTCGCGGCGTACCGCAGGTTGTCCTCCAGGGTGCCCGCCATCACGGGTGCGTCCTGCTCGACGTACGCGATCCGGCGGCGCACCTCGGCCCGGGGCAGGGTGGCGATGTCCACGCCGTCGATGAGGATGCGGCCGGACGACGGCTCGTGAAAACGCTGCAGCAGCGCGAACATCGTCGTCTTGCCTGCTCCGGACAGCCCGACCAGAGCGGTCTGGGTTCCGCCGGTGACGGTGTAGGAGACGTCGCGCAGCGCGGGCCCCCGACCGGGGTAGGAGAACCCGACGTTCTCGAAGGCGACGGCCGGGGGGACGGCCGGGCGGGGCGGCGCGGGAACCGGCGGGGCGTCCACGTCCTCCTCGATCGGCATCCGCTTGACCTCCTCGATACGGCCGACGGCGCCGAGTCCCTGCTGCAGCATTCCGAGACCGGCCACCAACGACCCGATGGGGCTGGCCAGGTAGAAGACGTAGAGCAGGAAGGCGATCAGGGCGGGCGCGCCGAGTTCGCCGGCGGCGACGAGCGCTCCGCCGACGCCCAGCACCGCGAGGAAGGCGGCCTGCAGGGAGACGCCGGAGAGGATCTTCACCCATGCCGCGTAGCGAGCCCCCACCAGACCGGCCTGGTACGCGCCCTCGATCGCCCGCCCGGCGTCCTCGGTCTCGCGTCCCTCGGCTCCGTTGGCCTTCACCGTGCGCGCGGCGCCGAGCGTCCGCTCAAGGGAGGCGCTCACCGCGCCGATCGACTCCTGCGCACGGGCCACGGCCTGCCGGATGCGGGGCAGCAGGTACGTCATCACCAGGGCGACCGACAGCAGGACGCCCACGGTGACCCCGAGGAGTCCCAGGTGGACCACGCCCATCAGGACGGCCGCGCCGGCGATGGTGAGCACGCCGTTGGCGACCATCACCAGCCCTTCGGTGGCGGCGTTCTGCAGCAGGGTGCTGTCGGAGGTGACCCGGGCGATGAGGTCACCGGTGGGGCGGCTGTCCAGCTCGGGGACGCGCAGCCGCACCAGCCGGAACACCGTGTCGCGGCGCACCTGGCGCACCACCCGCTCGGAGGTCCGCTGCTGCCACCAGGACTGCATGCCGGTCAGCGCGGCGCCGATCACCACCAGGGCACCGAGCAGCATCACCGCGTTCGTCACGTCGCCACCGTCGCCCAGCACCTCCAGCACGTGCTGCGCCACCAGCGGCTGCACCAGGCCGGACGCGCTGGCCGCCAGCACCAGCAGCAGTGTGGCAGACAGGACGGCACGGTGCGGGCGGGCGTAGCTCAGCAGGGTGCGCAGGGGCGCCTGTTCTTGGGGGGGCGGCGCCTTCTGCGGAGCGGCCCCGTCCGGAGCGGCCGCGGGGGTGGTCGCGGGGGTCTGGGATGTCGTCGTCATGGAGAGGTCCTGGAGTCCGTCGCGGCGCACGGGGCCGGTCAGCCCGGTGCGGATACGTGGGAGGGCCGCGCCACGGCCCGTTCGAGGTGGTCCGCGGCGGCCACCGCGCCGCCCGCCGCGCGCAGCCGGGCTCCGATGGCCTCGGCCGCCGCCCGGTGTCCGGCCCCGGGGTCGAGCACGGTGGCGATCGCCGCTCCCAGCCGGTCGGCGCGCACCCGGTTGAAGCGCACCCGGACCCCGGCCCCGGCGTCGACCACCTGCCCGGCGACGATGGGCTGGTCGTCCCGGATGGGAGCGACGACCAGCGGTACCCCGTGCCACAGCGACTCGCAGACGGTGTTGTGCCCGCCGTGGCACACCACGGCGTCCACCTTCTCGAGGAGTTCCAGCTGCGGTACGTGCGCCCGCTTCACCATGCCCGGCGGCACGTCGCCGAGGTGACCGCCCGGATCGACGACCACGCCCTGCACCCGGTCGCCGAGCGCGTCCAGCGCGGTGACCGCTTCGGTCAGGAAGGGGCCTCCCGCATCCGTGTTGGCGGTGCCGAGGGAGACCAGCACTGTGCGCCGGTCCGGGTCAAGGGCCTCCCAGGGGAAGTCCGACTCCCCGGCGCGCGGGGCGATCGCCGGCCCCACCAGATGCACTCGGTCGTGCGGGAGCGGCGCGTCGCCCAGCAGGTCCCGGCCGGTGAAGGCGAGGACGCCGTGCGGCGAGAATCGGGGGTCCCCAGCCGCCTGGGGGTCCCCGATCCGCGCCCGCAGCTCCGTCAGCAGCCCCTGGAGCCAGGCGCCAACCTTCGGCAGACCGTCCAGCGGTTCGGCCAGTTCGGCGGAGGTGGTGGCCGAGGTCAGATGCACGACTCCGCGCCGTTCGGCGACCAGTGCGCCCGCCACCGCGTGCTGGTCGGTGATCACCACGTCGGGGCGGAACGCCTCGATCGCCGCGTCGACACCCGGGGCCATCAGGTCGGCCAGCGGCAGGAAGAACTCCTCCCACAGGAACCGGAAGGCGGCCGGCCCGGTCAGCTTCGGGGGCCGGCTCAGCCCTCCATCCGGCATGGCGCAGTCGAACACCTCGGCGGCGGGTCCGGCGAGCCGGCGGATCTGGTCCCCGTAGCCCGCCCAGGCGACCTCGTGTCCGCGCCGGGCCAGTTCGCCCGCCACCCCGACCAGCGGGTTGATGTGTCCGACGAGCGGCGGCACCACACAGAGGAACCGGCTCACCGCACCGCCCCGGTCAGCGCGTGGTGTTCGCGCACCCAGTCCAGCACCAGCTTCCGGGTCTCCTCCGTCCGTTCCACCAGTACGGAGTGGCCCTGATCGGGAAGGACCACGGTGCGGCAGCGTTCCACCAGCCCCTCCAGCCACGGCACCTGGCGGTTGAGCCCGGAGCCGTCGCCGAAGATGGCCAGCAGCGGAGCGGTGAGGGCGCCCAGGTCGTCGTCGATGACGCGGCCGGAGGCCACGTCCTCGGCGAGCGTGGTGCGCTGCAGGATGCGTCCGGCTCCCCGGGAGAGCTTGGCGGTGTGGGCGCCGTACCGGTCGGAGATCCAGCCGATGACCTCGTCGCGGACCAACTGCTCCTTCGCGTCGGCGAGTCCGCCCTTCATGTGTTGGGTCCAGCGCTCGACCGGCGGCTCCGCCTCGATCATCGTGACCGTGGCCACGCGGTCCGGGTGCCAGGCGTCCAGTGCCGAAGCGATCGTGCCGCCGAAGGAGTTGCCCACGACGTGCACCCGCCGCGTCTCGCCCAGCGCGTCCAGCAGAGCGACCAGGTCGTCGACGAAGTCCTCCAGCCGGTATCCGGTCGCGGGCCGGTCGCTGCGCCCGTGACCACGCAGGTCGTACATGATCACGTCGACCCCGGCCTGGGCGAACGCCGGGCCGAGGGTGAAGTAGTAGCTGGCCAGGCTGTCGGTGAGCAGCCCGTGCACGAACACCACGACGGGCGGTTCGCCGGTGTCGTCCGGGCTCCGCTCGGCGTGCAGCCGCTGCACGTGAGTGGTGATCGTCGCGGTCGCGAGCTTGGTCATGTCTCAGCTCTCCGTCGCCCGGAGCGAGCTGACGATGTAGTCGACGAGCTGGCCCACCCTGAGGGCGATGATCTCGTCCAGCTCGAGGTCGGCGATGAACTCGGCGAAGTTGACCCGGTCCCCGTAGTGCTCGCGCAGCGAGCCGGACAGGGACACCAGGTCGATGCTCTCCATCTCGAGATCGTCGTGGAACGTGGTGTCCCGGGCGATCTCGGCGTCCTCCAGGCCGTACTCCTCGAGCATGACGCGCAGCATTCCGGTGAGGTCAGCCAGCACCGCGTCGGAGTCGGCCGCCAGGGCGGCCCTCCCCCGCTCCTGAGTGGTGGTGGCCCCGCTGGTCTCAGTGGTCAACGTGCTCTCCTGTCCTCTCGTCACTGGTCGTCCACGCGAGCACGTATCTGCGCTCGGGCAGCGTGGACGGGTTGGCGGTCAGCCGGACGGACACGTCGTACGTCGTGCCGTCGACCGCCACGCGGACCTGGTCGGGGTCCGCGGCGACCACCCGGAAGGCGGCGGGCCGGCCCGCCAGGCCCGTGCCGCGTGCCTTCGCGACGGCCTCCTTGGCCGCCCAGAACCGGGTGAACCAGACGGGCTCGTCGTCGTCCCCCGACGACACGAGCGTGTCGAGCAGCTCCCGCTCCTCGGGGCCGCAGGCGGCCTCGACAGTGGCGCGGGGCCGTTCGGTGATCTCCTCCACGTCCACACCGCAGGGCCCGCGCCGGGCGAGGGCGACCCCCACCTCCGCACGGTGGGCCAGCGACACGGTCAGCTCGCCCAGCGTGCGGCCGTGGACTCCGGTGGCCAGCGGCCGTCCCGAGGCGTCGTTGTGCAGGGCGATCTCGGCGGGATAGACCTCGCCCTCGCCCTCCCGCCACAGCAGTCCGCGTACGGCGTCCTTGGCCGCGATCCGGCCGAGCAACCACTGGCGCCGGCGGATCGGTGGCAGATCCTCGTAGCGGGCGCGCTCGGCGCTGCCCAGCATGTTGTGCATGATCAGTTCCCGGGTCGCCAGGTCCGGCCAGCGCTCGTGCACCACCGCCGGGCCGTCCGGCTCCAGCGTGGAGAGCGTGTTCTCGCCGGGGAACCGGTCCACCGCACGGATGCCGGGGTCGGTGTCGAACCGGCGGTCGGCCCAGCCGGTGAACTCGGCCCAGACCCGGCCGTCCCGGGCGAGCTGCATGTCCGCCACCAACGCCCGCTCGGTGAGTTCGGTGATCCGCACGTGGCAGGTCAGCCGTTCGCCCCCGCGCGGCTCCGGGCCGTGGAAGCGGATGTGCTCCATCCGCACCGGGAACACGGTGGTGCGCTCGGGGAGGGAGGCCATGATCCAGTAGCCCAGCAGCTGGCCGATGTTGTCCATCAGCGCGCCCGGGGCCGCGGGGGCGGTGAGGACGCCGCGCACGTGCCGCTCCCCGATGGCGGTCAGCTCGCTCACACCCTGGAACCGGGGGCCGTGGAACATCCAGCGTTCGCTGTAGAGCTGTTCGGCCTCCATCTCCGGTTTCCGCTCCGCCGCCGCGTCGACCGGCCACGGCCGGGGCGGCTGCGGGTAGACGGGCGCGAGTTCGACCTCGGCCCTGGCCGAGCCGTCCAGGGAGACCTCCACCCGGTCCGGCGCGGGTCGGCGCACCGTCACCGGCACGTCGACGGCGGGGAGGGCCTCGATCCACTTCATCAGCCGCACGTCGTGCACCGCGACCGCGCGCATCCCCGGCACCGCACGCTCGGCGATCTCCATCATGTGGGTGATCACCGTGGTCGCGGGGACGATGGGCCAGCGGTCCACGTCGTCCGGCCAGCCGGGCCGCTGCCGGAAGAAGCAGTGGTCCAGCAGGTACGGCATGGTCCGTACGTCGATGCGCAGCACCTCGGGCACCGGCGCCGTCTGCGCGGGGGCGGGGGCCGTCGGCGCCGTCGGCCGAGGCCGGGGCGCGGCAGCCCGTGGCACCGCGGGCCGGGCGGCGGACGGACCGCGCCGCGCCCCCTCGGCGCCGATCAGCTCCGTCGCGGCCGCCGCCGTGTCGTGCAGCAGCGCGGCCAGTTCGGAGGCCGCCGGGAACCGGTCGCTCGCCTGCTCCAGCCGCGCCAGCGCGCCGTTGCGCTCCGCCGGGCCGGCCGACGCCGCGGGGCGCAGCGCCCGGCGCACCTGAGGCGGCAGGGAGATCAGCGCGCCGCCGAGGTCCAGCCGGACTCCGGGCCGCTCCGGCGGTGCGCCGGCAGGTGCGGACGCCGTGCTCCGGGTGGGCGTGGCAGCCGCTCCGGCGCCGGAGGCCGCCGCCCCGTCGAGCAGCGGCACGGCGTCCGGGGTTCCGCCGTCCACCCAGAGCGCGGTGACGACGCGGCGCAGCTGCGCCAGACTGTCCCGCGATCCGGCGTGGGCCGAGACCGTGAGGTGGTCGCGTCCGGCCAGGATGTCGTCGATCAGGGAGCCGAGTTGCCCGGCGCCCAGCTGCACGAAGGCCCGGAACCCCGCATCGTGCAGAGCCAGCACCATCAGCCGGAAGCGCACCGGCTCCAGCAGGTGGCGGACGAACAGCGCGCGCACCGCGTCGGGCTCGGTGGGGAAGGGCGCGGCGGTCGTCGCCGACCAGACCTCGGTGGTCTGCGGGTGCAGGGTGTAGGTCTCCGCGGCGCGCCGGATCGGCTCCAGGTACGGCTCCAGCATCGGGGTGTGGAAACCCGACCGGAAGGGCAGCACCTGCCCGATGACCCCTTCCGCCCGCAACCGCAGCACCAGGGCCTCGACCTCTTCCTCGGGGCCGCAGACCATCGACTGGTTCGGAGTGTTGTCGTGCGACAGCACCACGTCGGTGCGGTCACCCAACTCCTCCAGCACCCGCTGCGCGGGCAGCCCCAGCACGGCGAAGACCGCGCCCGGCACCTGGAGGGCGTCCGGGTCGAAGCCCGCGAGGAAACGGTCGACCTCGTCGGCGGCGTGGATACCGCCGCACGCCATGGCCGTCCACTCGCCGACGCTGTGCCCGGCGACCGCGTCCGGCACGACGTCCAGCCGGCGCAGCGCCGTGTCCAGCATCCGGCCGAGCTGGAACACCGCCGTGCCGTGGCGGCCCACGTCGCCGACGCGGGCGTCCTCGCCCGGCGACCAGGGCAGGGCGAACCACTGGGCCAGTTCGGCGACCCGGGGGGTGAACTCGGCCTCCAGGCCGGGGAAGACGAACGCGGTACGTCCGCCCGCCGGGCCCAGCAGCGGCTGCGGGCTGAACCAGACGTCGCTGCGCCCGCGCCACGCCCGGCCCTTGGCCACGGCCTTGCGGGCCAGCGCGAGCCGCCGCGTGGTGGGGTCGACGATGCCCAGCCGGACCGGCTCGGCCACAGGGTGGCGTTCGTCCAGCGAGGCCGCGAGGACGGCGGAGTCGTCGGCGTCGAGCAGCGCCGCGAGCGACGCCGGGTCCGGCGCGGCGAGCCGAAGCACCCGCTCCGGTTCGCTCACCTCGACGCGGGGCGCGTCCCCGCCGGGCACGGTGCCGGCCTGCGCGGCAGACGCGCCCGGGGCCGCGACGGTCGCCGTGGGCGCGGATGCGGCGGGAGCACCGGCGGGCTGTTCCAGCACCACGTGGGCGTTGATGCCGCCGAAGCCGAAGGCGTTCACCCCGGCACGGCGGGGTGTCCCCGAACGCGGCGCCTCCCACGGCCGGGCCTGCGCCAGCGGCGCGAACCGGGTCTCGGCGAGTGCCGGATGGGGGTCCTCGCAGTGCAGTGTGGGCGGGAGCACGCCGTGGTGCAGCGCCAGGGCCGCCTTGATCAGTCCGGCGATGCCGGCGGCCGGCATGGTGTGGCCGATCATCGACTTGACCGAGCCGATGGCGGCCGGCGCGTGGTCGCCGGCGGGCCCGAACACCTCAGCGATGGTGGCCAGTTCGGCCTTGTCGCCCGCCGGGGTGGCGGTGCCGTGCGCTTCCAGCAGCCCGACGGAGTCAGCCGCCCGAGGGTCCAGTCCCGCGGCGTCCCACGCCTGGCGCACCGCGCGTACCTGGCCGCCGGGGTCGGGGTTGAGGAGGCTCGCCGAACGGCCGTCGCTCGCCACACCCGTACCGGACACCACCGCGTACACGCGGTCGCCGTCGCGCTCCGCGTCGGCCAGCCGCTTGAGGACGACGATCCCGGTGCCCTCGCCGATGAGCACGCCGTCCGCGCCGCGGTGGAGCGGACGGATGCGCTGGCTCGGCGACAGCGCGCCCAGCTGGCTGAACACGCTCCACAGCGTGATGTCGTGGCAGTGGTGCACGCCGCCGGCCAGCATCACGTCGCACCGGCCGGCGTCGAGCTCGCGCACCGCCTGGTCGACCGCCACCAGCGAGGAGGCGCACGCCGCGTCGACGGTGTAGGCGGGGCCGCGCAGGTCCAGCCGGTTGGCCATCCGGGAAGCCGCCAGGTTGGGCACCAGGCCGATGGCCGACTCCGGTTGCTCGGGGCCGAGTTGCTCGGCGAAGGCGGCGCGGACCTGCTCCACCCGGTCGTCGTCCAGCTCCGGCACGAGTTCGCGGAGGGTGCGCGCCACCTGATGGGCGGTGCGCACCCGCTGGTCGAGCCGTACCAGGCCCGGCGTCAGGTAGCCGCCGCGGCCGAGCACCACACCGGCCCGCTGCCGGTCCGCGGGCAGCACCGCCTCGCCCCCCGCGTCCGCCAGCGACCGGTGGGCCACCTGGAGGGCGAGCAGCTGATCCGGCTCGGTGCCCGGCACCGACGCGGGCATGATCCCGAAGCGGACCGCGTCGAACTCGGCGTCCTGGTCGACGAACCCGCCCCGCCGGCAGTACACGCGGTCCGCACGGCGCGGGCCGTCCGGAGCGTAGTACTCCGGATCCCAGCGGGCGGCCGGTACGTCGGTGACGGAGTCGACCCCGCCGACGATGTTCCGCCAGTACGCGTCGAGGCCGGAGGCGCCCGGGAAGAGCGCCGACATGCCGACGATCGCGACAGGGGTGCGCGAGGACACCGGCGTCACCATCCGGACGCGGTGTAGACCACCGCGTGCGCCGAAGGGGAGCCGTAGGCGAGTTCCCGCAGCAGGCTGAGCGGCCCTTCCTCGGGGTCGATCAGCTTGATGCCGCGGGAGACGTAGGAGCGCATCAGTTCCGGGGTCACCATCCCGCCGTTGGTCTCGGCGGCGGCCCACGGCCCCCAGTGCACGGTCAGTCCCCGCCTGTCCGGGGTGGACCAGCGGCGTCCCAGCTCCTCCAGGGCGTCGTTGGCGGCCGCGTAGTCGCTCTGGCCACGGTTGCCCAGCGCGCCGGCGATCGAGCCGAACAGCACCGCGTACCGCGGGCCGCCGGGCAGCGCGCCGACCGCGTCGAGCAGGACCCGTGCGCCGTCCACCTTGGTGGAGAACACCCGGTGGAACGACTCGGGCGACTTCTCCGCGATCAGCTTGTCCTCGATGACCCCGGCCGCGTAGACGACGCAGTCGAGGCGGCCGTACTCGGCGTGCACGTCCTTCACCGTGGCCCGGACGGCCTCCTCGTCCAGCACGTCCACCGCGTGGTAGCGCACGGTGCTGCCGAGGGCCCGCAGGTCGGCGACGGTGCCGCGGACCTCGCGCGCCGCCAGTACGGCGCCCGTGGCACGTTCCACCTCGGCGGGCGAGGTCATCCCCGAGGCGATGAACGCGGCCCGCAGCGCGTCCCGGTCGGGTGCCGAGGCGGTCCCGGGCTCCTCCTGCTCCACGGGCACGGGGGTGCGGCCCATCAGCTCGATGCGGCAGCCGGCGGTGGCGGCCAGCGTCCGGGCGAAGCGGGCCGTGATCCCGCGTGCTCCGCCGACCAGCAGCACGACGGAGTCGCGGTCGAGCCCGGCGGCGGCTGCCTCGGCGGCGCCGTCTCCCGCAGGGCCCGCGCCGGTGGCGCCGAGAGTGCCCAGGTCTGTGGGGGACAGCTGGAGGGCGTGCCGCCCTCCGGCGCGGGAGAGCACCACCGGCTCGCGGTCGGTGGCGGCCAGCTCGACGGCCACCGCGTCTGCCACCGCCGCGGGTACGTCGTCCGGTCCGGTCTCCAGCAGGGTCGCGGTGAGGTCCGGGTATTCCCGGGCCACCGAGCGGAAGAAGCCCCGGAGCCCGTCGACCGGCCCGGTCGTCCTGCCCGCGACCGCGAGCAGTCGCCGCGGAGTTGCGGCGAGCACCGCCTGGTACAGCCCGAACGCCTCCGGCAGCCGGCCGCCGTCCTCGTCCGTGCCGTGCAGGACGACGACGGTGTCGCCGAGCTGCTCCGGCCGCGCACCGTGCGGGTGCTCCGTGACGTCGGCTCCGGCGTCGCGCAGCCGCGCGGCGACGGCCTCGGCCGTCGTTCCGCCGCCGATCAGGGTGACGGAGCCGCCGTCCAGCGACGCGGGCTGCGGCACGGCGAGTTCCACTTCGGTGAACTCCAGGCGCTGCGGGGGCAGCACACTGTCGGCCGGGGTCGGCGACGCCGGCTCGGCGGCCGGAGCGGAGGCGGCGTCGGAGGGGGCGCCGAGGCGATCCAGCAGCAGGTCCGCGATACCCCGCGCCGTACGCGCCGTACTCAGCTCCTCCACATCCGTCGACGCATCCGTGGGCAACCCCAGACGAACCGCCAGCTCCCCCGCGATCTCCGCCCGCTTGATCGAATCCACACTCAGATCCGCCTCGAGATCCAGCTCAGGATCGATCATGTCCACCGGATAACCCGTACGCTCCCCCACCACAGCCAGCACCGCCTCCAGCACCGCCGCCGGCTCCCAAGCCGCCGAAGCCGCCGAAGCAGCAACCGGAGCCGGAGTGGCGGACGCCGTGGAACCGAGGCGATCCAGCAGCAGGTCCGCGATACCCCGCGCCGTACGCGCCGTACTCAGCTCCTCCACATCCGTCGACGCATCCGTGGGCAACCCCAGACGAACCGCCAGCTCCCCCGCGATCTCCGCCCGCTTGATCGAATCCACACTCAGATCCGCCTCGAGATCCAGCTCAGGATCGATCATGTCCACCGGATAGCCCGTACGCTCCCCCACCACAGCCAGCACCGCCTCCAGCACCGCCGCCGGCTCCCAAGCCGCCGAAGCCGCCGAAGCGGCAGGAACGGCAGCCGGTGCGGTAGCGGCCGGAGCGGCGACGGGTGCGGCAGCAGGCAGCGCCGCCGGGGCGACGGCGGGCTGCGGCACGGCGGGGGTGAAGTCTCCAGCGCCCAGATAGCCGAGCAGGACGTCGCGCTGGGCGCTGACCATCTCCCGGCTGGTGCGCAGGAACTCGGCGATCAGCGCGTCCGGGCCGGACTGGGGGGCGCCGGTGGTGGCGGGGGTCTCCGACACGATCACTCCCGTGATGGGGCGGGCGGGTTGCAGGGCGTTGGGCGGGAAGGTGCCGTCGGCGCGGCGCACGAGGTGGCCGTCGACCGTCCAGCCCGCCGGGGGAAGGGCGGTCTCCGTCTCGGGGTCACGGGTGTCGCGCCCCTGGAACAGCCGCCCGGTCCGCACGTCGGTCCCGGCGACGGCCAGCTGGGCCAGCGCGGTGAGGAAGTCGGTCAGCCCCGAGTTCGGGGAGCCCTGGAGGGGGACAGTGCGGTGCGGCCGGTCTCCGAGCACGTCGTCGACCAGGCGGGAGAGCACACGCCCGGGGCCCACTTCGAGGAACGTCCGTGCTCCGGCGGCGTACATGGCCTCGATCTGGTCGGCGAACCGCACCGGCGCGCCGATCTGGGCGGCGAGCCCGGCCCGTACCGCGTCCGCGTCGGCCGCGTAGGGCTCGGCGGTGCGGTTGGCGAAGACGTCGAGGCCGGGTGCGCGGACCGTCAGCGCGTCCAGCCGCTCGGCGAAGGCGGCTCCCGCTCCGGCCACGAGCGGGCTGTGGAAGGCGCAGGCCACCTGGAGCTGTTTCACGGAGTAGCCGGCGTCCCGCAGCCGGCCGACTGCGGCGGCCACCGGCTCCGACGGCCCGGAGATCACGGTCTGCCGGGGGGAGTTGCGGTTGGCGGCGACGACGTCCCCGTCCAGCTCCGACAGCCGCAGCACCTCGGTGACCTGCTCCGGTGTGGCGGTGACGGCCGCCATCGACCCCGGATCGCCCTCACGGACCTCCGCCAGGATGGCCTCCGCCCGCTGGGCGCTGGCCGTCAGCAGGTCCTGCGGCGACAGCGCGCCGGAGACGGCGAGCGCGACCAGTTCGCCGTAGCTGTGGCCGGCGGCCATACCGGGACGCACCCCGACGCCTGACAGCAGTTCCGCCGCGGCGAGTTCGACGATGCCGAGCGCGGGCTGGGCGACGGCGGTGTCGGTGATCCGGGCGAGTTGCTCGGCGCGCGTCCGCTCGTCGAAGGCCGCCGGCGGATAGAGCGCCTCCGCCCAGTGCGCACCCAGGTGGAGGTAGCGCTGGAGTTCGGGGAAGGAGACGAACAACTCCGCGAGCATGCCGGGACGCTGGCTGCCCTGGCCGGGGAACAGGAAGGCGAGCGGCCCGGCGCCCGTCGTGTCCCCCTCCGGGGTGAGGTCCGCGGTGAACACGCCCTCGGGCGGTGTCCCGGAGCCGTCGCCCGCCGCGTGGCGCAGCTGCGCGGCCAGCGTGTCCAGGTCCTTCGCGACCAGGGCGATCCGTACCTGCTCGCCGCGAGCGGCCGCCAGGTCGCTGCGCCGGGAGGCGCAGCGTGCGTAGTCCCGCAGCCGCCAGGTGCCGCCGCGCTCCGTCAGGGAGAGCAGCGCCTTGGCGGCGCGCCGGGCCCCCGCCGTGTCCTGGCCGCGGAAGGTGAACAGTTCGGCGGGCCACTCGTCGCGGGAGTGCGCGGGCGGCACGTCGTCGTACGCGCGCAGCACCACGTGGAAGTTGGTGCCGCCGAACCCGAAGGCACTCACGCCCGCGACCCGTTCGGCCGCGTCGGCGGCCCAGGGGCGTGCCGCGTCGTGGAACACGAACGGGCTGCGGTCCCCCTCCCAGGCCGCATTGGGCTGCCGGATGTGCAGCGTCGGCGGCTTGACCCCGTGGTACAGGGCCAGTGTGGTCTTGATCAGGCCCGCCAGTCCGGCGGCGCACTTGGTGTGACCGATCTGCGACTTCACCGAGCCGACGACGCAGGTGCCCGGCGCGGCACCGGCTTCGGTGAACACCTCGGTCAGGGTGGTCAGTTCGGTCCGGTCGCCGACGACCGTCCCGGTGCCGTGCGCTTCCAGCAGGCCCACGTCGGCCGGGGAGACCCCGGCGTTGCGGTAGGCGCGGGTGAGCGCGGCCCGCTGGCCTTCGGGACGGGGCGCGGTCAGCCCGAGGGCGCGGCCGTCGCTGGCGCTGCCGACACCGTCGATCACGGCGTAGATCCGGTCGCCGTCGCGTTCCGCGTCGGAGAGCCGCTTGAGGACCACGCAGGCCACGCCCTCGCCGAGGGCGATGCCGTCCGCGTCGCCGTCGAACGTGGCGGAGCGGCCGGACGGGGAGAGGGCGTGCACCGAGGAGAAGAGCAGGTAGTCGTTGATGCCGTTGTGAAGGTCGGCGCCACCGCAGAGCACCATGTCGCTGGTGCCGGTGATCAGTTCCTTGCACGCCACGTCGACGGCCGTGAGCGAGGACGCGCAGGCGGCGTCGACGGTGTAGTTGGCACCGCCGAGGTTGAGCCGGTTGGCGATCCGGCCCGCGATGACGTTGGCCAGCACGCCGGGGAAGGAGTCCTCGGTGAGCCGGGGCAGCTGGGCGTCCAGTTCGGCGGGGAGCGTGCCGACGTACGAGGGCAGCACGGTGCGCAGCACGCTCGCGTTGGACAGGTCGCTGCCGGCCTCGGCTCCGAACACCACCGAGGTGCGTGCGTGGTCCATGGGCGCCTCGTAGCCGGCGTCCGCCAGGGCGCGGCGGGCCGCTTCCAGTGCGAGGAGCTGCACCGGCTCGACGCTGGTGAGGGAGGCCGGCGGGATGCCGAACCGCAGCGGGTCGAAGGGGATCTCCGGGAGGAAGCCACCCCACCGGGACGGCGTCTGCTCGCCGTCGCCGTCCGGCGCGTAGTAGAGGTCGGTGTCCCAGCGCTCGCCGGGGACCTCGGTCACGCAGTCGCGGCCCGCCAGCACGTTGGCCCAGAAGGCGGCGGTGTCCGGGGCGCCGGGGAACATCCCGGCCATGCCGACGACGGCGATCCGCAGCGGCTCGGGGGCGGTGTCCTCCGCCGGGGCGATGCCCAGTTCCTCGCGCAGCCGTGCGGCCCGGTCGCGCAGCCAGCGGGCGGCGCCGTCCCCGACACACTCGTGCAGCGCGGCGACCGTGGTGACCTCGCTGCGCAGCACGCAGACCTCGCCGGCCATGAACATGCCTTCGCCGGCCTGCCGGTCCTCATCGACGGGGCGCAGCTCGGCCCCGACCCGCTCGATGCCCTTGCTGGCCAGCCGCAGCCTGCCGACGTTGAACCGTTCGAGCTGTTCCCACGCCTCCCGGTCGGGGACTCCCCCGGCGCTCAGTTCCTCCTTGAGCCCGGCGAAATCGGCGGTGAAGCCGCTGTGGGCGCAGCGGGTGGCGTGCCCGGGCGCGGTCTCGAGCAGGTCGGTGCGCTCCGCGGCGAGGATCTGCCGCTGGAACAGCGGCCGGATCGCGCCGGCCGCCACCGCCTCCTCGGTGAAGAGGTAGGCGGTACCCATCAGCAGCCCGCAGGCGACGCCGGCGCGGGTCAGCGGTGCGGAGAGCGCCGCGACCATCGCCGCGGACCGCTCGTCGTGCACGCCGCCGGCGAACAGCACGGTCAGCCGGGCGGCCTCGTCCGGGCGCGCGGTCTCCAGGTACTCCAGCAGGACGCCGACCTGCGCCTCCCAGAGCGGGAAGCTGTTCCGCGGTCCGACGTGCCCGCCGCACTCCGCTCCCTCGAAGATGAACCGGCGTGCGCCGGAGGCGAGGAACTGGCGCAGCAGGCCGGGAGACGGCACGTGGAGGAACGCGGCGATGCCCTCCTCCTCCAGTGCGGCGGCCTGTGCGGGGCGGCCGCCGGCGATGATCGCGTGGGTCGGGCGCAGTTCGCGCACGATCTCCAGCTGGGCGGAGCGGATCTCCTCGTCGGCGAATCCGAGGATGCCGACGCCCCAGGGAGCGTCGCCCAGCGCGTCGCGGGTGCGTTCCAGCAGGGTGCGGGTCTGCTCCGGGCCGGAGAGGGCCAGCGCGAGGAACGGCAGCGCGCCCTGGCCGGCCACGGCCTCGGCGAACTCCGCCTGGTCGCTGACGCGGGTCATGGGGCCCTGGGCGAGGGGCAGCGCGGTACCGAGGGCTCGCGCCCCCGGTGAGCCGGTGCCCAGCGCTCCGGCCGGTGTGTCGTCCTCCAGCGCCGCGGTGAGCGCCGCACGCATGCCCCGCGCGACCTCGCCCACGGTGGACCAGCGCGCGGCGAACTCGGAGGCGAGGAAGACGTCCTGGCCGACCGGCAGAAACTGCTCCCGGAGGTCGTCGCCGCCCACCCGGGAGAGGAACTCCGTCCGGTCGCGCGGCAGTTCCGGGGTGCCGGGGCCACGGCGGAGCAGGACGCGCGTCCCGTGGTGCAGGGTGGTCTCCGAGCCGTCCCGCCTGCTCACCGCGTCGGTGATCTCGGCCGGCAGCGCAGCGTCGTCGAGCAGTGCGAGCTGGGTGTCGAGGACGACGCCTGCGGCGCCGCCCGCGAGGGCGGCGGCGGCCGTGTGCGGGCCGATGCCGCCCCAGGCCCAGACGGGCAGCGTCGGCTCGGTGTCGGCCAGGACGTGCTGGAGCAGCACGAAGGTGCTCAACTCACCGACGCGGCCGCCGGCTTCGGCGCCGCGGACGATCAGGCCGTCGGCTCCCGCCGCTGCGGCCCGTCGCGCCTCGTCCCGGTCGACGACCTCGACGAGCACCCGGCGTCCGGCGAACTCCGACGGGGAGCGTTCAGGGTCGGCGAGCAGCACCGTCCCGGCGGGGCCGGGCAGGTCGTCGCCCGTCACGGTGCTGCCGGGGCGCACCCGCACCCCGAACGGGGAGGGGGCCCAGCGGGTCGTGAGGTCGAGCACCTCGTGGGCTGCGTCCGCACCGCCGAGGGGCAGTTCGAGGACGCCGAGGGCACCCGCGCGGGCAGCGGCGGCGGTGAGGCGCGGCGAGGGCCGCTGCACTGGGTTCACGGCGATGAGCACACTCGCTCGCGACGACGCGACGGAGGTGCCTGACTCATGCGTCCGCATGAATGCTCCCGTACTACACGAATCGACGAAACTGACGCTTGCCTGAAGTTCCCCCGGCGAGGCGCAGCCCGGTGCGGACCGGCTGACTACTCGTGGGTACTGACCCTCCGTCACGCCTTCCCGGGTGGTCGAACCAGGAAGGCGCACGGCCGGAAAGACCAGGGTCCCCACTAGGACTCTTCTGCCACGCTTCTGACTGGTTGTCAGTGCACAGGTCCGGCACGGATTGTCATGTGCATGGAATCACAGAGTGACGACCGGCGGGTAACTTTGTGGTCAACGTCACAGCAACCTTTCCCGAGATCGTTCGTCCGCGCGCGAGGGTGCGTCTCGCCGTCCCTGCCGTGTGTCGGGCCGCGGGAGTACGCTGAACGGACCCGGTCACGGCCACGACGAACGGACCCACCATGGACGTCTCCTTCGCCGGCCGTGTCGTCGAATGGCGGGGACCCGCGCCGTTCTTCTTCGTCCCGGTGCCCGAGGAGCAGTCCGCCGACATCCAGGAAGTCGCGGCCGCCGCCACGTACGGCTGGGGCGTCATCCCCGTCGAGGCCCGGATCGGCACCGTCGGCTTCACCACCTCGTTGTTCCCCAAGGACGGCGGCTATCTGCTGCCGCTCAAGAAGGCCGTGCGCGCACCGCAGGGCCTCGCGCCGGGGGACGAGGTCTCCGTGGAGATGACGGTCCGCCTGGGGAGCTGACCGCCCGACCGCGGCGTGACCCGCCCGGGGCGTGCGCCCCGGGGGCGTCACCAGGCCTCGGACTCCCCGGGAGCCTGCGACTCCGGGCGGGCTTTCCTCCCGGACCGCAGCCCCGTCGCCGACAGGGGGAACAGGAGCACGGAGAGCATCGCCGCGCCCACCAGCGCGGCCGCCTCCGGCGTGCCGATGACCTTCTGGTCCGTGCCGATGGTCGTGAGGGCCACGACGAGGGGCAGGCAGGTCGAGGCGAACAGCGCGAGGGCGCCCCGGTCGGCCGAGCCGAAGTCGCGCGGCGCGAGGAGGTACACCGGCGCCCCGCGGACCAGCAGGAAGAGCACCAGGAAGACCGGCACCAGCAGCAGGGCGCCCAGGTCGTCGAACAGCGCCTGGAGGTCGAACTCGATGCCGGTCACCACGTAGAACAGCGGGACGAGGAAGCCGAACCCCATGGCCTCCACCTTGCCGAGCACCTCGGCGCTGCTCGCAGGTGCGGCGTCGTGCATCACGAGGCGGGTCAGGACGCCCGCGGCGAAGGCGCCCAGCAGCACGTCGAGGCCGAAGACCTCGGCGAGGCCCAGCATGCACGCCAGCAGAAGCATGACGAAGCGGACCGCGAACTGGCCGCTGCCGTGCAGGGTGACCTCCGTCAGCCGGGCGAACCAGGCGGGCCGCGGACGCAGCGCCCAGAGCACGGCGACGGCCGTGATCGCCCCGAACGCGACCAGCAGGAGGGCCGACTCGGCCGGCCGTCGCCCGCTGAGCAGGAGCGCGATGGCGATGACGGGTCCGAACTCGCCCACCGCGCCGAAGCCGGACATCACCGTTCCGAACCGGCCGTGCAGCTGACCCCGGTCCCGGAGGATCGGCAGGACCGTACCGAGCGCCGTGCTGGTCAGCGCGGTGCCGATGACGAAGCTCTCGAACGTCTCGCCGCCGCTCATCAGCAGGGCGATCCCGAGGGCGAGGACGAGGGAGATCAGCCACGCGCAGGTGGAGCGGCGCAGGGTGTCGCCGCGCACGGCCGTGAAGTCGATCTCGTAGCCGGCGAGGAAGATCAGCATCGCCAGTCCGAGATCCGCCAGCGTGTCCAGGACCTGGCCCGTACGCGCCCAGCCGAGCACCTGCGGCCCGACGAGGATGCCGAGGGCGATCTCGAAGATGACCAGCGGCACGGGCACGCGCCGTCCCACGCCGTGCGCGAGAAGCGGCGCCAGCACGGCGACGGCCATGATCAGGATCAGCGTCCCCGGGTGCGTCACGGGCCGCGGCCGTCCCGCCACGTCGGGGCACGGCCGGATGCCCGTCGGCCGTACCGCGGGCGGTGACCGGGCACAGGGCGTCTCCCTCCAGGGCGGCGTGGGGGGCCGCGGCGCAGCGGCTCCACCCGTGCCACTCTCGCCCTGCGGCGCGTGGAGCGGCCACCGGTCCTAACCCGTCCGGGGGACCGGTACGTGGCGGACGTCCGCGTCCTCCGGGCCGACGGGAACCGCCCTCAGCACGTCGCGGACCACGCGCTCCGGCGCGGTGGCGACGGCCCGCAGTACGTCCTCCAAGTCGGCGGCCAGCGTCTCGACCCTGGCCCGGGGGACGACGTCGGGACGGTGGTCGAACCGGAGTGCCAGGCCGCCCTCGCCGGCGAAGGCGACCAGCGTGAGGGGGTAGTGCGCGGCGTCCCGCCCTTCGATCCCCTGGACGCGGAGGCCCGGAGCACCGTCGTGCAGCCCGGCCTCGTCCAGGGGGTAGTTCTCGAAGACCACATGGGTGTCGAACAGCTCGCGTCCCGCCAGCCGCTGGATGTCACTCAGCCCCAGATGGTGATGGGGCAGCATGCGGGTCTGCTCCCGCTGGAAGCGCTGGAGCAGACCGGAGAGCGTCTCCTCCGGATCGAGCGCCACCCGTACCGGGACCGTGTTGATGAACAGCCCGATCATCGCGTCCATGCCGGGCACTTCGGGTCGGCGACCGGAGACGGTGACGCCGAAGGTCACGTCGCGTGCCTCGGCGCGGCGGGCCAGCACCATCGCCCAGGCGGCCAGCAGCAGGTTCCCCAGGGTGAGGCCCTCCCGGGACGCCGCACGTCGCAGGTGATCCGCCGGCGGATCGGCGAGGACGAGGGGCATCGACTGCGGCGGGAGCGTCCCCACGCCGGCCGCGCCGGAGGTCAGCCCGGCCGACTCCGCGATGCCGGACAGCTCCTCCCGCCAGGCCTCCCGCGCCGCGTCCCGGTCCAGTTCCGCAAGGGCGGCCAGGTGGTACCGGTAGGGCGTGACCGGGGGCAGCGCTCCGGCGTCGCCGCGGTGGGCGTACAGGGTGAACAGTTCGCGCAGCAGCAGCGGCATCGACCAGCCGTCCAGCAGCAGGTGGTGGTTGGTCAGCACGATCCGGTGGTCGTCGGTGCCGCAGGCGAACAGGGTGAACCGGAGCAGCGGCGGCCGGTCCAGGGGGAAGCGGCGGCGCAGGTCGGCGTGCGCCAGACGGGCGAAGACGCGTTCCCGCCGGCCGGGTGCCACGCCGGTGAGGTCGACCTCCCGCCAGGGCGGTTCGACGTCGCCGGACAGCACCTGCACCGGCCGGCTCGCGCCGTCGTACACGAACGCCGCGCCGAGGTGGGGGTGGCGTGCCAGGAGTGCCCGCGAGGCGGCGCGCAGCCGGCCCGGATCGGGTCGCTCTCCGAGCCGGACGACGAACTGGGCCTGGTAGACGTCGGGGCTCTGCGGTGCGAACAGCGCGTGGAAGAGCAGCCCTTCCTGGAGCGGCGTCAGGGGCAGGACGTCGGTCACCTGCGGGTACGCCGCCTCCAGCCGCTCGATCTCCGGCTGCCGCAGCCGCACGAGGGGCAGGTCGGAGGGCGTGAGTCCGCCGGCGTGCGGGGTGGCGGCCAGGGCGACGAGCCCGTCCAGGGCGGCGAACCACAGTTCCGCCAGCTCCCGGATCTCGCTCGTCCGGAACAGTCCGGCCGTCCAGGACCACTCCCCGCTGAGCACCGGCCCGTCGGGGCCGTCGGCGGTCAGCGCGTTGAGGTCGAGGCAGTGGCCGCCGGGCAGCGCGGACGCGTCCGGCTGCGGGTCGTCGGCGGCGGGGGTGTCGTCGCCGGGGCCGAGGGCGTCGCCGGTGACCGACCAGTCCTCCTCGGCGGACGCGGCGAAGCGGCCGAGGTAGTTGAAGCCGAGCTTCGGGGTCGGCAGGCCGGCGAGCCGGGGCCCGGTCCGCGGGTCGAGATAGCGCAGCACGCCGTAGCCGACTCCCCGTTCGGGGACGGCCAGCAGCCTCTCCTTCACCTCCTTCAGCGCCCGGCCGAGGGCCGGCCCGGCGCCCAGCACGTCGCTCCAGGCGCACCCCGTCCGCGGCAGCCGTACCGGGTGGACGCTGGTGAACCAGCCGACGGTGCGGGAGAGGTCGACGCCGTCCGTCTCGGGACGACCGTGGGACTCGCGGTCGAGGAGGACGTCCCCCTCGGCGAGTCCGCGGCGGCGGCGCCATTCCTCCACGGCGAGGGCGAAGCCGGTGAGGAGGACCGGTTCGACACCGCAGCGGAAGGCGGCACCGACCTCGGTCAGCAGGGCGCGGGTCCGCTCGGGTGGCAGGTGTGCGCGCAGCCGGCCCACACCGCCGCCGCCGTGCGCGGGGGTGTCGGCCCATTCCGCGGCCCCGTCCGCGAGGGCGGCGGTCCACAGGGCCGTCTCACCTGCGCGCGAGCCGTTCTCGCCCTGGGAGGCGAGCAGGCGTGCCCACCGGGTGAGTGAGGTGCCGGCCGGGGGCGGTTCGGGGCGCCGCCCGGAGATGAGGGCGGCGTCGGCCGCGGCCAGATCCGGCAACAGGATGCGCCACGACACTCCGTCCACGGCGAAGTGGTGGACGGCGAGCACGACGCGCCCGTGCCGGTGCGGACCGCCGTCGACGTACACCGCCCCCACCATGCGCCCGACCCGCGGGTCGAGCGCCTGCTGCACCTCGTGCGTGGCCCGGGCGAGCACGGCCGCAGGCGGCCGTTCGCCGTCCTCCGCACCGGTGGTGAGCGTCGGGGCGACGCAGTCCTCGGCCCGTACGGCGCCTGCCGGCTGGATGTGAAGGCTCCACGGCGCGGTCCGCTCCGCCGGCCCTTCGGGGGCGTCGAAGCGCAGCCGCAGCGCCGGGTGGTGGTCGATGACCGCCTGGAGGGCGGAGACGAGCCGGTCGCGGTCGAGCCCGCGGGGCGCCCTCAGCGTCATGCACTGGCTGAACCGCACGGTCTCGCCGCCGTGTTCGCGCCACCAGCTCATCACGGGGGTGAGCGGAACCGGCCCGGCGTCCTCGGGCGCGGGCGCCGCCGGCCCGCCGTCCGCGCTGCGGGCGTTCCGCCCCCCGGACGCAACGGGCCGTGCGACAGTGGCGAGTTCGGCCATGGTGGGGTGCTTGAAGACGTCCCGGACGGTGAACCGCAGACCTGCGGAGCGCGCCCTGCTGACCAGCTGGATGGCGGTGATGCTGTCGCCGCCGAGGTCGAAGAAGCGGTCGTTGACGCCCGGCGCGGGGACGCGCAGCAGGTCAGCGACGAGGCCGCAGAGCACCTTCTCGCGGTCCGTGGCCGGGGCCGTTCCGGTGGGCTGGGGCGCGACCGGGTCGGGCGCGGGCAGCGCGGCCCGGTCCAGCTTGCCGTTGCGGGTCAGCGGCAGCCGGTCCAGCGTCACGTGCGCCGCGGGCACCATGTAGTCGGGCAGCACCTGTTCGGCGTGGCTCCGCAGGGCGGGCCAGTCCACCGCCTCTCCCTCGGCCGGGACGACGTACGCGACCAGGCGCCGCTCCCCCGGCCGGTCCTCCCGGGCCACGACGGCCACCTGACCGGCCCCGCCGCGACCGGTCAGCGCGGCGGCCACCTCGTCCGGTTCGATGCGGAACCCGCGCAGCTTCACCTGGTCGTCGGCGCGGCCCAGGAACGCCAGGACCCCGCTCGGGAGCCACTTGACCAGGTCGCCGGTGCGGTACATCCGCGTCCCGGGCGGCCCGCAGGGGTCGGCGACGAACCGTTCCGCGGTGAGGCCGGGCCGGTGCAGGTAGCCGCGGGCCACCCCGGCGCCCGCCACGTACAGTTCGCCCGCCACACCGGCGGGGACGGGCCGCAGCGTGTCGTCCAGCACGTGGACCCGGGTGCCGTCCAGGGGGCGCCCGACGGGAATCCCGGATCCGCCGTGCGGCTGCTCCACGTCGCCGGCGGCGAGGGTGTGCCGGGTGGCGAACGTGGTGGTCTCCGTGGGGCCGTAGCCGTTGACCAGGCGGGTGGACGGGCAGTGCCGCCGCACCGCGCGGACCGCGGGCGGGGAGACCACGTCGCCGCCGGTCCACACCTCCTCGAGGGTGCGCAGCGCGCCGGGCTTCTCCTGTGCGACCAGGTGGAAGAGTCCGGCCGTCAGCCACAGGGTGGTGACCTTCTCCTCGGTGACGACCCGTTCCAGCCGTTCCACGTCCAGGTCGCCCGGTGGAGCCACCACGACGGTGCCGCCGGTCAGCAGCGGTCCCCAGAGTTCGAAGGTGGCGGCGTCGAAGGAGTGCGGGGAGTGCAGGAGGGTACGCCGCGGCGTCCGGTCCGGTGCGGCGCCGTCGAGGGCGAGGGCGACGATGTCGGCGTGGGTGACGGCGACGCCTTTCGGGGTGCCCGTCGAGCCGGAGGTGTACATCACGTAGGCCAGCGCGGCGGGGTCCGGTACGGGCGCCGGGTCCGGCTCCGTCGCGGTCCCGGCTTCGGCGGGCGCCGGGTCCGTCGCGGCGCTCACGGCGACGACGCGGGGCCCGCCCGGCCACGCCCTTTCGCCGTCGCGCCCCTCCCGGGTGACCAGCAGCGCGGCCGCCGACTCGGCGACGACCCGTTCCTGCCGGGCGCGGGGCGCCCGCGGGTCGAGCGGCACGTAGGCTCCCCCGGCCCCGAGGACGGCCAGCAGGGCGACCACCAGGTCCGTGGAACGTTCCAGGTCGACGGCCACCGGCGTCTCGGCCGTCACTCCGCAGGCCGTCAGCCGCCGGGCGAACCTCGCCGCGCACGCCGCCAGTTGCCGGTAGGTCAGGGTCGTGCCGGCGGCGCGCACCGCGACGGCGTCCGGGGTCGCGCGCACCTGTGCGGCGAAGCGCTCGGGAACGGAGCACCGGGCGGAGCCCGGCAGGGGCGCGCCGGTGCCCCACGCGGCCAGGAGGCGGCGCTCGTCGGCGTCCCGCACGTCGAGGCGGTGGACCGGCCCGTCGGGATCGGCCGACGCCTGGTCCAGCAGCAGCCCCAGCCGTCGGCTGATCGCCGCGGCCGTGGCCCGGTCGAACAGGGCGCTGCGGTACTCCAGCCGGCCGTCCAGCCCGCGGCACCGCCCGTCGGGGTCGCGGTGTTCGTGGACGCTGAGGCACAGGTCGAACTTGGCGGTGCCGGTGGCGAGGGCACTCACGGAGGTGTCCAGCCCGGGCAGGGACAGGTACTCCGGCAGAGCAGGCGTCAGGGTGAGCATCACCTGGAAGAGCGGCTGTCCCGCCGCGCTGCGTTCCGGGTCGACGGCGTCCACCACCAGGTCGAAGGGCACCTCCTGGTGGGCGAAGGCGGCGAGGTCGGACGCGCGTACGCGGGCGAGGAGTTCGCGGAAGGTGACGGCTCCGGAGGTGTCCGTGCGGAGGACGACGGTGTTGACGAAACATCCGACAAGGCGGTCGGTGCCGACGTCGCCGCGGCCCTCCACGGCCGTGCCCACGGGGATGTCCGTGCCGGCGCCGAGGCGGGTCAGCAGGGCGGCCAGACCGGCATGGACCACCATGAACAGGCTGGCTCCCCCGGCTGCGGCGAGGTCGGCGAGGCGCTGGTGCACCCCGGCGGGCACCTGGAAGGGCACGCCGTCGCCGGCTCCGTCGTCGCCGTCGGGGGACGGGGCGCGGTCGGTGGGCAGCGGGAGCCGCCGCGGCAGGTTCTCGAGTGCGGTGGTCCAGTGGTCCAGGCCGGCGGTGGGCTCCGGTGGGGGGAGTTGCCGCCGCGTGTGGTCGCCGTAGTGCACGGGCAGCGGAGGCCAGGCCGGCTGCCGGCCGCTGCGGCGTGCGGTATAGGCGGTGGCCAGATCGGTCAGCAGCGGTTCGAGCGAGGCCGCGTCGCAGGCGATGTGGTGGAGCAGCAGAAGCAGGGCGTGTCGCCGGGGGCCGCAGGCGAACAGCTGGGCCCGCAGCGGCGGTTCCTTCTCCAGGTCGAAGGCGTGGCGGGCGGCCGCTGCCAGCGCGTCGTCCAGCTCTTCGGGACCGATGGCGGCCTCGGGCTGCCACAGGGCCGCGGTCGAGGGGTCGAGCACGTGCTGCTCGGGGTGGTCGCCGCGGGTGGTGACGACGGTGCGCAGCGGTTCGTGGCGGGTGGCCACGTCGAGCACCGCGCGGCGCAGCGCGGCCTCGTCGAGCGGGCCCGATGTGCGGAGCACGAGCGGGATGTTGTAGGCCGGGTCGGGGCCGGTGAGCGACTGCTGGGCCCAGAGACGGCGCTGCGCGGGGGACAGCGGGGCGCGGCGCGGCCGGGGGCCTGCGGCGGGCGCCGGCCGCTGCTCGGCCGGAGCGGTCGGGCGGGGGCGCAAGCGGGCTGCGAGTGCGGCGACGGTCGGGTGGGCGAACACGTCGCGCACGTCGATGTCGGCGTTCATCTCGGCACGCACGCGGGCGACCAGGCGGGTCGCGCGGAGGCTGTCGCCGCCGAGGTCGAAGAAGCCGTCCTCCGGTCCGGCCCGCTCCACCTCGAGCACCTGCGCGTACAGCGCCGCCAGTTGTCGTTCCCCGGCCGTCGCCGCGCGCTGCGGTGCCGGGTGGGCGGAGGGGCGCACGCCGGGGTCGGGCAGTGCCGCACGGTCCAGCTTGCCGTTGGGGGTCAGCGGCAGACGTCCGGTCCGGACGAAGACGGTGGGCACGAGGTGGTCGGGGAGCCGGTCGCGGAGGTGGGCGCGCAGCCGGGCCTCCCAGCCGCCGGGCTCCGTGACGGCGCCGGGCTCGCCGACGCCGCCGGGCTCCGTGACGGCGCCGGGCTCGCCTCGGTCCCGCGGCACGACGTAGGCCACCAGCCGGGCCTCCTCCCCCGTGCGGCCCGTCTTCGCGGCGACCGCGGCCTGTGCCACTCCGGGCGCGTCCGCGAGCGCGGCTTCCACCTCGCCGGGTTCGATGCGGAAGCCGCGCACCTTGACCTGGGCGTCGGCCCGCCCGGCGTATTCCAGTCCGCCGTCGGCACGCCACCGGGCCAGGTCGCCGGAGCGGTACAGCCGCGTGCCCGGAGGGCCGAACGGGTCGGCGACGAACCGGGCGGCGGTCAGCCCGGGCCGGCCGAGGTAGCCGCGTGCCACGCCGGTGCCCGCCACGTACAACTCGCCCGTCGTGCCGGGCGGTACGGGTCGCAGCCGGTGGTCGAGGAGGTGGAGCCGCAGTCCCGGGAGGGCGGTTCCCATCGGGCTGCCGCGCCCGGCGAGGTGGTGCGGTGCGAGGTCGAGCCGGGTCGCGTGGACGGTGGTCTCGGTGATGCCGTACATGTTGGTCATGGCGGGCGCGGCGTCGCCGTGCCGTCGCCGCCAGGACCGCAGGCGTTCGGGGTGCAGGGGCTCGCCACCGAAGATCACCTGTCGCAGCGCCAAACCACGTTCCGGGCCGGGGTCCTCGGCGTCGGCGCGGTCGAGCGCGTGGAAGGCGGACGGCGTCAGGTTGAGCACGGTCACCCGCTCGCGGGCGAGCAGGTCCAGCAGCGCGCGGGGCGAGCGGGCGTCGTCGTGGTCCACCACCACCAGGCGGCCGCCGTGGGCGAGGGCGCCCCACATCTCCCAGACGGAGAAGTCGAACGCGCAGGAGTGGAAGAGCGTCCACACGTCCTCGGGGCCGAAGCGGAAGGAGGCCGCCGCATCCCGGAGGAGGGACACGGCGGCGTGGTGCGGGACGACCACACCCTTCGGGCGTCCGGTGGAGCCGGAGGTGTAGATCACGTACGCGGGGTGCGCGGGGGCCGGTGGGTCTGGGCGGACCGCGTCCGTGGGGCCGGCCGGTCCCGCCGGGACCGGCTCGCGGTCCAGTACGGCGAGGTCGTCCGGCGTGAGGGTGTGGACGGGGCGTGCGTCATGGAGGATCGTGCGGAGGCGTTCGGCGGGCCAGCGGGGGTCGAGCGGCAGGTAGGCGGCGCCGGTCTTGGCCACGGCGAGGAGCGCGGTGACCAGGTCGGCGGAGCGCGGCAGCCGGACGGCGACGGTCCGTTCCGGTCCGGCTCCCCGGTCCAGCAGCGACCTGGCGAGCCGGTTGGCGCGGTCGTTGAGCCGGCGGTAGGACAGCACGGTCCGCCCCGCGGTGACCGCCGGGGCCTCCGGGGTGCGCGCGGCCCACTGCTCGACGAGCTGCGGGAGCGTGGCGGGAGAGGGCGAGGGCTGGGCGGGAGGAGGCGGGGCGGGGCGCGGCACGAACAGCCGCCGTTCGCCGGGGGTGAGCGGATCGATCCCCTCGGCTGGCAGGTCGGGGGCGCACGCCAGCCGGCGCAGCAGGTGGGCGAACCGGCGTGCCTCGGCGGCGGCTTCGCCGCCGGTGAAGCCGACCGGGTCGGCGTCGAGGACGACGCGCAGTCCGCCGCCCGGCCCGTCGCGGTGGACGGTGAGGGACAGGTCCTCGACCGGGCCGATGGCGATGTTGCGCATGACCATGGGCCGTCCGGCGAACGTCCCGCCGTAGTCGAAGGGCAGCACGTTGACCGTCATGGCGAACAGACGCCGTCCGCCCGGCCCCCGGCGCGCTCCCGCGCCGGTCAGGCCGAGGTCGCGGCGCAGGTCCTCGATGCGGTAACGCTGGTGGTCGAGGGCCGCGGACAGTTCGGCGTCGGTCGCGCGCACCAGGTCCGGCACGGGCAGGCCGGCCTCGGCCGGCAGGCGCAGCGGCACCACGTTCGAGAGCATGCCGGGAGCCGTGCGGACGGCTTCGCCCCCCCGGCAGGTCACGGGCAGACCCACCGTCACCTCACCGTGGCCGTCGGCACCGTGCCGGCCGCCGCCGGGGTCGGCGTGCGTGCGGGCGCGCAGGTGGAGGGCCGCGGCGGCAACGACCAGCGCGGGCCAGCGCACGTCGAGCCGCCGGGCCCGCTGCCGCACCTCCCGCCAGGCGGCCGCCGGGAGCACGGCGTCGCGGCGCAGCGCGAGACCGGGCGCGTCGCCCTGCCCGTGCCCGGACGGGGCGCTCCAGCGCAGGTCGCCGGCGTCGGGCCGGTCGGCGGTTCGCCGCAGCCAATACGCGCGGTCGGCGGTGTACGCGGGCGAATCGCGGTAGGCGGCCTCCGCTTCGAGCAGTGTTGTCAGCGGCGCCAGGTGGCCCGCGGACGGCGGCGGCTGTCCTGCCTCCAGGGCGGCGTAGACCTCGCCGAGCCTGCGGGCGAAGAGGGAGGAGCTGAAGCCGTCGAGCACCAGGTGATGCGCGCCGAGATACCAGCAGGAGCGGGTGCCGGAGAGCTTCAGCAGCGCACCGCGGAACAGCGGCCCGCGCTCCAGGTCGAAGGGGCGGGCCAGGTCGGCGCGCATCCATGCGCCGGCGGCGCGCCGGGGGTCCGGCTCGTCGCCGACGTCCACGCACGGAACGTCCCAGCCGGGCAACGGGCCGAGGTGCTGACGGGGTTCGCCGTCGGAGGGGACGGCGAACCGGACGCGCAGTCCCTCGGCTTCGGCGATCGTCCACTGGAACGCCGTGCGGAACGTGCCGGCGTCGAGCGGTCCGTCGACCTCGACGCCGATCCCCACGTGGTAGCGGGCGGAGTGCGGCGCGAGCGCCTGGCCCAGCCACACGCCGGACTGTGCCGTGGTGAGGGGCACCCCGGGGTGCCCCTCACCTGCGGCGCCCGGGGAGGGGAGCACGCTCATGCGCCCGTCCCTCGCAGGCGCGGCAGCAGTGCCCGGCCGATTCCGGCCAGGGCATCGGCCCGCCCCATCCGGCCGTGGGTGTGGTCGACGGGGACGACCTCGGGCTTGCCGCCGTCCAGGTACGGCAGCCACAGGTCGGCCGCGACCTGCGGGTCGGTCTCGCTGGCCGTGAAGACCAGCGCGTCACCGGCGAACCGCCCGGGGGTGTGGGAGCGGGCCAGGATGCCGTTGTTGAGGAAGATGCGGCAGATGGCCTCGATGCGCGCCTCGTCGAACAGGGCGAGCTGGCCGGTGCGGTCACGGGTGATCTCCATGAACCGCGGGTAGGTCAGTGTTTCGCCCGCCCAGGTCGCCGGGTCGTAGCCGAAGAGTTCCAGGACCATGCTCAGCACCGCGCCGACCCCGCCGTCCGCAGGTGCGCCGCCGTCCTCCGTCCGGCACGCGTCGCGGTCCTCGGCCCCGCCTTCGCCGGAGCCGGCCGACGGACCGGCCGGGTAGGCGTCGAGCAGCGACAGCAGGCCGACGCGCTCGCCGTCGCGCTGGAGCTGCACGGCCATCTCGTGGGCGACCAGCCCCCCGAACGACCAGCCCAGGAGGTGGTACGGGCCCTCCGGTTGCACGCGCCGCACCTGGGCCAGGTAGTCGGCGGCCATCTCGGTCAGCGTCGCGGGCAGCACCTCCGGCGCCTCCAGTCCGCGCGCCTGGAGACCGTAGAGCGGCTGGTCCTCGCCCAGCGAGGTGGTGAGCCCGGCGTACGCCCAGGCGATCCCGCCCGCGGCGTGTACGCAGAACAGCGGCGCCCTGCTCCCGGACTCGCGCAGCGGCAGCAGCACTCCGGTGCCGCCGGTGTCTCCTGCGACGGGTTCCGGAGCCGTCCGCCGGGCGTCGTCGCGCCCGGTCCGTGGCGGCTGCCCGCCGCCGGTGCCGGCGGTCTTCGCCCCGGCCTCCTCGTCCCGTACCTCGCCCAGGCTCCGCGCCGGGTCGGTGGCCGCCGTGGTCAGCAGCCGCACGAAGCGGTCGGCGAGGTCCTTGACCCGGTCGCGTTCGATCAGGTGCGGGCGGTGGTCGAAGCGGAGGAAGAGGCGCTCGCTCCGCGCCGAGACGATGAGCCCGAGCGGGTAGTGCGGGGCGTCGTCGCCGCTGGCGCCGGTGAGGGTGAGCCCGGGCGCCGGGTCTGCCAGCACGCCTTCGATGGGGTAGTTCTCGAAGGCCATCACCGTGTCGAACATGTCACCCATGTCCGTGATACGCCTGATGTCGCCGAGTCCGATGTGGTGGTACGGCATCAGCCGGGTCTGCTCCTGCTGAAGCCGTACGAAGAGGGTACCCAGCGAGTCCCGAGCGTTCAGCCGTACGCGGGTCGGCACGGTGTTGATGAAGAGTCCCACCATCGTCTCGACGCCGGGCAGTTCGGCGGGCCGTCCGGAGACCACGGAACCGAACACCACGTCGTCGCCGCCGGTCGTCCCGCCGAGCAGGACGCCCCAGCACGCCTGGAGCACGGTGTTGAGGGTCACGCCGTGGCGGCGGCTCATGTCGACCAGGGCGGTGGTGGTCTCCTCGGTGAGTTCGGCCGTCACGTGGGACGGCGGCAGCGGCCTGGAGCCGCCCTCGTCCGCCGCGAGACGGGTCGGCGTGGTCAGCCCGTCCAGCGCCTCGCGCCAACTGGCCTCCGCCTGGGCGGTGTCCACCTGCTGGAGCCAGGCGAGGTACTCGCGGAAGGGGGTGACGGCCGGCAGGCCGGCGGCGGTGTCCCCGGCGGGCTCCAGGGCGTTGCGGTAGAGCGCGAACAACTCGCGCACCAGCACCGGCAACGACCAGCCGTCCAGCAGGATGTGGTGGGTGCTGAGCACCAGCGTCCAGCTCCGCTCGCCCGTGGTGACGAGCATCATGCGCAGCATCGGCGGCGTGGCCGGGTCGAACGGGCGGCCCCGCTCGACCCGCATCAGCCGCCGCACCTCGCGCTCCCGCTCGTCCGCGGACAGCGCGCTGACGTCCTCCTCCCGCCAGGGCAGCCGGGTCCCCCCGCAGATCACCTGCACGGGCTGGCGCAGCCCCTCGTGGGCGAACGCGGCCCGGAGGTTGCCGTGGCGCCGCAGCAGCGCCTGACCGGCGTCGCGCATGCGTGCCGCGTCCACCGCACCCTCCAGGTCGAGAGCCAGCTGCACCGTGTACAGGTGGACCCCGTCGTCCCCGGGGCCCTCGTCGTCCGCGGTGTCCGTCCCGCCGGTCTCGTCCCAGCCGTCGGTCTCGTCGGCCATCTCGCCGAGCAGGACGTGGTAGAGCATGCCCGCCTGCAGCGTGGACAGGGGCAGCACCTCCTCCAGGTCGGGGTGCGCCTCCTCCAGCGCGTCGACCTCCCGCTGTTCGAGGGTCACCAGCGGGAAGTCGGACGGCGTGCGCCCGCCCGCGCCGGGCTGCGCCGCGTACGCCGACAGCGCGTCCAGGGCCTCGAACCAGGCGTCGGCGATGCGCCGCACGACCGCTTCCTCGACGACGCCCTCCGGCCACACGAACGAGACGGCCAGTTCGGTGCCGTCGGCGGCGTCCTGGGTGAGGACGTTGATGGACAGCGGGTGGGTGAGCGGCATCTCGGCGTCGGCGCCGGCGCTCATGGTGGTCTCCGGCGCGGGAGCCCAGTCCCGCTCCCCCGCGGCGGCGGGCAGCATGAAGCGCCCGAAGTAGTTGAAGCCGATGTCCCTCGGGGGCGCGGCGGCGAGGCGGCCGGAGGTCCGCTCGTTGAGGTAGCGCAGCATGCCGAAGCCGATCCCCTTGTCCGGGATGGCCCGCAGCTGCTCCTTGATGCGCCGCAGCGCCTGTCCCAGCGCGGGTCCGTCGTCCGGCGCGGCCGGGCCGGGGGCGAGCCGCACGGGGTACATGCTGGTGAACCAGCCGACGGTGCGCGAGAGGTCCGCGCCGGGGACGACCGGTTCCCGGCCGTGGCCCTCCACGTCGATCAGCACGTCGCCCTCGGTGCCCAGGGTGTGGCGCACGGCCAGGCTGAGCGCGGTGAGCAGCACGTCGTTGATCTCGCAGTGGAAGGCCGCCGGGAGGGTGGTGAACAGGTGCCGGGCGCGTTCGGCACCGAAGGTGAGCACGTGGGACCGCGCATGGGCGGTGGTGTCCCGCACCGGATCCAGCGGACGCTTCGCGAGCTCGGGCCCCGGGGCCGCCAACATTTCGGTCCACAGCGGCAGTTCGGCGAGCCGCTCGTCTTCGTTGGCCTGTGTGGAGAGCGCACGGCTCCACTGCCGCAGCGAGGTCTCGACCGGCTGGAGCCGCGGCTCGTCCCCGGCCTCGAACGCCTCGTAGGCGGAGGACAGGTCCGGGACCAGGATGCGCCACGACACGCCGTCGACGCTGAGGTGGTTGCCCATGAGCATCAGCCGGCCCGGGGTGTCCTGACCGGCGTCCAGCCACAGCAGCCGCACCATCGTGCCCGCGCGGACGTCCAGCTCCCGCTTGGCCCGTGCCGCCTCCCGGCCGATCGTCGCGGCGAAGTCGCCGTCCAGCCCGGACACGTCGATCCGCCGGAGGCAGGCCGTGGCGCGTACCGAGCCGGGCGGCCGGACGACGAGGCGCCAGGCGGCGGCGTCGGAGACGTGCAGCCTCAGCCGCAGTGCGTCGTGGTGGTCCAGGAGCGTCTGCAGCGCCTTCGTCAGCAGGTCCTCCCGGAGCCCGCCGGGGACCTGGAGCAGCGCGGCCTGGTGGAAGCCGTCGACGGGGCCGCCGAGTTCCCGCAGCCAGTGCACGATCGGGGTGAGCGGCACGTCGCCCGTACCGGAGGAACCGCGGCCTCCCGTCGAGCGGGCCGTCTCGCGGGCGACCGCCGCGAGGGCGCGGACGGTCTTGTGCTCGAACACGTCCTGCGGGGTGAGGACCAGACCGGCCTTCCGGAGCTGGCTGACCAGCTGGATGGAGACGATGCTGTCGCCACCGAGGTCGAAGAAGCCGTCGTCGGGACCGACTTCGGCGACGCGCAGCACCGAGGCGAACGCGGCCGCGACCATCTCCTCGCGGGAGGTGGGCGCCGGGGCGGGCTCCTCGACGGGGGTCACGAGGGTGGTCGCGGCGGTGGTCTCGGCCGGGACCTCGGCAGGAGCGCGGGTGCCGGTTGCGGCCGCGGTCTCGGCGGCGGTCCCGGTCTGGGTCTGGGCGGATGCCGTCGGCCGCTCCGGCGGGTCGGGCGTCCACCGCAGTTCGGGCTGCTCGGGCTGCTCGGGCCCGGTCCGGCGGTCCTCCGCAGGCGTCGCGAGAGCGGCGGGGGCCGCGCCCGCAGCCGCGACGGAGTCGGCGCCGGGGCCGGGGTCGGGAAGGGCCTGGCGGTCGAGCTTGCCGCTGGGCGTGCGCGGCAGGGTCTCGAGGACCGTGACGTAGGCGGGGACCAGGTGGGCGGGGAGCCGGTCGGCCAACCAGGCCCGCAGTGCGGCCGGCGCCGCACCGGACGGCCCGGCGGGTACCGCGTAGGCGACGAGCCGGGCTTCGCCGGCCGCATCGTCCCGTACCACGCAGACCGCCTCGGCCACGTCGGCGTGGCGGCCCAGCACGGCTTCCACCTCCCCCAGTTCGATGCGGAAGCCGCGCACCTTGACCTGCCCGTCCATCCGGCCGAGGAAGTCGAGCCGGCCGTCCTCCCGCCGGCACACGAGGTCGCCGGTGCGGTACATGCGCTCCCCCGCGGGGCCGAACGGGTCGGCGACGAAGCGGCCGGCCGTCATCCCGGGCCGGTGCAGGTAGCCGCGGGCCAGCCCGGCACCCGCCAGGTACAACTCCCCGGGCCGTCCGGCCTCGACCGGCTGCAGCGCGGTGTCGAGCACGTAGGCGCGCACGTGGCCCAGCGGGCGGCCGACGGGCGGGGTCAGGCCGTCGGGGTCGGGCCCGTCGGTCCACGCGGTGGCGTACACGGTCGCCTCGGTCGGCCCGTACACGTTCATCAGCCGGGTGCCGGGCAGGGCGGCTCGGACCCGGTCGGCCAGCGGGGCGGGCAGCGCCTCGCCCCCCAGCGCGAGCGTCGCGGCGGACAGGTCGAGGTCGCCGCCGTCGAGTAGCTTGGCGAGGACGGACGGGATCGCGCACACCAGCCCGCCCGACCAACGCGGCGGGTCACCGTCCATGAGCGACAGCAGATTCCGGACGACCTCGACCCGGCCACCGTGCGCCAGGGTGGGGAAGATCTCGGCGACCGACACGTCGAAACTGAACGACGTCGCCGCGAGGGTGTGTGCGAGGCTCCGCGGCCCGAATTCCGCGAGGCCCCACGCGACCAGGGCGGCGGCGTTGCGGTGGGCGACAACCACGCCCTTGGGTGTGCCGCTGGAGCCGGAGGTGTAGATCACGTACGCGGGGTGCGCGGGCAGCAGCGGGGCGCGGCGGTCGGCGTCGGCGAGCGGCGCCGGGGAGGCGTCGCGCAGCTCGGCGGCGGTGCCCGACGCGTCGAGGGTGAGGACCGGCGCGCCGGAGAGCGCGTCGTCGTGGCCGGCGGCCGTGTCCGTCACCACGCAGCAGGGCCGCGCGTCGCGGAGCATGAACCGCAGCCGTTCGGCGGGGTAGGACGGATCGAGCGGCAGGTAGGCGGCGCCGGACTTGAGCACGGCGAGCATCGCCACGACGGTCCGGGCCGAGCGGGGCAGCAACAGCCCCACGGTCCGCTCGGGTCCTGCACCGCGGGCCACGAGCAGCCGGGCCAGCCGGTTGGCCTGCTCGTGCAGTTCGCGGTAGGTGAGGCTGCCGGACGCATCGCTGACGGCCACGGCGTTTGCGTGCCGGGCGGCCGCGGCGTCGAGAAGCTCTAGCAGGGTGCGGGGGCGCTGCGTGCGGCCGCCGCCGTCGCTCAGGGCCAGTGCGGAGCGCCGCTCGTCGGCGCCGAGCAGGTCGAATGCGGCCACGGCGCGCCCGGGCTCGGCGGCGGCCCCGGCCAGCAGCCGTGCGAACCGCTCGCGGTGGGAGTCGGCCTCGGCGGCGGTGTACCGGTCGGCGGCCCCGACGAAGGCGACGGACAGCGTCCTCTCCGCGGTGTCCTCGTCGACGACGATGCGCAGGTCCGGGACGTGCGGGCCACCGAGCCGCCGTACGCGGGCCATGTGGTCGCCGAAACGCACCTCCTGGGCGTGCAGGCGGACGTCGACGACTGGCCCGTACAACGGACCGCCCGTGACGCCGAGTTCGCGGCACAGCTCCGCGTGACGGAACCGCTGGTGCTGCCGGACGTCGGCGATCTCCCGGGCGACCTGCCGCGCCAGGCGGGTGAACGACGTGCCGGGGCGCACGGTCACGCGCAGCGGTGCGACGTCGCCCGCGGCGCCGGGGACGCGCCGGGACGCGCGGGTGGCGCGGCCGTCCACGGGCAGGCCGAGGACGACGTCGGTGCTGCCGGTGAGGCGGTGCACGTACGCGGCGACGGCCGCGACCAACACCGCGACGGCGTCGGTGCCGGTGCTCCGGGTGGCCGCCCGCACCCGGGCGCTCTCCTCGGCGGAGAGGGGCGCGGGGCGGGACGTGACGGGCTCGCCGCCGGCCGCTCCGGATCCGGCCGGCCCGGTGGCCGGGGACGCCGGCTCGGGGCGGTCCGCGTACCGCGCCAGCCAGTGGTCGCGGTCCGCGTCCCGCTGGCCGGAGGCGCGGTACTCCCGCTCCTCGTCGTGCAGCAGGGACAGCGGGGGGAGGGCGTGCTCCTGGTGCGGCCATCCCTCGGTCCGGGCGGTGTGGACCTCGGCCACGCGGCGGGTGACCAGGTGGCAGCCGAAGGGGTCCAGCACGGCCGGGTGGTGGCGGTGGAACCAGTGGAAGCGGTCCGGGCCGAGGCGGAGCAGGGCCTGCCGCGACAGCGCCTCCCCTTCCCGCGGGGGCCGGGCGGCCGTCTCGGCACGCACCCACTCCGCGGCGGCGGACTCCGGGTCGGGGTCGGCGCCGAAGTCGATCACGGGGAGCGGGAGGTCGGCGTCGGGGTCAAGCCGGAGAGCGGCGTGACGTCCGTCGCCGGGGCCGTCGGCGTCGTCGGCTTGCCCGGCGCGTCGCATGCGCAGCGCGTCGCTCTCGCGCACCACGGTGCGTACGGACTCCTCGAAGGCCGCCGTGTCGAGCGGGCCGCGTATCTCCACGACCTCGGCGACGTGGCCGCCGCCGTCGGCGGACGGAGTCCACGCCTCCCGGCCGGCCTCGGACATCGCGGTGCGCGCAGTGTGGTGGTCAGCCATGGCTGGTCTCTCCCCGTGCGACAAGAGGGCTCTGCGGATAGGAGTGGAAGCCGCGGCCGGCCTTGCGGCCGACGCGTCCTTCGGCGACGAGCCCGGCCAGCAGCGGGTAGGGCCGGAAGCGTGCGTCCCCGGTGTGCGTGCGGAGGACGTCGAGTGTGTCGACGACGGTGTCCAGGCCGATGAGGTCGCCGGTGCGCAGCGGCCCCATCGGGTGGCCGAAGCACTCGCGGAAGACGCGATCGACCGTCTCCGCGTCCGCGGTTCCCTGGTCCAGGACCGCGGCGGCTTCGTTGATGGTCAGCATGAGGACGCGGTTGGTGACGAACCCGGGCCCGTCCCCCACGACGACGGGCTTCTTGCCGATCGCCGCCAGCAGGTCCCGGGTACGCCGCAGCGTCTCCTCACTCGTGCGGGCCGAACACGCCACCTCGACCGCGTCCTTGACCGGTGCGGGGTTCATGAAATGGGTGCCGATCACCCGGTCGGGGCGGCCGGTGAAGGACGCAAGCCGGGCGATGGGGATGGCCGAGGTGCAGGACGCGAGGATGGTGTCGGGCCCGCACACCCGGTCCAGCTCGCGCAGGATCTCCTCCTTCAGCGGCTCGCGTTCGCGCGCGCACTCGACGACGAAGGACGCCTGCGCGAGATCGCCCGGCTCGGCCGAGAACTCGACCGGGGCGACGGCGTCGGCCAGGGCCGCGTCCGCGCCGCCGCCGAGCAGCCGCCGCAGCCGCATCCCGGAGCGCAGCCGGGCCGCTCCGTCGCGGCGGGCCTCCTCGTGGGGGTCGACGACGACCACGCGCCGGCCGGCCTGCGCGAAGCACTGGGCCACGCCGGCGCCCATGGTCCCCGCGCCGACGACGCCGATCGGTGCAGGCGCCTCGATGTCTTGGTGTTCGCCCACGGTCGCGGGCCTCCTTCTGGTCCGTCGGGCAGGTCAGTCGGCGAACGCGGTGTCGTCGGCGAGCCAGAGGGCGCTCAGCGGCACCTCCGGCTCGCGGCACCCCCGGCGCAGCAGCGCCGTCAGGTCGGCCGCCGCCGCGACCACCGTCTCCTCGTCGAAGAGTTCGGTGCGGTAGGTGACGGAGACGGTGAGGGCGCCGGGCTCGGGCCCTTCCAGCACCGACCAGGCGAGGTCGTGCCCGGCGGTGGCTGCGGGCAGCAGCAGGCGCCCGTCACCCGCACCGGGCCGTACCTCCAGGCCGGCCACCGCGCCGAGGCCGCTCGGCAGCCGGTGGTGGGCGTAGGTGAGGTCGAACAGTGGCGCTCGGCCTGGCTCGCGGGGCGGGCGCAGCGCGTGCACGACGTCCTCGAACGGCACATCGGAGTGCGCGGAGGCTTCCTCGACGACGGCGCGTACCCGCCGGGTCAGCGTCTCCAGGCCGGGGTCGTCCGCCGTGCTGATGCGCAGCGCGAGCGGGTTGGCGAACGGGCCGACGGCCTCGCCGGGGCGGGGGCGGCCCGGGTCCTCGGCGGTCGAGTCGGTGTCGGGGGCCGCCTCCGCCAGTCCGACGACCGTCTCGTGGGTGCCGGAGCGCCACGCGCTGATCGCCGCGATTCCCGCGAGCAGGCGTTCCCGCGTGCCGCCGCGCGCCAGCGCGTGGGCGAGGTCGGAGGGCACCCGGAGGGTGTGGGTGGCGCAGGCGTGGGTGCCGGACGTCGGGCGTGGCCGGTCGGTGGGCAGCCCGCCGGAGGGAAGGCCGGTCAGGGTCCGTCGCCAGTGGGCGAGTTGTCCGTCCAGCAGGCCGTCGGCGCGCAGGTCGCGCTGCCACCGGGCGTAGTCGCCGTAGGAGACGGGGGGCGCGGGCGGCGCGGGCTCCCGGCCGCAGCGCGCGGCGTAGAGGGCCAGCAGGTCGCCGAAGAGCAGGCCGGGCTGGGCACCGTCGTACGCGTCGCGGTGAGTGGTGACCACCAGCAGACGGCTGTCCGGGCCGGTGGTGACGAGCAGGGCCCGTGCGGGTGCGCCGGTGTCCGGGTCGGTCGCCGTGCGGCCGTGCGTGCGGGCCAGTTCCCGGGCCGCGGCGGCGGGGCGCGGGCGGTGGGAGACGTCGAGCGTGCGGAAGCGGCCCTCGCCGCCCCGCGGTGCTGCGAGCTGCTCCTGTTGCTCCTGTGCCGTGGATGCCGGGATGCTGGTGCGCAGCACCTCGTGGCGTTCGGTGAGGTCGTCGAACGCCGCCCGCAAGGCGTCCTCGTCGACGTCGCCTCGCAGTTCCAGGCACGAGGAGACGGCGTGGTCGTCGGGGACGGAGACCGACCGTGACGCCCGCTCGGGACGGGCGGCCGCTGAGGCGGGCCGGTCGCCGACGGCGGCGGGGCGGCGGGCCGGTGGGCCTGCGGGCAACTGGTCGTAGCCGGTGTCCTCGTTCTCGGCCGCGGCCCAGAGCAGGTCCAGCAGCGACTGCGCCATGGCGGCCACCGTGTCGCCGTCGAAGAGCCGGGTGCTGTACTCCACAGCGACCTCCAGCTCCTCGTGGTCGGGCCGTTCCGCCATGACCACGGTGAGGTCGAACTTGGCGGTGCCCGCCGGGAGTCCGGGGAACTGGGGGGTTTCGTCGTCCCCGCCGCCGGGCCGGCCCGGGTTGAACGTGGTCCTCTCCCCCAGGGCGAATTCCGGCGGGAGCGTCTGGTGCACGTACATCACGTCGAAGATCGGATTCCGGCTCGGGTCGCGGTCCGGGGCGACCTCGCGCACCACCCGGTCGAAGGGGATCTCCTGGTGCTCCATGGCCTCCAGCACCACGGTGCGCACCCGGCGCAGCAGATCGCGGAAGGTGACGTCACCGGAGAGGTCGGAGCGCAGCGCGATGGTGTTGTTGAAGAAGCCCAGCAGTCCCCAGAGTTCGGGGCGGCTGCGGCCGATCGTCGGGGTGCCGACGACGACGTCGCGCTGCCCGGACCAGCGGGAGAGCAGCACCTTCAGTCCGGTCAGCAGGACCATGAACAGGGTGGCGGTCTCCCGGCTTCCCACCGCGCGGAGCCGGCGCACCAGCTCGGCGGGGACGGTGAAGCCGTAGGTGGCACCCGCGTAGTCCATCCGTGCCGGGCGGGGCCGGTCCGTGGCCAGTTCGAGGGCGGGCGGGTCGGCCAGCTTGCGGCGCCAGTAGTCGAGTTCGCCGTCGAGCAGGGCGCCTTCGAGCAGGTCGCGCTGCCATCGTGCGTAATCGCGGTACTGCACGGGCAGCGGCTCCGGGCGGTGCTCACGGCCCTGGCAGCGGGCCTCGTAGAACCGGATCAGCTCGCCCATGAGGATCTGCGGGGCCCACCCGTCGTTGACGCCGTGGTGCATCGTCCAGCAGAAGAGGTGGTCGCCGGGGGCGATGCGCACGACGGCGACCCTCACCAGCGGGTCGTGCGCCACGTCGAACACCCAGTCGGTCTCGTCGCGGACGGCGGCCCGGGCCGCGGCTTCCGGATCGGGTTCCGCGGAGACGTCCAGCACGTGGAAGAAGTCGCCCAGTTCGGGGCGAATGGCCAGGCCGGGGCGGCCGTCGGACTCGACGAAGTTGGAGCGGAGCACCTCGTGGCGCCGGGCGAGGTCCTCCCATGCCAGCCGCATGGCTTCCAGGTCGAGTTCGCCGCGCATGCGGGTGGCGCCGGGCAGGTTGTAGAGCCGGGTGTCCGGGTCCAGCTGGTGGTGGAACCACATCCGTTCCTGGCCGTAGGAGAGGGTGGGTTCCTGGCCGGGGCGGATCGGCGGCAGCCGGTGGAGTCCGTCCGCGTCGGCGGCCGGCGTCGGCATGGTGCGGCCGCCGGGAGCGGCAGGCTCGACGGCGGCGCCGGAGGGCTCCGGAAGGCGTGCGGCGATGGCGTCGGCGAGGTCGGAGACCACCGGGTGGGTGTAGATGTCGACCAGCCTGAGCGCGACGGCGTACCGGCTGATCACCCGCTCGACGAGCTGCAGGGCGATCACCGAGTTGCCGCCGATGGAGAAGTAGTCGGCGTCGGCGGCCACGTCCTCGGCATACAGCAGCGCGGCCATGGCTTCACGCAGCCACGGCAGCACCGTGTCACCGGTCTCGGCCGCCCGGCCGGGCACCGCGGAATCCGCCTGCGGTTGCGGTTCCGCTTGCGGTTCCGGTGCGGCCACAGACCGGGCCGGTTCCGGTACGGTCTCGGCGCTGCGGAGGGGAACCGGCTCGCGGCCGGGCGAGGCGGGGGCCAGCACGGAGACGGTACGGCCCGGCACGGTCGCGGCGGGCGGGGGCGGGCCCGCCTCGGCCGGTATGGACGCCGCCGGGGTCGGCTGTGCGGGCGGTTCGAAGCGGATGACGTCGCCCTCCTGGCGGGCCCAGCAGCGCACGCCGCGGAAGGGATGGCCCGGAAGCGGTATCCGTCCCGGCCCGGGGTGCCCGTCCCCGGTCTCCGGCCGGAGCGCGGACCAGTCGAGTTCGACGCCGCTCTCGTAGAGGCGGCCGAGTACCCCCAGGATGTCCTCGGCCTCCGCACCGAGCCGGACCACCCGTGCGTCCGCTCGGTCGGCGAGGTGGTCGCGGAGCAGGTCACTGATCTCGCCGTGTGCCGCCGGCTCCACGAAGACCACCGGACCCGCGGCGAGTTGCTCCTCGACCGCGGCGCGCAGCCGCTCCGGCCGCACCGGGCCGCCGAAGGCGTCGCCGGACTCGTCGGCCCTATCGCCGGACTCGCCGCCGGCACCGGTGTCGCGGGCACGACGCAGCGCGGCGGTGTCCTCAGCCGTGAGCCGGCCCTGAAGGTGGCGCGCCGCGTACCGGGAGACGCCCGAACTCATCAGCCCGGCCAGCCGCACACCGGCCGTGGTCAGCGCGGCGTGGGCGGCGAGCTGGCCGCGCACGCGGTCCGCCGGGCCGGGCGGCAGCGGCAGTCCGTCCGGCAGCGCTACCTCGGGACCGTCGGGCAGTCCGGTGGCGTCGCCGGAGAGGAGCAGCACCACGCGGGGCGGGCCGGAGGATCCGGAACCGTCGGCCCGCCCCCCGGTCCCGCTCCCCGGCTCACGTCCGTCACCCGACGCGCCCTCGTCCTCCACCGCGTCCAGACGCGTCCAGAGGGCGTGCGCGGCGAGCTGCGTCGCCAGTTCGGCGGTCGTGCCCGCCACCAAGCTCCGGCGGTGAGGGTGGTGGTCACGCCCCTCGTTGAGGGTGCGCGCCACGTCGTCCAGCGGCGGGTTCTCGTCGCGCAGCACGAGCGACAGGCGCTCGCAGAGGAGCACGAGGTCGTCGGCGGTGCGGGCGGACACGCCGACGAGTCTCCGCGCGCGGTCCGCCCGCGACGGCCGGGACGGGCCGCCTGCGCCGGTCGCCGCGGGCGGCTGCTCCACGACGCAGTGCGCGTTGATTCCGCCGAGGCTGAAGGAGCTGACACCGGCGCGCCGGACGTCCGCCTGCCAGCTGCGCGTGTCCGTGACCACCTCGAGACGGGCGGCGCGCAGGTCGACATCCTCGGCGGGGCGGTCGAAGTGCAGCGAGGGATACAGCTCGCCGTGGCGGACGCTCAGGACCGTCTTGACGAGTCCCGCGATGCCGGCCGCGTGGTCGAGGTGCCCGAGGTTGGTCTTGACCGAGCCGACCGGAAGGTCGCCGGCTCCTTCGGGGACACCGGTACGGGCGAGCGCCAGCCCTTCCACTTCGACGGCGTCGCCGAGGCGGGTCCCGGAACCGTGCGTCTCCAGGTAGCCGGCGGTACCGATGTCGGCTCCCGCGTGCTGCCAGGCCCGGCGGATCACCTCCGCCTGGGACCGGGCGGAGGGTGTCGCGATGGTGGCCGAATGGCGTCCGTTGTGCACGACGGCGGTGCCGCGGATCACCGCGTGGATGAAGGCGCCCTCGCGCAGAGCGCGGTCCACCGTGGTCAGCAGCAGCACGGCGCCGCCCTCGCCGGCGCCGGCGCCGTCGGCCTTCTCGTCGAACGCCCGGCACCTCGCCGTCGGCGAGGCGATGCCGGGGAAGGCGGCGACGGCGGCTTCGGGCGCGATCACGTGGCGCACGCTGACGCCGCCCACGACGGCGTAGTCGGCGTCCCCGTCGCGCAGTTCACGGGAGGCCTGGTGCACGGCGACCAGCGATCCGTTGCACCCGGTGTCGACGCCGTAGCAGGGGCCGGTGAAGCCGAACAGGTGCGAGACGCGGGCGGGCAGCCCGCAGGGGATGTTGCCGATCATGCTGAGGGTGCCGACCTCGCGCACCAGCGGCAGGTAGCCGTTGCTGGGCGAGCTGAAGACGACGGCGGTGCGCGAGTCGCGCATGCGGGAGGCGGCGTAGCCGGCGTTCTCGAGGGCTTCGCGGGTCAGTTGCAGTGCGATGCGGTGCTGGGGGTCCGTCACCTCGGCCTCGCGCCGGGACAGGCCGAAGTACGCGTGGTCGAACAGGTCGATCCGGTCGAGGTAGCCCATCTGCGGGTACACCGCGTCGGGGTCCAGACAGGTCGCCTCCCTGCGCTCCGGCGGCATCGGGCGCACGGAGTCGCGGCCGGCGCGCAGGTTGGCCCGGAACCGGGTGATGCCGTCGGCCTGCGGAAACCGGGCGGAGATGCCGATCACCGCGATGCCGGGCCGGCCGCGTGTCGCGCTTGTCCCGCTCATATCGCCTTCCCGTTCGCTCGTCGCCTGGGGTGCCACCGGTGGGACCGCCTCACAGCTCATAGGCGGTGAGGGTGTCGTCGCCCGGCTCGGGCATCCCGCCCAGCCGTGCCGTGAGGGCTTCCGCCTGGGCCGTGATGGTGGTGAGGTCGAACAGCTCCCCGACGCGCACCGCGCCGGGCCAGTGCTGCTCCAGGCGCTTGTGGAGTTCGAGCACCTTCAGCGAACTGCCGCCGACCGCGAAGAAGTTGTCGCGGGGGCCGGTCTGCTCGTGCTGGAGCACCTCGGCCCAGATCCGTGCCACCTCCCGCACACGGTCGTCGGCGCCGTCCGCCGCGCTCCCGGCCTGGTCGCCTTCCGCTGCGGCGGGATCGTCACGGAGCAGCGCCTGGAGCTCCGAACGGTCGGCCTTGCCACTGGAGTTGAGGGGCATGCGGGCGAGCTCCCGGAAGACGGCGGGGACGGCCTGGACGACGAGGTACTCGGCGCAGTGCGTGCGCAGGTCCGGCCACGACGGCAGCGGGGCGTCGGCCGACGCGGGGGCCAGGAAGGCGACGAGCCGTGGTTCGTCGGCGCCGGAGGTGTCATGCAGGACGACGGCCTGGCCGACCCGCGGGTGACGTTCGAGAGCGGCCTCGACCTCGCCGAGTTCGATCCGGGTGCCGCGGAGTTTCACCTGGTCGTCCGTCCTGCCGTGGTAGTGGAGGGTCCCGGACGCGTCGGCCTGCGCGACGTCGCCCGTGCGGTACAGGCGCGCGCCGGGGCGGCCGAACGGGTCGGCGACGAACCGCTCCGCGGTCCTGCCCGGCTGCCCGGCGTAGCCGAGCGCCACGAAGCTGCCGCCGATGTACAGCTCGCCGCGTTCCCCGGCGGGCACCGGCCGCAACCGGTCGTCCAGGACGTGGGCCTCGGCCCCGGCCCAGGGCATGCCGATCGGGATGCGCGGCCACGTGGGGTCGGGGTCGGGCTGGACCGTGCAGGAGATGGTGGTCTCGGTGGGGCCGTACTCGTTGACGAGGCGGGTGCCGGGCAGCAACCGGTGGTGGCGGCGCACGAGTTCCGGGGTGCACGCCTCGCCGGCGACCACGACCAGCCGCAGCGTCTCCGGCAGCAGCCGGCTCTCCTCCAAAAGCGCGCGGTAGTAGGAGGGGACCACGATGAGGTGGGTGGCCGCGTGCCGGCGGGCCAGCCCGGCGAGTTCGTGGACCTGCCGCAGTTCCTTCTCGTCGGGGAGCACGAGGGTGTGGCCGCCGGTGAACGACCAGAACATGCCGCCGAGCATGCCGTCGAAGGACAGGCGCATCGCCATGACGAACGTGGAGCGCTCGGTGCCGTACACGCGGTACCGCGGGTGGATGGACGCGGCCAGCTGCGCCCGGCTCACCATCACCCCCTTGGGCGCGCCGGTCGACCCGGAGGTGCAGACGACGTACACGGGCGCCGACTCGGGGACCTCGGCGTCCCCGGACCCCCCCGCGACCACGGGCCCGGCGGGTGCGCCCTCGCTCAGGTCGCTCAGGTCGCTCAGGTCGCTCAGGTCGCTCAGGTCGAGGATGCCGGGCGGGTGCGGCAGGCCGGCCGGGAGAGGGTCCGGGCGGGCGGTGACCAGGACGGCGCAGTCGGTGTCCGCGAGAAGCGCGCGCAGCCGGTGGGGCGGCTGGTCCGGCTCGACGACGGCCCAGGCGGCCCCGGCCCGCAGCGCGGCGAGCATGGCGATCACGGCCGTGGCGGACTGCCGCATCCGTACGCACACCAGCCGGCCCGGGCCGGCGCCCCGTCGGCGCAGGTGCCCGGCCAGGGCCGCCGACGCCCGGTCGAGCGCGCCGTACGTCAGCCGTGTGCCGCCGACGATCAGCGCGGTCGCGGAGGGGGATCGCGCCGCCTGCCGCCGGAACCCCTCCAGGACGCCGGGCACGCCGGTGCCGTCGTGGCCGGCCGGGGCCGGGCCCCGGCCGGGCTCGTTCGTGCTCTGCACGGTCTGCTCGCGCACGGTCGCCGCCTCCCTCAGTCCGTACCGCGGACGACGTGGACGTGGCTCGGCTTCGGCGGCCCCAACTGCTCCGGGTCGACGGCGAGAACGAGCGGACTGCCCTCGGTGGTGACCGGCGTGTAGCCGGCGAAGCGCAGCGTCACCAGCATCGTGCGGTTGACGTCGGTGGGCGCGAAGTGCGCGACGGGACGGCGTCCGGCCGCCACCGCCTCCCGCGTCAGGTGGTCCAGGAGCACGCTGCCGACGCCGCGTGAGGCGACCCGGCAGGACATCAGCAACAGCAGCAGCACGGACTCGTCGGCGGTGTGTTCCGTGACGGCGAGGCCGATGATGCCGTAGTCGCCGTAGTCATCGCGGAGCCTGGCCACCTGCACGCGGTGGTCGGGCGAGGCCGCGAGCGCACGCAGTTCGGCGGCGTCGTAGGTGACCCCCGAGGTGTTGAGCTGGTGGGTGCGCACCGTCAGTTCGCTGGCGCGGGCCAGGTCCTGCTCGGTCGCGTCCCCGACGGTCATCACCAGGTTCAGCGAGGCGAGGAAGCCCTGCCGGTCGCCGCCGAAGGACTCCTCGGCGGCCTGCCGGCGGTGCTCGGTGCGGTAGAGCAGCCTCCTGCTGCCGGCCTCCTCGGTGACGCATTCCGGCCGGAACTCGGGCAGTCCGGCCAGCTCCCCGACCTGGTCCGCGGGATAGCACCGGACGACGGGGAGGGCGGAGGCGACCTCGGCCCTCTCCACCGGGTCGTTGTCGACGAACGCGATGGTGTCCAGGCCGATGTTCAGCCTCTCGGCGATGCGCCGCACCGCCTCCGACTTCGCCCCCCAGCCGACCTGGAGGTCGCAGAACCACTCCTCCAGGTCGTGGAGTTCGAGGTGGCGGCGGCTGACGTCGTACTCGCCGCGGCTGGCGGCGGCGTGCAGGATGCCGCGCTCGTCCAGCGCGCGCAGCGTCTTCAGTGCGGCGGGGTACGGGACGGGCTCGTCGTTCTCCAGGACGACCCCGTCCCACAGGGTGTCGTCCAGGTCCCAGACCAGGCACTTGACGACGGCCACGGCGCCCTCGGCGGTGTTCTCGGTGGTGTCCTTCGCCGTGGTCATCGCGCCGCCGCCCCGCCGGCGGCGCCGGCCGGCGTGCCGTTCGCCCGGGGCGCCGTGTACCGGCGCATCACGTGTTCGGCGATGTGCTGTTCGGCCACCTGCTGCGCTCCTTCGATGATCTCCATGACCTTGGCGTCCCGGAAGTGGCGGGCGACACGGCTGTCGGGCTCGCAGCCCGCCGAGCCGAGGATCTGGACGGCGTCCCGGCCGGCGGCCGCGGCGGCGTCGGCGGCCGCGTACTTGGCGAGGACGGTCTCGGGGATGCCGCGCTGGGTGTTCCCGCTGCGGGCCTCCGCCGCGCGGCAGCACAGTGCGCGCGCGCCCGCCGCCTGGACCGCCGCGCGGGCGAGCAGCGCCCGTACCGACTGGTGGTCGGCCAGGACCGCATCCCCCTGCGCGCGGGTGGCGGCGTGGGTGGCCGCGTCCTCCACGCACGCCTCCGCCATGCCGACGCAGCCCCAGGCGACGGTGAAGCGCCCGTGGTTGAGCGCCGTGGCCGCCACGTGGGAGAGCCCCAGACCGGCCGGGGCGACGAGGTTGCCGGGCGGTATCCGGACGGACCGGAAGTCGACGTGGGCGATGCGGGCGGCGCGCATCCCCAGCTGGTCGCGGACCGGTTCCCGGCCGACGCCGTCGCGCCACCCCTCCACGAGCGCCGTGACGGGCCTGCCGCCGTCCTGGCCGAGGACGAGGAACACGTCGGCGACCTGCCCGAAGGTGATCCACTTCTTGCGGCCGGTGACCACCACGTCGGCGCCGTCCCGCTCGATCCGGGTGGTCACGGCCGACAGCGCGCTTCCGGCGGCCTGTTCGGTGGCGGCGAAGCCGGCGGTCAGCTCGCCGTCGGCCAGTCGCGGCAGCCACCGGGCCCGCTGCTCCCGGGTGCCCCACCGGTGCAGTGCCGCGGCCACCATGCCCTGCACGGTCACCAGGCCCCGCAGCGCGCTGCACACGCCGCCCAGGTGGGCGCAGAGCTCGCCCAGTTCGGCCGGGGTCGCGCCGGCGCCCCCGTACTCCTCGGGCAGATCGGCCGCCAGCAGGCCGGCGGCGGCGACTTCGTCGCGCACGGTGTCCGGCAGGCCGCCGTCGCGGTCCCAGACAGCGGCCCGGTCGCGCACGTCCGCGGCCAGGCCGGCCGCCGTCGCGACCGGCGAGCTCAGCCGCCCGGTCCGGGTGCTCACGGCCCCTCCGGGTGGGCCGCCGCCCCGGACTTGCGCTGCACGAAGCCGGTGATGCGGTCGGCCGTCCGGAAGCTGTCGAGGTCGAGGTCCTCGACCTCGACGGTGAGCGAGAAGCGCTCCTCGACGAAGGTCACCAACTCGAGGGCGAAGAGGGAGTCGGCCAGGCCCAGGGCGAAGTAGTCGTCCTCCGGCCCGACCTCGCAGCGGAGCGCGTCGGAGAGGAAGGCGGTGATCTCCGAAGTGATCAGGTTCATGACATCTTCTCCTGCGGTCCCAGTTCGACCAGCAGCACGCTCCACGCGGCCACCGGACTCACGTTGATCAGTACGGCCCGGTCGCCCTCGACGAGCTGCCCGCGCTCCCTCGCCGTGTAGAGGTTGAGGAACACGTCGTTGGGGCCCAGGTGGCCGAAGCGGCGGAGGTTGTCCCGGCAGACCGGCAGCAGCTCTATCCCGAGCGACTCCTCGGTGAACCGGAAGCCGGCCGCCGACAGGTTCTGGCTGACGTAGCCTCGGACGTCCCCGAGCCCGAGGCCGTTGCGCTCCAGAAGGGAGGACAGCAGGGCGGAGAGTCTGCCGCGGGTCTCCATGGCGAGGCGGAACGAGTACGTGGGGAGGTCCCGGCACTCCTCGCGCCACTGGTCGGCGGGCCGGTCCCGGTAGGCGACGTGGAACAGGTCCCAGTGGTCCCCGTTGGTCTCCTGGACGATGTCGAGCAGCCGTACCGGGCCGCGGCGGGACACCAGCAGCGCCTGCCCGCCGTCGCCGTTGACCGTCACCGGGTGCCGGTAGCGGCCCGCACCGGCCGGCTTGCTCCCGTGGACGACGAGCACGTCGCCCAGGCCCGGGTCGGCGCACAGCAGTCCGCGCGCGGCGAGCAGCGCCGGGGTGACCGAGACGCAGCCGAGGCCGCCGACGGTGAAGGTGATCGCCGCGTCGGCGCCGAGCCGCCGCTGCAGCCTGGTCGCCTCCGAGCTGAGCAGCGTCTCCGGCGCCCTCGACTCCACGACGATCAGGCCGCCGAGGTCCCCGGGCGGCAACCCCGCCTGGTCCAGCACCTGCCGCGCGGCTCCTTCGGCCAGCGCGGTGGAGTCCAGGGCGTCGTCCGCGTGGATACGGTCGACGCCGAGCGCCAGACAGGCCCGGCGCTCCTCCTCGTTCAGCGACGCGAGCTCGGGCAGCTCGGGGACCGGCGTGGCCGCTTCGGGCACATGCCAGGCCGCTCCGCGCACGGCTGCCGGGCATGGGCGTGCCGCGTCGCCGGTGACGTCCGGTGCCACGTGTTCCCCCCTCGAAGGTCGGTGCACTTCCCGCGGTCGGCGCGCGGACGTTCCCGGCCGCGCGCCGACCGCGGACTTCTCCCCCCGCCGTGCCGCCGCCTCAGCGGCGGCACAGCGTCACGCCTGCGGCTGCTCCATCTGCCGGGCGAGGCTCGCCGGCCGCATGTCGGTCCAGTTCTCCTCGACGAACTCCAGGCACCTCGGGCGGCTTTCCGGTCCCAGGGCGACGGTCCACCCCTCGGGCACCTCCGCGAAGGCCGGCCACAGCGAGTGCTGCTGCTCGTCGTTGACGAGCACCAAGAACTCGCCGTCCTCGTCGTCGAACGGATTACTCATCTGTTCCCCTCCGCTGGTGGGTTCGCGGGTGCACGGCACACGCCGCCTACTGCGCGCCGTACGCGGGTTCTCGGAGCAGGCGCACCTCGCACACCCGGCCGTCGGCGGCGAACCGGCCGAAGACGAAGAGCTCCTCGCGCTTGCGCTCCTGCCGCCCGTCGTCGGGCCAGGTGCTGTAGCGGGCGGCGAAGCGGTCGCCGTCGCGCAGCGCCTCGTGGACCTCCACCGGCCAGGTCCGCCCCTTGCGCCGCGCCTTCTCCATGTCCTGCACGATGTCGGCGCGCCCCAGTGAGCGGCGGCCGGCGTGGTGGACGGCGTCGGGCGTGTGGAAGCGGTCGTGGACGTCGCCGGCCGGTGCCTCCGAGCGGAAGGCGGCCTCGGCGTACGCGTTCAGGTAGTCGGCCGGGTCGGGGGCGGAGGCGGGCGCGGGTGCCGACGGGCGGGCGTCGCCCTCGGCGGGACGCTCCCCGAGGCCGCTCCAGCCGGGCCGGCTCGCGGAGAACGTCGTGGTCGAGGCGACGCGTCCGTCCTCGGCCAGCTCGGCGAAGAGGGCGGTCTCGGCCGCGGTCTCGAGCTTGCCCAGCATGGTGTGGTGGAGGGTGAACCGGGCCGCGGCGCGGCTGCCTTCGACGAGCACCTCGTGCACGTGCACCGCCGTCGGGGAGTCGGCCTCGCGGCGCTGCCGCACGCTCTTGATGATCTCGTGGCGGTCCCAGGGGCGGCCGTTGACCGTGTGGGTTCCCCCGGGCGTGTGGTAGCGGTCCCACACCTCCTCGGGACCGCCGGGGCCGGCGGCGGCCTCGGCGTAGTAGGCCCGCAGGTATCCGGCGAAGTCCTGGGCGGCGTCGGGTCGGTGGGCGGTGCTCATACGGTTTCCCTTCCTGCGTGATCTCTCGCTCCGGCGGGCGGACCCAGCGGCGGAGCGGAACGGACGCCGAACTCCCGGCGCAGGACGTCCAGAGCGGCCAGATGACCGCACATGCCGTGGACGCTCGGCCCCGGAGGAGTGGAGGCTGAGCAGAGGTATACCCCTCGCAGCGGCGTGCGGTACGGATGCCGGCGCGGCACGGGCCGCAGCAGCGACTGGCGCAGCGTGATGGCGCCCGATCCGATGTCTCCGCCGACATAGTTGGGGTTGTAGTGCTCGTAGGCGGCGGCGGAGACCCCGCGGGCGGCGAGCACGGTGTCGGCGAACCCCGGCGCGTACCGCTCGATGCGGCGGGTCAGGAGCGGTACCGGGTCGCGCGTGTCGCCGTTGGGCACGTGGGCGTACGCCCACACGGGGCGCCTGCCGTCCGCGGCGGCCCGCGACGGGTCGGTGACGGCCGGGTCGACTACCAGGGCGAAGGGTTCATCGGTGGCCTCGCCCGCCGCGGCGGCCCGCTCCACCGCCAGGGTGTGGGCGTGGGTGCCGCCGAGGTGGACGGTGCCTGCCCTGCCCACCTCGGGGTTCGTCCACGGAATCGGTCCGGACACCAGGAAGTCGGCCTTGGCCGCCCCCGGCCCGTAGCGGAAGCGCAGGAGCGCGCGGCGGGCGCGCGGCGGCAGGCGGTCGCCGGCCAGGTCGGCGAAGGCGCGGGGCGTGGTGTCGAGGAGGACCACGGGGGTGTCGAGTTCGGCGAGGTCGGTGACGTGGTGACCGGTCTGTACGGTGCCGCCGTGTGCGCGCAGGTCGTCCAGCAGGGCGTCGGCGATGCGGCCGCTGCCGCCCTGCGGGAGGGGCCAGCCGGTGGCGTGCGCGAGGTGCCCCAGCAGCACGGCGATCGCCGCCGACGGCAGGCTGGGGAGCGGCCCGACGGCGTGTGCCGCGACGCCGGAGAGAAGCGCGCGCGCGTCCTCGGTGCGCAGCCCGTTGCCGCGCAGCCGGTTGCCCAGGATGCGGGGGGCGAGCAGCGCGGCGATCACCGGAGGGGGCGGGGTCCGCTGCGTGGACAGCAGCAGGTCGGTGACACCCTGGCTGCGGTGCACCAGCGGCTCCATCAGCCGCCGCCAGCGCGGCCCGTCGGCGCCGAGCCCGTCGCAGGTGCGCGCCAGGTCGCGGTGGGCGAGCGCGGCCCGGCCGTCGTCGAGGGGGTGCGCGTAGGTGATGTCGGGGTGCAGCATGGGCACGCCCCGCGCCGGCAGGTCGAACGCCCGGAAGAAGGCCGAGGCGGCCGCCATCGGATGGACGGCGGCGCACAGGTCGTGGGTGACGTCGCTGTCGAAGAGCGCGGCGCCGCGCAGTCCGCCGCCGACGGTGCCGGCTCGTTCGTGCACCCGCACGCGCAGGCCCGCCCGGGCGAGGGTGACGGCGGCGGCCAGCCCGTTGGGGCCGGCACCGACCACGGCGGCGTCGGCGGACGTCACGACAGCACGCTCTCCGGGCCGAGCTGACGGGTGGCCAGGCGACGGTAGACCTCGTCGTCGGCCATCAGCGCCTGGTGGTTGCCGGTGGCGCGTACCCGTCCTTCCTCCAGGACGATGATGCGGTCGGCCTGCGCCACGGTGGAGATGCGGTGCGCGATGGCCAGGACGGCGCACTCGCGGGACGCCTCGGTCACGGCGTCGCGCAGGGCCGCCTCGGTGTCGGCGTCCAGGTGGGCGGTGACCTCGTCCAGCAGGATCACGCGGGGCCGTTGCAGCAGGGTCCGCGCGATGGCCAGACGCTGCCGCTGACCGCCGGAGAGCCCGGAGCCGCGCTCCCCCAGCACGGTGTCGAGGCCGTCCGGCAGACCGGCGACGACGTCCTCCAGACAGGCCATGCGCAGGGCACGCGCGATCTCCGCCTCGTCCGCGTCGGGCTGGGCGTAGAGGAGGTTGTCGCGGACGGTGCCGCTGAGCAGCGGGACGTCCTGCTCCACGTAACCGACCAGGGAGCGCAGGTCGTTCAGGCGGGTCGCGGTCACGTCGCGGCCGGCGACGCTCACCGTGCCGGAGTCGGCCTCGCGGAAGCGCTCGATGAGCTGGAAGAGGGTCGTCTTGCCCGCACCGGAGGGTCCGACGATCGCGGTCAGACCGTGTTCGGGCACCGTCAGCGAGACGTCCCGCAGGACCGGCCCGCCGGCCCCGTAGCCGAAGGTGACGTTCTCGAACCGCACCGCGGACGCGGACGCCTCGACCGCCGGGGACGGCTCGGGCAGGCGCCGGTCGTCCTCCTCCTGGGGGATCGCGGCCAGTTCGACCACACGCTGCACGGCGGCGCGGCCCTGCTGGATCTGGCCGACGGCCATGAACAGCATGACCAGCGGTGACACCAGGTAGAAGAGGTACATCACGAACGCGGTGAGATCGGCGGCCGAGAGGGATCCGGTGGCCACCCGCGCCATACCCCAGGCGATGACGACCGCCAGCGACAGCTGCGTCCCGACGTTCATCACCGGCATCAGCAGCGCGTTCAGGCCGGTGACACGGATGCCGCTGCGCCGCGCCCTGGCAGCCAGCCGGGCCAGTTCACCGGTCTCGCGTTCCTCCGCGCGCGACGCCTTGACCGTGGTCAGCGCGCCCAGCACGCGTTGCAGGCCGGTGCCGAAGGCGCCGACGTTGGCCCGGTTGGCCAGCGCGGCGAGGCGGACCTGACGGGCCACCAGCAGCGACACGACGCTGGCGGCCGCCAGGCAGCCGACCGTGGTCAGCAGCAGCCGCCAGTCCAGCCGCGCCATGAGCACCACGCAGCCCACCACCATGAAGAGCGAGGTGAAGACCTGCGCGAGGGCCTGGGCGATCACCAGGCAGGCGATCGAGGTGTCGGAGACGGTGCGGGAGAATACGTCGCCCTGCTGCAGCCGCTGGAAGTCCCGGATCCGGCTGCGCAGCAGCCGGGCGCCCAGGATGCGGCGGGCGTCGTAGACGATGTTCTCCCCCGCCCGGCCGATGACATAGGCGTGTCCGGCACCCAGTGCCGCGTCGAGGAGGAACAGCGCGGCGATGGCGACGATCATCCCCGCGATCGCCTCGCCCGCGGACACCGACTCGATGAGGCGGCCGATCAGCCAGGGCTGCGCGAGCGTGGCCGCTGTGCCGAACAGGCCCATCAGCACGCCGGTGATCAGCAGCCCGCGGTGGTCCGCCGCGATCCGTCGCAGGTTCATCGCGACGCCTTGGTGTAGGTGGTGACGAACAGCGGGGCGGGCTCGGCGTAGGGCGCGCCGGACCAGCCGGAATGCCGTCCCTCGGGGGTGAGCCCGGCCGCCTCGGCGTAGGCGTCGACGTCGTCTGGGGTGAGGAGCGCCGCGGTCTCCGTGCCGATGCGGTGGGTGCCGTCCGACTCGAACCAGATCGTCGAGCAGTGCCAGATCCGCCCCTCGTCCAGCAGCGTGCCGTGCAGTTGCAGGCCGGTGTTCGGTTCGGGGTAGGGAGCGAACACGGTGGCGTGCGCGCGGCCCTCGTGCAGGGCGTGGACGCCGGGACGGTTGTGCGTCTCGACGACCAGGCGGCCACCGGGGGCGAGCGCCTCCGCGGCACGGGCGATGGCTTCGCGCCGGCCGTCGGCGTCCAGGATCTGGGAGAGCGTCGAGCAGACGCAGTAGACCAGGCCGTAGGTGCGCTCTGGCCGGTGTGCGCGGATGTCGGCGTGCTCGGCGGTCACCTCGCCCTGGTCGCTCTTCTTGTCCAGAGCGGCGAGCATCTCGGGAGACGAGTCGAGGCCGTGTATCGCTCCGACGCGGTGGGACAGCGGCAGCGCGATCCTCCCGGTGCCGACCCCGAGTTCGAGCGTCCCCGAGGACGGGTCGGGGTGGAGGGAGGTCAGGGCGTCGACGGCCTCCGCCACACCGGCGTCGCCGCGGAAGACGCGGTCGTACCAGCCGTCGAACTGCTTGCCGTAGCCGATGTCGGCGATGCTCATGAGTCCTCCGATGTCGTGGATCCACCCGGTCCGGGGCGCCTGGGGGCGGGCCCCGGACCAGGTGGGTTCAGGCGGCCGCCGGTACGGGCTTCGCGGCGGCCGAGTCCAGCGGCTGGTAGGCGGAGACGTACAGGACCTCGGGCTCCTCGCCCTCGTCGTGACCGGACGCCCGGACGATCGCGAACTGGTAGCCGCGGACGTGGGAGGCGTTGGGCGCGTCGAGGATGAGCTTGGTGAAGAACGCCGCGAGCACCCGGAACGGCGCGGTGGGGGTGGGGTCTTCCCCCTTGCCGATGCCCTTGAGGATGGCGCTGCAGATGTCGAACACCGCCTTCTCCCGCCGCCGGGAGGCGAACCAGAACGCCTGGCTCATGCGCCGGTCCTTGATGAGTTCCAGCTCCACCCACTCCGATGTCTCCCGGTTCTCGTCGAGCGTCCGGTAGAGGTAGTGGAAGTCGTGGGTGGCCGGATTGGGCGCGAAGAACTTCCAGTTGGGGATGAAGGAGAACAGGTCCCTGTCCCGGGCCCGCTCGAAGGCGGGGTGGGGGTGCTGTGACGCCAGCGTGGTCACCAGCAGCGCCGCGCCGGCCAGCCGGGTCACGGTGCCGTGGCCGGTGAAGGCCTCCCTGATCAGAGTGCGCGGGCTCATTCTGTCTCACTCCCCGTCGGCAGCTTCGCGGACTGCAGCTTCTCGTTGGTCCCCTGCGCGTCTCCGGGGACGACGTGGTCCCGGACGAACGCCGCGATGTGGTCGGCCACAGTGCGGGCCTGGCGGGCGTCGGTGAGCATCGTGTCGTGGCCCGCGCCCTCCAGCACGGTCACCTCGCCGCTCTCACCGGCGGCCTGGTGGGTCTTGGCGATGTCGTGGTACATGAGCAGCTGCTCGGGGTCGACGTCCACGGTCATCTGGGCGGCGAGCACCAGGCCGGGGGCCTGCAGCGGCCCGAGGTTCTCCGACCAGCCGTCGAACTCGGCCTGGACGGTGTTCCACTCGCGGGACGCCGCGCTCCACATCCGGGAGTCGGTGTACATCGCGAACACCTTCTCGCGGTACGGGCGGGGGAGGTCGTCCACCCACTTGGGGCGGGCCATCAGCGCACCGAAGCCCATCCGCGTCCACCGCGCCAGTTCCTGGATGGAGTCGGTGAAGAGCTCTCCGCCCTTGCGCTGCTTGTCGGACCGCACGAGCTGCGCGGGGTGGGTCGGGTCGAGGTGGACGACGCCGGCCACGCGGTCACCGAGCTGCGCCACGGCGCGCCGGTTGAACTCCGCGCCCAGGGAGTGGCCGACGAGGACCACGGGACGCCCGTCGGGCACGGCGGCCTCGACGAGGTCGACGATGTCGTCGGCGGACTCCTGCAGCGTGTAGGCGGCGGTCCGGTGCCGGCGGCTCGGACCGTAGCCGGCGCGGGAGTACGTCACCAGCGGCAGGTCGAGGTCGAAGGCCAGGCGCTCGGCCATCCAGGAGAAGTGCTCGGCCGTGGACGCGAGCCCGTGGTTGAAGACGATGACCGGGCCGTTGTCGGCCTTGCTGCCTCCGGCGTCGTAGCTGAGCACGTTGCCGTGCCGAGTGGTGACGGTGCGCGAGTGCGGCCAGCCGCTCACGACGCGGGCGCGGCGCGCGGCCATCAGGGCGGACGCCGCCGTCACGCCGCCGGCCAGCAGCACCAGAGCGGTCTTGGCCATGCGGTCGTCGCGGCCGGCCACGGCGGGGTGGCTGCGGGGCGCCGTCGTGTAGGCGAGCACCGGATGCATCGCCGGAAAGGCCGTCATGAACCGCCCCAGGCCCATGACGAAGGCGTTGGCGACGTGGAAACTTCCCGCCGCGGCGACCAGCGGACGAGTGAGCCGCCCGCCGAAGAGATAGATGACGGGGAATCCGCATTCCATGGCCAGTACACCGTGCTGGACCAGCTTGCTCGTGCGGGGGTATCTGCGAAGGAGCTCGTACGCGGTCCCGAATCCGTAAGTGCGGGTGCGCATCACACCGGGGAGCGCCGAACCGTCACGCCACTTCTCACCGGCCAGCTTCGCCCAGCCGGAGCAGGCGTAGGACATCGTCGCCTGCAGCGCCAGATACCACATCAGCGCGTCCTTGGTCTCCGGGCGCGACGCCAGACGGGCCAGTCCGGTGACCGTCTGCACCTGGGTGGCCACCTGGTCGGAGCCGTCGGTTCCGTACCTGTGGCGGGCCTGAAGCAGGGTGGTGCTCGCCGCCAGGAACAGGCTGCCGACCGCACGCCGGCGATGGTCGCCGGGCAGCAGCATGGCGGTGCTCGCGGCGACGCGTGCGGCATGGATGGCCAGGGTCGTCCGGCGACCGCTCACCGCATGGGTGACGCGCTGGATCAACGGAGACTTGCTCTCGGGCCTCCTCCGCATGATCTCCCAGTCATTGAGGCCACCCGGCTCGAGGCTCTTGTACTGGGAGAGGTATTCCAGCGAGGAGGAGAGACTCGAGAGTGCAGCGAGACGCTCCGCGACACCTATTGCCTGGTCTCGACTCACCGGTACCGGCGAGAACACAGAGGAAGCTATCTTCTTGACCAACTTCATACCGATGGTTTCCTTCGCACTGCAGCAGGCCGACGCACGTGGGCGTACGATGACGAATGGGCTGCCGGGCCGCGATTGCGGCGCGGCCCGGCAGCTTTCCTCCGTGTCCGGCCCTCGCAATTGTTACGAAATACCGACGGAGTTTCTCAGTGCTGAACCGTCAAACAGGACGGGTCAGTCGTTGACGCCGGCCTCGTAGGCCTGCACGCCCAGCCAGGCCACGCCCGCGCCACCGGCGAAGCTGACGCCGAAGGCCACGAAGCCCGGGGTCGCCTGCACCGGCGCCATGGCGCCCAGCTCGGTGGTGGCACCGTCGTCCAGCTTCTCCGGGGTGACGGCGATCACGCTCTCGGTGATACGGCTCATTGCACTCTCCTCTGCTTGTTCGGTTTACGAAGGTAATGGTGCGGGGGTCGAGCCGACCGGCGGGGGCCGGTCAGCCGTTGGCGACGCCCCAGGTGTAGGCGCCGACGACGGCGCCCGCGCCGGCCACGCCGCCGGCGACGTACCAGCAGGTGGCGACGGCGGCCACGGGGGTACCCATGACCGGGGCGGGCGCGGTCTCGTGGAAGCCGTTCTCGAGCGAGCCGAACTCCTGCCCGTTCATGAACGTCGCGATCTTCTGCTCCATGCGGAGTCTCCTGTGTCTCGGTGGAACGCGATCACCGGGACGGCTCGGTGCCGCCTCGGCCACACCCGGCGATTGCCGCCGGGCAGCTCTGGGATTTCGGCCATCAGTTCCAGGTGGCGGTGGCCTGCTCTTCGAGCAGGAGCCGGACGCAGAGTCCGGATCATTTCCCACTGCGCAGGGACATGAATCCACGATCGCCGGGCGTCGCCTCGTCGTTGAACGTTGGACAGCCCTTAACCTGCGCGTAAGCCATGAGAAGAATCCCCCAACCAATCGGAGAAAGATCATCACCTTGGGTGTCCTGGTCGAGGGACACCGCGAAGTCGAACTCATTTCTGATGGCGCGCAGTTGACGATAAGCGCAGTTAAAGACATGGCCAAGGGGGCCCTCTGTGATCTGTATCACAGTAGGGAAATTACTAGCTCTTCCCGTGGGCACACAATTGGCGCCGAAAATTAAGATTCTGCTGGCGGATCTGGGAACACTGCGGGCATGTATCTCAGGAAGACACAGCGAAAGAACCGTGACGGCCGCGTCGTGCGCTACCTCCAGATCGCGAGGAATCAGCGCGTGGACGGCACGACGCGAGCCGAGATCCTGCTCAGCTTCGGCCGCGAGGACGCCCTGGATCCCGGGGTGCTGCGGCGCCTGGCCGACTCCATCCACCGCTACCTCGGCGAGACGTCGGACGCGACGCAGCCGCTCGCCGAGAGCCTGCCGCAAGTCGAGGCCGCGCGCCCGGTCGGCGCCGCCTGGCTGCTGGACGGTCTGTGGCAGGCCCTGGGCATCGGGCCCGCACTGACCCGCCTGCTGGGCGACGCCGGCGCGGAGCGCGTCGTCTTCGCCCTGGTCGCCAACCGCGCGCTCGCCCCGGAGTCTCCGAGACCCCTGCACCGGTGGGCCGCGGAGGAGGTCGTGGTTCCGGGGCTGTCCGAACTGGACGGCAACGGCGCCGCGCTGGCCGCCATGGACCGCCTCCTGGAACGTGAGGCGGACCTCCGCCGCACGGTGCGGGAGGGGATGGCACGGGCCCGTGGTGCGCCGAAGGCGTGGGCCTCGACCCGACCGAGAGACCTGGTGTTCTTCGACGCCCCCGGCACTGACGGGCTTCCCCCGCTCCTGGTGGGTCTCGCCGTCACCGACGAGGGACTGCCGGTCGGTTGCTGGTCGTGGCACGCGGAGGACGCGGCCTCCGCCCCGGGCGACTGCCTCGCGGACGTCCCGGGCTCCGCGGCGGCGGGCTCCCTGCGCACCGTCGTCGTGCGCAGTTCCAGACGCTCCCAGCTCCTCGCCTCCGAACCGGGTTTACGCCCCCTCGTGGTGACGGGCGAGAGCCTGCGGACGAGCTCCGAGACGAGCGAGACCCTCCCCCATCTGGCGGGCCGTCACCGCCGCGTCGGGACGGACCTGACGGTCCGCGAACTGCGCCTGGGCGAGGACGGCCGGCGCCGCCGCGTGCTGTGGCGCAGTACCCGGGAGGCCGAACACGAGGCTGTGCAACGCGCCGCGCAGCTGGACTTCGTAAGAGCGGAGCTGGCCTGGACGACAGCTGACTCGTCCCGCCGGTGCGGCCCGGACTCCTCCGCACAGCAGGAACTCCTCGGACACCCGCTCCTGGGCCGGTGGCTCAGCCGGTGTCCCGGCACGGGCTCGCTCGTCGTCGACCCGGACGCGGTCGACGCGGACGCCCGGCTGGACGGCGCCCACCTGCTGACGCCGCTGACCTCCGACGTGGGGACGGATCAGGCGGCAGCGGGCTACGCCGCCCTGCTCCGCACCGAGCGGGCCTTCTCCGCGATGGCCTCTCCCCGCTACTTCCAGCCCGTGTACCACCGCCTGGAGGACCGCGGCCGGGCACACGTCCTGCTGTGCTGGCTCGCTCTGCTCCTGACCAGCGTCGCAGAGCTCCGCACCGCCCGGCCGTGGGCGAGCATCGCCGGCGAGCTGAACCGCGTCCGGAAGCTGACCTTCCGCCATGACGGCGGACACCGCCATCGCCTCTCGCGCGTGGACGCCGCGCAGGAGCGGTTGTTCGCCGCCTGCGGGGTGCCGGTGCCGTCCCGCGCCGGGTAGCACCGGCTCCCGCCTGTCCTCGGCATGACATACCTCATGTGACGTCGTGACGACCCACACTGCTCCTCACCCTCCGAGAACGGAAAGCTGGAGACATGAACGCGATCGAAGTGGACGAACTGAAACGCAGTTACGCGGAAGGCTTCGAAGCCGTGCGCGGCATCAGCTTCTCCGTCCGCGCCGGCGAGGTCTTCGCCCTCCTCGGGGTGAACGGGGCGGGCAAGACCTCCACCGTCGAACTGCTCGAAGGGCTGGCCCGGCCGAGCGGTGGAAGCGTGCGCGTGCTGGGGCACGACCCCTACTCGGAGCGGGCGGCCGTCCGCCACCGGACCGGGGTGATGCTGCAGGAAGGCGGGTTCGCGTCGGAACTCACCGTCGCCGAGACCGCCCGCATGTGGGCGGGGTGCACCAGCGGCGCCCGTCCCGTCGAGGAGGTGCTCGGCCTGGTGGGTCTCGCCGGTCGGCGCGCCGACGTCCGCGTCAAGCAGCTCTCCGGCGGCGAACGGCGACGACTGGACCTCGCGCTCGCCATGCTGGGCCGGCCGGAGGTGCTGTTCCTCGACGAGCCCACGACCGGCCTGGACGCTGAAGGGCGCCGCGACACCTGGGAGTTGGTCCGGGGCCTGCGCGACGAGGGCACCACGGTGCTGCTCACCACGCACTACCTCGAGGAGGCCGAGGAACTCGCCGACCAACTGGCGATCATGCGGGACGGCCGGATCGTCGCCTCGGGGACGCCCGCCGAGGTGACCGCCGCGCAGCCCGCCCACATCCGCTTCCTGCTGCCCGCGGGGATCGAGGCGGACCGGCTGCCGCAGACGCTGCGCGCGACGGTCGAGGGGCGCCGGGTCGAGATCCGCACGACGACGCTGCAGGAGACCCTGGGGGAGCTCCTGCAGTGGGCACACGAGAAGAACGTCACCCTGGAGGCGCTGGACGCCCGCTCCGGGTCGCTCGAGGAAGCCTTCCTGGACATCGCGCGCGCTGAGGACGGCGAGCCGGGAACGGCGAAGGCGGAGGTCGCGCATGCGTAGGGCGTGCGCCCCCGTACCGGCACACCTCGACAAGGTGCCGGCGCAGTCCGACGCGGTGCCGGCACCGGATCGGCAGCCGCGCCCCGCCCCGCGCGTGCACAGGAAGCGCCGGCGGGGCCTCCCTGGAGAAGGTGGTATCGCATGAGCACGACGACTTCCCCCGCCCCGGCGGGCGTGGCCCGCACGACCAGCGGCGGCCGGCTGGGCGCCCTGAGCCGCGCCGAACTGACCCTGCTGCTGCGCAACAAGACCGCGCTCGTGGTCGCCCTGCTCCTCCCCGTCGCCCTGACCTTCCTGGTGCGCAGCACCGTCGAGAACGTCGACCTGGGCGGTACCGGGCTCTCCGTGGGTTCGGTGATCCTCGCCGCGTCCATCGGGTTCGTCCTGCTCTTCAGCGTCTACGCGAACCTCGTGGGCTTCTTCGTGGTGCGCCGGGAGGAACTGGTCCTCAAGCGGCTGCGCTGCGGCGAGCCCCGGGACGCGGAGATCCTCGCGGCGTGCGCGCTGCCGACCGTCGTCCTCGCGCTGGCGCAGATCACGCTGCTGACGGTGGGCGCGGTGATCGCCTTCGACGTCACCGCGCCGCAGCAGGTGGTGCTGTCCCTGCTGGGCCTGGTGATGGGGCTGGCCCTGGCCGTGGCGGCGGCCGCGGTGACGGCCATGTGGAGCCGCTCGGCGGAGGCGGCGCAGGTCACGACGCTGCCGCTGATGCTGATCACCTTCATGGGATCCGGAGTGGTCATCCCGCTGGAGGTGCTGCCCGACACGTTCGAGACGGTGTGCGGCTTCCTGCCCTTCTCCCCGATCATGGAGCTCGTCAGGGGAGGCTGGGCCGGCTCCCTGGACGCCGGCGAGTGGCTGCGCGCGGTGGTCGTGGGTGCGGCCTGGATCGCGCTGGCCGCGTGGCTGGTATCGGCCAGGTTCCGCTGGGAGCCGCGCCGCTGAGGGCCCGGCCCGAGGACGGAGGAGACAGGCGTGTACGGGTGGGCTCAGGAAAGACACCGGCAGTGGCACGACCGCAGCAGGCATGCGCAGGTCGAGGCGTCGACGCGGTGGATGCTCGGCGCGATGCCGTGGCTCGTGTTTCTGGCCGGCGGTCCCCAGCTCCTCGCGCTCGCGGGCCGCTCCCCGCTGGCCGCCTCCCTGGCTTGGGGCGTCCTCGTCCTGGGCCTCGCCCAGTGCACCCTGGCGACCAGGCTCACGGGCCCCGCACTGGACGTGTACCTCGGTCTCGGCTCCCTGGCGGGGATGCGCCTGTTCCCCCTGCTGGTGGTGCTGGCGGTGAGCGCGATCCTGGCGACCGGCCCCGTGACGGTCGCCGAGACCGGGGACGGGGACGGAGTCCTGCACGGCCTGGTGTTCCTCAGCATGAGCGCCCCGGTGCTCTGCGTCCTCGCGCTGGTCGTCCGGATGCGCACGTACCTCCTGCTGCACGCCGGCTTCGTCGCCTTCGCCATGGCGTCGGCGGCGGCGGCAGGCCGGGCCTGGTCCGACCTGGCGACGACCACCGTCGTCGCCCTCGTGGTCGCGCCCGCGCTGCTGTTCACCCAGCGCTCCACCGGGTGGTATGTCGCCGTGCTGCGGGAACTGGCCGCCGCCCGGGAGGTGCAGACCCGACTCGCCGTGGCGGAGGAGCGCCTGCGCTTCGCACGCGACCTGCACGACGTGCTGGGACGCAATCTGGCCGTCATCGCGCTCAAGAGCGAGCTGGCGGCGGAGCTGGCACGCCGCGGCGCGGAGGACAAGGCGACGCGGCAACTGGACGAGGTGCAGCACCTGGCCCGCGACTCGCAGCGCGAAGTGCGCGACGTCGTACGTGCCTACCGCCGCGCCGACCTGTCGGCGGAACTCGCCGGGGCGCGCCGGGTGCTGAGCGCCGCCGGGGTGAAGTGCCGGGTCGCCACCGACGACGTCCCCGACATCGACTCCCTCACCGAGCCGGTGCAGTCCGCGCTCGGCTGGGTGGTCAGGGAGGGCACGACGAACATCCTGCGGCACGCGCACGGCTCGGCCGTCTGCACCGTCTCGCTGCGGATCACCGGCCACGAGGCGGTGCTCGTGCTGGAGAACGACACGGGTTCCCGCACCGACGCGGTCGGCGACGGTGGTGACGGGACGGGCCTCACCGGCCTCCGCGAGCGCCTGGCGGCGCTGGGCGGCACGCTAGCCGTCCAGCGGCCGACCCGCTCCACCTTCCGCGTCACCGCCCGGGTGCCCGTGGCCACCACCCTTCCCTCCCCGTCTCCGGACCCCGGCCTCCGCCCCTCCCGCGCCTGACACCGCGTCGCCCGCATGCCCCGCCGCCGCTGCCGCGGGTCCGCGCCCTCAGTTGCTCGCGGCGAAGCGTTCCACGTCATCGATGCGGCCGAGGACAAGGATGACGTCGGAGTAGTTCAGGACGGTGTCGGGCGTGGCGTGGCTGTACTCGCCGTCGGTGGTCTTCACCGACACCACTGTGAGCCCGTAGCGGCTGCGGACCCGGCTCTCCCGCAGGGTCACGCCGACCAGGTCGCGGGGCGGTTTGAGTTTGACGATGGCGTGGTTGGGGTCGACTTCGACGTAGTCCAGCATGCGGCCGGAGACCAGGTGGGCGACGCGCTCACCCATGTCGTGTTCGGGAAAGACGACGTGGTGGGCACCGATGCGGTCGAGGATGCGGCCGTGCTGGCGGCTGATGGCCTTGGCCCAGATGTCCTCGATCTCCAGCTCCACCAGGAGTGAGGTGGCCAGGATGCTGGATTCGATGTCGGTGCCGATCCCCACCACGGCCTTGGAGAAGTCGGGCACGCCGAGCTGGCGCAGCGCCTCCATATCGGTGCAGTCGGCCACCACGGCGTGCGTGAGTTCACCGGACAGGGCCTGCACCACCTTGGGGCGGCTGTCGACGGCCAGCACCTCCGTGCCGCGTTCGGTCAGTTCCAGGGCCAGGGCGCTGCCGAAGCGGCCCAGCCCGATCACGGCGACGGGTTCGTCCCTGTGGTCAGCCAACGATGGTCCTCTCCTCGGGAAGTTCGTAGCGGCGTGTGCGGTTCCGCAGCGCCAGGGCGGAAGCGAGCGTGAGCGGGCCGATGCGGCCGATGAACATCAGCGCGACGAGGACGCACTGCCCGGCACGCGGCAGGTCGGCGGTGATTCCGGTGGACAGGCCCACGGTGGCGAACGCCGAGACGGCTTCGAAGAGCAGCCGGTCGAGGCCGTAATCGCTCACTCCGAGCAGGACGAAAGTCGCGCAGGCCACGACGCCGACGCTCATCAGCACGATGGCCAGGGCCTGACGCTGGTTGGCGTCGGGGATGCGACGCCGCCCCACCGTCACCCCGGGCTCGCCCCGCATCTCCGCCCAGATCACGAAGGCCAGCACGCCGAAGGTGGTGACCTTGATCCCCCCGGCGGTGCCGGCGCTGCCTCCGCCGATGAACATCAGGATGTCCGTCGCGAGCAGGCTCTCCGGTCCCTGGGCCGCGACGTCGATGCTGTTGAATCCCGCAGTGCGGGCGTTGACGGAGGCGAAGAACCCCGCCAGCCACTTCTGGGGCGACGACAGCGGCCCCAGCGTGCCCGGGTTGGTGTACTCCGCAAGGGTGATGACCAGGGTGCCCGCCACCAGCAGCGCGCCCGTCAGGCCCAGGGTGAGGCGCGTCAGCACCGACCACGTGCGCGGGCTGCGCCAGGACCGGAGCAGTTCGAAGATCACGGGGAAGCCGAGACCGCCGACGACGACCGCGAGGCAGATGGTCAGGCTGACCCACGGATCGCCCACGTACCGCATGAGGCTGTCGCTGTTGAGGGAGAACCCGGCGTTGTTGAACGCCGAGACCGCGTGGAACACCCCGTCGTAGAGCGCCCGGGCGGGCGGCTGGTCGTGGCCGGTCACGAACGCCGTGGTCAGGACGGCGGCGACCACGGCCTCGGTGCCCAGGCTGAACAGCACGATGTTGCGGACCACGCGGCGCAGGTCGCGCAGGGTGAGGGCCTTGGTCTCCGCCTGCGCCAGCAACCGCGCACGCAGGCCCAGGCGCCGGGAGACCAGCACGGCGAACAGGGTGGCCAGCGTCATGATCCCGAGCCCTCCGGCCTGGATCAGCACCAGGATGACGACCTCCCCGAAGGTCGACCAGTAGGTAGGGGTGTCCACGGTGATCAGACCGGTCACGCACACCGCGGAGGTGGACGTGAACAGCGCGTCGACGTAGTCCGCACGGGTGCCCGACTCCGTCGCCACCGGCAGCGAGAGCAGGGCCGAACCGGTCAGCACCGCCGCGGCGAAAGCGGTGGCGATCATCTGGGTGGGGTGACGCAGCCCGGCCATCCCCGGCGCCGGCCACGCGCGGCCCGCCTTCCGTTTCACCCTCGCTCCTCGTCGAGGCCCGTCACCGTCCCCCGTTCACGGCACGGGAGCGGAGGCCAGCACACGCTACTCCCGCTCCGGAAGCCGGGCGCGGCGGAGGCCCCGAAGCGAAATGACCGCGGAACCGCCCACCCCATTGATCACCCGGCCCGGTGACCACGGGGTTGCCAGGAGTCGTCGCCGCCGCGCGTGTCCAGCACTCGCCGGTGGGCAGCGGGCGCGCTGGAACGACTCCCCGAGCAGGAGCAGATCGGGTCGGCGTTCGGCTACTCGGAGAACCAGCTTCGGTTCCACGTGAGGATTGCGTGAACCCACTCGGGATCACGGGGCAGGCCGCCGATCATCATGGGCAGGCACTCGCCCTCTACCCGGCCGACGACCTCACCGACCGCACCCTGATCCGGCCGGACCAGGCCCTGTGCATAGTGACAGGACGGCGACCTGGCCGGGGCAGCTACCACCGCAACCGCCGCCGTCGAGGAACTGCCCGTGAGCACCGCTCCGCCCTGATCATCTACCGTGCCGAACAGCTCGCGGATAGGGTTCCGCGGCAGACACAGACGGTGCCGGAGGTGCGGGTGCTTCGCGGGGCGCTGGCGCTGCTCTCCGAGCGAGGGAGGGGCTGAATCCACATGGTGACGATCGACCGGGCGACGGAAGCGGACGCCGAGACGATCTCCGCACTACTGGGGGAGATCGAGGCCTACTACGGCGGCGAAAACGTGCCCGGGGATCTCGCGCAGGTGCGGGCCGCGCTGTTCAGTGCCCGGCCCGCCGCAACGGTGCTACTCGCCCGCGATGGCGAGAACGTGGTGGGCATGGCCTCTTACACGTTCCTGTGGCCGGCGTCCGGAGCGGACACCTCTCTGTACTTGAAAGAGCTGTACGTGCGTGAGGACGCGCGGCGGCACGGGGTCGCACGTGCGCTCATGGACGCGCTTCGAGACGAGGCGACTTCTGCGGGCTGCTCCCGGGTGGAGTGGACAGCGGACCGCGACAACCCGACGGCGTTGGCCTTCTACGAGGCGATGGGTGCCGAGGAGAACCAAGGGAAGGTGTTCTACCGGTCGGAGAGGTAGCCGCGCACAGACATGACGAAGCGCCCCCGCCCGGCCCGTGAGGGCCAGACGGGGCGTGTCGGCGTCCCGGAGGCCTTTCCCCAGGGGCCGGGACGCCGCCCGTCCCGCGACAGAGCCTTCACACGGAACGGGAGCATGAGTGCGGTGGAAGCGGCGAACGCTCCCGCTCAGACGTCTCGCTGTGCGCCCATGGCGCCTGGCGGAGGCGTACGGGAATCGAACCCGCCTGGCCGGGATGCCCGACCACATCGGTGTTGAAGACCGTGAGGGCCACCAGGCGCCTGCCCGCCTCCGCGCCGGAGTCTACGTCCGGCATGATCGTCACACCAGGGGTGTGGACAAGCGTGGCCACGACGCCGCTGGTCGGGGGTAGGTTGCCGGGCATGGAAGGCTTGAGACTGACGGAGTACGCCAGCGGTGGCGGATGCGCGTGCAAGCTGCCGCCCGGCGAACTGGACGGGCTGGTCGGCGGGTTGGCCGAAGGGCCGGCGCGACCGGCGGCGGAACTGCTGCTGGGGCTGGCCGGCGGCGGGGACGACGCGGCCGTGGTGGCGCTGGACGGCGAACGGGCGCTGGTGACGACGGCGGACTTTTTCACGCCCGTGGTGGACGATCCGTACGACTGGGGCCGGATCGCCGCCGCCAACGCGCTGTCGGACGTGTACGCGATGGGCGGCACGCCGTGGGCGGCCGTCAACCTGCTGGCGTGGCCGCGCGACCTGCTGCCGATGGAGGTCGCGGCCGAGGTGCTGCGCGGCGGGCGGGAGGTGGCGCATGAGGCGGCGTGCCACGTGTCGGGCGGGCACAGTGTCACCGGGCCGGAGCCGTTGTACGGGATGTCCGTGGTCGGGGCGGTGGACCGTGCGCGGATGATGCGGCTGGACGCAGCACGCCCGGGCATGCCGCTGACGCTTACGAAGCCGCTGGGCACGGGCGTGCTCAACGCGCGGCACAAGTCGACCGGCGAGGTCTTCGAGCAGGCGGTCGCGTCGATGACCGCGTTGAACCGGGACGCCTCCGGGGCGGCCGTCGCGGCAGGCATACGGGCGGGCACGGACGTGACCGGCTTCGGTCTGCTGGGTCACGCGTACAAGCTGGCGCGCGCGTCGGGGGTGACGGTGACACTGGACGCGGGAGCGGTGCCGTACCTGCCGGGAGCGCGGGAGTCGGTGCGTGACGGGTTCGTCAGCGGCGGTACCCGGCGCAATCTGGAGTGGGTGGCACCGCACACCGACTTCGCGGGAGTACCGGAAGAGGCCCGGTTGCTGCTTGCCGACGCGCAGACGTCGGGCGGGCTGCTGCTGGCGGGTGAGATACCGGGGCACCCGGTGGTCGGAGAGGTGACGGCCGACGGGCCGGCAGTGGTCGTGGTGCGTGGCTGAGCAGTGGCGATGTCCGGCTTGGGGCGTGCGGCAGAGCCGCGCGGCGACACGGCGGGGAACCGGCCGGAGTTCTAGGACGATCACCGGAGCGCCGCAACGCGTATTGACCGTACATGGTCAAGCTGCTGTGATGGGGGATCGTCCGAGTGGTCCAGACCCTTACGGCGACCACACGCCGGTCCTCCTGGAGGTCGCCATGGCTCCGTCCGCCGTCGCCCACCGCGCGCTCGACGGCGTGTCGTACCGCATCGAGGGCACCGACCTCGATCTGAGGTCCACCGCCACCTCGGCGGTCGAACTCGTCGTCGGAGGCCACCTCTTCGAGTTCACGGCCGGCCCGGCCGCGCTGGCCGAAGGGATGGCCGCCTCCCTCGGCATCGACACGTTCGACACCGAACTCGCCTTCCAGGGCGGCACCCTGCGGACCGCCACCACCCGCGAGTACGACCCGCAGTCACAGCTGGTCGAGACGCCCACACTGATCGCCTGGCAGGGCAGGAAGCACAGCCTCGTCACGCGCCTGTACCGCTCCGGCATCGAGGACGTGCTCGCGCTGCTGCGCACCTTCCGCATCACCGAGCACGACGACGGCCTCTCCCTCGCCCCGGACGCCGGCTCCGACTGCCGCTTCGCCGGACCGGCCGCCGTCATCAAAGAGGTCCCCGGCCTCGGCCTGGTGGAGATGTCCCGCCGCACGAAGGAGCGCTCGGCCCAGCTCCCGCCGTGGCAGGGCGGCAAGGTGCCCACCGGCGAGCTGTACCGGGACACGCTCAGCGACGGACGCCCGTTCTTCGTGCTGTCCGGCTCCCGACTGTGGGCCACCGTGGTTCCGCTCGCCGACACCACGGTGGACGACGTCCCGGGCGTGCTCGCACGCTGCACGCTGCGCGCAGTCTGAGGCGGCCGTCCCCGTGACCACGTTCCTCGCGACGGCCACCGCGGGCGCGGCGCTGCTGGCGCTGCTCGCCGGCTGTGCCGGGCACCTCTCGCGGCCCGCCGGGCTGCCCGACGCCCTGCACGCCCACGGCGTCCTGCCCGCGGGAGCCCTGCGTGCGGCCGCCGCAGCGGTCACCGCGGCCGAAGGGCTGCTCGGCCTCGCGGGCGCCACCGCACTGATCGCCGGCGTCCGCGACGCGCTCGCCCTGGTGCTGGCCGCTGCGGCGCTGCTGTTCACCGGATACGCGGCCTACACCCGCCACGTCCTCGCCTCCGGCCGCGGCGGGCCGTGCGGCTGCGCCCGCAGCGAGCTGCCGCTCAGCGGCTGGGTGACGGTGCGCGCCGCCGCGCTGGCCGCCCTCGCCACCACCGGCGCGGTGCTCACCGGCCTCGCCGGCGCGCCGACACTGCCGGGAACCACCGCCGAGACCGCCACCGCCGCGCTCGCCGCCGCCGCCTTCGCGCTGCTGCTGTGGACGCTGCCGGCCGCGCTGCACGACCCGGAGGCCCACCCCGCGTCCTCCCCCACGGCCTCGCCCACTTCCGCCCCCGCCCCTCTTCCCGCCTCCGGAGGCCGCACGTGGACTTCATGACCAGCGCCCTGATCGCCTCCTGGGTGGCCATCCTGCTGCTCGCCCTGGTGGTCTCCGGGCTGGTGCGCCAGGTACACCAGCTCTCCCGGGGCGCCACTTCCCCCGTACGGACCGCCGCCCCGCTGGGCCCGGCGCCCGGGAGCGCCGCACCGGAGGCGGCCGAACTGCTCGGCCCGCAGGCGCAGCGGGACGGCGGCGTGCTGCTCTTCCTCAGCGCGAACTGCCGCACCTGCACAGGCGTGCTCGCGGAGGCCCGCAGGGCAGCCGGAGACGAGGACGGCCCCGCCCTGGCGGCCCTCTACGCCGGCCCGGCGCCCGAGGACGCCGCACGCGAGGACCACGCCCGCGAGGACGGCAGCGCCCCCGGCACGACCGTGCCCGTACACGCCGGGCGCGACGACCTGTTCGCCACGTACGACGCCGTGGCCACCCCGTTCGCGGTGGCCGTGGACGGCGCCGGACGCGTCCTGCGCGCCGTCCCCCTGGGCTCGGTTGCGGCGCTGTCCGAACTGCTCGACGAAACCTTCCCCCGCCGGCTGAGGAGCGCGCGATGACCACCCTCGAACAGGTACCGATGCTCCGCACCCCCGGCCCGGACGCCCGGCCCGCGCGCCGCCGCCGCGCCGGACGCGAGCGGGAGACCGCCGCCTTCGCCGGGCTGGTGCCCACCCGCCGCCGCATCCTCCAGGCGGCCACCGCCGTCGGGTTCGCCGCGCTCGGCATGTTCCCCGCCGCCCGCAAGGCGTACGCCGACGGGTACGACATCTGGACCGGCTCCTGCCCCAGCTACGCCTCGGACCACAACTGCTCGCCCGGCTGCGGCCCGAGCACCGTCTTCGCCGCCGCCTGCGCCACCACCGGCGCGCACGCGGGCTTCCACAAGAACGACGGCGTGACCTGGACGCTGCGCCCCAACCAGTGCTATTCCGGCAGCTACGACGGCTGGCTGTGGCGGTACAGCAAGGAGTGCGGCACCTGCGGCTGCGGCATCGAGCGCCGCTGCCACGACGGCTACCACAACACCGGCTCCGGATGGGTCCGTTCCATCTGCCGGCACACCACCGACTGCGGATGCCCCGGTGCCGTCTCCTGGCCCTCCACCGGCAGCGGCACCACCGGCCCCGACGCCTACACGGTGCAGCACCTGGTCACCCACCACGGCTTCGCGACCGAGGCGGACGGCATCTACGGCCCGAACACCGAGGAGCAGGTCACGCTCTTCCAGGAACAGGCCGGACTCACCGCCACCGGCACCGTCGACGAGGAGACCTGGCCGGAACTGGTGCTGACCGTGCGGCGCGGCGACATCGACGACGCCGTGCGCGGCGCGCAGCACCAGCTGCGCAAACACGGCCACGACCTCACCGTGGACGGCAACTTCGGGCCGCGCACCGAGCAGGCCGCACGGGCCTTCCAGACCGCGCACGACCTCACCGTGGACGGCGTGGTCGGCGCCGTCACCTGGCGGCACCTGACGGGAACGGTGTAGGTGGACCACTCCCCCACCGCACCCCCGGGGGCGCACGGACGAGGGCGGGCGCGGCTCACCGGCCCGCTGGTGCCCGTGCTGCTGCTGGCGGGCGCCGCGTCCGTCGCGGTGGCCACCGTGCCGCCGCTGACCTGGGCGGTGATCGGCGGCCTCGCGGGCTGGTCGCTCTCCGGCTCCGTTTGAACCCGCAACAGCGCCTACGCGCTGGCCTCGCCAGGTTGGCGAGCGATTCACAGGCAGGCCCTCATCCTGGGCACCCTGACGGCCGGGCTGCTGCTGGGCGGCGTGCTGTCAGCGACGGTGCTCTGGCTGGCGTCCGGCCTGCTCTCCCCCGCGCCCGAGGCGGTGCGGCACGTCGCCGCAGTGCTCTGCGCGCTGCTGTGCGTCCTGCGCGACACCGGAGCCGTACGGCTTCCGCTGCCGCAGAACGCGCGGCAGATCCCGCAGGAGGTTCTGCAGCGCCATCTGCTGCGCGGCACCCTGCAGTTCGGCTTCGAGCTGGGCACCGGCGTGCGCACCTACGTCACGGCGAGCGCGCCGTACGCCCTGGCCGCCGGGCTCCTGCTGTGGGGCGGGCTCGGCACGGCCCTGCTCGCCGGCGCCGGCTTCGCCGCCGGACGCGCGCTGACGCCCGTGCTGCGGCTGCTCTCCGGCGACGTCACCGACTGGGACGTGCGGCTGGAGGACCGGCGCCGCGCGCTGAAGGTCACCACGTCGAGCGCGGTGCTGCTCGCGCTCCTCGCCCTCACGGTGGTCACCTGGCCGTAGGCCAGCCCTGGCCCGGCCGTGCCGGGTGGCGCCGGACGTCCGGCGCCACCCGGCACGGGTACGTTCAGCAGTCGTAGAGCGAACTGGGGTGCACCCGCTCGCAGTAGCGGACGTGCAGGTGGTTGTCGTGGTTGGGGTACTCGGTGGTGAGGCCCTCGGCGATCAGCTGCGGGTCGTTGAAGAAGATCAGCTTCACGTGCCCGGGCGCGGTGTTGCGGATCGCCTGCGCCAGCTTGCGCGTGGCGGCCCGGTCGTAGGCCGCGGAACGCCAGGTGATGCGGTCGGCGGAGCACTGCGCGGAGTCGGTGCGGATGGGCCACAGGTCGACGTCCATGCCCTGTTCGTGGCTGGCGTGGCCGGGAATGTCGCCGCCGTGCTCGAAGCCGGCGTCGCCCAGCGGGACCTGGCCGTTGCCGCCGCCGAACGCGGAGGCCGCGGCCTCCACCTGGCCGATCGCCGCGGCGGTGCCCCAGTTGGCGTTGCCGTTGCCGTCCGGGTCCTGGTCGCACAGCGGGCCGCCGAAGTCGGCGGCTTCGTAGTGCCAGAGCAGGTTGCGCCAGGTGGTCGGGCCGACGATGCTGTCCGCCCCGATGCCCGCGTGGCTCTGGAAGGTCCGCACCGCGCCGGCCGTACCGCCCCCGAAGATGCCGTCCACCGCGAGCCCGGAACCGCGTTTGGCGTTCAGCAGGTACTGCACGGCCTTGACCGCCGGACCCCGGTCGCCCTGCCGCACGGTCACCTGGAGCGCGGACCAGGTGTTCGGACCGACGATGCCGTCGTCGGCGAGACCCTTGGAGCGCTGGAAGGACTTCACCGCGGCGTCGGTGCCGGAGCCGAAGACGCCGTCGGCGGACAGGCTCGCACCGTGCGCGTTGAGCAGGTACTGCAGCGCGACGACGTCGGAGCCGCGGTTGCCGCTGTCCTGGGTCGGGTTGAACGCCTGCGGGTACGCCTGGGCGGGCGCGGCGACGCCGAGCAGCAGGGTGAGCACCGCCGCCAGCAGCAGCCAGCCGCGGGGGCGGCCGCGGCGCCGGCGGCGGCCATCACGGTGCGGGGGTCTGGCGGGGTGCGGGGGTCTGCCGCGCTCCGCGGTGGGGGTGCCGGATCGGCGCATGGGGTCCTCCTCATGTTCCGCCTCGGGGGCGATCGGGCCGTGCCGCTGTCTTGTACCGCGCGGGGCGCCGCTCGTACAGAACGCGCGGAATTCTCGGGGGACTTTCAGTGGTCGGGCCTTTGAACGGCATTCCGCTTTCCCCCCGAATTTCGTTCTTCTCCAGGGGATTCACCAGGTCACCCGGCCGATGATCCCGGGTCGTCTTGACACAGGAATTATTCCTCCTAATGTGCATGACAACCTGAAGACGGGTGTGCCGAGAAGCGCCCGTCCCCCTTGGAGGAGACATGACCCGACGCCATCGTGGCCTGCGTGCCGCTCTCGCCGCGGCCATGCTGGTGGCCGGCGGTGTCACGGTGAACGTGGCCACTGCGGAGCCCGCCGTCGCGGACAGCTGCTACACCTGGAACCGGAACCTCAGCAGAGGAGCCAGCGGCAGCGACGTCGCCCAGCTTCAGGAGCGTATCGCCGGCTGGGCGGCGAGCGGCGAGAACATCGCTATCGACGGCGCCTTCGGCCCGGCCACCGAAGCCGCCCTGAAGCGCTTCCAGTCCGCCTACGGCCTTTCGGCCGACGGCGTCGCCGGCCCGAACACGTACAGCAAGATCTACTCGCTGCAGGACGGCGACTGCTCGCCCGTCCACTTCGACTTCAGCGAGTTCGACGACAGCTGCGGCGAGAACGACTTCACCGGCGGACGCGTCTCCGCTGCCGCCGCCAAGCAGAACATCCGCCGCGTCATGTGGCAGCTGGAGGCCCTGCGCCACAAGCTCGGCGACCGGCCGATCGTCATCACCTCCGGTTTCCGCAGCGTCTCCTGCAACAGCAGCGTCGGCGGCTCGTCCACCAGCCTCCACATGTCCGGGCAGGCTGCGGACCTGGGCCTGGGCAGCGGCCCGTCCCAGTGCTCCATGTACAACACGGCGAAGACCTCCGGCTTCGAGGAGATCCTGAGCCAGGGCTACCCGGGACACAACGACCACACCCACGTGGGCAACAAGGGCAGCCGCTTCTGGAGCGCGCCCAACTGCTGACCCCCTTACAGGTCACGCACGCACGGGCGGGGTCCCGCGACGGTGCACCGTCGCGGGACCCCGCCCGTGCGTGCGTGCGTGTGCGAGGCGGCCCGGGGCGACAGCGGAAGGCGGTGGCCCGGGCGGTCCGCCGAACCCCTACGCGAAGGGGTCGAACTCGTCGTAGGCGGACTGCGCCTCGTCGCGTTCGGCCTGGCGGTCGCGGCGGCGCTGGGCGGCGGGGCGGGGCGTGTCCATGCGGTGGTCCTCGCCCCGGCGGCCGAGCATCTCCGCGCCGGAGGCCATCGCGGGCTCGAAGTCGAAGACGACCGCGTCGTCCTCGGGACCGATGGCGACACCGTCGCCCTCCCGGGCGCCCGCCTTGACGAGGGCGTCCTCAACGCCCAGGCGGTTGAGGCGGTCGGCGAGGTAGCCGACGGCCTCGTCGTTGGCGAAGTCGGTCTGCCGCACCCAGCGTTCCGGCTTCTCCCCGCGCACCCGGTACAGCGCGTCCGCCTCGCGGCTGACGGTGAAGCCGGCGTCGTCCACCGGCTTGGGACGGATGACGACGCGTGTCGCCTCCTGCTGCGGCTTGGCCGCACGGGCCTGCTCGACGATACCGGCCAAGGCGAAGGACAGTTCCTTCAGGCCGCTGCGGGAGACCGCCGACACGTCGAACACCGAGTAGCCTCGCGCCTCCAGGTCGGGGCGGATGATGTCGGCGAGATCCTTGCCGTCGGGGATGTCGGTCTTGTTGAGGGCGACCAGCCGCGGACGGTTGTCGAGGCCGCCGTACTGGGTCAGTTCCCGCTCGATGGCGTCCAGGTCGGAGAGCGGGTCGCGATGCGCCTCGAGAGTGGCGCAGTCGAGCACGTGCACCAGCACCTCGCAGCGTTCGACGTGCCGGAGGAACTCCAGGCCGAGGCCGCGGCCCTCGCTGGCGCCCTCGATCAGGCCGGGCACGTCGGCGACCGTGTAGACGGTGCCGCCCGCCGTCACCACGCCGAGGTTCGGCACCAGGGTGGTGAAGGGGTAGTCGGCGATCTTGGGCTTGGCCGCGGAGAGCACCGAGATCAGCGACGACTTGCCCGCCGACGGGTAGCCGACCAGCGCGACGTCCGCGACCGTCTTCAGTTCCAGCACGATGTCGCGGCTCTCGCCGGGCTCCCCGAGCAGCGCGAAGCCCGGCGCCTTGCGACGCGCGGACGCCAGCGCGGCGTTGCCCAGGCCGCCGCGGCCGCCCTGGCCGGCGACGAACGTGGTGCCCTGACCCACCATGTCGGCCAGCACCTCGCCCCTGCCGTCGAGCACGACCGTGCCGTCGGGCACGGGCAGCACCAGGTCCGCGCCGTCCTTACCGGACCGGTTGTCGCCCTCGCCGGGACGGCCGTTCGCGGCCTTCCGGTGCGGCCCGTGGTGGTACTCGAGCAGTGTGGTGACGTCGGTGTTCACGACGAGAACGACATCGCCGCCGCGCCCGCCGTTGCCCCCGTTGGGGCCGCCGAGCGGCTTGAACTTCTCCCGATGCACGGAGGCGCAGCCGTGGCCTCCGTTACCCGCGGCGACGTGCAGCTCGACGCGGTCCACGAAGGTGGTCATGACGGGTGCCTCCTGGCGGTGCGGTGCGGGTGCTGGGTCAGCGGTGCGGGGACGGGAGCGGCGGGAGGGGAGAGCGGTCTGGGCGGGGCCGCGAACACGGCGAGGGCGGCCCCGTTCCCCTGCCGGGGAACGGCGGTCCGCCCTCGCGTGTGTGTCGGTGTCGAACCGGGGCCTTACTGGCCGGCCGGAACGATGTTGACGACCTTGCGGCCGCGGTGGGTGCCGAACTGCACCGCACCGGCGTCCAGCGCGAACAGGGTGTCGTCGCCGCCGCGGCCGACGCCCGTGCCCGGGTGGAAGTGGGTGCCGCGCTGGCGGACGATGATCTCACCGGCGTTCACGACCTGACCGCCGAAGCGCTTGACGCCGAGCCGCTGGGCATTGGAGTCGCGACCGTTCCGGGTGGACGATGCGCCCTTCTTGTGTGCCATGTGTTCTCAGTCCCTTACTTCGCGGCCGGGGCGGGGATGTCGGTGATCTTCAGCGCGGTGTGCAGCTGGCGGTGACCGATCCGCTTCTTGTAACCGGTCTTGTTCTTGTACTTCTGGATCCGGATCTTCGAACCCTTGTGGTGGTCCACGACCTCGGCCTGGACCTTCACGCCCGCCAGCACCCAAGGGTCGCTGGTGACGGACTCGCCGTCGACCACGAGCAGGGTCGAGAGCTCGACGCTGTCGCCGACCTTGCCGGTGGAGATACGGTCAACCTCGATGACGTCGCCGACAGCAACCTTCTGCTGACGGCCGCCGGTGCGCACGATCGCGTACACGGTGAAGCTCTCTTTCGCTCGGTTCGGGGCCCCTGATGCCAGCCGCTCGCGCAGGAGTCCCGCGACTGTCCCACTGAGGAGTGAACGGCCTCTCCCGCTCCGGGTTCCGGTGCACGGCCCCGGCGGGAGGGAGTTGCTCAGAAGCACGGCGCACCCTTGACGACACGCCGACGGTAAAGATTACGGGGCCGCGACCAGGGGGTCAAACCGGCCCCGCCCGCTCCACGACCGGGAGCGAACGGGGCCGGCACGGCCGTACGGCTCAGTCCTCGGCCGGAGCGGAGACCGACGGCGACGTCTGCTGGTCGGCCGCCGCGGTGCGGCGCGAGGAGCCAGAAGAGGCGGCCTTCTTCTCGCCGGTGGCCGACTTCCGGGCCGTCGACTTCTTCGCCGCCTTCTTCGCGGTGGTGCCGCTCTTCTTGGCCGTCGCCTTCTTGGCAGCGGTGCGGGCAGCCTTCTTCGCCGCCTTGGCGGCCACCGGCGCGTCCTTTCCGTCCGCCTCGGAGCCGTCCGCCTCGGAGCCGTCCACGCCGTCGGCGGCCTGCTCGTCGCGCGCGGCGGGCAGCACGATGGCGCCCTCGCCATCGGCGCCTCCGGGCCCACCGGACGGAGCGGAGACCGTGCGCGTGACCCGGCGGCGCGTCCGCGCGGGCGGCGCCACCTCGGCCGCGGCGGGGGCATCCGTCGGCTCCGGGGCTGGCGTACCGGCGTCCACCGGACCACGGTCCACGGTCGGCAGCACGATGGCTCCGGCCTCGTCACCACCACCGGGTGAGCCCGCCGGAGCGGACACCGCGCGGCCGGCGCGGCGCCGGGCGCGGGCGGGCGGCGCGGCCTCCGCAGCCCGGCCGGCATCGGCAACGGACGCGGCGACGGGCTCCGAGGGAGCCGCGGCAGGCTCACCGGCAGCACCGGTGGAAGCCGTCGCGGGCACCACGAGCGCCCCGGCGTTCTCCGCCGCCTCCCCGCCCTGCGGGGCACCGGCGGGCGCCGACGCCTTACGGCCGGCGCGGCGCCGGGTACGGGCGGGCGCGGCCTGGTCCGGCTCCCCCGCCTCGTCCTGCGCACCCTCGGCGTCCGCGGCCTCCGCCTCCGTGACCCCGCCGGCCTTCGGCGGGCCGGCGGGCGCGGACGCCTTGCGGCCGCCCCGGCGGCGCGTACGGCCGCCGCGGCCCGCCGCGGCCTCCGCCTCGGCGGCGCTGCTGTACAGCTCCTCGTCCGGCACGAATGCGGGCTCCGGCAGCTTCTTCGGCTCGGCGGCCTCCGCGGCAACATCGGCGGCGGTCTCCGCCTCCTCCGAAGCGGTCTCCGCCTGCTCTGCGGCGCTCTCCACGGCGGACGCCGCGGCCTCGGCCTCCGCTGCGGCCGCCTGCGCTGCCGCGGCCTTCTGCTTCTTACGGCTCTTCTTGCCGCCACCGCCGCCACCGGCCGCCTGCGCCTGTTCGACGTGCACGATCACGCCGCGCCCGTTGCAGTGCACGCAAGACTCGGAGAACGACTCCAGCAGGCCCTGGCCGACCCGCTTGCGGGTCATCTGCACCAGGCCCAGCGAGGTCACCTCGGCCACCTGGTGCTTCGTGCGGTCCCGGCCCAGGCACTCCAGCAGACGGCGCAGCACCAGGTCCCGGTTGGACTCCAGCACCATGTCGATGAAGTCGATGACGATGATGCCGCCCAGGTCGCGCAGCCGGAGCTGGCGCACGATCTCCTCGGCCGCCTCCAGATTGTTCCGGGTGACCGTCTCCTCAAGGTTGCCGCCCTGGCCGGTGAACTTGCCGGTGTTGACGTCGACCACGACCATCGCCTCGGTCCGGTCGATCACCAGCGAACCACCGCTGGGCAGCCACACCTTCCGGTCGAGGGCCTTCGTCAGCTGCTCGTCGATCCGGTGGGTGGCGAAGACATCGACGTCGGACGTCCACTTCTGGAGCCGTCCCACCAGGTCCGGCGCGACATGGGAGACGTAGCCGTGCACCGTCTCCCATGCCTGCTCGCCGGAGACGATGACCTTGGAGAAGTCCTCGTTGAAGATGTCGCGCACGACCCGGACGGTCATGTCCGGCTCGCCGTACAGCAGCGTCGGCGCGTTGCCCTTCTGCGCCTTCCGCTGGATGTCCTCCCACTGCGCCTGAAGCCGTTCGACGTCGCGGCGCAGCTCGTCCTCGCTGGCTCCCTCGGCGGCGGTGCGCACGATGACGCCCGCGTTCTCCGGCACGACCTGCTTGAGGATCTGCTTCAGCCGGGCCCGCTCGGTGTCGGGAAGCTTCCGGCTGATACCGGTCATCGAGCCCTCGGGCACGTACACCAGGTAGCGGCCGGGCAGCGACACCTGGCTGGTCAGACGGGCGCCCTTGTGGCCGATCGGGTCCTTGGTGACCTGGACCAGCACCGGCTGGCCGGACTTCAGCGCGGTCTCGATCCGGCGCGGCCCGTTGGCCATGCCGAGCGCCTCGAAGTTGACTTCCCCGGCGTAGAGCACGGCGTTGCGGCCCTTGCCGATGTCGACGAACGCCGCCTCCATCGAGGGCAGCACGTTCTGGACCTTGCCGAGGTACACATTGCCGACGTAGCTCGTCGACTGCTCCTTGTTGACGAAGTGCTCGACCAGCACGTCGTCCTCGAGCACGCCGATCTGCGTCCGGTCGCCGTTCTGGCGCACGACCATGACCCGCTCAACGGCCTCGCGGCGGGCGAGGAACTCGGCCTCGGTGATGATCGGCACGCGCCGACGGCCCTGCTCGCGGCCCTCCCGACGGCGCTGCTTCTTCGCCTCCAGCCGGGTGGAGCCCTTAATCGCCTGCACCTCGTCGGCGGGCTCGGAGTCCTTCTTCTTCCGGGGCTCGCGGACCTTGACGACAGTGCGCTCCGGGTCGCCGTCGGTAAGCCCGTTGTCGGAGGAGTCCCCGCTGCGGCGGCGACGACGGCGACGACGGCGCGAGCTGCTGGAGCCGCCGCCGTGGCCGCCCCCCTCGTCCTCGTCGCGCTCCGCGCCGTTCTTGCCGGACTCGTCCGCGTCCTCGTCCTCGTCAGCGTCGGTGTCGTCCGACGCCGAGTCGCCCCGGCCGCCGTCGTCCGCACCCTGTGCATCGGCGGACTCGCCCCGCCTGCGGCGACGCCCGCCACGGCGGCGGCGGCGCGCGGGGCGCTCACCGGACTCGTCCGAACCCTCGTCGTCCGAGCCCACGTCGTCCGACTCGTCCGGCTCGTCCGGCTCGTCCGACCGGGCCACGTCGCCGGTCTCCTCCTCGTCCCCCGGACCGGCGGGACGGGACGCGTCGCTCTCGGACTCTCCGCGACGACGGCGACGCCGGCTGCGCGAGACGGGCGCGGTCGCCTCCGGCTCCTCCTCGTCCGTTTCCTCGTCCTGCTCCGCGGCGGCCTGGGCGGCGGCGCTCTGCGGCGTCTGGAACATCGGCTCGGTGAACACCGGCGCCTGGAACACGGCCACCGGCGGCTGCGCCGCACGCTTGCGCCCGGCCGGCGCGGTGGGGGCCTCGACCGGCAGCGCGGGCTCGTCGGAGGCGGGTGACTGGCCCGCGCCCTCGGCCTCGTCGGCGACGTGCTCGTGGGCCGGCGGGGCTGCCGTGCGGGTGGCACGACGACGGGTACGCGCGGGCGTCGCCTGCTCCTCGTCCGCAGCGGCGGACGGCGTGTCCGCGGCGGCGGTCCCCTCGGTCGGGGCGGCTTCCTTGCGCGCGGCGCGGCGGCGGCCCCGGGCGGGCGCCGGCTCGGCCCCCTCGCTGACCGCAGCGGCCTCTCCGCCGGTGCCGGTACCGGCGGCGTCGGCGGCCTGCTCCGGCGCCGATGCGGCGGCCTTGCGGGTGGCACGACGACGGCTGCGCGCAGGCGCCGCCTGCTCCTCGTTCTCCATGGGACCGTCCCCGGTACCCGGGCTCGCCTGCTCTGCGGCCTCGGGGACGCCGGACGGTGCGGAGGCCCGCCGGGTCGCCCGGCGACGGGTACGCGCCGGGGCGGGATCGGCCTGACCGGTCGCGGACACGTCGGCGACAGGACCGTCGGCGGATGCCGAGGCGTCCGCGGCGGGATCCTCACCGGCCGCGACCGCGGCGGCACCGGACGCGGTCGCCCCGGTGGCCCCCCCGGTCACAGGCGGGGCACCGGCCGGAGCGGACGCGCGGCGCGTGGCACGACGACGGGCCCGCGTCGGCGCGGGCTCCGACGGGTCGGCGGCGGGCGAAGCGGCGGCGTCGTGGGCGGCCGGCGCGGCGGCCGGCAGCGTGTCCGGGGCGGGCGCCTCGGGCGCGGCCGGGGGCGCGCCCGCCGGGGCGGACGCGCGGCGTGGCGCGCGGCGGCGCGGCGGCAGGGTGTCGCTGGGGCTTCCGTTGTCGGCGGAGGCCGCGGCCTGCTGGTTCGGTCCGTCCGACGACGCGCTCGCGGGCGGCGTCTTCGGGTCCTTCGCGGTGTTCTCCGCGGCTGCGGAGTCCTTGGGCTCGGGCATGCGGGCAGTTCTCCCGTCACGCTCCCGGGCGCCTCGCCCCTTCGGTCGCGGCCGGGCGCGTCGTACGCCTTGCTGCCGCGTCCCGCCGGGCACGGGCGCCGCTCGGGAGCTGTTCGTTGTCGCTCGCCGGTTCCGTCCCTGCGGGCTCGGCTACGGCGAAAGTCTGCTGTGGCGGTGCGCTCGCCTGCCGGTCGGCGGCCCGGGTGGCTCCCTGGCGCCTGCGTCGGCGACGGCACGTTTCGGCTCCGTACCTACGCGGTGACGGCCCCGGTCGTGTCCGGGGCGACCGCGCTCGGCCCCGTCGCGGCGGGGGATGCGTCGCGGTCGGGAACCAGCGGGTCGGTCACCGTGCCGGTCTCCTCATCGAGCGGCCCCTGCGCCAGCCTGGTCACCGCTGCCGGGACCGGCGGCGCCAGGTCGGCCGTAGCTCGGAGGCCGGACAGGACGTCGTCGGGTCGTACGGCAGGTGTCAGGTGCCGCACTACCAGCCGCAGTATCGCACAGGGATGCTGCTGGGGCCTATCATCCTCGCTCTGTGTGACGCCCCCGCTCTCCAGCGAAGCGACGGCAGCGCGGGCGTCGAAGGTGCGGACCCCCTTCTTGGTCTGCCGCTGCACCTCGACCGTTTCGGCGGCAAGGAACGCCTCCACGGCCCGGTGCGCGTCCTTGACGGCGACGCCGTCGAGCCGCAGCTCCCAGGCGGATGCCTGAAGGCGGTCGGCGAAGTCGGACGTCCGGGCCTCGACCGCGTCGGTCAGGTCCAGACCGTCCGGCATGCACGCGTCGAGCCCGCGGCGCAGCGCCTCGGGGTCGCGGTGCGCGGTGAGGGCGATCTCCAGGTACTCCGCCTCGCTGGCGGTGCCGGTGGGGGCGGCGTTTGCGTAGCTCACCTTCGGGTGCGGGGTGAAGCCGGCCGAGTACGCCATGGGCACCTCGGCACGGCGCAGCGCCCGCTCGAAGGCGCGCTGGAAGTCACGGTGACTGGTGAACCGGAGGCGGCCGCGCTTGGTGTAGCGCAGTCGGATGCGCTGCACCGCGGGTGCGGGCGGCGGGCCTTCGGGCTGTCGCTTGCCCAGGGGTCTCTCCTCGGTGCAGGGCGGCACGCCCCGGGCGGCCGCCCTTGGGTGTACGGGGTGCAAGGGGGCGGAAGTCCGCGCGTCCGCTCACGCGTGCCGCGTCGCGGGAGCGCGGAGAATCCTGCCTCCCAGGGTACGCGCCCCTCTTCCGGTACCGGCGTCCCGTCCCGGCTCAGGCGCTCGGCACCCAGTACCGCAGCTTGTCCCCGCGCCGGTCCTCGAAGACCCCTCCGCCGCCCTCGATGACCTTCCGGGAGGCGGTGTTGTCGTGCTCGCACGTGATCAGCGCCGGGTCGACGCCGAGGGCGCGGGCGTGCACGAGCCCGTCCCGCAGCATGGCCGTGGCATGGCCGCGCCGCCGCGCGGAGGCGCGCACGTCGTAACCGATGTGCCCGCCCTGTTCCAGAAGAAAGTCGTTGAGCCGGTGCCGGATCGCGAAGCGGCCGAGGAAGGCGTCGCCGTCGACGTACCAGAACGTCGTGCACGCGACGTGTCCCGCGGTCCGCACGGTCTCCTCGTGTTCGTCGGCGCGGAGCGCCGCGACGTACGCGGCGAACCCGCCCGGCTCGTGCCACCGGTCGCCGAACTCGTCGATCTCCTGCCCGACGGAGCTGCCGTCCCCGGCGCGTCCTTCGGCCTCGAACTCCTTCATGGCGGCGACGAACGACTCCTGGACGGCGGTGGTGGGAAGGACGAGTTTCGGCATGACGGAAGTCTGCCGACCGTCAGGCGGCGGCACCAATGCTTTTCCGGCTGACGCCGCACGACCACCCGGTGGGCGGCGCGCCGAACGGCGCCCGCCACGCGTCCATCCGTGCGGCCCGGCGCCCGGAGGGGCGGACCGTCTGTCCGTCGTCCGGCCTACCTGTCGACGACGCTCAGCGGCAGCAGTTTCTTGCCGGTGGGCCCGATCTGGATCTCGGTGTCCATCTGAGGACACACGCCGCAGTCGAAGCAGGGGGTCCAGCGGCAGTCCTCGACCTCGGTCTCGTCGAGGGCGTCCTGCCAGTCCTCCCAGAGCCAGTCCTTGTCGAGGCCGGAGTCGAGGTGGTCCCAGGGCAGGACCTCCTCGTAGGTGCGCTCTCGGGTGGTGTACCAGTCGACGTCCACGCCGTAGTCCGGCAACGTCGCGGCGGCGGATTCCATCCACAGGTCGTAGCTGAAGTACTCGCGCCAGCCGTCGAACCGGCCGCCGCGGCGGTGGACCTCGCGGATGACAGAGCCGAGGCGCCGGTCGCCCCGGGAGAGCAGACCCTCGACGATACCGGGCTTGCCGTCGTGGTAGCGGAAACCAATGGAGCGGCCGTACTTCTTGTCGCCGCGGATCTTGTCGCGGAGCTTGCCGAGCCGCGCGTCGGTCTCCTCTGCGGAGAGCTGCGGCGCCCACTGGAAGGGCGTGTGCGGCTTGGGCACGAAGCCGCCGATGGACACGGTGCAGCGGATGTCGTTCGACCGGGACACCTCGCGGCCCTTGGCGATCACGCTGGTCGCCATGTCGGCGATTTGGAGGACGTCGTCGTCGGTCTCGGTCGGGAGGCCGCACATGAAGTACAGCTTCACCTGCCGCCAGCCGTTTCCGTACGCGGTGGCGACGGTGCGGATCAGGTCCTCCTCGGAGACCATCTTGTTGATGACCTTGCGGATGCGCTCGCTGCCGCCCTCGGGGGCGAACGTGAGGCCGGACCGGCGGCCGTTCCGGGTCAGCTCGTTGGCCAGGTCGATGTTGAACGCGTCAACGCGGGTGGAAGGCAGCGAGAGGCCGATCTTGTCCTCTTCGTACCGGTCGGCGAGGCCCTTGGCGACGTCGCCGATCTCGGTGTGGTCGGCGGAGGACAGCGACAGCAGGCCGACCTCCTCGAAGCCGGTGCTCTTCAGCCCCTTCTCGACCATGTCGCCGATGCCGGTGATCGACCGCTCGCGGACCGGGCGGGTGATCATGCCGGCCTGGCAGAAGCGGCAGCCGCGGGTGCAGCCGCGGAAGATCTCCACCGACATCCGCTCGTGCACGGTCTCGGCGAGCGGCACCAGTGGCTGCTTGGGGTACGGCCACTCGTCGAGGTCCATCACGGTGTGCTTGGACACGCGCCACGGCACACCGGAGCGGTTGGGGACGACGCGGGAGATGCGGCCGTCGGCCAGGTACTCCACGTCGTAGAACTTCGGCACGTACACCGACCCGGTCTTCGCCAGCTGGAACAGCAGCTCGTCCCGTCCGCCGGGGCGGCCCTCCTTCTTCCAGGCGCGGATGATCTCGGTGATCTCCAGCACGGCCTGTTCGCCGTCGCCGACGACAGCGCAGTCGAGGAAGTCAGCGATGGGCTCGGGGTTGAAGGCGGCGTGCCCGCCCGCGAGGACGATCGGATGGTCCTCGGTGCGGTCGGCGGCCTCCAGCGGGACGCCGGAGAGTTCCAGGGCGGTGAGCAGGTTGGTGTAGCCCAGCTCGGTCGCGAAGGAGACGCCGAGCACGTCGAAGGCGCCGACGGGGCGGTGCGCGTCGACGGTGAACTGCGGGACGTCGTGCTCGCGCATGAGCTTCTCGAGGTCCGGCCACACGCTGTAGGTGCGCTCGGCGAGGACGCCCTCGCGCTCGTTGAGCACCTCGTAGAGGATCATGACGCCCTGGTTGGGCAGGCCGACCTCGTACGCGTCGGGGTACATCAGCGCCCAGCGGACGTCGGTGGCGTCCCAGTCCTTGACGGTGGAGTTCAGCTCGCCGCCGACGTACTGGATCGGCTTCTGGACGTGCGGGAGAAGGGCCTCCAGGCGCGGGAAGACCGACTCGACTGGCATGGGTGGTGTCCTCGGGGCAGGGTGCGGCGTACTCGTACTCGAAGCGGTGACCCCCCAGCGTAACGCGGACGGCGGACCGTCCCTCCACACCTGTGGACGGCTAGTAGTGACCGCGTTCGGTCACCGAGCGCCACAGCTTCGCAAGCCGCAGCTCGTACTCCGTGGCGAGGGCGCTCTCCCGGGCGTGCAGCACTCCGTAGGTGAAGGACGGCTCACCGGCGTCGTGCGCCTGGAGGGCGAGGTCACGCAGGGCCTGCCGGGTCACGACGGCGTCCTGGTGTTCGCCCAGCAGTTGCTGCACCGCCTTCATCCGCTTGACGTGCTTCGCCGCCCGGCCGCCCAGGGCTGAGTGGGCGACCTCGGCGGCGTAGCGGGCCCGCTTGGCGGCCTTGCGGGCTTCGTGGAGTGCGCGGTCGCGCTCTTCGCCGGGCGGGAGGGCCAGGGCGTGCCGGATGCGGGCGGACAGCCGGCCGGTGTCGCGGCGTACGGCGCGGTCGAGGATCTTCTGCGGCGACTTGTCCGCCGCGGGTTTCAGCGGAGGCGCGGCGAGCAGGGCATGCAGCGCGTCGAGGAGGGCGAGGTACCGGTCTCCGTCGAGCACGGCGGTGACGCGGTTGCGGCTTCCGCCGCGCCGGGCCCGGTCGTAAGTGCGGAGGCGGCCGCTCACGGGTCCGAGGCGGAGGCCGCGCGGCAGGCGGCCGAGGTGGTCGGTGAGCCGGGCGAGCAGCACCTCGCGGTCGCGGTCATGGCCGAGTTCGGCGGCCAGTCGGCGCAGTTCGGTGCCGAGCGGGTCGGTGGCACGGCGGTCGAGGACGGAGCGGTAGGACCGGAAGCAGCTGCGGAGTCGCCGGGCCGCCACGCGCATCTGATGGATCGAGTCGGGTTGGTGTCGGCGTACGGCGGGGTCGAGGGCGACGAGGGCCTCGACCTGAGTGCGGACGTAGGCGAGGACGTGGTGGCCGGCGGTGTCCGGGGCCGCTTCCTGGGCGCCGGCGCCCGGTGTGCCGGGCGCGTGGTCCGCCCTCGCGGCCGTCGTCGGCGCCGTCTCCTGGAGCGCGCGCTGAAGCTTGGACGCGGACCGGGCGGGTCGCAGGCCGGCGGCGCGCAGCCGCTTCTCGATCCGGTCCAAAAGTTTCGGCCGTCCGTCGTGCAGTTCGGCTTCGATCTCGGTCCAGGTGGCGGTGCCGTCCTCCCCGTGTCCGGGCCGGGTCGCGGTGACCCGGTCCCGTGCGACCTCGGCGAGTACGGCTCCGTCTGCGTCGCCCAGCCGGTGGACGCGGCGCCGTGTGGTCAGCTCCATCACGGGCATCAGGGCCGCGGTCCGCACACGGGAGCGGACGAGCCTGGTGAGGGCGCGCGGCGGGGTGTCGGTGAGGGGTGCGCGGACCTCCTCGCGTACGTGGCGCCCGACCGGGAGTTTGAGGTGCCAGCCCTCGTCGTCGCCGCCGGTGCGGCGGCGCAGCGTCATGCCGGCGGCGGCCAGCCGGCCGTCCTCCGTGTCGTAGTAGACGGCTTCGAGCAGGGTCTCACCGCTCTCGGTGACCGCGGCGACGCCCTTCACCCCGAGGTCGGGGAGCCGCGTGTCGTCCGCGGCCTCGTACTTCCGCTCGGTCTCACGCACCACGTCCGCCATGTTCGGAACGTAGGCGCCCTCTCCGGCACGGGCAACCCGTGCCGGGGAGGGGAGGTGCCCGCGGGCGTCGCTAGGCGGACACCGGACGTTGCACCTTGATCGACTGGAGGAGGCCGACGGCGATCCAGACGGCGAACATCGAGGTGCCGCCGTAGGAGACGAACGGCAGGGGGAGGCCGGCGACGGGCATGATGCCGAGGGTCATGCCGATGTTCTCGAAGGTCTGGAAGGCGAACCAGGCGATGATGCCGGCGGCGACGATGGTGCCGTACAGCTCGGTGGTGTTGCGGGCGATGCGGCAGGCGCGCCAGAGGACCACGCCCATGAGGGCGATGATGGCCGCGCCGCCGACGAAGCCGAGTTCCTCACCCGCGACGGTGAAGATGAAGTCGGTCTGCTGCTCGGGCACGAACTGGCCGGTGGTCTGGGTGCCGTCGAAGAGGCCCTTGCCCCACAGGCCGCCGGAGCCGATGGCGATGCGTGCCTGGTTAGTGTTGTAGCCGACCCCGCGGGGGTCGAGGGAGGGGTTGGCGAAGGCGGCGAACCGGTTGATCTGGTACTCGTCGAGCAGGCCGAGCATCCAGACCGCGACGGCGCCGCCGATGCCGGTGACGACGAGGCCGACGACCCAGCGGTTGGAGGCGCCGGAGGCCAGGAGCACGCCGAGCACGATGACGACGATGACCATGGTGGAGCCCAGGTCGGGCATCAGCATGATCACGACGATGGGCAGCGCGGCCATGCCGAGGGCCTGGAGCACGGTGCGGTGGTCGGGGTGTTCCCGGTCGCCCGCGTCGACGCGGGCGGCCAGCAGCATCGCCATGACCAGTATCACGGTGATCTTGATGAACTCGGCGGGCTGGAGGGAGAGGCCGCCTCCGAAGTCGAGCCAGGCGCGGGAGCCGTTGATGGTCGCGCCGAGCGGAGTGAGGACCAGCAGGGCGAGGACGACGGAGATGCCGTAGAGCACGGGTACCGCGCCGCGCAGGCGCCGGTGGCCGAGCCACACGGTGCCGGCCATCAGCGCGAGGCCGATGAGGAGGCTGAGCAGGTGCCGCCAGAGGAAGTGCTGCGGGTCGCCGTGGTTGAGGGAGTCCCGGGTGCGGGTGGCGGACCACACGAGGAGGGAGCCCAGCAGGGACAGCGCGACGGCGGCCACGAGCATGGGCCAGTCCAGGCGCCGGACGAGGCTGTCGCGGGCGGTGGCCCGGCGCCACGCGGACTTCTGCTGCGGCCCGTAGCCGTCGAGGGAGTAGGAGCGGGTGCTCACTCGGTGCCCCCGTCGTCCGTCGGGTCGCCCTCGGCCTTCGCCGCCGCCTTCTGTTCCCGGGCCTCGAACTCCTCGGAGAATCCGGACGCGATCTGGCCGTGCTCGTTGATCTCGGGGAGGGACTTCTGCGGGTCGGGCAGCAGCGCCTTCTTCTTGTCGATCGAGCCGTCCTCCTGGACGCCGTAGATGGCGTCGTAGACGTTGCGGACGGCCGGGCCGGAGGCGCCGGAACCAGTACCACCCTGGGAGATCGTCATCACGATCGTGTAGTCCTCGGTGTAGGTGGCGAACCAGGAGGTGGTCTGCTTTCCGTAGACCTCGGCGGTACCGGTCTTGGCGTGCATCGGGATCTTCTTCTGGGGCCAGCCGACCTGGGTGAAGCGCCAGGCGGCGGTGCCGCGCGTGGCCACGCCTTCGAGGGCGTCGTCCATCTGCTTGAGCGTCTTCTTGCTCAGCGGCAGCTTGCCGTGCGCCTTCGGTTCAATCATTTCGACCTGGGAGCCGTCGGGGCTGACGACGGCCTTGCCGAGGGTGGGGTCGTAGAGGGTGCCGCCGTTGGAGATGGCGGCGTAGATGGTCGCCATCTGGATCGGGGTGACGAGCGTGTCGCCCTGTCCGATCGAGTAGTTGATCGTGTCGTAGGCGTGCAGTTTGAATCCTTCGAGGCAGCCCTCACGCGCCAGCGTGATCTGGTAGCTCTTCTTCTCGGGCCACTTCTCGGCGGTCTTGCACCAGGAGTCCTTGTTGGCCTTCCAGTAGTTCTTCTTCCACTGGCGGTCGGGGACGCGGCCGGTGACCTCGTTGGGGAGGTCGATGCCGGTCTCCTCACCGAGGCCGAAGTCGTGAGCGGTGCGGTAGAACCAGTCGTCCGTCTTCTTCTTCGGGTCGATCCCGCCGTCCTTCTTCCACTCCTGGTGCGACAGGCGGTAGAAGACGGTGTCGCAGGAGACCTCGAGCGCCCGGGCGAGGTTGATGCTGCCGTGGCTCTGGGACTCGTAGTTCTTGAAGGTGTTGTTGCCGACGGTGTAGGAGCTGGTGCAGGGGTAGCTGCCGTTCCAGTCGTAGCCGGCACGGACGGCGGCGGCGGAGGAGACGACCTTGAAGATCGAGCCGGGCGCCGCCTGCCCCTGGATGGCGCGGTTCAGCAGCGGGTAGTTGGACTTCTTGCTGGTGAGCCGCGTGTAGTCGTCGGCGGAGATGCCGCCGACCCAGGCGTTCGGGTCGTACTGCGGGTTGGACGCCATGGCGACGACCCGGCCGGTCTTGGACTCCATCACGACCATGGCGCCGGCGTCGGCCTCGTAGTTGCGGCCGGTGTTGTGGTCGTGCTGCTTGCGGGCTTCCTTCATGGCCGCTAGCAGCTCGCGCTCGGCGACGGCCTGGATGCGGGAGTCGACACTGGTGATGAGGGTGGATCCGGGTTCGGCCTTCTCGCTGAGCTTCTGTCCCATCACCCGGCCGAGCTTGTCGACCTCGTACTCGGTGACGCCCGCGTCGCCGCGCAGGGCCGTGTTGTAGCTGCGCTCCAGCCCGGAGCGGCCGATCTGGTCGGAGGGGAGGAACGGCGAGTCGGTGTTCTCGGCCTCCTTGATCTCCTCGTCGGTCACCGGGGAGAGGTAGCCGAGGACCTGCGAGGTGTCGGCTCCGTACGGGCTGGGGTAGCGGCGTACGGCCTTGGGCTCGGCGAGGATGCCGGGGAAGTCCTCGGAGCGCTCGCGGATGGTCAGCGCCTGCTGGGCGGTGGCTTCGTCGGTGATCGGGATCGGCTGGTAGGGCGAGCCGTTCCAGCAGGGCTTGGGGGTCTCGGCGTTGCACAGCCGCACCCTCTGCCGTACGTCCTTGGCCGGCATGTCGAGTACCTTCGCCAGCCGGCCGAGGACGGCGTCGCCGCCGTCGTCCATCTTCATCAACGCGGTGCGGGAGGCGGAGACGACCAGGCGGGTCTCGTTGTCGGCGATCGGCACGCCGCGGGCGTCCAGGATGGAGCCGCGCACGGCGGGCTTGACGACCTGCTGGACGTGGTTTCCCGCGGCCTTGGCCGAGTACTCCTCGCCGTTGCGGATCTGGAGGTACCACAGCCGCCCGCCGAGGGTGAGCAGCAGTGAGAACACCAGGATCTGGATCGCCACCAACCGGATGGTGACGCGGGGGGTGCGTCCGGTTTCCGGGATGTTGCTCATGCGGCTCCCCTGTGGTCCCTGCGGTCCCTGCGGTCGTCTGATGCCGGCTCGGCGCTCACAGCCGCTTGACCCCCTTGATGGTGGCGGCCTTGTTGCGGGCGGACCGGCCCAGCAGCGAGCGCCGGGAGTTCCCGGCGAAGGAGGCGGGCCGGCTGCTGCGGACACTGCGCACGCTGCGTCCGGCGAGCAGGCCCGAGCGGAGGCTGGCGCCGGCGGCGAGCCAGCCGTAGGCGCCCTCGCCGCCCTTGGCGCCACCCGCGGAGCTCTCGGAGCCGAGCGGGTCACGCGCGGTGCGGCGGGCCAGCGCCATGACGAGCGGGACGGTGAAGGGGGCCAGCAGCAGGTCGTAGAGGATCGCGGTGAGCAGCAGGCTGGTGATGCCGACGTGCAGCGCGGGGGTGTCGCCGACCAGGGCGCCGACACCGGCGTAGAGCAGGGTGGAGCCGACGGCGGCGCCGGCGACGACCAGCATCGGCACCGACGCGGAGCGGTGCTGGCCGTTGTCGGGCTTGGTGAGGCCGGCGGCGTAGCCGACGACGCAGAGCACCAGGGCGTAGCGGCCGACGGCGTGGTCGGCGGGCGGGGACAGGTCGGCGAGCAGTCCGGCGCCGAAGCCGATGAGGGCTCCGCCGACGTGGCCGTAGACCATGGCGAGGCCGAGAACGGTGAGCAGCAGCAGGTCCGGCACGGCGCCCGGGAGCTGGAGCCGGGCGAGGACGCTGACCTGGATGATCAGGGCGAGGACGACGAGTGCGGTCGACAGCAGGATCCGGTTGGCGCGCATCACGGTCACTCAGCTCCAGGGGCTGGCTGGGCGGGGTCCACGGGTTCGGCGGGTTGCGCCTGGCCCTGTGGGGCGAGGGTGTCCCCGGGGTCGGGCTGCCCGCCGGGGGCGGCGGACTCGCCGGGCGCGGTCTGCGCGTCGCCTTCCTCGCCCGGGGCTGGCGCTCCGGGGGTGGCGGTGACGGTCACCGTGGGGGTGGGCTTGGGCTTCTTGGGCGGGTCGGGGCGCAGCACCTTGTCGCGCGGGTCCTCGCGGGGCGGTTCGACGACGACTCCGACGATGTCGAGCTGGGTGAACTCGGCGAACGGGTGAATGCGCAGGGTGCGGGTGAGGTCGCCGGTCTGGCGCTCGACCTCGGTGACCTCGCCGACGGGGACGCCCGGGACGAACGGGGTGCCGTTGTGGGAGCCGAAGGTGACCAGGCGGTCGCCCTTCTGGACTCTGGCCTTGCCGTCGAGGAGCTGCACGGTCATGGCGTTTCCGCCGCGTCCGGAGGCGAAGCCGAGTTCGGCGCTGCCCTCCATGCGGGTGCCGACGGTGAAGTCGGGGTCGTTGGCGAGCAGCACGGTGGAGCTGGAGGCGCCGACGGTGGTGGTGCGGCCCACGAGTCCGTCGCCGTTGATGACGGTCATGTCGGGGGCGATGCCGTCCTCGCTGCCGACGTCGATGGTGACGGTCCAGGAGAAGCCCTGGGCGGCGCCGATGGCGACGACCTCGGCGGCCTTGATGCCGTAACCGCCGGCTCCGGCGGTGCGCAGCAGGCCGTCGAGTTCCTTGGCGCGGGCGCGGTTGCGGTCGTCGGAGCCGAGCTCGCGGCGCAGCTCCATGTTCTCCTGCTGGAGCGCCTTGATGCGGTCGTGGCGTGCACCCGAGTCGCGGACGGCGGCGACGGCGTTGCCGACCGGGTCGACGGCGGTCGCCACCCCTTCCTGTACCGGTCCCAGTGCGGAGGCGGTGGTGCGCCGTGCGCCGTCGAGCGGGGACTGCCCGCCTCCCTGGAGGTCCACCGTGATCAGTGCGAACGCGATGGCGACCAGCAGGACGAGCAACAGCCGGCTTTCTCGGGAATCCCTCACGTGCGGCGGCCGTGCCTTTCTCAGTCGGACCGGGCGGGTGTGGCGGGTCGGTGCCTGGTGGTGCGGTGAAGTTGTGGGTGGAGCGTGCGGTGCCGGTCAGCGACGCGGCTGGGAGTCGAGGACCTGCTGGAGGGCTTCGAACTCCTCGACGCACTTGCCGGAGCCGAGCGCGACCGAGTCGAGCGGGTCCTCGGCGATGTGGATGGGCATGCCCGTCTCGTGCCGTAGCCGTTCGTCGAGGCCGCGCAGCAGGGCGCCACCACCGGTGAGAACGATGCCGCGGTCCATCACGTCACCGGACAGCTCCGGCGGGCACTTGTCGAGGGTGGTCTTGACCGCGTCGACGATGGCATTGACCGGCTCCTCGATGGCCTTGCGGACCTCGGCGGCGGAGATGACCACGGTCTTGGGGAGACCGCTGACCAGGTCGCGGCCCCGGATCTCGGTGTGCTCGTCCTTGTCCATGGAGTAGGCCGAACCGATGGTGATCTTGATGCTCTCGGCGGTGCGCTCGCCGAGGAGGAGGCTGTACTCCTTCTTGATGTGCTGGATGATCGCGTTGTCCAGCTCGTCGCCGGCGACCCGGATGGACTGCGCGGTGACGATGCCGCCGAGGGAGATCACGGCGACCTCGGTGGTGCCGCCGCCGATGTCGACGACCATGTTGCCGGTCGCTTCGTGGACGGGCAGGCCGGAGCCGATCGCGGCGGCCATCGGCTCCTCGATGATGTGCACCTGGCGGGCGCCCGCCTGCGTGGACGCCTCGATGACGGCGCGGCGCTCGACGCCTGTGATGCCGGAGGGGACGCAGACGACGACCCGGGGGCGGGCCAGGTAGCGCCGCTTGTGGATCTTGAGGATGAAGTAGCGGAGCATCCGCTCGGTGATCTCGAAGTCGGCGATGACGCCGTCCTTCAGGGGCCGGACCGCGACGATGTTGCCCGGGGTGCGGCCGATCATCTTCTTGGCTTCGGCGCCGACCGCGAGGATGCCGCCGGTGTTGGTGTTGATGGCCACCACGGACGGCTCGTTGAGAACGATCCCGCGACCCCTGACGTACACCAGCGTATTGGCGGTCCCGAGGTCGACAGCCATGTCACGGCCGATGAACGACATGTTGTTCGCCATAGGATACGTCTGGCCTTCCAGCTGGAGCGATGGGTGGGGGACGGCAGGGGGGGGCTGCGGAAACCGCCACGAGAGGAGCGAGGTTCCATCGTAGACGCGGACCTCGGGAACCGCAGCGAGGGCTCCTCCGCCATTGTCGGCGGAACGCCGTTCGTCCCCCGTATTGGTGACGTCGCGTCCGAGTGAAGCGTTCCCCGTAACAGCCCACGATATGCCTGCGGGCGACCTGAGGGAACAGGTCGCCCCAGGTCACCGGGGGTCCCGTGCACTGACCCCGCGTCAGGAGACGATCAGACCGCTTCCGGGAAGAACAGCTTGAGCTCCCGCTCCGCGGACTCCTCCGAGTCCGAGGCGTGCACCAGGTTTTCCCGGACGATCGTGCCGAAGTCCCCCCGGATGGACCCCGGCGCGGCGGCGATCGGGTCGGTGGGTCCGGCCAGTGCGCGCATGCCCTCGATCACCCGCTCGCCCTCGACGACCATCACCACGGACGGGCCGGAGGTCATGAACTCCATCAGCGGGGGGTAGAACGGCTTGTCGGCGTGCTCGCCGTAGTGCTGCTCCAGCAGGGGCCGACCCAGGGTGCGCAGCTCCAGCGCGGTGATGGCCCATCCCGCCTTGCTCTCGATGCGTCCGACGATCTCGCCGATCAGGCCACGGCGGACGGCGTCGGGCTTGAGCAGGACGAGTGTGCGCTGGCTCATGTGCGGACTCCTCGGGGTACAGCGGTGGAACGCGCGATGTCAGGGGTGGTGAGAGGCTACACGGGCGCTTCGCCGGGCCCTCAGGCAGTCTCCGCCTCGGCGGCCGCCGCACGGGCGGCCTTCGCCTCGTCCACCTTTCGCCCGAAATGCACCGATGCCCACCACAGGCCGGCGAAACAGGCGCCGAGGAAGAACATGGCGGGGACCACGAAGCCGCTCGCGATCAGGCCGATCTGGAGGGCCCAGCCGAGCTGGACGCCGCCGGGCCGGCCCAGCATTCCGCACAGCAGCAGGGACAGCAGCATCCCGGTGCCGCTCACCGCCCAGACGGCGGTCGTGGAGACGTCGCTGAGCTGCATCGCGACCAGACCGGCGAAGCCGATCACGAAGAACTCGCCGATCAGTGTGCTCGCGCACAGGGTTCGCACTGCCTCTACCCGTTCCTTCCCAGCAGCAGCCGGGCCTCGCCGACGGTGAACACGGAGCCGGTGACGAGCACGCCCGCTCCGGCGTACTCGCCCTCCTCCTCCGCGAGAGTGATGGCGGCCTCCACCGCATCGTCCAGGCGCGGCTCGACCTGCACCCGCTCCTCGCCGAACACCTCGACCGCGAGGGCCGCCAGTTCGTCGACGTCCATGGCGCGGTGGGTGGCGTTGCGGGTGACGACGACCTCGGTGAAGACCGGCTCGAACGCCTCCAGCAGTCCGCGCACGTCCTTCTCGGCGCTGCACCCGACGACGCCGACGAGCCGGCTGAAGCCGAACGCCTCGCCGATCGCGGCGGCCGCTGCCTGTGCGCCGGCCGGGTTGTGCGCGGCGTCCAGGAGCACGGAGGGCGAGGACCGCACGAGTTCCAGCCGGCCGGGGGTGGCGACGGACGCGAAGCCCTGGCGGACGGTGTCCACGTCCAGCTCGCGGGCGTGCTCAGTGCCGACGCCGAGGAACGCCTCGACGGCGGCGAGGGCGACGGAGGCGTTGTGCGCCATGTGGGCGCCGTGCATCGGCAGGAACAGGTCCGGGTACTCCCCGCCGAGTCCGCGCAGCGTGATGAGCTGCCCGCCGACGGCGACCTCGCGGGAGACCACGCCGAACTCCATCCCCTCGCGGGCGACGGTCGCGTCGACCTCCACCGCGCGGCGCAGCACCACGGACGCGGCCTCCACCGGCTGCTGGGCGAGGACGACGCGGGCGTCGGTCTTGACGATGCCGGACTTCTCGACGGCGATCTTCTCCGGCGTGTCGCCGAGCCGGTCGGTGTGGTCGAGGGAGATGGGGGTGATCACCGCGACGTCGGCGTCGATGACGTTGGTGGCGTCCCAGGTGCCGCCCATGCCGACCTCGACGACCGCGACGTCCACCGGTGCGTCGGCGAAGGCGGCGTAGGCCATCGCGGTGAGCACTTCGAAGAAGGACAGCCGGTACTGCTGGCGTTCGTCGACCATCGCCACGAACGGCTCGACGTCCCGGTAGGTCTCCACGAAGCGTTCGGCGGACAGCGGCGCGCCGTCCACGCTGATCCGCTCGGTGATCGACTGCACATGGGGGCTGCTGTAGCGGCCGGCCCGCAGGTCGAACGCGCCGAGCAGGGCCTCGATCATGCGCCCGGTGGAGGTCTTGCCGTTGGTGCCGGTGATGTGGATCGAGGGGTAGGCGCGCTGCGGTTCGCCGAGCACGTCCATCAGCGCGGCGATACGTGTCCGGGACGGGTCGAGCTTGGTCTCCCCCCACCGGGTGGCCAGCTCCTCCTCCACCTCGCGCAGCGCGCGGTCCGTCTCCGGGTCCTCCGGCCGCGCCGGCACGACGTCCGGCTGGGGCGGTCCCGCCTGGGCGCGGAGGGTGCGGCTGCCGGCCTCGATCACGGCCAGGTCGGGGTCGCGGTCGGTCTCTTCGCCGACGATCTCCTCGAAGGGGTCGTCGGGGGTCGGATCGTCGGATGCTGGGGACTGCTCGCTCACGTGCGCCAGTCTACGGAGGAACCCCGGCGCGCCGCCGCCCGGTCGGCCCGGTCGGCCGGGGGAGGCGCCTCGTCGCGACCGCCGCGGTGAGCGGGGCGGGCGGAAACGGGCGCGACGCGGTCACGGACGTGCCCGGGGCGGGCCCTTCCTACCGCCGGGTAGCGCGGTAGGAAGGTGCTGGAAGGAACGCCGGGAGTCAGCGAGGTGATCCACCCGTGCTGTCCGTGGGCTTGATAACGAGCGACAACAAGCACCTGTCCCGAGTGCTGGGACTGGCGCTCGACCGGTTCCACATCGAGATCACGCTGAACGGTGCCACCGCGGGGGAGGCACTGGCCCACCCCGAGGCGTGCGGCGTCGACATCTGGGTCGCCCGGCTGCCCGGGGAACGGGCCGAGACGCTCGGCACACTGCTGCCCGGACGCTCCGACCCCGCGCCCCCTCGGGGTGCTCGCAGGAGTGGGTGACGAAGTTCAGCAGGGAAGGTAGGGAATGGTCAGCTGGAGGTACTCGATCCGCTGCTCGTCCAGCGCCACCTGGGTCAGCTCCGAGACGGCGTCCGGCAGCAGCTTCTCCACACGCCGGCTGGGGTGCCACAGCATGTGGCGCAGCGACCGCCGTTCGATGAGCGGGTACTCCTGCCAGGCGGTGACGCCGCCGTCGGCCAGCTTGTCGCGCTTGAGCAGGTGGATGTCGGTCTTCCCCGGGTTCGGCGCGAAGAACGTCGTCACCGGGATCGCCGTGTTGATCGGGTCGATGCGGGTGAGGGACTTCGGCGTCTTCCGGAACTGCTTGGCCACGGTCAGGCCCCCCAGGACAGCAGCAGCGCGTAGAGCCCCTGGCGGGCGGCCTTGCGCGGAAGCGCGGTCCACGAGGTGCGGGGCACGGGGGTGTGGGCGGTCATGACGGACGGCTCACCTCGTCGTTCCGATACGGGTCCTGCGGGGCGTCGGTCGCGGTGGCCCGGGCGCGTACCCAGTCCGCGGCCTGGACGACCCGGCCCGCGTGCCGCTCGTCGAGCACCAGCGTCTCGTGCCCGGCGTCCTCGACGACGTCGTGCCGGGACACCTTCGACAGCAGTGCCAGCTCCTCCTGAAGCCCGGTGTGCATCGGATCGCTGCGTACTGTCTCCCCCGCCGTCAGCACGGCCACCGGCCGGGACGACGGCTCCAGTCGGAGCGCGTCCGGCGACCAGCTGCGCTGCGACTCGGCCAGCTCGTGCCGCTCCGCCCGCCACAGCCCGGGGCGCGCCACGGCCTCCCTAGTGGCCGGGGCCAGGTCGTCGGGGAGACCGTTCATCTGCTCGGTGCGCCCGGAGTGGCCGAGCAGCCCCAGCGCCGCCTGCGCCTGGGTCGTCGCCATCCGCTGCTTGATCCACGGCAGCGCCTCGCGCTGCTTCGGCGAGCGGACGAACTGCTGCGGGTGGGAGGCGTCGACGAAGACCAGCCCGCCGACGAGTTCGGGGTGCCGCCGGGCGAAGCAGCGGATCAGCAGGCCGCCGATCGTGAAAAACGATGGTGCTCACCTCGGGCCGCGAGCGGACACGGGCCGAGTACGACGCGCTGTTCGCCGCGGCGGACCTCGAACCGGGCGCGTCGGTGCGGCTGGAGGGCCTGCCCGGCCACCGCCTCCTCACGGCTGCGCCACGCCCCTCCTGACGGACGCGCCCCCTCCTGACGCCCCCGGCCCGTCTGCACGGAGCGGACGGGCCGGGGGACGACCCGGTGTCAGCCGGGCAGGCGGTCGAGCTGGCCGCGGATGCGGGCGATGTCGGCCTCCGCGGCGGACTTGCGTCCCCGGATCTTCTCCACGACGTGGTCCGGTGCCTTGGCGAGGAACCCCTCGTTGCCCAACTTGGCGTCGGACTGCTTGAGTTCCTTCTCCGCGAGCCCCAGGTCCTTCGTGAGCCGCTTCCGCTCCGCCTCGAAGTCGATCGCGTCGGACAGATCGAGCGCGACCGTCGCGCCGGCGACCGGCAGGGAGGCCGTCGGCGAGAAGTCCTCGCCCGCGGGCTGGAGCCGCAGCAGCGACCGGATGGCGTCCTCGTGTGCGGCGAGTGCCGTGCCGTCGAGGTCGAGCCGCGCCGGCACCCGCTGGCCCGGCTGGAGACCCTGGTCGGCGCGGAAGCGCCGGACCTCGGTGATGACCTGCTGGAGCGTGGCGATCTCGCGCTCGGCCGCCTCGTCGCGGAAACCGGAATCACGCGGCCACTCGGCGACGACGACGGACTCGCGCCCGGTGAGCGTCGTCCACAGCGCCTCGGTGACGAACGGGACGACCGGGTGCAGCACCCGCAGCAGCACGTCCAGGACCTCGCCGAGGACGCGGCGCGAGACCTCGGCCGGGCGCCCCCCGGCCGTGAACGTGGTCTTGGTCAGCTCGACGTACCAGTCGAAGACCTCGTCCCACGCGAAGTGCCGCAGCGCGTCGCTGAGCTTCGCGAACTGGTAGTCGTCGTAGTACGCGTCGGCCTCGGCGACCGTCCGGTTGAGGCGCGAGAGGATCCAGCGGTCCTCGGCCGTCATCTCCTCGGGAGCCGGGAGCGGGCCCTCGACCGTCGCGCCGTTCATCAGCGCGAAGCGCGTCGCGTTCCAGATCTTGTTGGCGAAGTTGCGGGACGCCTTGACCCAGTCCTCGCCGATCGGCACGTCCGTACCGGGGTTGGCGCCGGAGGCCAGCGTGAAGCGGAGCGCGTCCGAGCCGTACGCCTCCATCCAGTCCAGCGGGTCGACGACGTTGCCGAAGGACTTGGACATCTTCTTGCCGTGCTCGTCGCGGACGAGTCCGGTGAGCGCGATGGTGTGGAACGGCGGCGTGCCGTCCATCGCGTAGAGGCCGAACATCATCATCCGGGCGACCCAGAAGAAGATGATGTCGTGGCCGGTCAGCAGGACGTCGGTCGGATAGAACTTCTCCAGGTCCTCGGTGCGGTCGGGCCAGCCGAGCGTGGAGAACGGCCAGAGGCCGGAGGAGAACCAGGTGTCCAGCACGTCGGCGTCCTGGCGCCAGCCCTCGCCCGTCGGGGGCTCCTCGTCCGGGCCGACGCAGCGGACCTCGCCGTCGGGGCCGTACCAGACGGGGATGCGGTGGCCCCACCACAGCTGACGCGAGATGCACCAGTCGTGCATGTGGTCGACCCAGTCGAAGTAGCGGCTCGACATGTCGGCGGGGTGGATCGTCACCCGCCCGTCGCGGACGGCGTCGCCCGCGGCCTGCGCCAACGGAACGACCTTGACCCACCACTGCAGCGACAGCCGCGGCTCGATGGTGGTCTTGCAGCGCGAGCAGTGTCCGACGGAGTGGACGTACGGGCGCTTCTCCGCCACGACGCGGCCCTGCGAGCGCAGCGCGGCGACGATCGCCGAGCGCGCCTCGAAGCGGTCCAGCCCTTCGAACGGGCCGTGCGCGGTGATGACGCCCCGCTCGTCGAGGACCGTCAGCGACTCCAGGTCGTGCCGACGGCCGATGGCGAAGTCGTTCGGGTCGTGCGCGGGCGTCACCTTGACGGCACCGGTGCCGAACTCCGGGTCGACGTGCTCGTCGGCGACGACCGGGATCGTGCGGCCGGTCAGCGGCAGCTTGATACGCCGGCCGACCAGGTGCCGGTACCGCTCGTCGTCGGGGTGGACGGCGACCGCCGTGTCGCCGAGCATCGTCTCGGCACGCGTCGTCGCGACGACGACGGTCTCGTCCCCCTCGCCGTACTGCAGCGAGACCAGCTCACCGTCGTCGTCCTGGTAGTCGACCTCGATGTCGGAGATGGCGGTGAGGCAGCGCGGGCACCAGTTGATGATGCGCTCGGCCTGGTAGATCAGGCCGTCGTCGTACATCCGCTTGAAGACGGTCTGGACGGCGCGCGACAGGCCCTCGTCCATGGTGAAGCGCTCACGCGACCAGTCGACGCCGTCGCCGAGACGCCGCATCTGGCCGAGGATCTTCCCGCCGTACTCCTCCTTCCACTGCCAGACGCGCTCGACGAACGCCTCCCGGCCGAGGTCGTGCCGCGACTTGCCCTCGTCGGCGAGCTGCTGCTCGACCTTGTTCTGGGTGGCGATGCCGGCGTGGTCCATGCCCGGCAGCCACAGCGACTCGAAGCCCTGCATGCGCTTCCGGCGCGTCAGGGCGTCCATCAGCGTGTGCTGGAAGGCGTGGCCGAGGTGGAGGGAGCCGGTGACGTTCGGCGGCGGGATCACGATGGTGTACGCGGGCTTGTCGCTCTTGGCGCTCGCCTCGAAGTAGCCGCGCTCCACCCAGCGCTCGTACAGCTGCCCCTCTACGTCGGCCGGCGCGTACTGGGTCGGCAGATCTGCGGGGGCTGCGGCGTCGGGCCCGTGCGATGCGGGGCCCTGCTGGGTGTTGTCAGTCACGGACGCAAGTCTACGGCGGCACATGTAATGGTCTCGAATCGGTTTGTGCCCCGGTGCAGCCGCCCGGCGCCGCGTCCGTCAGGATGTCCGTGCGCATTCACGCACAGCCAACGGAGGGGACGCACCACCATGAGCCAAAACCAGCCGCCACCGGGCCCGTACGGCCAGCAGCCGCCGCAGCAGCCGGGCCAGCTCGGTCCCTATGGTGCGCCCACTCCCCCGCCGCAGGGCCAGCCCGGTCAGCCCGGCTACGGCTACCCCCAGCCCCCGCAGCAGCCGGGTGGCCAGCCCGCGTACGGCTACCCCCAGGGCCAGCCGGGCGTGCCGCCGCAGCAAGGCTACGGCGGCCACCCGACCGCGCCGGGCCAGCCCTACGGCCAGCAGCCCGGCATGCCGTACGGCCAGCCCGGCATGCCCATGCCGCCTGAGGGCGGCGGCAGCAAGACCGGCAGGACCATCGCGATCGTGGTCGGCTCCCTCGCCCTGGTCGGCGCCATCATCGTCGCCATCGTCCTCTCCATGGGCGGCGGCGGTGGCAGCGACATCGCGGACGACGGCGCCCACAAGATCGAGACGCCGGAGACCGTGCTGGGCGAGTACAAGAAGCTCGACGCCAAGACCATCCAGGAGCTGAGCGCCTCCGACATGCAGGAGGCCGGCGTGAACAACGGCACCGCGGTCTCAGGGAACTACAACACGATCGACCCGACGGACCCGAGCACCACTCCGGACGATCTGACCAGTATGAAGGGCCTCGCCCTGATCGGCGCCTACGGCGACGTGGAGAACCCCGAGGGCGCGGTGGACAGCGTCTTCGACGACGCGACGAACACCGGCAACGTGGAACTCGTCGGCAGCGCCGAGGAGCAGGCGCCCTCGAACTTCAGCGGCTACATGAAGTGCCAGGCCGTGAAGTCCACCGGTCAATCGCTGCCGGGCACGCCCACCGACTTCCAGATCTGCGCATGGGGCGACAACAGCACACTGGCCGTAGTGACGCTGGGCAACGGCACGGGCAGCATCTCCTCGGACCAGGCCGCCCAGATGACCGCCGACCTCCGCGAGGAGGTCCGCGTTCCCGTCGGCTGACGGCAGTGGATGCGAGAGGGGGCGCCCGGCTGGTGGTCGGGCGCCCCCTCTGTCGTTGCTGCGCACTTGCCGCCACCTCACTCCAGCAGCGCGGAGTTCTGTACGAGGGCCTGGCGGAGCAGCCGGACACCCGCCTCCAGTTGCGCGGTGCCCGGCGTGCTGACGTAGCTCAACCGCAGGTGCGGGGCGGGCGCTTCGGCCGTGAAGTAGGGGCTGCCTGCGGTGACCGCCACGCCGAGGCGCAACGCCGTGGCGGTGACGGCGTGCTCGTCGGCGCCGTCACGGAGCCGCAGCCACAGGTGGTATCCGCCGTGGGGTGGCCGGTCCGGGACCAGCGTGGGCATCTCTCTGCCCAGAGCGGTGAGCATGAGGGTCCGGCGTTCCCGTAGCGCGTCCGCCAGCGCCCGGAGGTGTCGGGCCCAGGCGGGAGAGCCGACCAGTTCGAGGGCGGTCTCCTGCAGCGGCCGGGGGACGAAGAAGCTGTCGACGACCTGGATGGCGCGCAGCCGCTCGAACACCGGACCGCGCGCGGCCAACGCCCCGATACGCAGACTGGGTGAGGCGGCCTTCGTCAACGAACGCACGTGCACGACGACGCCGTCCGGATCGTCGGCGGCCAAGGGCGGTGGCGTGGAAGGGGAATCAGCATGCACGAGGCGGCGTGCGAAGTCGTCCTCGACGACGAAGGCGCCCGCCGCCCGGGCGATGTCCAGCACCGCCGTACGCCGCTGCGGCGGCAGGACGGTGCCGGTGGGGTTGTGGAACAGCGGCTGGCAGACGAACACCCGGGCCCGGGTGGCCGCGAACGCCTTCCCCAGCAGGTCGGTGCGCACTCCGTCGGCGTCGACGGGCACCGGAACGGGGCGGAGCCCCGCAGCGCGGGCGACGGCCAGCATGCCGGGGTAGGTGGGCGATTCGACCAGGACGACGGCTCCCGGCGGGGCCAGGGCCCGGAGCGCGGTGGTGAGTGCGCCCTGCCCGCCGGCGGTGATCAGGACGTCCGAGGCGTCGAGCGAGCCGTCGGGGCCCGCGATGTCGCGGGCGAACCAGTCCCGCAGTTCGGCAAGGCCCTCCACCGGTGGGCGGGACCAGGTGCCGGGTCGGCGGCCGGCCCTGGCCAGCGCGGCGGCAAGCGCCCGTTCCGGTTGCAGCGCGGCGTCCAGATAGCCTCCGTTGAGGTCGATGACCTCGGCCGGCGGGGCGTTCAGGGTGGCGAGCACCCCGGTCGCGTCGGTGCCGCGGTTCCCCGCGTCGACCGCGGTGTGCGGGAGGTCCGCGGACAGCGCGACCTCCTGCCAGGAGACGTCACCGGGGGCGGCGGTGCCGCGGCGGGCGGCGGCCTTGAAGACTCCGGAGCCGGGCCGGGAGGCCACAAGTCCCTCGGCGGCCAGCGCGGCGATCGCCCGCGAGACGGTCACCGGGCTGACCCGGTGACGGGTCACCAGGGCACGGTTCGAAGGGAGCTTCTCTCCCTCCGAGTAGCGGTCCAGTTCCTTTCTCAGGGTCGCGACCAGCTGACCCGAACTGCTACCGTCATTCATGACAGTTGACGATAGCGCTACTCAGACGGTGGCGGTAGCGGTCCGCACCGGTACTCTCCTGGCCGCGCTCGGCGTGACGGCGTTCTCCTTCAGCCTTCCCGCCACGGCGTGGGCCCTGGACGGCTTCGGGCCCTGGACCGCGACCGGTGTGCGGGGCCTGCTCGCGGGTCTGCTCGCGGCGACGTGCCTGTACGGAGCCCGGGTACCGGTGCCCGAACGACGGCACTGGCCCGGCCTGCTCACGGTCGCCGGCGGCTGCGTCGTAGGGTTTCCACTGCTGACCACGCTGGCGCTGCAGACGTCCAGCACCGCGCACTCGGCCGTGGTCATCGGCATGCTGCCGCTGGCGACCGCCGCCGTCTCGACCCTCCTGACCGGGCGGCGTCCCTCCCGGGCGTTCTGGATGGCTGCCGGTCTCGGCGCCCTGACCGTGGCGGCGTTCACCCTCCAGCAGAGCCATGGCCTGCCGACGCTCGGGGACGTCCATCTCTTCGGTGCCCTGCTGGTGTGCGCCGCGGGCTACGCCCAGGGCGGTCGGCTCGCTTCCCACATGCCCGGCTGGCAGGTCATTGCCTGGGGCGTCGTCGCCGCTCTTCCCGTGTCCGCTCTGGTGACGGTCCTCGCTCTGCCTGCGGAACCGTTGCACCCGACCGGGAAGGCGATCGCCGGGATGGCCTACATCGCCGCCGTGTCCCAGTTCGCCGGCTTCGTCGTCTGGTACCGCGGCATGGCACTCGTCGGAGTGCTCAGGGCGAGTCAGATCCAGCTGGCCCAGCCGCTGCTCACCCTCGCCTGGGCTGTCGTGCTGATGGGCGAGAGCCTCTCGCCGCTCGCCCCCGTGGCGGCCCTGATCGTCCTCGGTTGCATCGTGGCCACCCAGCGCACGGGTGGCTCACGGTGACCGGCTGCACCGTTACCGGACACTCCCGCGTGGCCACGGCGACTTCGCTGCCGCAGAACGACGCAGCCACGCGGGAATGAACGCGGGGCGCGCGCCTACGCGCTCTTCTCGTGGGGTTCGCCGTGGCCGCGGCCGCGGTCGCGGGGGACGAGGGTGGGGTTCACGTTGGAGTGGACGACGTCCTCGGTGATGACGACGCGCTCGACGTCCTTGCGGGAGGGCACCTCATACATCACGGACATCAGCACCTCCTCCATGATGGCGCGCAGGCCCCGCGCGCCGGTGCCGCGGAGGATGGCCTGGTCGGCGATGGCCTCCAGCGCCGGGCGGTCGAAGTCCAGCTCGACGCCGTCGAGTTCGAACAGCCGCTGGTACTGCTTGACCAGCGCGTTGCGCGGCTCCATGAGGATCTGGAGCAGCGCCTCGCGGTCGAGGTTGTGGACGCTGGTGATGACCGGGAGGCGACCGATGAACTCCGGGATCATGCCGAACTTCACCAGGTCCTCGGGCATCACGTCCTCGAACTGGTTCTTCTCCTCGATCTCCCGCTTGGAGCGGATGTCGGCGCCGAAGCCGATGCCCTTCGCTCCCGCCCGGGACTCGATGATCTTCTCCAGCCCGGCGAACGCCCCGCCGACGATGAAGAGCACGTTGGTGGTGTCGATCTGGATGAACTCCTGGTGAGGGTGCTTGCGTCCGCCTTGCGGCGGCACCGAGGCGCTGGTGCCCTCCAGGATCTTCAGCAGCGCCTGCTGGACGCCCTCACCGGAGACGTCGCGGGTGATCGACGGGTTCTCGCTCTTCCGCGCGACCTTGTCGATCTCGTCGATGTAGATGATGCCGGTCTCGGCCTTCTTGACGTCGTAGTCCGCGGCCTGGATCAGCTTCAGCAGGATGTTCTCGACGTCCTCGCCGACGTATCCGGCCTCGGTGAGGGCGGTGGCGTCGGCGATGGCGAAGGGGACATTCAACATCCGGGCGAGGGTCTGCGCGAGCAGCGTCTTGCCGGAGCCGGTGGGGCCGAGCAGCAGGATGTTGGACTTGGCCAGCTCGATGCCGTCGTCGCGGCCCTGCGGGGCGGCGTTCTCGCCGGCCTGCACCCGCTTGTAGTGGTTGTAGACGGCGACCGAGAGCGCCTTCTTGGCGGGCTCCTGGCCGACGACGTAGCCCTCGAGGAACTCGTAGATCTCCCGCGGCTTGGGCAGTTCGTCCCAGCGCACCTCGGAGGACTCGGCGAGCTCCTCCTCGATGATCTCGTTGCAGAGATCGATGCACTCGTCGCAGATGTACACACCTGGCCCCGCGATGAGCTTCTTCACCTGCTTCTGGCTCTTGCCACAGAACGAGCACTTGAGCAGGTCGCCGCCATCACCGATGCGTGCCACGAGGTGCTTCCCCTATCGCCTGGGATCCGTCCCGCACGGGACGGACCGAGGTACGTGCACTGAAGACGGTACCCTCCCGCACCGTCGAAGTGTGCCCCCCTTGGTACGACTGCGTCCAAGGGGGGCTGGTGGGGCGGTCAGCCCCTCAGATCGACGGAACTCTTCCTGGTCGACACGATCTGGTCGACCAGTCCGTACTCCAGGGACTCCTCGGCGGTGAGGATCTTGTCCCGCTCGATGTCGTCGCGGATGGTCTCGATGTCCTTGGTGGAGTGCTTGGCGAGCATCTCCTCCAGCTGGGTGCGCATCCGCTGTACCTCGCGCGCCGCGATCTCCAGGTCGGAGACCTGGCCGCGACCGGTCTCGCTGTACGGCTGGTGGATCAGGATGCGGGCGTTGGGCAGCGCCATCCGCTTGCCGGGGGTGCCGGCGGCCAGCAGGACGGCGGCGGCGGAGGCGGCCTGGCCCATGCAGACCGTCTGGATGTCCGGCTTCACGAACTGCATCGTGTCGTAGATGGCGGTGAGCGCCGTGAACGAGCCGCCGGGGCTGTTGATGTAGATCGAGATGTCACGGTCCGGGTCCATCGACTCCAGGCACAGCAGCTGCGCCATGACGTCGTTGGCCGACGCGTCGTCGATCTGCACGCCGAGGAAGATCACCCGCTCCTCGAAGAGCTTCGCGTACGGGTCGTACTCGCGCACACCCTGCGAGGTGCGCTCGACGAACCGCGGGACGACGTACCGCGCGTCGGGCGACGGCCCGGTGTAGCGCGCCTGCGGGCCGGCCGGCAGTCCGGCGCCGGGAACGGGGGGAAGGCTGGTCATCGCGGTGTACTCCTGGTGAAGGGCTGGCTGCGGAGGGCGGATGCTCGGGCCGTGCGGTCGGTGCGCGCTCACGCGCCCGTACCGCCGCCGCCCGGAAGCTGGGCCGCGGAGCCGTACACCTCGTCGATCAGGCCGTATTCCTTGGCCTCCTCGGCGTTGAACCAACGGTCGCGGTCCGCGTCGCGCGTCCACTGCTCGACGGTCTGGCCGGTGTGCAGCGCGGAGAGCTCGGCCATCTTCTTCTTGGTGCGGAGCAGCTGCTCCGCGTGGATCTTGATGTCCGACGCGGAGCCGGCGAGGCCCGCGGACGGCTGGTGGATCAGGATCTCGGCGTTCGGCAGCGCGAAGCGCTTGCCGCGGGTGCCCGCGCTGAGCAGGAACTGGCCCATGGAGGCGGCGAGGCCCATGGCGATGGTCACCACGTCGTTCTTGATGTACTGCATGGTGTCGTAGATCGCCATGCCCGCCGTGATCGATCCGCCGGGGCTGTTGATGTAGAGGTAGATGTCCTTGTCCGGGTCGGCGGCAAGGAGAAGCAGCTGCGCGGTGATCTTGTTGGCGATGTCGTCGTCGACCGGCTGCCCGAGGAAGATGATCCGCTCGTTGAGCAGTCGGTTGTAGACCTGGTCGCCGAGGCCACCACCGAAGTTGGGCTCAGCGGCGGCGGAAGGCATCGGAAGCGTCACGTGTCCACCTGCTCGTGTCCGGACGGCTGCGATTCGGCATGGCCGTCACTGCGTCGTCTTACGGGCGGCAGCTGTCCGTCGTCCTCGCCCTGCGGGCGGGGCCGTGAGGACAGCTTCGCCCTCGTATCTACGGACCCTAACGCGCTGGTCGGCGGGCGCACTCCCGCACGGGTGACTGTTCGCTGTCAGCGTGGCGCGCGGCGTGCGGGGCCCGGGGGCGGCGTCCTGCCGCCCCGCCCCCTCGACCGTTGCCGGGGCTGCGCCCCGGACACCGGGTCCTCGATGGCCGGACGGGCTCGGCCCGAGCCTGTCCGGGATCTCCCACAGCCCTCCGGGCGTGGGAGGTGACCCCGGCCGCCGGCCGAGCGTACGGGGAGCACGACGGGCCCTGCGCCGTGCATGGCCAGGGCCCGTCGGGAAGGTGCGTCAGGCCTTGTCGGCCTCGGGCTTGTCCGCCTCGGCCTCGGTGGAGGCGGCCTCGGTGTCGTCGGAGGCCTCCGCGTCGGCGGCCACCGTCTCGGCGGTCTCGTCCTCGTCGTCGAGGTCCACGACCTCGCCGTTGGAGTCCTTGACAGTCGCGGCCTCGACCACGACGGCCAGTGCCTTGCCGCGGGCGACCTCGCCGACGAGCATCGGCACCTGGCCGCCCTCGACGACGGCCTGGGCGAACTGGTCGGGGCTCATGCCGGAGGACTGCGCACGGCGCATGAGGTGCTCGGTGAGCTCCTCCTGGCTGACGTTGAGCTTCTCGGTGTTGACCAGCTCGTCGAGCAGGAACTGGGTCTTGATGCCCTTCTCCGCCTGCTCCTTGAGCTCGGCGTCGAAGTCCTCCTCGGACTTGTCCTGCATCTTGAGGTAGGCCGCCAGGTCGATACCCATCTGGGCGAGCTGGTGGTTGATCAGGTTGTGCTTGCGGGTGTTGACCTCGTCCTCGAGGAGCTTCTCGGGGACGGGGATCTCGGCGAGGCCGATCAGCTCGTCGAGGACCTTCTCCTGGGCCTCGGTCGCCTGCTCGTACTTCTTGGACTGGCCGAGCCGCTTGCGGCTGTCCTCGCGCAGCTCGTCGAGGGTGTCGAACTCGCTGGCCAGCTGGGCGAAGTCGTCGTCCAGCTCGGGGAGTTCACGGGCGGAGACGCTGGTGACGTCGACCTTGACCTCGGCCTCCTTGCCCGCGGCGGAGCCGCCCTTGAGCTCGGAGGTGAAGGTGGCGGTGGCGCCGGCCTCCAGGCCGGTGACAGCGTCGTCGATGCCGTCGAGCAGCTCGCCGGAGCCGATGGTGTAGTCGACGCCGTTCGCGACGCCGTCGTCCAGGACCTCGCCGTCGACCTTGGCCTCCAGGTCGATCTTCACGACGTCGCCCTCGGCGGCGGCCCGCTCGACGACGGTGGTGGAGGCGAAGCGCTCACGCAGCTGCTCGACGGCCTTGTCCACGTCCTCGTCGGAGACCTCGGCGGCCTCGACGGTGACCTCGATGCCGGAGTAGTCCGGGATCTCGATCTTCGGGCGGACGTCGACCTCGGCGGTGAACGCCAGCAGCTCGTTGTCCTTGAGCTCGGTGATGTCGACCTCGGGCTGGCCGAGCGGGTTCAGCTCGCCCTCCTCGACGGCGGACTGGTAGAGCCCCGGCAGGGCGTCGTTGACGGCCTCCTCGAGCACCGCACCGCGGCCGAAGCGCTGGTCGATCACCCGGGCCGGGATCTTGCCCTTGCGGAAGCCGGGCACCGTGACCTGCTGGTTGATCTTCTTGTACGCCGCGTCGAGGTTGGACTTGAGCTCCTCGAAGGGCACCTCGACAGTGAGCCGAACCCGGGTCGGGTTCAGGTTCTCCACGGCGCTCTTCACGGTCGGTCTCCTTGGGGCTGACTGCTGGGGGTATGAGATGGGCGCCCCGTATGCGGCATGAGAAATGCGGACACGACACAGGCACGCGCGATGAGGCCATACTACGTGGTCGGGGTGGCCGGATTCGAACCGACGACCTTCCGCTCCCAAAGCGGACGCGCTACCAAGCTGCGCCACACCCCGTCGGTGCGACACGTAGCGTACATGCCGTACGATGCATTCCGTGCCGCAGCGAAGACGATGCGGACCGTGACGCGGACCTGTTCACAGGCCGTGACCGGTCGGGATCACAGCGGCGCACGCGGGCGTAGCTCAATGGTAGAGCCCTGGTCTTCCAAACCAGCTACGCGGGTTCGATTCCCGTCGCCCGCTCCGCGGCCGAAGGACCCCCGGTGCGACACCGGGGGTCCTTCGCGCGTCAGATGCTGATGTTGTTGATCGTGCTGGCGACGGACTCCAGGAAGTTGTTTATCGGCGGCGCCGCCCCGCTCGCGGCGAGGAAGAAGCCGAAGAGGGCGGCCACGATCGCCGGGCCCGGCTTGATGGAACCGCCCTTGACCATCACGACCAGGACGATCGCCAGCAGCAGGACCACCGACAGCGAAATCTCCACAACCGATCACACCCCTCGCCCTCGTCGGGCCCTCGTACGCCTCACCCGGCCGGGGATCCGCCGCCAGAGCCCCGCTTCGCTCCATCGTGCCACCAACACGCCCGCCGGTGCAGGAGGCTGACGCAGGATCGGCCGACTCTCACCCGCGCGGGTATGCCCGTGATGCCCGACAGTCATCCGGTCGGGGCGAATTCGTGCAGGTCAATGCCGTATACAGATTGCGCGATTCGCATTTCCGCCGTGATCGCTCCGTGATTACGGCCGACGCTTGTGGAGTGGGTCACACGAAACCCTCCGGCACGCCCTCGCGCGCACCGCTCACGCATTCGACAGGGCGCCTTCGCACTTCGTTCACGACCTTCGCAAACCGCAGGTCAGAGGGCTATCCCGACAAGACACGGCGGGAAAGGGGGTGTTGACGGGGCGCCTGATACCCGCTGCGGGCGACATGCTCCGCACCCTGATTTTCGCTCTCCCCGTCCGGCGGCTATGGTGATGCAGATGTTGCACGCTCGTAATGAGCGGGCCCCGCTCCCCCCGGCCCGCCCCGAGAAGCCGACGGCGAAGACGCCGCCCACTTCCACCCCGTCGTCCGTGCGCGAGGGCGGAGCCCCGGGAGCGAAGCAACGCGATCCCTTCTTCGACAACGCGAAGTACCTCACGATCCTGCTGGTCGGCATGGGGCACGCCTGGCAGCCGCTGCAGGACGACAGCCGCACGGTCGAGGCCCTGTACCTGGCGGTCTACGCCTTCCACATGCCGGCGTTCATCGTCATCTCCGGCTACCTCTCGCGGACGTTCACCGGCACACCGGCCCAGATCCGGCGGCTCATCACCGGAATCGCCGTACCGTACCTGGTGTTCGAGACCCTCTACACACTCTTCATGCGCTGGGCGGACAATCCGGACCGCGAGTTCAGTCTGCAACGTCCGGGCTTCGCGCTGTGGTTCCTGGTCGCGCTGTTCCTCTGGCGCATGACCGCTCCCTTCTGGCACCGGCTGCGCTGGCCCGTGCCGGTGGCGCTCGCCGTCGGTCTGTGCGCGAGCGTGACCGAGAGCATCAGCGGCGACTTCAACCTGATGCGGGTGCTGCAATACCTGCCGTTCTTCGTGCTGGGCCTCCAACTGCGGCCCCGGCACTTCGAGATGCTGCGGGACCGCCGTCTGCGCCTGCTGTCCGTGCCGCTGCTGCTGGCGACCGCCGTGTTCTCCTACTGGGCGGTGCCGCGGATGAACCACGCGTGGCTGCTGCACGACCGCCCTGCCGCGGAGATGGGCGTGCCCTCCTGGGTCGGCGCCGTGATGTACCTGGCCCTCTTCGGCTGCGCCCTGGTGCTGACCGCCGCTTTCCTCACCCTGGTGCCGCGCCGCCACATGTGGTTCACGGCGCTGGGTGCAGGGACGCTCTACGCCTACCTGCTGCACGTCTACCCGATCAAGCTCTCGCGGGAGTTCGACTGGTACGACATGGCCTGGGTGGACCACCCGGCCAGCCGGGTGGTCATCACGCTGCTCGCGGTGGTGATGATGACCGCGCTGTGCAGCGGACCGGTGCAGCGGGCCCTCCGGTTCGTCATGGAGCCGAAGATGTCCTGGTTCTTCCGCGAGGACCCGGTCGAACAGGCACGAGCGCGCAACGGCGCGCACGGCGGCGGGGAGCAGCCGGACCAGGGACAGGACGGCCGGGAGCGGGAACGGCGCCGCGAGACGGTGTCGGTCGGCCGCTGACGCCCACCACGTGGTGTCGGGCCTCGCCCCCCAGGGGGGCGAGGCCCGACACCGTTTTGAGGGGCTGTCCCGCGCTCAGTCGCGGCAGATCAGCAGCAGCGCCCGGTCGTCGTTGACGTCCTTGGCCACGGCTTCGATCAGGTGCCAGGCGGCGCCCTCGAAGCCGCCCGCCACGTAGCGGTCCGCCTCCCCGGTGAGGCGGTCGACGCCCTCGTCCAGTTCGCGTTCGGGGGTCTCGACGAGCCCGTCGGTGAAGAGCATCAGCACGTCGCCGCGCCGCAGGCTGCCCTTCACCGCGTCGAAGGCGGCACCGTCGTAGACGCCGAGCAGGGGGCCGTCGGCCGCCTTCTCCTCCCAGGTGCCGGCGCCCGCGTCGCGCTGGAGGGCGGGGACGTGCCCGGCCGAGTAGAGCTCGTAGTCGCCGGTGTCCAGGTCGAGCACCAGGTGCACGGAGGTGGCAAAGCCCTCGTCCCAGTCCTGGCGCAGCAGGTAGCCGTTGGCGGCGGGCAGGAATTCGTGCGGGGGCAGCGACCCCAGGAGGCCCCCGAAGGCGCCGGAGAGCAGCAGGGCGCGGGAACCGGCGTCCATGCCCTTGCCGGAGACGTCCGTGAGCACCACCTCGAGGGTGCGGGCATCGGGGCCGGTCCGTGCGGCGACGACGAAGTCCCCGGAGAACGACTGGCCGCCCGCGGGGCGCAGCGACATCTCGCGGTGCCAGCCCTCGGGCAGGGCGGGCAGCTTGCTCTGCACGCGGATGCGCTCGCGCAGGTCGAACAGCATCGTCCCGCCGCGCCGCCAGGGCACGCCCACCCGGCTGCGGAACTGGGCGACCAGCAGCCCGGACAGGCCCACGGCGGCGACCACCAGGATGGTGCCCGGTGTGACGGCGCCCGCGCCGTCCGCGAGTTCGGCGAGCGCCGCCGCCTCCACGATCAGCGCGACGGCGGCCGCCGCGTACAGGGCCAGCAGGCTGGCCGGGCGCAGCAGCAGTCCGCCGGCGATGACGGGCAGGGCGAGGGTCTCCGGCGCGCACCACAGCGGGTTGACGACGGTGGCGAACGTCAGGGCGGGCACGGTGAGCAGCAGCGCGCCGAGGGCGACCCAGTCGGAGCCGCCGCCGCGGAAGTAGTCCACCGCGGAACGGCGCATGCTGGTGCGGACCCGGTGCCACGCCTTGTTCGCCTGGAGCAGCCGGGCCGCCGGGGGTGTGCTGCCCGCGCGCCGTAGTGCCATGTCCTGGGACCTTAGCGACCTCGCCGCCGAAGCGTCGATTCCCGGTGCGGAACCGGACCTTCGGCAGATACCGTTCCCCGGTCCGGAAGGGGGTCGCGGGCGGTCGCGGCGAGGCGAAAATCACTCGCCTCCGGGTCCGCGCCGCTGGTAGGGATGTCGGGTGACCATCGATCTGCGCACCCTGACGGACGACCCCGGCGAGCACGAGGCGTGGTGGGCGGTGATCCGTGCCGCGTTCGGGACCACGTTCGACCCGGAGAGCCATGCCCTGTGGGCGGCGCGGATGGAGCCGGGTCGCTCGATCGTGGCTTACGACGGCGACGAGGTGTGCGGCACCACGGGGTCGTTCAGCTTCCGGATGACGGTGCCGGGCGGCGCGGTGGTGCCGACGGCTGGCGTGACGATGGTGACCGTGAAGCCGACGCACCGGCGGCGCGGGGTGCTGACGTCGATGATGCGCCGCCAGCTCGAGGAGGTGCGCGAGCGGCGGGAACCGCTGGCGGTGTTGCGCGCCTCGGAGCCCTTGATCTATGGCCGCTTCGGGTACGGCGCCGCCTCCGACGAACTCGGCGCGCGGGTGGACACCGCGCGGACTCGGCTCGCCCTGCCGGCCGGCGCGGATGCGCTGCGGCTGCGTCTGGTGGATCCGTGCGACCCGGAGGTGCTGGCGGCGTGCGAGGAACTGTACGCGCGCCGGGTGCCGCTGCGGCCTGGCATGCTGGAGCGCCGCCCGGGCTGGGAGCGGGCCGTGGTCCACGACCCGGAGGACAAGCGCGACGGCGCGACGCCGATGCAGTGCGTGCTGGCCGAGCGGGACGGAGAACTGCGCGGCTACGCGCGCTACGCGGTGCGCCCGCACTACGACGCCGCGGACAACCCGGACGGCGAGGTGCTGCTGCGCGACATGGAGGCGCTGGACCCGGCCGCACACGGCGCGCTGGTGCGCTATCTCTTCGACCTCGACCTGACCTCGACGCTGTGCGTCGAGGGGCGTCCGGTGGACGATCCGTGGCTGCACCTGGTCACCGACCCGCGGCGGTGCGGAATCTCCCGGCGGGACGCCCTGTACCTGCGGGTGATCGACGTCGCGGCGGCCCTGGAGGCGCGCACGTACGCGGCCGGCGTGGACGTGGTGCTGGAGCTGGAGGACGCCTTCTGTCCGTGGAACGCGGGACGTTGGCGGCTGTCCGGCGGCCCGAAGGGCGCCACTTGCACCCGCACCGGTGACCCGGCGGATCTGGCCCTGTCCGTGCCGGAGTTGGGCGCGGCCTACCTCGGCGGCGTCCCGCTCGCGGCGCTGGCCGACGCCGGGCGGGTGCGGGAGCTGCGGGAGGGAGCACTGGCGGAGGCCGCGACGGCCTTCCACAGCGCGGTGGCCCCCTGGAACCCGCACGGCTTCTGAGGCGGCCGCCGGTGGGCTTCGGAGGGCTTTGGCCACGCCGGCGCGGTTCAGCGCTGCTGGCAGCCGGGGCACCAGAAGAGGTTGCGGGCGGCGAGTTCGGCGGTGCGGATCTCCCCGCCGCACACGTGGCAGGGCTGCGAGGCGCGCCGGTAGACGTACACCTCGCCGCCGTGGTCGTCGACGCGCGGCGGTCGTCCCATGGCCTCCGGCGTGTGCTGCGGCCGCACGGTGTCGATGCGGCCCAGCCGGACGCCCTCGCGCATCAGGGCGACCAGGTCGGCCCAGACGGCGTCCCATTCCGGCCGGGTCAGGTCGCGGCCCGCCCGGTAGGGGTCGATGCCGTTCCGGAAGAGGACCTCGGCGCGGTAGACGTTGCCGACACCGGCGACGACCTTCTGGTCCATGAGCAGGGCGGCGACGCTGCTGCGGCTGCGCGCGATGCGGGACCGGGCGCGTTCAGGGTCGGCGTCCTCGCGGAGCGGGTCGGGGCCGAGGCGTGCGGCAACGGACCGCGCCTCGTCGGCGGTGACAAGGGCGCAGCGGGTGGGCCCGCGCAGGTCGGCGTACCCGGCGGGGGTGGCGAGCCGCAGCCGGACCTGCCCCACGGGCGCCGGCGCGGGTCCGGTGCCGAAGCGGAACGTGCCGTAGAGGCCGAGGTGCACGTGCACCCGGGCGTCGTCCCCGTCGAACGCGACGAACAGGTGCTTGCCGTGCGCCTCGGCGCCGGTGAGGGTACGGCCGTCCAGCAGGGCGGCGCCGTCGGCGAACCGGCCCTGGGGGCTGGCGGCATGCACGGCGTGGCCGCCGAAGCGGTCGCGGAGTTCACCGGCCAGGCGGTGCAGGGTGTGTCCCTCGGGCATGGTCTTCCCCGCCGGATGGTCAGTCGTCCTGCTGGGGGTGGTGGGCGGGGATCGGCGGAAGGGTGCCGGTGACCTCGTAGGTGGACAGCATGTCGATGCGGCGGATGTGCCGTTCGTCGCCGGAGAACGGGGTGCCGAGGAAGGTCTCGACGAACGCCACGGCGTCCTCGGTGCTGTGCATGCGGGCGCCGACGCTGACCATGTTGGCGTTGTTGTGCTCGCGGGCCAGCGCGGCGGTCTCCTGGCTCCATGCCAGGGCGCAACGGACGCCCCTGACCTTGTTGGCCGCCATCTGCTCGCCGTTGCCGGAGCCGCCGATGACGATGCCCAGAGCCTCGCTGTCGGCGGCGGTGCGCTCAGCGGCGCGGAGGCAGAAGGGCGGGTAGTCGTCCTGGGCATCGTGGAGGTGCGGGCCGCAGTCGACGGGCTCGTGGCCCGCGGACTTCAGCCAGTCGACGAGATGGTTCTTGAGTTCGTAGCCGGCGTGGTCGGAGCCGAGGTAGACGCGCATGCCGCGCAGTCTAATGAGGGCTCGGCCCCGGCCGTGTGCCGGTCCCGTCAGTCGCGGCGGCCGGTGAGCTTCCACGCCGTCGGCAGGGCGCCCATGGCGAGGGCCGCCTTGAGGGCGTCGCCGACGAGGAACGGCACCAGCCCGGCGGCCATCGCCTCGGTCGCCGTCATACCGGTCGCCAGGGCGAGGTAGGGCACACCGACGGCGTAGATGATCGCGGTGCCCGCGGCCATCGTGCCCACGGTGCGGAGCGGGCTGCGGTCGCCGCCCCTGCGGGCCAGGGCGCCGACGACGGTCGCGGCGAGCAGCATCCCGAGGATGTAGCCGAAGGAGGGCATGCCGAAGCCGGCGGCTCCCTCGGAGAACCACGGCACGCCGGCCACGCCCGCGACGGCGTACAGGCCGAGGGAGAGGAAGCCGCGGCGGGCGCCGAGTGCGGTGCCGACGAGGAGCGCGGCGAAGGTCTGCCCGGTGACCGGCACCGGCGAGCCGGGCACCGGCACGGAGAGTTGCGCGGCCAGTCCGGTCAGCACCGCGCCGCCGAGGACGAGCGCGGCGTCGCGCACCCGGGCGCGGCCGGCGCTCGTGGCGGGGAGCGCGTCGGCGAGGACGGCGCCGGGGCGGGTGGCGGTGGCGGGGCTGGACAGCACGGACATGCTTCACTCCGGTACCTGGTTGCTACACGCGGACGGACCGACGCTAGCCGACCTGCGCGGTGCTTCCGGCCGTCGAACGGCGTGACGTTGGCGACACCGCGCGCACAGGTGCCTTGGAGGTCCGCTGGTCAGCGGCGTGACGGCGGGGTGTCCGGATGCTGGAACGCCATGGTCGACTATTGATGTTTCTCCGGGGCCTGTCGACACTGGGCCGTCGGAACGATCAGTTCCGCAGTCCATCCGCCCGGCAGCTCCAAGGAACGGCACCTCCTTCATGACCGCAACGGAAAAGTCGACGCCCCCGACCGGGGCCGACGACGCGGCTCACTCCCCCACGCACCTCTCGCACGGCCTCAAGCAGCGCCACCTGTCGATGATCGCCCTCGGCGGCGTCATCGGCGCCGGCCTGTTCGTCGGTTCCGGCACCGCCATCGCCGCGGCCGGCCCGGCCGCGATCCTCGCCTACGCGGCCTCCGGCCTGCTGGTGATGCTCGTCATGCGGATGCTGGGCGAGATGTCGGCCGCACACCCCTCTTCCGGGTCCTTCTCCACGCACGCCGAACGGGCGATCGGTCCGTGGGCGGGCTTCACCGTGGGCTGGATCTTCTGGTTCCTGCTCTGCGTCGTCGTCGCCATCGAGGCCATCGGCGCGGCCGCGATCATGACGGGATGGTTCCCGGGCACCGAGTCGTGGATGTGGGTCGCCCTCTTCATGGTGCTCTTCACCGGCTCGAACCTCACCGCGGTCAAGAACTTCGGCGAGTACGAGTTCTGGTTCGCGCTGCTGAAGGTGCTGGCCATCGTCGGCTTCCTGGTGCTGGGCGTGCTGGCCGTGCTCGGTCTGCTGCCGGGCACCCAGTCGCCGGGCGGCAGCTTCCTCTTCGGTGAGGGCGGCTTCTTCCCGAACGGCTCGGAGGGCCTGATCCTGGGCCTGCTGGCCTCCGTGTTCGCCTACGGCGGTCTGGAGACCGTCACCATCGCGGCCGCCGAGTCGGAGAACCCGGTCCGCGGCGTCGCGAAGGCCGTGCGCACCGCGATGTGGCGCATCGCGATCTTCTACGTCGGCTCGGTCGCCGTCATCGTCACGCTGGTGCCGTGGAACTCCGAGGCGGTCGCCGACGGCCCGTACGCGGCCGCGCTGGACTCCCTGAACGTGCCCGCCGCGGGCACGGTGATGGACGTGGTCGTGTTGATCGCGCTGCTGTCCGCGATGAACGCCAACATCTACGGCGCCTCCCGCATGTCGTACTCCCTGGCCACCCGAGGCCAGGGCATGGCCTTCCTGGGCAAGGCCTCGGGCGGTGTGCCGCGCCGCACGGTGCTGGCCTCGTCGGTGTTCGGCTTCTTCGCCGTGCTGCTGAGCTTCTGGTGGCCGGACACGGTCTTCACCTGGCTGCTGAACATGATCGGCGCGGCCGTCCTCGTCGTCTGGGGCTTCGTCGCGGTCTCCCAGATCCGCAGCCGTCGCCGGCTCGAGCGTGAGGCGCCGGAGAAGCTGGTCGTCCGCATGTGGGCGTTCCCCGTGCTGACCTACGTGGCCCTGGCCGCGATGCTCGCGGTGTTCGTGCTGATGGCCCGCGAGGAGGGCACCCGCACCCAGCTGTACTTCACCGGCGGTCTGACCGCCGCGCTGGTCGTCGCGGGCCTGATCCGGCAGAAGCTGCTGGGCGGGTCGGCGTCCGTGTCGCCGGCCGGGCCGCGTTCCGCGGCTCCGGCTTCGGTCGCTCCGGACGCCCCCCTCGCCAAGACGGAGGCGAAGGCGGACGCCGAAGCGCAGAAGGACGCCGCCGAGCAGGACGCGTCCGAGAAGGAGACCGCGGCGGCCCGTAAGAGCTGACCAGCGCGTTTCCCCGGCAGCGGAGCGGCCCCTTCACTCGGAGGGGTCGCTCCGCTGCGTTGCGCCCTCTTGCTGATAGCTTTCTGTTGCAAGAGACTTGCAACAAGCCTGGGAGGGAAAGAAGAAGGCATGGCGACCTACTCACTGCCGGAACTGCCGTACGACTACGCGTCGCTGGAGCCGGTCATCAGCGGCGAGATCATCGAGCTGCACCACGACAAGCACCACGCGGCGTACGTGAAGGGGGCGAACGACACCCTCGAACAGCTCGAGGAGGCCCGCGACAAGGACCAGTGGAGCACGGTCAACGGCCTGGAGAAGAACCTGGCCTTCCACCTGTCCGGCCACATCCTGCACAGCATCTACTGGCAGAACATGACCGGCGACGGCGGTGGCGAGCCGCTGGAGAAGGACGGCACGGGCGAGCTCGCGGACGGCATCGCCGAGTCGTTCGGCTCCTTCGCCCGCTTCAAGGCCCACCTGTCCAAGGCCGCCGCGACCACGCAGGGTTCGGGCTGGGGCGTGCTGGCGTACGAGCCGGTGAGTGAGCGCCTCGTCGTCGAGCAGGTCTACGACCACCAGGGCAACGTCGGCCAGGGATCGGTGCCGATCCTGGTCTTCGACGCCTGGGAGCACGCCTTCTACCTGCAGTACCGCAACCAGAAGGTCGACTTCGTCGAGGCGATGTGGCGCGTCGTGAACTGGCAGGACGTCGCCGCCCGCTACACCGCCGCGAAGCAGCGCGCGAACACGCTGCTGCTGGCGCCGTAACCGGCGCCCCCGGGACTCCCGCTCCTCGTGATCGTCTTCTCACCTATCACCGGGCACGGCGGGAGAACGGAAAAGGGGGCGGCCCCGGTGTGGATGTGACACACCGGAGCCGCCCCTCTGCGCGTGCAGGCTACGCGAGCCGTGCTCAGTCGAAGCGCGGGGGCTCGTCGCGGGTGCGCTTGATCTCGTAGAAGCCGGGCGTGGAGGCGACCATCAGGGTGCCGTCCCACAGCCTTGCGGCCGCCTCGCCCTTGGGGGCCGGGGTGACGACCGGGCCGAAGAACGCGATCCGTTCACCGGCCGCCCCCGGCACCGCGATCACCGGGGTACCGACCTCCTGGCCGACCAGGTCGATGCCCTCCGCGTGGGAGGCGCGCAGCTGCGTGTCGTACTTGTCGGAGTCCGCGGCATCGGCGAGGGCGGCGGGCAGGCCGACCTCCTCCAGGGCCGCCTCGACCGTCGCACGGTCCTTCTCCAGGGCCTGGTTGTGGAAGCGGGTGCCCAGCGCGGCGTAGAGCCCGCCGAGCACCTCGGGGCCGTGCTCCTGCTCGGCGGCGATGCAGACGCGGGCCGGCCCCCAGGCGGTCTTCATCAGTTCCCGGTACTTCTCCGGCAGGTCGTCCAGCTTGTCCTCGTTCAGCACCGCGAGACTCATCACGTGCCAGCGGACCCGCACCTCCCGCACCTTCTCGACCTCGATCATCCAGCGGGAGGTCAGCCATGCCCAGGGGCACAGCGGATCGAACCAGAAGTCGGCGGTCGTCTTCTCGGGCATGCCGGTGGCCTCCTCGCCATTCGGTGGTGCGGTGGGTCTACCGTTCCGCCCGGGGGAACGTACCGGCGGCCGAGGGCATTCCCCGCTGCGGGGGCGGAAAAGGGCATGCGATGATCCCACGGTGTCCGGTGTTCGATGTTCGGTATGCGAGACGAGGGAGTCACGACGTGCCCGGTGAGAATCTGACCCGCGAGGAGGCCGGGCGGCGTGCGGAGCTGCTCGCAGTGGACGGATACGAGGTGGCGCTCGACCTGCGCTCCGCACGGGAGGCGACCCCGGCGAACGGCGTACGCACCTTCCGCTCCACCACCACGATCCGCTTCCGCTGCACCGAGCCCGGCGCGTCCACGTTCGTGGACCTGATCGCCCCCGAGCTGCACTCGGCGACACTCAACGGGCGCTCGCTCAACCCGGACACCTCCTTCGACGGCGCCCGCCTCACCCTGGACGGCCTGGCCGCGGACAACGAGCTGGTGGTCGACGCGCACTGCGCGTACAGCCGGACCGGCGAGGGGCTGCACCACTTCCTCGACCCGGAGGACGGCGAGGTCTACCTCTACACCCAGTACGAGCCGGCCGACGCCCGGCGCGTGTTCGCCAACTTCGAGCAGCCCGACCTCAAGGCGCCCTTCGACTTCGTCGTCACCGCGCCCGCGTCCTGGACAGTGCTGAGCAACGGCGTACAGACCGGTGAGGCCGAGCCGCTGGACGACGGCGCCTCCTCGGTGCGGCGCTTCGCCCGCACCCAGCCCATCTCGACGTACATCACGGCCGTCGTCGCGGGCCCGTACCACCACGTCACGGACGTCTACCGGCGCCGGTTCGACGACGGCACGGAGCTGGAGATCCCGCTCGGCGCGCTGTGCCGCAAGGGCCTCGCCCGGCACTTCGACGCGGACGACATCTTCACGATCACCCAGCAGGGCCTGGACTTCTTCCACGACCACTTCGACTTCCCCTACCCCTTCGGGAAGTACGACCAGGCGTTCGTCCCGGAGTACAACCTGGGCGCGATGGAGAATCCCGGCTGCGTCACCTTCCGCGAGGAGTTCGTCTTCCGCGGCAAGGTCACCCAGGCGTCGTACGAGGGCCGGGCGAACGTCATCCTGCACGAGATGGCGCACATGTGGTTCGGCGACCTCGTCACCATGGAGTGGTGGGACGACCTGTGGCTCAAGGAGTCGTTCGCCGACTTCATGGGCTCGCTGTCGATGGTCGAGGCCACCCGCTTCTCCGACGGCTGGATCACCTTCGCCAACCGCCGCAAGTCGTGGGCGTACCGCGCCGACCAGCTCCCCTCCACGCACCCGATCACCGCGGACATCCGCGACCTCGAGGACGCCAAGCTCAACTTCGACGGCATCACCTACGCCAAGGGCGCCTCGGTGCTCAAGCAGCTCGTCGCCTACGCGGGCCGGGACGCGTTCCTGGAGGGCGCACGGCGCTACTTCAAGCGGCACGCCTGGGGCAACACCCGCCTGCACGACCTGCTCTCCGTGCTGGAGGAGACCTCAGGACGCGACATGGGCGAGTGGGCGAAGGCGTGGCTGCAGACCGCCGGCGTCAACTCGCTGACCCCCGAGGCCACGTACTACGCCGACGGCCGGCTCGCGGAACTCGCCGTCGTGCAGGACGCGCCGGAGGACCACCCGGTACTGCGCCCGCACCGTGTCGCCGTCGGCCTCTACCGGCTCGACGAGAGCGGGGCACTGACCCGCTACGCCCGCACGGAGGCCGACGTCACCGGCATGCGCACCGAGATCGCGGAGCTGGCCGGGGCCGAGCGTCCGGACCTGATCCTGCTCAACGACGAGGACCTGACGTACTGCAAGGTCCGCTTCGACGACGCCTCGCTGGCCACGCTCCGCGAACACCTCGGCGCGATCACCGACCCCCTCGCGCGGGCGCTGTGCTGGTCCGCGCTGTGGAACATGACGCGAGACGCGCTGATGCCCGCCCACGCCTTCCTCGGCATGGTCCTGCGGTTCGCGGGCGACGAGACCGACATCGGCGTCCTCCAGATGCTGCACGCCTGGTCGCGCACCGCGCTGGTGCACTACAGCGCCGCCCGGCGGCGTGCGGAGAGCGGCCGTGCGCTGGCCGAGGGCGCCCTGCGCCTGCTGCGCGCCGCCGAGCCGGGCAGCGGCCACCAGCTCGCCTGGGCCCGGTTCTTCGCCGGACTGGCCGAGTCCGAGGACGACCTCCGGCTGCTGGAGGGCCTCCTCGCCGGGACCGAGCGCATCCCCGGACTGGACGTCGACCAGGAGTTGCGCTGGACGCTCCTGGAGCCGCTGGCCGTGCACGGCCGGGCGGACGCCGCCGTCCTCGGCGCCGAACTGGACCGCGACAACACCGCGTCCGGCAAGCGGCACCAGGTGCGGCTGCTCGCCGCCCGCCCCTCGGCGGAGGTCAAGGAGCAGGCGTGGGACGCGGTCGTGGCGACCGACCGGCTCTCCAACGCGCTGGTCGAGGCGACCATCGCGGGCTTCCACCAGCCGGAGCAGCGCGAGCTGACCGCGCCGTACGCGGCCCGGTACTTCGCGGCGCTGGAGGAGGTGTGGGAGTCGCGGTCGATCGAGATCGGCATGTCGCTCGTGCGCGGCCTCTACCCGTCGCTCCAGGCGGAGCAGGCGACGCTGGACGCGACCGACGCGTGGCTGGCCTCGCACGAGGACGCGGCACCCGCACTCCGCCGCCTCGTGCTGGAGGCCCGCGACGACCTCGCCCGCGCCCTCCGCGGCCGCGCATGCGACGAGACGGGCACCGCGTAGACCGGACGCCGGGCCGCGCCGCTCTCCGCGGAGCGCGGAGGCGCTGAGCGTTCCCGGCCCGGAGGTACGCCGCAGGGCGGGGTACCTCCGGGCGCCGGAACGCCTGAACGATACTCGAACATGCGTACTTTAGTGCAGCCTTGTCCGGCTTTGTCGACGACCGCGTAACAGCGGTTATCCCGGCCCGCCCGTGCGGGAATCGCACGATCATGACGTACGACATCCCCCTCACTCCCCGCCCCTTCCACGAGCTCAACCGGCTCGACCGGCTCGGCCACTCCGGCTCGCACGCCGACGGCCCGGCCGGCGGGTCGCCCGCCCGCGTGCTCACCGCCTCGATGCTGCGGGCGCACGGTGTCGGCGCGGCGGAGGCGAGCGAGCACTGCAGGCCGGGCGGCCCGTGGCGGATGCTGCTCCCCGGCGTCTTCCTGCTTCACCCCGGCCCGCCCACCAGCGAGGACCGGCTGCACGCCGCGCTGCTCCACACCCTCCGCCGGCAGACCATCCCCACCCAGAGCGGCCACGGCCCGGCGGTCCGCACCACCCCGCACGGCATCGACGCGATGATCACCGGGCCCGCCGCCCTCGCGCTGCGCGGCTTCACCTCCGCGCGCCCCCTGCCCGCGCTGGACCGCATCGACGTGCTGGTGCCCGCCACCCGGCGACTGCGTTCGGCCGGCTTCGCCCGCGTCGTGCGCGGGGGCGACCTGCCGGAGCCCGAGCAGATCGCCGGACTTCCCGTCGCCCCCGTCGAACGCGCCCTCGCCGATACCGTCGCCGACCTCGACGACGCGGAGACGGTCGGCAGGCTGCTGACCGAGGCCGTGCGGGACGGCCACTGCGAGGCCCAGACGCTCATGCGGGAGCTGGAGGCCGCACGCCTGCTGACCGCCCCGCACGTCGCGGACGCCGTCGACCGGATCGTCGCGGAGGGGCGTACGGTCGCCGAGGCGCGCCTCTACGACCTGGTGCGCACGCAGGGCGTGCCGGACCCGTGCTGGAACGTGGACCTGCGGCTGCCCGGCGGCCCGCACCTGGGCGGCGTGGACGCCTACTGGCCGGACGAGGCGGTGGCGCTGTCCATCGACGCCCGCACCCACCGGCACATCCCCGGGGACGAGGGCGGTACGGAAGGGCTCTGGGACGCGTATGCCCAGCAGCGCGAGTCGCTGGAACGGCTCGGCATCACGGTCGTGCACCTCACGCCGCGTGCGCTGCGCGAGGCGCCCGAGTTGCAGGCTGCGGTGGTGCGGACAGCCCTGATGGCCGCCGAGGACCGTGAACCCGCCGCGTACGTACTGGTGTTGCCGCGCTGAGGGGTCCGCTACCGAGGCGCCGGATCCGTCAGGACCCGTCGGCGCAGAACTCGGCCTCCAGCAGGGCACCGGTGCCGTGCGGCGCCCAGTCGGCGTTGAGATTGAACGCCGTCGCGTGGCCGCCGTCCCGTGTGGCGGCGACGGTCGACAGCGAGCCGTGGATGTCGCCGGCGTGTCCCCACACCGTGGTGCCGCAGGGCAGTTCGCGGGCGCGGATGCCGAGCCCGTACCGGTCGGACCGCCCCTGGAGGGAGCCGCTCGTCGGGACGGTGTCGGTCATCTGGGCGAGCTGTTCGGCCGGCAGCAACCGTCCGCCGAGCAGCGCCCGGAAGAAGGTCAGGAGGTCTCCGGCGGTGGAGATCATCTCGCCGGACGCGCCGGCCACCGACGGGTCGAGCGCCGTCACGTCGCGCACCGGTCGCCCCCGGCCCTCGTCCGGGCGTCCCCGGTAGAACGTGGAGTACGCCCTTCCGTGCGGCCGGGGCAGCGTGGCGGCCGTGCCGGGCAGGGTGGTGTGCCGCAGTCCGAGAGGGACCAGCACCCGCTGCTCGATCTGCCGCGCGTAGCTGCTGCCGGTGACGGCCTCGACGACCATCCCGGCGAGCACGTAGTTGGTGTTGCTGTACGCCCACCGGGCGCCGGGGCGGAACGCCGGCGGGTACCGCATCGCGATCCGGACCAGCTCGCGGGCGGTCCGGGTGTCGAAGCGGTGGTCCAGGAACCGGTCGCCGAGGTACCGGTCGCGGAACGCCGGGTCGTGCGTGAAGTCGTGAATGCCGCTGGTGTGGTTGAGCAGCCGGCGCACCGTCACCCGGCGGCCGTCGTTGCCGTGGCCGCGGACGACGCCGGGCAGGTGGACGGCGACCGGGTCGTCCAGGTCCAGGCGTCCCTCCGCCTCCAGCTGGAGCAGCACGGTGGCGACGAAGGTCTTGGTGATGCTGCCGATCCGGAACCGGTCGGCGGGACGGCGCTCTCGTCCCGTGGTGCGGTCGGCCACGCCTGCCGCGTCGTGCCACACCTCGCCGTCGTCCTCGGCGCGCGCGAGCACGCCGGGCACGCGCTCCCGTTCGACGAGGTCCGCCATGGCCTCCCGGGTGGGGGCGTGCCGGAGATCGGCGGCGGTGGAGGAGTGCACGGAGACCACGACCACGGCGGCGGCGGCCAGCACGAGGGCGACGGCGGTGCGGAGGGACATCGGCGCCGACGTTAGACGATCTTGCGCGTCCCGCCGCCGTCGCACGCGGTCCGTGCCCGGTATCCGCACACCTTCGTCACGCCCGTCACCCTCGTCGCGCACGGGGGTGGCGTCCGGGTCAGGTCCGGGGCAGCAGCAGCTCCGTGTTGCGGTCCCCCGGCTCCCCGGCCAGCGTCGTACGGCGCCCCGGCGCGTTGAACGCCAGCTCCCGGTAGAGGGAGGCGAGGCCGCTCCGGCTCAGGTCGCCGTACTCGACGCCGTGCGGGGCCGCGGACTCGATCAGCGTGGTGAACAGCGACAGGGTGCCGTCCCCGTTGTCGGTCAGCTCGATCGTCCGTGCGAGCTGCGGGAAGTCGACGTGCGAGGCGGTGGAGACCTCCCAGAAGGTGCCGTGCGGGGTGATCTCGTTGCGGTGGCTGTGGCCGTTGACCCAGGCCACGACCTGCGGGTTGCGGCGCAGCAGCGCGACCAGTTCGTCCCCGCCCTCGGGCGTCGTGCGGGAGGTGTGGTGGCTGAAGACCAGCACCCGGTCGTCGCGGTGCTCCCGCAACGTCCGCCCCAGCCAGCGCAGTTGCGTGCGGTCGACGGCGCCGGTGTAGTGGCCGCCGCGCCGGGTGGTGTCGAGGCTGACGCCCAGCACACCGTCGGCGATGCGGAAGCTGTAGTAGAGCCGGTCCTCGGCGAGGTTCGCCTCGCTGTAACCGTGCCCGGCCGGTCCGGGACCGGTGAAGCGCGGGTCCAGGTGGGCACGGACGTAGTCGGCCGGTGTGTACGGCGCCCGGCGCGGGTCGGGCGTGACGGTGCGCATGTCCCGGGCGTGGGCGCGCAGCAGTTCCTTGAACAGCTCGCCGTCCGGGTCCAGCCCTTCACGGATGCGCCGGTGCAGCTCCGCCGCCTGATCCGGCGGCAGGGAGAAGAGCTTCCGGTCGCCGACGGCGAACTCGGTGAGGAAGTCGTCGCCGTTCGCGTAGCAGCCGCCGGGCAGCACGTCGTGGTTGCCCACGGTGCCGTACCAGGGGACGGCGAGGCCGGGGCTGCGCACCGGGCGGCGGACGGCCTCCAGATAGCCGTCCAGGCGCGGGAAGCCGAGGTCCTTGTACCCATCGCGCCGCCCGGACTCCGGGTGCCAGTACACCGGAAGTCCGCTGTCCTGCACGCCCTCGTAGCCCGCCGGGTCGCCGGTGTCCGGGGTGACGCGACCGCCGCTCATGGCGGTGAGGAACCACTCCAGTTCGGCGGTGCAGTTGTTGTCGGTGTTGTCGCCGGTGGTCATCACGAAGTCGAGCGGGGCGCCCGTCGCCGGGCCGCCGTCCAGCGCGTTGACCTGCTCGATCAGGGAGACCACTCCCGCGACGGAGAGCGCCTCCTGCGGGCGCCAGCCCTTGGTCCCGGCGAAGCGGAGGTACTCGCTGCGCAGCGGATGCTGCACGTCGACCACGTGCAGGTCGGTCAGCTGCACGCACGACGCCAGCACCGTGCGCCGTTCCGCGCGGGTACGGCGGGCCGCGGCGAGGTCCTCGCGGACGACGCGGCCCCAGCCCGGGCCCGCGGCGAGCCGCCGGTAGGTGCCCGTGCCCTGCGGGGCGGCCGCGGTGGCCAGGGTGGAGGGCGCCGGTGCCGACGGTGCTGCGGCGGCGGGCCGGGCGGGGCGCGCCTGCGGCGGGACGGCGGGCGAACCGTTCGCCGTCCCGCCGCCCGCGCCGAGGGCGGTGCCCAGGCCGGCGGCGACACCGGTGGCGCCGAGCGCGGCGAGCAGGGTACGGCGGTCGGTGCCGGGGCGGTGCGGCCGTGTGCGGGTCATGCGGTCTCTCCCGGGGTCGCAGTACGGAGGAGCGCCGGTCGAGGCGCTGGTCAGGGGCCGCCGGAGGGTCCCCTGCGGATGCTGCTCAGCGGGAGTGGCGGCCGCCTGAACGGGCCCGGAACGCCCGACGCCGATCGCACGGCATGGATCACCGCCGCGCCGGGCGCGGGCCAGGCCGCGCGGCCCGCCCCGCGCCCGGCGTCCCGGCCGGGAAGCCCTCCGGCCAGAGACTGCGGGAGATATGAACGGCATGCGGTCTTCGCCGCATGGAAGGATGGCGGGACCGTTGACGAAGAGGGAGTGACCGAAGTGCCTGGGACGAACCTGACCCGCGCCGAAGCGCAGGAGCGGGCGCGGCTGCTGACCGTGGACGCGTACGAGATCGAGCTCGACCTGAGCGGCGCCCAGCAGGGCGGGACCTTCCGGTCGGAGACCACCGTGCGGTTCGACGCCGCCGAAGCGGGCGGCACCTTCATCGACCTCGTCGCGCCGACCGTGCACGAGGTCGTGCTGAACGGGACCGCCCTGGATCCCGCGAAGGTCTTCGCGGACTCCCGGATCGCCCTGGAGGGCGTGACCCCCGGCCGCAACGAGCTGCGGGTGGTGGCCGACTGCGCGTACACCAACACCGGTGAGGGCCTGCACCGTTTCGTCGACCCGGTCGACGAACAGGCCTACCTCTACACCCAGTTCGAGGTGCCGGACGCGCGGCGGGTCTTCGCCTCCTTCGAGCAGCCCGACCTGAAGGCCGTCTTCTCCTTCACGGTCACCGCTCCGGAAGGCTGGACGGTGATCTCCAACTCACCGACGCCGAAGCCGGAGGGCGAAGCCGGCACCGTGTGGCGCTTCGAGCCGACGCCGCGCATCTCCTCGTACATCACCGCGCTGATCGTCGGCCCTTACCACGCGGTGCACAGCACCTGGGAGGGCGACGGGCGGAGCGTGCCGCTGGGCCTCTACTGCCGGCCGTCGCTGGCCGAACACCTGGACGCGGACGCGATCTTCGAAGTCACCCGGCAGGGCTTCGACTGGTTCCAGGAGCAGTTCGACCACCCCTACCCCTTCGCGAAGTACGACCAGCTGTTCGTCCCGGAGTTCAACGCGGGCGCGATGGAGAACGCGGGCGCGGTGACCATCCGCGACCAGTACGTCTTCCGTTCCAAGGTGACGGACGCCGCGTACGAGGTGCGGGCGGAGACGATCCTGCACGAGCTGGCGCACATGTGGTTCGGCGACCTGGTCACCATGGAGTGGTGGAACGACCTGTGGCTGAACGAGTCGTTCGCCACCTACACCTCCGTCGCCTGCCTCGCGCACGCGCCCGGCAGCCGCTGGCCGCACGCCTGGACCTCGTTCGCCAATCAGATGAAGACCTGGGCGTACCGGCAGGACCAGCTCCCGTCCACGCACCCGATCATGGCCGAGATCCGCGACCTGGACGACGTGCTGGTCAACTTCGACGGGATCACGTACGCCAAGGGCGCCTCGGTGCTCAAGCAGCTCGTCGCCTACGTCGGGCGGGACGAGTTCTTCCGCGGCGTGCAGGCGTACTTCAAGCGCCACGCGTGGGGCAACACCCGGCTCACCGACCTGCTGACCGCTCTGGAGGAGACCTCCGGGCGCGACCTGAAGGCGTGGTCGAAGGCGTGGCTGGAGACCGCGGGCATCAACATCCTCCGCCCGGTGATCGACGTGGACGGGGCGGGGAACATCACCTCCTTCGCCGTCCGCCAGGAGGCGCCGGCCCTGCCCGAGGGCGCCACCGGTGAGCCGACGCTGCGGCCGCACCGCATCGCCGTCGGCCTCTACGACCTGGAGTCCACCGGCGACGGCGAGCGCCTGGTGCGCACCGACCGGATCGAGCTGGACGTCACCGGCGAGCTGACGCAGGTCGCCGAGCTGACCGGCCGGCCGCGTCCTGCGGTCGTACTGCTCAACGACGACGACCTCTCGTACGCCAAGGTCCGCCTCGACGACGAGTCGCTGGCCACCGTCACCCGGCACCTCGCCTCGTTCACCGAGTCCCTGCCGCGCGCGCTGTGCTGGTCGGCGGCCTGGGACATGACGCGGGACGGCGAGCTGGCCACCCGCGACTACCTGGAGCTGGTGCTGTCCGGCATCGGCCGGGAGTCCGACATCGGCGTGGTGCAGTCGCTGCACCGCCAGCTCAAGCTCGCCCTCGACCTGTACGCCGCCCCCGAGTGGCGCGAGGCCGGGCTGCGGCGCTGGGCGAACGCCGCCCTGGAGCACCTGCGGGCTGCCGACGCCGGCAGCGACCACCAGCTCGCGTGGGCGCGTGCGCTGGCCTCCGTCGCCCGCACCGACGAGCAGCTCGACCTGCTGGCAGGCCTGCTCGACGGCACCGCCTCCGTGGACGGCCTGGCGGTCGACACCGAGCTGCGCTGGACGCTGCTCCAGCGGCTCGCGGCCATGGGCCGCGCCGACGAGGCGGCAATCGAGGCGGAGCTGCGCCGCGACGCCACCTCGGCGGGCGAGCAGCACGCCGCCACCGCCCGCGCCGCACTGCCCACCCCGGAGGCCAAGGCCGCCGCGTGGGCCTCGGTCGTCGAGTCGGACACGCTGCCGAACGCGGTGCAGGAGGCCGTGATCTCCGGCTTCGTCCAGACCGACCAGCGCGAGCTGCTGGAGCCGTACGCGGAGAAGTACTTCACCTCGCTCAAGGGCGTGTGGGAATCGCGCAGCCACGAGATGGCCCAGCAGATCGCCATCGGCCTCTACCCGACGGTGCAGGTCTCCCCCACCACGCTGGAGGCAACGGACCGCTGGCTCGCCGACGCGGCCCCGACGGCGGCGCTGCGCCGCCTGGTCACGGAATCCCGCGCGGGGGTCTCCCGCGCCCTCGGCGCGCAGTCCGCCGACGCGGCCGCCGCGCCCCGCTGACGGTCCCGTCCCACCCGCCCGCCCCCGGCCGCTTCCCGCGGCCGGGGGCGAGTGGAGGGCCCACTCGCGGCACACCTGACTCAGCGCGAGCAGGGGACCCGTCGGCGAGGCAGCTGTCTGTCCGCCGCGACGGGCTGACATCTGCGCAGCGGGCCTGTGACCGCGCGGCCCGTCGTCATGCCCTGCAGGCCGAATCCGCTGCCCGCGATGAGATTGCGGCGGGAGAATCGTCTCTCTGTGTACCGGCCCGCCCACGCCCCAGGGAAGGAAGCACCCGCCATGCACGTCTCCCACGTCCTCGCGGTCGCCCCGGTACGCGACGTCGAGACCTCCGTGCTCTGGTACGAGCGCCTGATCGGCAGGCCCGCCGACACCCGGCCGATGCCGAGCCTGGCCGACTGGCACCTCACCCCCGACGGGTGGGTGCAGGTCTTCGAGTCCCCGGAGCACGCCGGATCGACCCTGCTCAATCTGACGGTCGCCGACCTGGACGAGGCCCTGGCGGAGCTCGCCGCGCGGGGCCTCGCCGCAGGGCCCGTGCAGTCGGGTGGCGGTGGAACGGTGCGCTTCGCCGCGCTGCACGACCCCGACGGCAACCGCATCACGCTCCTCGAGAACCCGGTCGCGTGAGCCAGACCCGTGGTCTCGCAGCGCGCCGCTCCCCTCGGCGGCGGCAGAGCGCGCGGGACACCCGAGCCAGGGTGTCGGGTCCGAAAACCCGGTGCCGTTCCGTCGACCGCAACCCACAGGTGGCGACGGCGACGTCAGTCGGCTGTGCCGCGCGGGACCACCCAGCGCGTGGGCTGACCGGTGACGACCGCGAACATGTCGTAGTCGCCGTCGTAGTGGAGGACGACGGCGCCGTGGCGTTCGGCTGTCGCGGCGATCACCAGGTCCGGGAGGGACACGGCTCGACGGTTCCCGGTGTCGATCAGCCGCTGCCGCACGTCGAGGACCCGGTCCCACGCTTCGTCGGGAGTGGGAAGCCAGTTCCACAGCGCCGCAGACGGCCAGGAGTCCGGCGTCGTGGAGGGGTCGGATCACGGCGCGGACTGCCGGCTCTCCCCAGCGGGCGAAGGCCGACTTGCCGATGAGGTGACGCTCGGTCACGCTGCCGGGTGCTCCGCCCCTGCGTCGTCCTCACCGGGCTCGATGGGACCGGTGAGATCGGGGAGGAGGCCTGCGTCGAGCCGGTCGAAGAACGCCTGGCGCTTGCGACGATTCACCACATCTGCCAGACGGCGTTCACCGTGCCGAGTATTCCGGCGGCTTCGGCGAGCAGCCTGTCGTCGATGTCGATGACTGTGCGGGACACGCGCACCACCCCGTTCGATATCGCCCTCTCGCGAAAACGATGTCAGAACGGGGTGCGTCGGGGTCGTCGCGCCGGTGTCAGTCCTGGGGAGACTGCTTGGCGGGCCGGTCGCCGACCATGACCAGGGCGGCGATGACCAGGAAGAGCGCGACGGGGGCGACGACGAAGAGGCCCAGGGTCTCGATGATGCTCAGGCCGGGGCCCGGGTCGTCGCCGTCGTCGCGGACGAGGGCGAAGGCGGGGGAGGTCAGCAGAGCCGTGAGGGCCGCGGTCCCGGCGGTGAGGGTGCCGGCGCGCAGGGCCTTCGTCTTAGCATTCGTCTTCACGCTTCGAAGGTAACCAATGCCCCGGCACGGCGCGCGACCGGGGTCACTCATCCCGCCACCTCGCCGTCGACGCGGGTCTCGACGCCCTCGCCGTGGAAGCAGAGGTGGTCCGCGACGCGGACCGCGTCCTGGAGCGGTTCCGGGTACCAGAACGCCGTGTCGGGCAGGGAGAGAGGGCCGACGCGGAGCGAGCGGTAGGAGGCGCGGCCCTTGTACGGGCAGACCGTGTGCGTCGCGCTCGGCTCGAGGTGGTCCACGCGGACGTCACGCCGCGGCACGTAGTAGCGGTTGGGCAGGCCCGTCTCGGACAGCAGCATCGCGTGCCGGGTGGCAGCGATCTCCACCCCTCCCGCGACGACCCGCACGTCGCGGGAGGTGGGGCGGACGTCGACGCGGTGGTAGGGGTCGCGGAGGTGGCCGTGGATCTCCTCGTCCTCGTCGAACCAGGCGTCCATGCGGGCGAAGTAGGGAGCGACCAGCCCGGCGAGCCAGCGGGCCTCGGGCAGCGGGTCGGGGTAGTGCCACAAGGCGTTCTCGGCGGTGCGGTCCCCTGCCGCCAGCGAGAAGTAGCGCGCGTCGCCCTTGAACGGGCAGTGCGTGCGGTGGTCGGTCGCGGTCAGCAGGCTGTCGTCGACGTCCTCACGGGGCACGTACAACTGCGGCGGAAGGCCGGTCTCGTGCAGCAGGGCGCCGCGCACGCTGTCCAGGACCGTACGGCCGCCGAAGTGGGCGCGGACGCGGCGGGGAAAGGGGTGCTGGAAGAGGCGGTGGGCGGGGCCGTCGACGCGGTAGTTGACGGTGTCGGGAGACCGCCGCGCCAGCGGCCCGCCGGGGAGGGTGAGCGACATGCGTTCGGTTCCTCGCGTTCTGTTCGGGCTGTTGCTGTCGGGCCGGTCACCGGGCGAGGGCGGCGCGCAGGTCCGCGAAGAGGGCGTGCACCCGCGGAGTGGCGGCGAGGGTCTCCAGCGAGACGGGTCTGCCGTCCGCGTCGGAGACCGGGAGCCGCCAGTTCGGGTACGCGTCGCAGGTGCCGGGCACGTTCTGCGGACGGTGGTCGCCGACGGTGTCGGGCAGCCACACGCCGACCATACGGGCGGGGGTGCGGGCGAGGAAACGGTGGGCCGCGAGCAGCGCGGCGTCCGGAGCGTCGGCGTCCGGGAGGCCGGCTTCGCGGGGACCGTCGTCGGGGCCGTGCTCGGGGAGCAGCCCAAGCGCGCGGAAGCATGCCAACCAGCCCTCCGTCTCCGCGGCATCGGCGTGCTCCGCGTCGCCGAGCAGACCGCCGAGCAGGCCGAGGCCGTGCCGGAGGGCGACGTGTCCGCCACTCAGACGGGAAGCGGTGGGCGGCAGGTCGTGGGTGGTGACGGTCGCCAGGCAGTCCGCGCGCCACGCCTCCGGCGGCAGGGGCGGCGGCGCGTGGTCCGCGTCGTCCTCCTCCGTCTCGCGCGCGTGCGTCGCACCCGCGCCCGCCCCGCGTTCGTCCGCGGCGGCCCAGTCGCGTTCGAACCACAGCACCGAAGTGCCGAGGATGCCGCGGGAAGCCAGCTCCTCCCGTACGCCGTCCTCGACCGTGCCGAGGTCCTCGCCGATCACCGCGGCACCGGCCCGGTGGGCCTCCAGAGCGAGGGCGCCGAGCATGGCCTCGGCGTCGTACCGCACGTAGGCGCCCTCGGTGGGCGGCCTCCCCTCCGGCACCCACCAGAGCCGGAAGTGGCCCATGACGTGGTCCATCCGCACGGCGCCCGCGTGCCGCAGCAGGCCGGCGACGACCTCGCGGTAGGGGCCGTACCCGGAATCGGCGAGGGCGTCGGGCCGCCAGGGCGGCAGGCCCCAGTCCTGGCCGTGGGCGTTGAACGCGTCGGGCGGGGCGCCGATCGACATGCCGCGCGCGAAGGCGTGCTGCTGCGACCAGGTGTCCGCACCATGCGGGTGGACGCCGATCGCGAGGTCGTGCACCAGGCCGACGGCCATCCCGGCGTCCCGTGCGGCGCGCTGGGCGTGGGCGAGCTGGGTGTCGGTGAGCCAGGCGAGCCAGCGGTGGAGGTCGACGCGGTCGCGGTGCTCGGCGCGGGCCTGCACGGTGCGAGCGGAACGAGGGTCGTCGAGGCCGGCGGGCCAAGCGCGCCAGTCGGGGCCGTGCAGTTCGGCGAGCGCGCACCAGGTGGCGTGGTCCTCCAGCGCGCGGCCCTGCGCGGCGAGGAAGTCGTCGTACGCGGCGCGGCGGCCGGGGCCGAGCGGCACCTGCCGCATCAGGCGGAGGGCTTCCAGCTTGAGGTCCCAGGAGGCGTCGCGGTCGAGGAACGCGCCCTTGTCGAGGACGGCTTCGCGGAGGGCGGCGGCGCGGGCTAGGAGGGTGCCGGCGCGGTCCCGGGCGGAGCCGTCCAGCTGGGCGAACTCGGGCACGGCCTCCACGCGCAGGTGCACGGGGTCGGGGAAGCGGCGGGAGGAGGGCCGGTACGGGGAGGGGTCGGTGGGCGCGCAGGGGACGGCGGCGTGCAGGGGGCCGAGCTGGAGGAAGCCGGCGCCGAGGGTGCGTCCGGCCCAGGAGGCGAGGTCGGCGAGGTCGCCGAGATCTCCGATGCCCCAGGAACGGGCGGAGAGCAGTGCGGGGAGGAGGGTGAGCAGGCCGACGTGGCGTCCGCCGGCGCCGGAGGGGCCGGAGCAGCCGGCGGGGGCCGGGACCCGGTCCGGCACGACGAGGAGGGTGGCGTGGGCCGCCCGGCCGTCTGGGGCCTGTGCGCGCAGGGTGTGGACGCCGAGGGGGAGAACGGTGCCGCGCCCCCAGTCCAGCGACCGCCCGGTGTCGGTGTCGACGCGTAACGCCGTGCCGTCGGGCAGGTCGGGGAGGCTGCCGCCTCCGGACGGGGTGCGCAGCACCACGGTGGGCGGGAGCAGGCGGCGTGCTTCCTGCTCGTGGAGTGCGAGGGCCTCGCGTACGGCTCGGGGCGTGGTGGCGTCGACGCCGAGTGCCGCCAGTACGGCGACGACGGTGTCCTCGGACACGTCGACCACGGTGCCCGGCGCGGGCTCGTAGGACGTGGCGACGCCGTGCGCCGCCGCGAGCCGCGCGAGGCGCTCCATCAGATGTCCGTGGACTCCGCGCCGAAGCCGGTGCCGGTGGGCTCGCTGGTGAGCGGCAGTTCGGCGGCGATGGGGAGCTCGCTGGTCAGCGGTGCGACGTCGGCGAGCGGCGGTTCACTGGTGAGCGGCGCCTCGGGGTAGCCGCTGGAGCACGAGCCGTCCAGGCCGGAGTCGATGTCGGACACACCGGCCGGTTCTACCGACTCGTGCACCTGTTTGGGAATCAGGACGGTCATCAGGGCTTCGGCGGACGCGGCCACGGCGGGCCTCCCGTTCATGGATGTCGATGGTCAAGTGCGCGCTTACCCAGCCTGCGGGAGGACAGACGTGTTCCGCGAAGGAACGTGTCCCACCTCACGTGGCTCGCTCCGCCGATTTGCCGGTGGGGCACCCGGCAGAGCGAAGGAGTATCGGACATTCTGGGCATCGCGCTCCACATTTTACGCCATGCCACCGGGTGTGATCACTCGGCGACGGTGTGTCACCGGGCGTGGCGTCCGTGCCGCTCGGCCCGGTCCCGGCGGCCGGGGCCCGGCAGCGCGTCTCCGAGGGGTGCGGGGCGGGGAGGAGACCACGCGGCTACGGACCGCTACCTTGGGTGCGGCACCACGGAACGCGGCGACGCATACACGCGTCGGCGCCGGAACGCCGTCAGGGAGGGAGCCGCCGTGCTGTCACCGGACCGTGACGCCCGCCACGAGGCGAGGCCGCACGTCCCCGCGTCCCGCCGTCCTCGCCGCCTGGCCCGCAGCGCGGGCGCGGCAGCGCTGGTGGCGGGGGTGGTCTCGGGACTCCTCGGTGGCGGCCCGGCGACCGTGCACGCGGCCCCGGGCGGCCCCGGGGACGGGACGAACAGCCGCGGCGAGGACCGTACGCGGGAAGACGAGGCGCCGCAGGTGTGGCCGCGCCCACAGCAGATCACGGCCGACCGGGATGCGTTCGCCCCGCTGGGCGCCGAGGTGACACTGGTCACCGACGAGGACGCCGACCCGTACGCGCTCCGGGTGGTGCGGGAGACGCTGCGCCGGGCAGGCGCGCGGACCGTGCACGAGAGCGCGCCCGGCGAGCGGCCCGCGCCCCGCGGCACGGTGGTCCGGGTGGGGACGGTGGCCGCCGGCGAGGCGCTGCGGGCACTGAAGGTGCGGGAGCGGGGCGACCTGCCGGTCGGCGGCTACCGCCTCGCCACCGGCCGCGTCGACGGCCAGGACACCGTGGCCCTGTCGGGCGTGGGCGGGGCGGGGCTCTTCCACGCAGCGCAGACGCTGCGGCAGCTGGTCACCGAACGGGACGGCGCGACCGGCGTGCCGGGCGTGGTGATCCGCGACTGGCCGACCGCCCGGGCCCGCGGCGTCACGGAAGGCTTCTACGGCGAGCCATGGAGCCACGCCGAACGTCTGGAACAGCTGGACTTCCTCGGCCACACCAAGCAGAACCGCTACGTGTACGCGCCCGGCGGCGACCCGTTCCGGCAGTCCGCCCGCTGGCGCGACCCCTACCCGGCCGCGCAGCGCGCCGCGTTCCGCGAGCTGGCGCGGCGCGCGGAGGAGAACCACGTGGTGCTGGGCTGGGCGGTCGCGCCCGGCCAGAGCCTGTGCTTCTCCTCCGGGGAGGACCGCCGCGCGCTGCTGCGCAAATTGGACGCCATGCGGGCGCTGGGCGCCCGCGCCTTCCAGTTGCAGTTCGACGACGTGTCCTACGAGGAGTGGCACTGCGAGGAGGACGCCGACACCTATGGCACCGGCCCCGAGGCGGCAGCCCGGGCGCAGGCCGAGGTGGCCGGCGAGGTCGCCACGCACCTCGCACAGCGGCGGAAGGAGGGCGACCGCGACCTGGAGCCGCTGTCCGTGCTGCCGACCGAGTTCTACCAGGAGGGCCGCACCGCGTACCGGACGGCGCTGGCCCGCGCGCTGGACGACTCCGTGCAGGTGGCGTGGACGGGCGTGGGCGTGGTGCCGCGCACCATCACCGGCGGCGAGCTCGCGGGCGTACGGAAGGCGTACCCGCAGCAGCCTGTGGTCACGATGGACAACTACCCCGTCAACGACTACGCGCCCGAACGGTTGTTCCTCGGCCCGTACCGGGGGCGGCAGCCGGCCGTGGCCTCCGGCTCGTCGGCACTGCTGGCCAACGCCATGGAGCAGCCCGTCGCCTCCCGCATCCCCCTCTTCACGGTGGCGGACTTCGCCTGGAACCCGCGCGACTACACCCCCGGCGCCTCCTGGGAGGCGGCGGTCGACACCCTGGCCGGCGAGGCGCCGGGCGCACGTGCCGCCGTGCGCGCGCTGGCCGGGAACGACGCGTCGTCGATGCTGGGCGGTAAGGAGTCGGCGCACCTGGTGCCGCTCCTCGACGCCCTTTGGGAGGCGCACGCCGCCGACGACCGTGCCGGGCTGAAGACCGCGGCGGACCGGCTGCGCGAGGCGTTCCGCACCATGCGCCGGGCCACGGAGCAGGCGCCCCGCCCGCTGGCGCGGGACGCCGAGCCGTGGCTCGACCAGCTCGCACTGCTGGGCTGGGCCGGCGACGCGGCGGTGCGGCTGCTGTCGGCGCAGGCGCGCGGGGACGGCGCGGCGGCCTGGGAGGCGCAGCTGGAGGTGCAGCGGCTGCGCGGCGAGGCGAAGGCCGCGCAGGTGGTCGTGGGCGAGGGCGTGCTTCCCGCGTTCCTGGACCGCGCGCTGAAGACCGCCGGGGACTGGACCGGCGTGCGCGCCGGCGGCGGAGCGGAGCGGAAGGCCGACGGCGGGCCGCCCGGCCGGAGGGGTGCTTCGGTGGCGAAGGCGGTGGACGGCGATCCGGGCACCGCCTACCGGGCCCGCACGACGCCCACGACTCACCTGCCGCCCACCCTGCCGGAGGAGCGGAGCCCGTCCGGATCGGCGGACGCGGCCGGGCAGGCCCTCACCGTGGAGCTGGACCGGCCCCGCCCGCTGACGGCGGTGACGGTGCTGACCGGGCCCGGCTCCGGTACCCGTGCGGAGGTCGAGGTCCGCGTGCCGGGCGAGGGCTGGCGCCGGATCGGGCGGCTGTCCGGCAGCGGCTGGACGCAGTCCGATGCGTCCCGGGCCACCGCGGACGCCGTACGGCTGCGCTGGGAGGACGGCACCCGCGCCCCGGTGGTGCACGAGATCACCCCCTGGTACGCGGACACCCCCGGCACCTCGCTGGAGCTGTCCCGGCAGGAGGTGTACGCGGCCGCCGGCGGCGAGGGGGCACAGATCACGGCGCGGCTCACCGGCCACCGCCCGCAGGACGTGCGCGGCGAGCTGGAGGTGGACGCGCCCGACGGCTTCACCGTCCGGGCGCCGGACGAGGTCACCGTGCAGCGCGGCGGCTCGACCCGGGTACCGCTGGAGGTCGTGGCGGGGAAGGACGTACGGCCGGGCGTGTACCGGGTCGGGGTGGCTTTCGGGGAGCAGCGCCGCACGCTGACCGTGCGGGCGTTCCCGGCGGCGGGCGGGCCCGACCTCGCGCGCGGCGCGGCGGCGGTCTCCTCCGGGGACGAGACGCCCGACTTTCCGGCGTCCGCCGTCACGGACGGCGACCCGGAGACCCGCTGGTCCTCGCCGGCCGAGGACGACGCGTGGGTGCGGATCGAGCTGGACCGGCCCGCCCGGGTCGGCGAGGTGGTGCTGCACTGGCAGGAGGCGTACGGCGCGCGGTACCGGATCGAGGTGTCGCCGGACGGCCTGGACTGGCGCACGGCGGCGTCCGTGAGCGAAGGCCGCGGCGGCCGGGAGAGCGTGCGGATGGACGCCCCGGAGGACACGCGGTTCGTCCGGGTGCGGGGCGAGGAGCGCGGGACGCGCTTCGGCTACTCGCTGTGGTCGGTCGAGGCGTACGCCGTCCGCGGGGACGCCCGGGACGGCGAGGACGCTCGGGTCACCGAGGACGGCCGGGACGCTGCGGACGCGGAGGGGCGTCCGGGCGGGGAGGACGGCGGTCACGACTGACCGTGCCGGGGCGCCGTCCCCGCGCGGAGTCGGCGCCCCTGCACGGTGATGGCCCGGTCTCAGGCAGGAACTCTGCCCTCGATCCGGGCCATGGCGTCGTCCGCGCCGTACGGTTGGAGATACGGCAACCAGCGTGGGTCGCGATGACCGGTGCCGATGATCCGCCAGGCCAGGCCGGTGGGCGGCGCGGGCTGGTGCCGCAACCGCCATCCGATCTCGGCGACGTGGCGGTCGGCCTTCACGTGGTTGCAGCGGCGGCAGGCCGCCACCACGTTCTCCCAGGTGTGCTGCCCGCCGCGGCTGCGCGGGATGACGTGGTCGACGCTGGTTGCGACGCCACCGCAGTACGCGCAGCGGCCCCCGTCCCGCGCGAACAGTGCGCGGCGGGTCAGGGGAACGGGGCCGCGAAAGGGCACCCGCACGAAACGCTTCAGGCGTACGACGCTGGGGGCGGGTATGACACGGGTCGCGCTGTGCATCAGGGCGCCGGAGTCCTCGAGGCTGACTGCCTTGTCGTTGAGTACGAGGATGAGCGCGCGGCGAAGCGGTACGACGCCGAGCGGCTCGTACGACGCGTTGAGGACCAGGACATGCGGCACGGTGCCTCCAGTTCCGTCGGCGGCGCGTGGCTCGCGCCGGGACGATCTCCCCTCAGTGTGTCGTCTGCCCCTGCACCTGCGCCACCACGGCCCGGTAACGCGGTGTCCGTGTTTTTCACCACACGACGTTCCACCGAACCGCCGGTCAGTGGCAGGGGGTGACCGGTGCGTGACCGGAACCTCCCGTCCGTCGCGCGGGCGGGGGGCGAGGCGCCGTTAGTGTGGGGAGGCGTCCGCTTCCCGCACGGAGCCCCCGCGAGGCCCCGTTCCCGGCCGTGCGGCCGCGTCCCGCACGGAAGGTTGCGCTGTGCCCCTGTTGTCCGGAGCCACCCCGCCGCCCGCGGTCCCCTCGATCGAGGAGGCCCGCCGGACGGCCGACACCGCCGCGGGCTGGATAGAGCGGAACTGGGAGTTCTGGCTGGCGGGCGGCATCCGGATCGCGCTGATCCTGGTCGTGGCCTTCGTGCTGAACGTCGTGGTCCGGCGGGCGATCACCAAGTTCGTCCGGCGGGTGAACCGGAACGCCGAGGCCGAGGCCAGTGGGAACGCGCTGCGCGGCCTGCTGGTCAACGCCGAGCGCAGGCGGCAGCGCTCGGAGGCCATCGGCTCCGTGCTGCGCAGCGTCTCGTCGCTGCTGATCATGGGCACCGCCGTACTGATCGTGCTGTCGACGCTGGGCATCAACCTCGCGCCGCTGCTGGCCAGCGCGGGCGTCGCGGGCGTCGCCCTGGGCTTCGGCGCCCGCAACCTGGTGACCGACGTACTGACCGGCATGTTCATGCTTCTGGAGGACCAGTACGGCGTGGGAGACCGGGTGGACGCGGGCGAGGCGACCGGGACGGTGCTGGAGATCGGCCTGCGCGTGACGAAGCTACGCGGCGACGACGGAGAGATCTGGTATGTCCGCAACGGCGAGATCAAGCGGGTCGGCAACCTCAGCCAGGGCTGGGCCACGGCCTCCGTGGACGTGCAGGTGCGCGCCACCGAGAACCTCGACGTGGTCCGCGCCGCGATCGCTGCGGCCGGCGAGGAACTGGCGAAGTCCGAGCCCTGGGACGAGCACCTGTGGGGCGGCGTCGAGGTGCTGGGCCTGGACTCGGTCACGCTGGAGTCGATGACCGTGCGGGTCGCGGTCAAGACGATGCCCGGCAAGGCGCTGGGCGTGGAGCGCGAGCTGCGCTGGCGCATCAAGCGCGCGCTGGACGCCGAGGGCGTGCAGCTCGTCGACGACGAGTCGCTGGCGGTCGAGGCGGGCCGCGTCTCGCTGCGCAAGGACGCCCGGGACTGACGCCCGGCCCTCCCGGGCCCCAGGGGACCCGGGCCACCGGCACCGCCCCCTCCCCCTTCGACCTCGCGCCGGATATTGTCTAGACCACTTGTCGAGACTTCGCCGGAGAGGCACCGCATGAACGTCACCCTCGCCGTGGTCGGCGGCGGCTCCACCTACACGCCCGAACTCGTCGACGGGCTCGCCCGGTTGCGCGACACGCTGCCGGTGGACGAGCTGATCCTCGTCGACCCGGCCGCCGAACGCCTCGCCCCGGTCGGCGCCTTCGCCCGACGACTCCTGCGGGCGCAGGACCACCCGGCGAAAGTCACCACCACCGCGGACCTGGACGGGGCGGTCGAGAGGGCCGACGCGGTGCTGCTCCAGCTCCGCGTGGGCGGCCAGGCGGCCCGCGCGCAGGACGAGGCATGGCCGCTGGAGTGCGGCTGCGTGGGCCAGGAGACCACGGGCGCGGGCGGGCTGGCCAAGGCGCTGCGCACCGTCCCCGTCGTGCTGGACATCGCCGAACGCGTACGCCGCCGCAACCCGGACGCGTGGATCATCGACTTCACCAACCCGGTGGGCATCGTGACGAGGGCGCTGCTCCAGGCCGGCCACAAGGCCCTCGGCCTGTGCAACGTGGCGATCCACCTCCAGCGCACCTTCGCCGAACTGCTCGGCACCCAGCCGGACGAACTCCACCTGGACCACTACGGGCTCAACCACCTCACCTGGGAGCTGGCCGTCCGGCAGGGCGGCCCCGACGGGCCCGATCTGCTGCCCGGGCTGCTCGACGCGCACGCGGCGCGGCTCGCCGAGCATCTGCGGCTGCCCCAACCGGTGCTGGAACGGCTCGGCGTCGTCCCCTCCTACTACCTGCGGTACTTCTACGCCCACGACCAGGTCGTCGACGATATGCGGAACAAGCCCTCGCGGGCGAGCGAAGTCGCCGCCCTGGAGGCGCAGTTGCTCGCCATGTACGAAGACCCGGCGCTGACGCGGAAGCCGGAGCTGCTGGCGAAGCGGGGCGGGGCGTTCTACTCGGAGGCGGCGGTCGCCCTCGCCGCCTCGCTGCTCGGCGGCGGGCCGGAGACCGGCACCGGGTCCGTGCAGGTGGTCAACGTGCGCAACGACAGCACGCTGCCGTTCCTGCCGGACGACGCGGTGGTGGAGGTGCCCGCACGGATCACTGCCGCCGGCGCGCGGCCGCTGCCCGCACCGCCCGTGGACCCGCTGTACGCGGGACTGATCGCGCACGTCGCCGCGTACGAGGACCTGGCCCTGGACGCCGCCGTGCGCGGCGGCCGGGACCGCGTGGCGCGGGCACTGCTGGCACACCCCCTGGTCGGCCAGTACGACCGCGCCGAGGCGCTGACGGACCGGCTACTCGCCCACAACACCGCACACCTGGCATGGCTGTGACCGCTGCCTGCCTCGCCGTCGACGCGGGCAACAGCAAGACCGACGTCGCCGTCGTCGGCGGGGACGGCACAGTGCTGGGCCGGGCGCGGGGCGGCGGCTTCCAGCCCCCCGCGGTGGGCGTCGGCGCGGCGATGGACGCGCTGGCCGCGACCGTCGCCCGGGCCGCGCGGGCCGCCGGGTGCGCCAGCGGTTCCGGCGCACCGTTCGCCGACGACGTCACCGCCTGTCTCGCCAACGCCGACCTGCCCCGCGAGGAGCGGGAGTTGGCGGACGCCGTTCGCGCCCGGGGCTGGGGCCGCGAGACGCACGTGCTCAACGACACGTTCGCGCTGCTGCGCGCCGGGCTCCCCGACGACGCGGCGGACGGGCACGGGGTGGCCGTGGTGTGCGGCGCGGGCATCAATTGCGTGGGGCGGGACGGCGGCGGCCGTACACACCGTTTTCCCGCCGTCGGGCGGCTGTCCGGCGACTGGGGCGGCGGGGGTGGCCTGGCCGACGAGGCCGTGTGGCACGCGGCGCGCGCGGCCGACGGCCGCGGGGACCGTACGGCGCTCGCCGAGGCGCTGCCCGCACACTTCGGACAGCGGTCGATGGGGGCACTGATCGAGGCGTTCCACCTCGGCGACCTGCCGCCCGCGCGGCGGCTGGAGGCGGCGCCGCTGCTGTTCGCCGTGGCGGCGGACGGCGACCGGGTGGCCCGGTCGCTGGTGCGGCGGCAGGCGGACGAGGTGGTGGCCCTCGCCGGAGTGACCCTGGAGGCCCTCGCGTTGACGGACCGGCCCACGCCGGTCGTGCTGGGCGGGGGCATCCTGACGGCCGGCCACGCGCTGCTGGACGGCTGGGTGCGGGACGGGCTCGCGGCGCGGGCCCCGCACGCCGTCCCGCACGTGGTGACGGCACCGCCGGTGCTGGGTGCCGCCCTCCTGGGCCTGGACCGCGCGGGCGCTGGCCGGGCGGCCTATGCCCGCCTCCGCGCGGCCTGACCTGCGAGGGCCCGAGCCCGTCCTGCCGGCGCCCTGCACGTCGGGCGGCGACCGCAGGCGCCGGGGCGGTGCGCCGGGGAGGGCGCGTAGTGGGGTACCGCATGTGGGCGTCGGCACCGGCCGTCATACTGCTGGGCAACGGGGAGAACGCCAGGGGGAGGACCGACCAGCTGTGACACAGCCGCCCGCCGCATGGCCGCCGGCACCACCGACCACCGCACCGGCACCGCCGGCGCCGCCCGGCCACAGCGCCCCGGCCCGGCCCGGCCCGCCCGGCCCGGCACCGGGCGGCGGGGAGCACGGTGCCGGAACACCGCGCACACCACGCGCCCTCTGGGAGGAGACGGTCCGCCGCGTCCGCGAGGCCGCGACGACCGAGCCCGGCAGGCTGCGCGGCATCACCGCGCTCCTCACCGCCCTGCTCCTGCTGTTCGGCGCCCTCACCACCTGGCAGGTCGGGGCGCGCGCCGCCGCCGCCGACGCGGTGGTCGAGCACAGCCAGCCGTTGAGCCAGGACGCGGCCAGCATCTACCGGTCGCTGGCCGACGCCGACACCACCGCCTCCGGCGGCTTCCTCGCCGGAGGCGGTGGCGTCGGCGAACCGCGCTCCCTCCGCGAACGGTACGAGCGCGACATCCGGCGCGCCTCCGAACTGCTGGCCAAGGCCGCAGCCAACTCGGAGGGCTCGTCGCAGACCCAGCGCCGGATCGCGGAGCTCAACCGTGAACTCCCCCGCTACACGGGCCTCGTGGAGGCGGCGCGGGCCAACGACCGCCAGGGAGTGCCGCTGGGCGGGGCATACCTGCGGTACGCCAACGAGCGGATGCAGGAGAAGCTGCTGCCCGCCGCCCGCGACCTGTACGAGGCGGAGAACGCGCGGCTGCGCGCGGACTACGCCGAAGCGCGTTCCTGGCCGTGGGCGGCCACCCTCGCCGGTCTGGCCGCGCTCGGCGCACTCGGCTGGGCTCAGCGCCGCGACCGCCTGCGCACCAACCGGGTGCTCAGCCCGGGCCTGGTGGGCGCGGCGGCGGCGACCCTGGTGGCGCTGCTGTGGCTGACCGCCGGCTCCGCGCTCGCGCGTTCCTGGCTCGGCAACTCGGACGAGCACGGCGCCCGCTCGCTGCACGCGCTCAACGAGGCATGGATCGGCTCGCTGCAGGCGCGCAGTGCGGAGAACATGTGGCTGGTCGCGCGCGGCGCGGGCGGCACGTACGAGCAGGACTCCGTACGGCACCTGGCACGGGTGGCCGGGCCGAAGCCCGAGCCGGACGCGGAGGACCGGGGCGGCCTGGTCGACGAGGCCTACCGGCTGGCCGACGACGAGGCGGGGCGCGGCCCGGTGGCGGACGCGCAGCGCGGCCTGCACGTGTGGCACAAGCGGCACACGAAGGCCCGTGCCGCCGAGGACGGCGGCGACTACGAGCGCGCCGTGGAGCTGGTGATCGGCCGCGAGAGCGACACGACCGGCGACGCGTTCGACGTCGTCGACACGGGGCTGCGGAAGGCGAGCGCGCACGAGAAGGCCGAGTTCGAGGAGGAGGCCGGCGACGGGCGGGCGGCGCTGACCGGGCTCGCCGCCGGCGGGGCGCTGCTCGCCCTGCTGGGCGCCGGGGGCGCGACGGTCGGCATCGGACGCCGGCTGTCGGAGTACCGATGAGGGGGAACGACGTGGACGTGCACGACGGCGAACGGCGGCGGGGGGCCCGCCTCGCGACGACGATGGCGGCCGCCGCGACGGCTGCGGCGCTGGCCGTCCCCTTCCTGGCGGGCGGGTCCGGCCCCACGCAGACGGCGTCCGCCGGCCCGGTGGGCACCGTCCGGTCCGCTTCGTTCGCGGAGGCGGAGACCTGTGCCGACGGCGGGGATCCGACGGCGAGCCTCAGCCCGTCGTCCGCCGCGGGACCTGCCGTCGCCCGCATCCAGGAGCGGGGGCGGCTGGTCGTGGGCGTGGACCAGAACAGCTACCTGTGGGGCTACCGCGACCCGGCCACCGGGGAGTTGGCGGGCTTCGACATCGACCTGGTGCGGGCAGTGGCGGAGGACCTGCTCGGCCCGGACCCGCAGATCGTGTTCAGGACGATCCCCACCGCGCGCCGCATTCCGGCGATCCGGGAGGGTGAGGTGGACATGGTGGTGCGCACCATGACGATCGACTGCGACCGGGTGAAGGAGGTGGCGTTCTCCACCGCCTACTTCCTCAGCGGGCAGCAGCTCGTCGTGCCGGAGGACAGCGACATCACCGGGCTGGACGACTCGGCGCGCGGCAGACGCGTGTGCAGCGCCCGCGGTTCGACGGCGGAGAAGCTGCTGGAGGCCGAGGAGTACGCGGCGCTGGACGTTCGCCAGGTCAAGGTGGCCAACCAGCTCGACTGCCTCGTGCGGCTGCAGCTCGGCGAGGCCGACGCGGTGCTGACCGACAACGCGCTGGGCGCCGGGCAGGTGGCGCAGGACCCTTCCGTGAAGCTGGTCGGCGAGCCCGCCACGGTCGAGCCGTACGGGGTCGCCATGAACCTGGAGGACGACGATCTGGTGCGCCGGGTCAACAGGGTGCTGGAGAAGTACCGCGCAGGGGGCGACGGGAGTCGGTGGAGGGCCTCGTACGACCGCTGGCTGGCCGACATGATGGACCCGGGCACGGAACCGGCACCGCCGGAGCCGGTGTACCGGGACTGAACGCCGCGTCGGCACCCGCCCGGCGGGGCGGGTGCACGCGCGGCGGTCGCACGACCGACCGCACAGCCACGGACTTGGATCAGCGAGGTGATCGATGGGCCCGCCGCGACCCGCCGTACCGGCGATGAGCCGGGAGGAGGCGGACCGTGAGCTGTCGCGCCTGTACACGGAGCGCGCGACGGTCGAGTCGACACTCCTCGCGCTGCAGGAGCACGCGGGCCGCCGCCTGCTGGAAGGCGCGGACCTCACCGGCGTCACCGCCCGGCGCTGGGCGCACGCGGAGACGACGATCACCCTGCTGTGGACCTGTTTCGACCTCTACACCGACACCCTGCGCGCGGCACGCGACCTGCGCAAGCGGCACCGCTGGCCGACCCGCGACGACCTGACGGAGCTGACCGGGCTGCTGCACGGCACCCTCACCGTGCCGGCCGAGCGGCCCGCCGACGGCGCGTCCGGGCGCTCCGGGGACGCGGACGCCGAGGAAGGGCACCCCGGGGACGGGGACGCCGTGGAGGAGCTGACGCTCGCGCAGCTGGTGCGGCGGATGAACGCCTGGTACGCCCGTGCCCTGGACGTGGTCGTCGCGGCCGAGGCCGTGTGGTCCGCGCTGCCCGCCCGGATCGACCTGCTCGCCGAGGAGCTGGGACGGGTGCGGTCGCTGGCACGCTCGGTCGGCGTGCGGCCGGGTGAACACCCCTCGGGCGACGCGCTGGAGGAGATCACCGGTGAACTCGCCGCGCTGCGCGCCGAGGTGCTGCGCGACCCGCTGGCGTTCTGGAACGCGGACGGCGGCAGCTCCGCCCCCGGCGGCGGCCGTCCGGACACCGTCCGCTACGACGCGGCCGCCCGCGCGATCGAGGACGTCCGGCGGGACATCGACGCGGTGCTGACGGTGCGGCAGGATGCCGAGCAGCGGCTGCTGCGCCTGCGGGACATGCTGTCGCGCGCGGACCGCACCCTCGCCGAGGCACGCACGGCACGGGTCGAGGTGCTGGCGAAGATAGCGGCCTCCGAGGTGCCGGCGGTCAGCGGACCGTCGACGGCGCTCCAGGAACAGCTCTCCCGCGCCGCCGAGTACCGGCGCTACGCGCAGTGGAACCGGCTGTCGCCGCTGCTGGAGTCGCTGGAGGAGGAGGCCGAGAACGAACTCGACCGGGCCAGGGCGTCGTTGTCCGCGGTGACGGCCCCGCTCGCGGTGCGCGCGGAACTGCGCGGCAGGCTGGATGCCTACCGTGCGGAAGTCGCCCGGTGCGGCGCGGGACAGGACCGGCTGCTCAGGGAGCGCTACGACACGGCGCGGCGCATGCTGTGGAGCGCGCCGTGCGACCTGGGCGCGGCGGAGACCGCCGTGCGCCGCTACGTGGACGCGGCGAGAGAAGTCTTCGTACCACGGCAGGGCGACGGTTCCCCTGCCGAGCACAGGGGGGAAGGGTGAACGTGGCACCGCAGGCGGGAACGGCGGCACCGGGCGGCGGCATGGCGGGGCGGACCTGCCAGCGGCCGGGCTGTTCGGGGCGTTACGAGGGCGCGGACGGCGGCGAGTTGTACTGCGGCGCCTGCGGCCTGGCGCCGGTCGTCTCCGCCGTCGGCGTGATCGGCGCGACCGCGACCGGTCTCACCCCGCCCGCGCGCCCGGACCCGGCACCCGCCTCGAGCGGCTCCGGGCAGGCGTCCGGCCGGGACTCCTCCCGTTCGCAGGCGTCCCGCCGGTCGGTGTCCGGGCGCCTGTCCCGTTCGGTCTCCGGGAGCGGCGTGCGGTCGGTGTCCGTGCGCAGTTCGGGCACGACAGCGGGAACGTCGGCGCGCAACCGGCTGGGCGCGGGGCTGGTCACCGTGCCGGAGGTGCCGAAGGCGGACCCGGCGTCGGTGGTGCTGGACGATCCGCGGGTGCCGGAGCGTAAGCGCTTCTGCAGCAACGGTGCGTGCGGGGCGAAGGTCGGGCGTGCGCGCGGCGGCCGCCCGGGCCGTACGGAAGGGTTCTGCACGCAGTGCGGGCGGCCCTACTCGTACCTGCCCAAGCTCCGGGCCGGCGACGTGGTGCACGGGCAGTACGAGATCGCCGGCTGCCTCGCGCACGGCGGGCTGGGCTGGATCTACCTGGCCGTCGACCACGCGGTGTCCAACCGCTGGGTGGTGCTCAAGGGGCTGCTGGACACCGGCGACGAGGACGCGATGGCGGTCGCGATCTCGGAGCGCCGCTTCCTGGCGGAGATCGAGCACGCCAACATCGTGCGGATCTACAACTTCGTCGAGCACCTGGACCGGCGCACCGGCAGCCTCGACGGCTACATCGTCATGGAGTACGTCGGCGGCCGCTCCCTCAAGGACATCGCCAACTCCCGTCGCACGGAGGCCGGCCGGCGCGACCCGCTGCCCGTGGAGCAGGCGTGCGCGTACGGCATCGAGGCGCTGGAGGCGCTGGGGCACCTGCACAGCCGGAACCTGCTCTACTGCGACTTCAAGGTCGACAACGCCATACAGCAGGCCGACCAGCTCAAGCTGATCGACATGGGCGCGGTACGGCGAATGGACGACCTGGAGAGCCCCATCTACGGAACCGTCGGCTACCAGGCTCCGGAGGTTCCGGAGACCGGGCCGTCCGTCGCCTCCGACCTGTACACGGTGGCTCGCACGCTGGCGGTGCTGACCTTCGACTTCAAGGGTTACACCGGCGACTACGCCGACCGGCTCCCGGACCCGGAGAGCGTGGAGATCTTCCGCCGGTACGAGTCGTTCTACCGCTTCCTGGTCCGCGCGACGGACCCCGACCCGCAGCGCCGGTTCGCCTCCGCACAGGAGATGGCGGATCAGCTGACCGGCGTGCTGCGGGAGATCGTCGCGCTGCGCACGGAACGTCCGCGACCGGCTCTGTCCACCCTCTTCGGGCCCGAACTACGCGTGGTGGACACGGCGTTGCTGCCGCACCTGACGGGCGACGCGTCCGCGCTGGGCGCTCGGGCCGCCATACCGGCGGGCGGCGGACGGTTCGGGCGGCTCCTGCGCCGCCGCGCCGCCGCGGGCGCAGGCGGTGCCGGAAGTGCGCCCGTGCCGGGGCCCGCACAGGGGTGGGCCGGCCCGGCCACCCCGCACCCGGCGGCCGGTCCCGAGGCCTCCAGGGGCGGCTGGACGTATCCGCCGCCCGCGGGGTACGCAGCCGCTTCCCCCGCCGAAGGGACCCCTACCGGTCCTGACGGGGACCTCGACACGGCGGGCACGCTGCCGCTGGTCGCTCAGTCCCGCCGTGCGGCGGCGGCACCGGAGCATCCCCAGGGCGGTCCGCCGCCCCACGGCGTCCCGGGCCATCCCCCGGGACTGCCGCCCGGGTACGCCCCGGGTGCGGGTGCCGGTGCGGGACGGGGCGCCGCCGCCTGGTGGGCCGGCGGTCCTGCCCCGGCAGCCCACGGCCCGGCGCTCGTCCCGTTGGAGACCCGGGCGACCGCGCTGGCGCTGCCCGTGCCCCGAGTCGACCTCTCCGACCCGTGCGCCGGATTCCTCGCCGGGCTGGCCGGTTCCGCGCCGGCCGAAGTCGCCGCCGCGCTGGCCCACGCCCCCGCCGACTCGATCGAACGCAGGCTGCGCGAGCTGCGCGCCCTGCTTGAGCTGGCGGGCCCGCAGGACCGGCACGGCGCCGCCCGCCTGCTGGCCGAACTGGAGGCACGGCACCCGGAGGACTGGCGGGTCGTGTGGTTCCGCGGTCTCACCGCGCTGGCCGAGGGCGACCGCGAGACCGCGGCGCTCTCCTTCGACGCCCTCTACGACGCGTTCCCGGGCGAGATCGCGCCCAAGCTGGCCCTCGGGGTGTGCGCCGAGACGCTGGGCCAGCTCGACAACGCCGCCGAGTACTACCGGCTCGTCTGGACCACCGACCCCTCCTACGTCAGCGCCGCGTTCGGGCTGGCGCGGGTGCGGCTGGCCACCGGCGACCGGCAGGGCTCCGTGCGGGCGCTGGAGTCCGTACCGGAGACCTCCAGCCACCACACCGCCGCCCGCGTGGCGGCCGTACGGGCCCGGCTGCGCGGGCGCGACCCGCGCACGCTGCCGTTCGACGACCTGTGTGCCGCGGCCCGCCAGGTGGAGCAGCTGCGTGAGGCGGGCCTCGACGCCCTGCGGCACGAACGGCTCACGACGGAGGTGCTGGGCGTGGCGCTGGACTGGGTGCTCGCCACCCGCCCGGCGTTCAACGGCCACGTGCTGCCGCTGCTGAACGCGATGCCGGAGGAGGCGCGGCTCCGGGAGGCCCTGGAGCGGTCCTACCGCCGGCTCGCGAGGCTGGCGCAGTCCGGCTCTGAGAGGATCGAACTGGTGGAACGGGCCAACCGCTTCCGCCCCAGAACGTGGGTGTGACGATGTCAGAGAACGACCGACCGGCGGCCTGCCCCGAGTGCACCGAGCCGGCCGAGGACGGCGACCTGTTCTGCGGGGCCTGCGGCACGGACCTGCGGCCCCGGCTCTCCACCGCCCCGGGCGGCGATTTCGACCCGCGCACGCCGCGCGGCGGCACCCACGTCACCGTCCGGCAGCCCCCGCCCGGCGCGTCCGGGACGGGCTCCCGGGCCGGGCACGGCCCGTCGTGGCCGGGCGAGACGACGGGACGAGGAGACGCGCCCGCTCCCCCCGCCCCGGCGGCGGAGGCCGCCCGGCAGGACGCCGGAGCCCGGCCGGCACCGGCACCGGCCCCCGCGTCGCCGCAGCACGCGCCCGCCGCCGACGCGGAGACGCGGGACGACTCCCCGGAGCGGGAGAAGCCGGAGCAGGACACCCCGGGCTGCGTCGCGTGCGGCACGGGGTCCGTCGGTCCGGACGGCCACTGCACCCACTGCGGCCACGAACAGCCCGTCGCGCGCGACCACTGGGAGCGTGAAGTGGCCGGGATCGCGGCCGCGAGCGACCGCGGCCTGCGGCACCGCCGGAACGAGGACTTCTTCGCGGTCTCCGCGGTGACCACGCCGTCCGGAGGGCCGTCGCAGATCGCCGTGGTGTGCGACGGTGTCTCCTCCGCCTCGCGGTCGGACCAGGCGTCGGAGGCCGCTGCCGAGGCGGCGGCCGCATCGATGCGGGAGTCGATCCCGCGCGGAGCGCACCCGCAGCACGCGATGCACGACGCCCTGCTGGCGGCGGCGGAGGCCGTGGACGTGCTCGCGACGCCGGAGGAGCGCGAGGCTCAGCAGAACGCACCCGCCTGCACGATCGTCGGCGCGGTGACCGCCGACGGCGTCCTCACGGTCGGCTGGGTCGGCGACAGCCGCGCCTACTGGGTGCCCGACGACCGTACGCAGCCTCCGTCGCGGCTCACGCAGGACGACTCGTGGGCCGCGCAGATGATCGGCGCGGGGCTGATGACCGAGGCGCAGGCGTACGCGGACGCGCGCGCTCACGCGATCACCGGCTGGCTCGGGGCGGACGCGTACGAACTCGACCCGCACACCGCGTCGTTCAAGCCGGACCGGTCCGGGGTGGTCGTCGTGTGCAGCGACGGGCTGTGGAACTACGCCGACGCGTCGAAGGACATGGCGGCGGCGTTGCCGGCGGACGCGGCGACCCGTCCGATGGCGGCGGTCCGGCACCTGGTCGGTTTCGCCCTCGACGGCGGGGGCCACGACAACGTGACCGTCGCGCTGGTACCGGTCGCCGTCCCGGCGGACAGCCCCGCCGCGTCACCTGCGGGGGCCTGACACCGAACGTCCTGATCGCCCGCTTCTGTCCGCATCCGTGTTCGAAGGTGGTGGACGTGGTGGAGGCGGTGCCGGGTACTGTTCGGCGGAGGAGGAGCGTCGGCCGGACCGCCCGGAACGACCCCTTCCGCCGCGGACCGGTGAACGGCCCGCACGAGGCAGCGAACGTCACGATGGGGGAGGCAGGACCATGCCGACTTGCCCGAACGGCCACCAGTCGGCGGCCGACGACTGGTGCGAGGTGTGCGGTCACCGCATGACCGCACCGTCCGGTCCGCCCGGTGGCGGGATCCCCGGTCCGCCCGGCCCGCCCGGCCCGGGCACGCCTCCCGGTCCGCCCCCGGGCTCCACGCCTCCGCCGGGGCCACCTGGTCAGGGGGGCTACGGCTACCCGCAGCAGCCCCAGCAGCCCGGCCCCCCGCAGGCACCGCAGCCGCCGCATGGCGGACCGCAGCCCGGCGGCTTGCCCGGAGGCCCAGGCGGCATGCCGGGGCCCGAGCACCCGCAGGGCGGACCGGAGCGCTGCCCCCAGTGCGGTACGCCGCGCGCCCCGCAGGCATCCTTCTGCGAGCAGTGCCACTTCGGCTTCCCCGGAGGCCCGGGCGGCCCGCCTCCCTTCGCCGCGCCGCCGCAGCAGGCCGGCCCGCCGCAGCAGCCCCAGCACCCGCAGCAGCCCGGCCCCGGCATGGGCGCACCACCCCCGGCCCCCCAGGCACCGGGCGGCTACGGCTACCCGCAACAGCCCCAGCACCCCCAGCAGCCCGGACCACCCCAGGCACCGCAGCCGTCCGGCCACCCGGGCATGGGTGCCCCGCCGGGCCCCCCGGGGCAGGGCGGCTACGGCTACCCCCAGCAGGCCGGCCCGCCCCAGCACCCGCAGCAGCCCGGCCCCGGCATGGGCGCACCACCCCCGGCCCCCCAGGCACCGGGCGGCTACGGCTACCCGCAACAGCCCCAGCACCCCCAGCAGCCCGGAGCACCCCAGGCGGCCACCCCCGGCGCACCGCCGCAGGCGCCCCCGCAGGGCGTGCCCCCGCGGGGAAGTCCGCAGCAGGGCCCGCCGAGCGGCGACTGGCAGATGGCGCCGCCCGGCGCGCCCGCCCCGCACCGCGCGCCTCCGGGACATCAGCCGGGCCACGGCGAGCCGTACCAGCCCCCGGCGCACGCTCAGCAGGGCCCGCCCGCCGGCCAGGATCCGTCCGGCCCCTGGACCGCCGTGATCGCCCCCGACCGGGAGTACTTCGCCGCGATGATGCAGCGGAGCGGGCCGGAGGCGTCGGCGCTCAACCTTCCGGCGTACTCCACGGAGCACGAGATGCCGCTCACCGGCCACCAGGTCACGATCGGGCGGCGCCGCAACTCCACCGGTGAGGCGCCGGACATCGACCTGGGCCGGCCCCCGGAGGACCCGGGGGTGTCGCACCAGCACGCCCTGCTGATCGCCCAGCCGGACGGCAGCTGGTCCGTCGTCGACCAGAACTCCACGAACGGCACCACGGTCAACGGCGGCGAGGACCCGATCCAGCCGTACGTGCCCGTCCCGTTGCGGGAGGGCGACCAGGTGCACGTCGGCGCCTGGACGACGATCACCCTGCGCCGGGGCTGACGCGCCGGAACCGGAGGGGAGCGGCGGGCCGCGGGCCGCCCGCCGCTCCCCTCCGACGCGTCCGCGCCGCCCCCCGGGTCAGACCCAGCGCAGCGCGAGCCACAGCTCCGCACGCTCGTCGGGGTCGCCCAGGTCGGCGTCGAGGAGTTCGCCCGTGCGGGCGATGCGCTGGCGCACGGTGTTGCGGTGGACGCCGAGCGCCGCAGCGCTGCGGTCCCAGCTGCCGTGCACGGACAGCCAGGCGCGCAGGGTCTCCACCAGTGCGGGCCGGCCGGACAGGGGCCGCAGCCGGGCACGGGCCCGTGCGCGCGCCTCGCCGGGAGCCAGCAGCGCGCCGAGGTCGTGGGAGTGCGTCCGGCGCTGCCGTACCACCGGGCGGTGCTCGGCGACCGCCCGCCCGAGAGACTCTGCGGCTCCCGCGTCCCCGAGCAGGAGGTCGTCGGCGGCCACGGGGCGGGACGCCCCGAGTGTCCATCCGGGCTGTGCCGCCACCGTCCCGTCGCCGGGCACCAGGGCCCGGAGGGTGTCACCGTCGACGTCCACCAGGTCGGTCCGCAGGCCCGCCGCCAATCCCGTCCTCGCGAGCAGCCCGTGGTCGGGAGTGCCGGGCCTGCGCCGCCCGTGCACCACCGTCCAGAGGCCGGCGACGCTCAGCACCGGGAGGACGTCGGCGACCGGGAAGCCGAGGAGCAGCCGGACCAGGGCGGCCGGGGGGCGGGCGTTCGTCGCGGCCACCCGTTGGCTGGTGAGCAGGGACAGCAGCGCCACGGCCGACCGCACGAGCGCGTCGTCGGCCCCCTCCGGGCCGCGGGCGCACACCCCGAGCGCCAGGCGCTCGCCGTCGTCCGCTCCCGCGGCCGCCCCGGTGAGGGCGAACGCACTCAGCCGCCAGGCTCCCGATGCGTCGGCCGCGGAGGACGGCGCGGCCCGCAGCCTGCCGGTGAGCGCCACGAGGGCGCGGCGCTCGTCCTGCGGCGGTTCGGCACCCGCGACGGCCACCTCCCGCCCGCCGCGTCCGAAGAGCGCGGCCCAGCCGTCGGTCTGTTCGGCGAGCCGGGCCAGCACGGCGGGGACCGGGTGGGGGCGGGTGGCCGCGGTGGTCAGGGCCTGCTGGGCGGCGCTCAGCCGTTGCAGGTCGCGGTGCCGCCGCTCCGCGACCAGCTGCCAGAGGGTCCGCGCCACCGCCGTGAAGGGCGTCTCCTCCGGGACCCGGAGAAGCGGAAGGCCGTGCCGGTCGCAGGCCTCCGCCAGCGCCGGCGGCACCTCGTCGTAGAGGGGTGCGATGCCGAAACCGAGGGCCGTCGCCCCCGCCCGTACGGTCCGGGTGACGTACTCCGCCCAGTGACGTTCGGCGCCGTCCTCCGGCGCCGGGCCGTGCACGCCCGCGGTCAGCAGCAGCTCGCCGCCGAGCAGGTACGGCACGGGGTCGCCCATCTCGCTGGTGTGCACGGCGTAGACCTGGTCGCGGGGACCAGCGGGCGGGCCCGCGACCTGGTGCAGCGCGAGCTGCTCGTCGCGGAGCAGCTCGGTGAGGGCCACGGGGACGGTGGGGGGCAGTACCTCCTGCATGGCGTCCTCCGCTCGCGCCGCGGGTGGACGGTTCGCACAGGTCCACCCACTCGGGGAGAGGAAACGTACACTTCCCCTCCCCCGTACGGCTACCTACGTTGTGACGCACCCTGCCGACGGGTGCCCCCGGGCACCCCTCATTCCGGATCGAGGAACGTTCATGGCCGTCGACTACGCAGTGATCGTGACGTACCTGACGGGCATGATCGGCGTCGGCTGGTGGGGGATGCGCCGGGCCCGGACGAAGAGCGACTACCTGGTGGCGGGCCGCCGCCTCGGCCCGCTCATGTACTCCGGGACGATGGCGGCGATCGTGCTGGGCGGTGCGTCGACCATCGGCGGCGTGGGGCTCGGCTACCGGTACGGGCTGTCCGGCGCGTGGCTCGTCTTCACGATCGGCATCGGCCTGCTCGTGCTGAGCCTGGTCTTCTCGGCGCGCATCTCCCGGCTGCGTGTGTACACCGTCAGCCAGATGCTCGAACTCCGTTACGGAGGCTCGTCGACGCTGGTGTCGGGCGTGGTGATGTGGGCGTACACGCTCATGCTCTCCGTCACCTCGACCATCGCGTACGCCACGATCTTCGACGTGATCTTCGACCTCGGCCGGGTGGCCGCGATCCTGCTCGGCGGCACGGTGGTGGTCTGCTACTCGGCGCTCGGCGGCATGTGGTCGATCACGCTGACGGACATGGTGCAGTTCGTGGTGCAGACCGTCGGCATCCTCCTGCTGCTGCTCCCCCTCGCGGTGTGGAAGGCCGGCGGATGGTCCGCGATGGCCGCCGAGCTGCCGGACGACTACTTCTCACCGATGAGCATCGGGGCCGAGACGGTGATCACGTACGTGCTGATCTACTCGTTCGGCATGCTCATCGGCCAGGACATCTGGCAGCGCGTCTTCACCGCCCGCAACGACCGGGTGGCGCGCACCGGCGGCACGGTGGCGGGCACCTACTGCCTGCTCTACGCGCTCGCCGGCGCGGCGATCGGCACCGCCGCCAAGGCGCTCTACCCGGACCTGGCCCGCGCCGACAACGCCTTCGCCGTGATCGTCGGCGACGCCCTGCCCGTCGGGGTCAAGGGGCTCGTGCTCGCCGCCGCGCTCGCCGCCGTCATGTCGACGTCCTCCGGCACCCTGCTCGCCTGCGCGACGGTCGCCCACAACGACATCTGGACGCGGCTGCGGAGGCGTTCGGCCGCCGCCGCGTCGCAGGGCCCGGACACCTCCGGCCGGGCGGAGGAGGAGGTCCGGGACAACCGGACGTTCGTGGTGCTGATGGGTTTGGCGGTGATCGCCATCTCGGTGGCGATCGACGACGTGGTCGGCGCGCTGACCGTCGCGTACAACCTGCTGGTCGGCGGCCTGCTGGTGCCGATCCTGGGCGGCCTGCTGTGGAAGCGGGGCACCGCCGGCGGAGCACTCGCCGCGATGGGCGCGGGCGGAGTGACGGTCGTGGTGACGATGGTGGTCAAGGGCATGCTCGCCACCGAACCGATCTACTACGGCCTGCTGGCCGCGCTCGCCGCCTACGTGCTGGTCAGCCTGGCCGGCAGGCCGACGGACCCGGTGCGGCTCGCGGCCTGGCGGCAGCGGCTGGCCGGCCACGGAGGGGCGGAGCCCGAGGACGGCGGCGCGCCGCCGTCAGCGAAGGAGGGGGCGGGGACGGCCTCCGCCCCGCGCACCGACTGAACCGCACCCCACCCGCAGGACCGCACACCACCCGCGATGTCACCCACCACCGGCGACATCACCCACCACCCGCGGCACCACCCGTACAGAAGGGTTACGACGCAACGATGACCACCCCGGTCCGCACCGGCGGCGACCTCGTCACCGAATCCCTGACCGCACTCGGCGCGACCACGGTGTTCGGCCTGCCGGGCCAGCACGCGCTGGGGCTCTTCGACGCGGTGCGCCGCTCACCGCTGGAGTCGGTGGGGCTGCGGGTGGAGAACAACGCGGGCTTCGCCGCTGACGCCCACGCCCGGATCACCGGCACGGTCACCCCGCTCCTGGTGTCCACCGGGCCCGGGGCCCTGATGACGATGGCGGCGCTGCAGGAGTCGGCTGCGGCCTCCGTGCCCGTGCTCGGCATCGGCAGCCAGGTTCCGGTGGCCGGGCTCGGCGGGGCGCGCAGGGGGTACCTGCACGAACTCGCCGACCAGGCGGCCGTGATGCGGGGCGTGGTCAAGTCGGCGCGCACCGTGCGGGCGGCGTCCCAGATCCCCTCCGCGCTCGCCGCCGCCTGGGCCGACGCGCTGGAGGCCCCGTGCGGCCCGGTATGGGTCGAGATCCCGGAGGACGTACTGCTCGCCCCCGCCGCAGCGCCGCCGGTGCGCACCCTGACGGCACGGCCCCGGCCGCTTCCGGCCCGTCCGGAGACCGTGGCGGCGGCGGCCGAGGCACTGAGCGGCGCCCGCCGCCCCGCCGTGCTGGCCGGCGGCGGCGTGGTCCGCGCCGGGGCGCAGGCGGAGCTTCTGGCGCTGGCCGAGCTGCTGGACGCCCCGGTCGCGTGCACCTTCGGGGGCAAAGGAGCCTTCCCCTGGGACCACCCGCTCTCCCTCCAGTCCTGGCTGGAGGACCGGCACACGACGGAGTTCCTGCAGGACGCCGACGTGCTCCTCGTCGCGGGCTCCGGGCTCGGTGAACTGTCGTCGAACTACCACACCTTCGCCCCCCGCGGCCGCGTCGTGCAGATCGAGGCCGACCCCGGCAAGCTGGAGGCGAACCACCCCGCCCTGGGCCTGCACGCCGACGCCCGCGCCGCGCTCGCCGCACTCGCCGAGTCCGTGACGCCGCGACCTGCCGGGGACGGCCGCGCGCGGGCCGCGGGGCTGCTCGCCCGGGTCCGGGAGCGGCTGGACGCTCAGGACCTCGCCCGTGAACGGCGCGTGCTGCGGGACGTCCGTGCCGCGCTGCCCGACGACGCGGCCAGCTTCTGGGACATGACGATCCTCGGTTACTGGGCGTGGTCCGCCTTCGACCCCCGGTCCGGGCCGCTGCACACCGCGCAGGGCGCCGGCGGACTGGGCTACGCGTTCCCCGCCGCGCTGGGAGCGGCGGCCGCGGACCGGAGCCGTCCGGTGCTGGCGGTCTCCGGCGACGGGGGCGCGATGTACTCGCTGGCCGAACTCGCGACCGCCCGGCAGCATGACCTGCCCGTGACCTGGCTCGTCGTCGACGACGGCGGCTACGGCATTCTGCGCGCGTACATGACGGACGCGTTCGGCGCCGCCGCCGGGACGGAACTCGCCCGTCCCGACTTCGCCGCCCTCGCCGCGTCGTTCGGCGTGCCCGCGGTGCACACCACCCTCGACGGACTGCGCGACGACCTTGGGGCCGCACTGTCCTCCCCGGGGCCCTCGGTGGTGGTGCTGCGCACGACGCTGCGGATGTTCGCCCCCTCGCACGACCCCGGTACGAAGGCGGAGTCCGGCTCCTCCTGACCCCGGCCGGGCATCTGCGACCATGGGGGCGTGATGGAGATCCCGCGCGGCAGTGTGCAGAGCCAGACCTTCTACGAGCAGGTCGGCGGCGAGGAGACGTTCCGGCGACTCGTCCACCGCTTCTACCAGGGCGTCGCCGAGGACCCGCTGCTCCGGCCGATGTACCCGGAGGAGGACCTCGGCCCGGCCGAGGAGCGGCTGGCGCTGTTCCTCATGCAGTACTGGGGCGGCCCGCGGACCTACAGCGACAACCGCGGCCACCCGCGCCTGCGGATGCGGCACGCCCCGTTCACGGTGAACCGGGCCGCGCACGACGCGTGGCTGCGGCACATGCGCGACGCCGTGGACAGCCTCGACCTCGCTCCCGAGCACGAACGGCAGCTGTGGGACTACCTCGTGTACGCCGCAGCGTCTATGGTCAACTCTGCGGACTAGGCCGGGCATCGCCCGGAACCTGCGGCACCGGCTGGAGCGTCAGACCGCGGACGACGCGGTGATCGACGATCGACCGGGCGGGACGGCTCCAGCTCCCGCAGGAGTTCACGGAGCCGCTGGCGATCCGTGACCGCGTCCTGCTCGAACTTTGGCCCGACCACTTCGAGATCTGCCCCGACACGCCGGGCCCCGGGGAGACCGGCTGACGCCACCGAGAGCGCCTCAGACAGGGGTGACGGTGAGGCCCGTGCCGGGGCGGGGGACGGCCGCGCCGCTGCGGGCGATCACGGAACCGTAGGCCGTCCGCAGGCGCAGCCACGGGCCCGTGTCGTAGAGCCCCAGGGGCTCGGCGCCGCGGAGGAAGCCGAGGGCGTGCGCGGCGTGCACCGCGCGCAGCGGCAGCGCGGTGCCGGTCAGCGGCCGGTTCCAGATCTCCTCGGCGAGCGTGTCCACCCGGTCGCGCGTGCGCTCGGACTCCGGCAGCCGCTCGGTGCGCTGCCGGAACTCCGCGACCACGCCCGCCGCCCGGTCGCGGACGCCGGACGCCGGGAGGTCGGCGACGCGGCGCCAGCCGCCGCGCGGCGGCAGCAGGCCGGCCCAGGACGGGCCGGTGACCTCGCCGGGGAGGGCGACCGTCTCGGCCGTCTCGTCGATCCTCTCCAGGAGTTCGCCCGCGGAGACGGTGACGTCCGTCTCCGCCCGCTCCAGCAGCCGCGCGGTGAGCACGGCGAACACCTCGAAGCGGGCGGGGCGGGCGAAGACGCCGAGCACTCCCCCGCCGGCCTGGAGGCGCACTGCGGCCGCCTTCTCCCAGCGCAGCAGACGCCCCAGGAAGGCGGCCAGCGCGGCCGCCTCCCCCGGGTCAGCGAAGACCAGGCGCGGCGGGACCGGCACTGTCATCGAAGTACTCCTCCAGGAAGGACTTCTCCTCGGACGACAGGCGGCGCGGCCGCTCCCGTTCGAGGTCGTACGGGACCACGACCGTGCTCGCACGGACGAAGACCGTCGTGTCGTCCTTGATCTCGTACGCGAGGGTGGCCGACGCGGCGCCGACCTTGGTCACCCAGGTCTCGACCGTCACCGGCTCGTGCCGGTGGACGAGCGGACGCAGGTAGTCGATCTCGTGCCGGGCGACGACCGAACCGCCGGTGAACGCGCCGGAGTCGGCCTTCCGCGCCAGCCGGAACATGAAGTCGATCCGCGCCTCCTCCAGATAGCGGAGGAAGACGACGTTGTTGACGTGCCCGAAGGCGTCCATGTCCGACCAGCGCAGAGTGCACGCGAAGGTGTGCCGCACGGTGTGATCTTCTCCCGAACTCCCGCGGCCTCAGCCGCGGGTGAGCTTCTTGTACGTCGCGCGATGCGGGCGGGCGGCGTCCGGGCCCAGCCGCTCGATCTTGTTCTTCTCGTACGACTCGAAGTTGCCCTCGAACCAGAACCACCGGCTCTCGCCCTCGTAGGCGAGGATGTGGGTGGCGATGCGGTCCAGGAACCAGCGGTCGTGGGAGACGACCACGGCGCAGCCGGGGAAGTCGAGCAGCGCGTTCTCCAGGGAGGACAGCGTCTCCACGTCGAGGTCGTTGGTCGGCTCGTCGAGGAGCAGCAGGTTGCCGCCCTGCTTGAGGGTGAGCGCGAGGTTGAGGCGGTTGCGCTCACCGCCGGAGAGTACGCCGGCCGGCTTCTGCTGGTCCGGGCCCTTGAAGCCGAACGCGGACACGTAGGCCCGGGACGGCATCTCGACCTGGCCGACGTTGATGTAGTCCAGCTCGTCGGAGACGACGGCCCACAGCGTCTTCTTCGGGTCGATGTTGGCGCGGGACTGGTCGACGTAGGAGATCTTGACCGTGTCGCCGACCTTGATCTTGCCGGAGTCCGGCTCCTCCAGGCCCTGGATCATCTTGAACAGGGTGGTCTTGCCAGCACCGTTCGGGCCGATGACGCCGACGATGCCGTTGCGCGGGAGGGTGAAGGACAGGTCGTCGATGAGGACCTTGTCGCCGAACGCCTTGTTGAGGTTCTCCACCTCGACGACCACGTTGCCCAGGCGCGGGCCCGGCGGGATCTGGATCTCCTCGAAGTCCAGCTTCCGGGTCTTCTCCGCTTCGGCCGCCATCTCCTCGTAACGGGTCAGGCGGGCCTTGGACTTGGCCTGCCGCCCCTTGGCGTTGGAGCGGACCCACTCCAGCTCCTCCTTGAGGCGCTTGGAGCGCTTGGCGTCCTTCTGGCCCTCGACCTTGAGGCGGGCCTGCTTCTTCTCCAGGTAGGTGGAGTAGTTGCCCTCGTAACCGACGGCGCGGCCGCGGTCGAGCTCCATGATCCACTCGGCCACGTTGTCCAGGAAGTACCGGTCGTGGGTGATGGCGATGACGGTGCCCGGGTACTTGGCGAGGTGCTGCTCCAGCCACTGCACGGACTCGGCGTCCAGGTGGTTGGTGGGCTCGTCGAGCAGCAGCAGGTCGGGCTGCTCCAGCAGCAGCTTGCACAGCGCGACGCGGCGCTTCTCACCGCCGGAGAGGTTGGTGACGGGCCAGTCGCCGGCCGGGCAGCCGAGGGCGTCCATGGCCTGCTCCAGCTGCGCGTCCAGGTCCCACGCGCCCGCGTGGTCCAGGTCTTCCTGAAGCTTGCCCATCTCCTCCATCAGCGCGTCGGAGTAGTCGGTCGCCATCTGCTCGGCGATCTCGTTGAAGCGGTCGAGCTTGCCCTTGATGGCAGCCACGCCGTCTTCGACGTTCTCCAGCACGGTCTTGGACTCGTCCAGCGGCGGCTCCTGGAGGAGGATGCCGACGCTGTAGCCCGGCGAGAGGAACGCGTCGCCGTTGGAGGGCTGCTCGAGGCCCGCCATGATCTTCAGCACAGTGGACTTGCCGGCGCCGTTGGGGCCGACGACGCCGATCTTCGCCCCCGGCAGGAAGCTCAGGGTGACGTCGTCGAGGATCACCTTGTCGCCGTGCGCCTTGCGCGCCTTGCGCATGGTGTAGATGAACTCAGCCAAGAGAAACCGTCCGCCAGTGTGGAGTGTCATGCGGCTCGCGCCGCGCAGGTCTGGGCGCGCGGCGAGAGCGCCGCGCCCGCGAAGTGCCGGGCGCGGCAGAGCCGCGCGTAAGGCATACGCACCCCATCTTGCCGCACAAGGGCGTGTACACCGAAACGGGGCGGCCCGCCAGGGGCCGCCCCGTCACTTTCAGTCACCCCGGGTCACGCTGTGGCGCGATCCGGTGGGTGGGTCGGGAGGTGTCTTCAGTCCTCGCTGCCGGAACCGGCCGCGGACGGCTTGCGCTTGCGGACGAGCAGCATCGCGACGCCGCCGACGACGACCAGTGCCACGGCCACGCCGATGATCAACGGGGTGTTGCTGTTGCTGCCGGTGGCGGCCAGGTCGGTGCCACCCTCGTCGGCCGTGTCGCCGGCGGGGGTGTCGTCGCCGGTCTGCGGGGTGGTGCCCTCGTCACCGCCGGTGGTGTCGGTCTCGCAGTCCAGCACGCCGGTGAAGTTCTTCTCGAACCCGTCGGGGCCGGTGATGGTGATGTCGTAGGCCTGGTCCTCCTGCACGGGGACCGTGATGGTCTGCGAAGCGCCCGCGGCGATCTCGTGGCTCTCACCGGCCAGGGAGAAGGCGAACGGCTTGTCGCCCTCGTTGGCCACGGTGACGTCCACGCCGCCCTCGGCGCAGTTCTTCTCCGCGGTCACGGCCGGGATCGGGCCGGCGTCGGCCCAACGGGCGGTGGCGGTCGCGGTCACCGTGGACTCGCTGGAGCCGGCGAGGATCTGGGTCTGGCTCTTGACGCCGACGCTGGTGAAGGCGCGGCCGACCGGCACGGTGGTACGGGCCTTCACCGATACCGACGCCTCACCGGGCTCGGTGCCCGCCGGGACGTCGAAGTACAGCTCGCTGCCGTCGGCGGCCGAGGTCACCGGCTTGCCGCTGCCGTCGACGACCTTCACGCCGCCGGCGGTCACGCCCGCGGGGGTGCTGATGGAGACGGCCTGGGCGTTGGTGTCGACGGTGACCGGGCCGAGGCGGTCGCCGGCCTTGCCGGAGACGGCGGCCGGCGTCAGGTGCAGGGACGCCTTCGGCTCGGGGACGTTCTGGGCGGCCTTCTCCAGGTAGTCGGCGAGCTGCTCGGCCGCCGGGTCCTTGGCGGTGACGTCCGCGTCGTCGGAGAAGCGCCAGATGGCGACCTGCGTGCCGGCGGCGGCGGTCTCGTTCGTCAGGGCGCCGGCGACACCGGCAGCCTGGCCGAGCTTGGCGAGGTCGTTGACCTGCGGGTAGGAGTTCTGCAGGATCCAGAGGATCTTGCCCGCGTCGGCGTTGTCGTTGAGTGACGACGCGTCCCAGCCGACCTCCTTGTAGCGGGACTTGCTGACGGTCGGGTTGGCGATGTCGATGCAGTAGGTCTGCAGCGCGCCGCCGCCGTCGACGGTCATCTCGAAGAGACCGGCGCCGATCTCCTTCTTCTCCCCGTCCGGCTCGACGAGCAGGGCCTGGCTGTACGTCTTGAGGCCGTCGAGGGTGGCGGAGGCGCCGCCTGGCTGCGCCGCGTTCTCGTCTGCGGCGGCGGTGCCGGCACCGGCCAGCGCACCGGCCGCTATCAGGCCGGGAGCCAGGACGGCGGCGGCGAGACGGGAGACGACCCGTCTGCGAACAGAAGTCATGCTCTTCCCCTCTGGGCGAGAAAGCCGGGACGTCGGGCAGTTGACGTGCGTCTCGCCGAACAAAGCTCCGAACCCCGTGAGTACCCGAGGGATCGTAAGGAGACGAGCGCATCACCGTCCCCAATAACCCCACTGGTCAAGCGTTCCGAATCGGAATCGTTATCGAGGGAACCCGGCGTAGCGGGACGTTCACGGCAGACCGAACTCCGGGGCCGGCGCGCCGGTTTGGCCCGGCACGGCCTGTGGCGTCCCGCCCGAGGTCGGGCCTCCTCCGGCCCGAGCCGGGGAGACGCGCCGGAAGGCGGCGGTGCCGCGGTTGAGGTCGTGTCCGATGGAGGATGCCAGCAGGTCGGCGGTGACGTAGCGGCGTCCCTCCTTCTCCCCCTCCCTGACGCGCAACCGGCCCTGCACGATGACCGGTTCGCCGAGCGTCACCGAAGCGGCCACGTTGGTGGCCAGGGTGCGCCACGCCCAGACGGTGAAGAAGCTGGTCCAGGCGTCCTCCCACGCCTCGCGGGCCCGGTCGAACCGGCGAACCGTGCCAGCCAGCCGGAACCGCACGGCCTGCTCACCGGAGCGGGTCGTGCGGTGATCCAGCTCCGTGGCCACGTTCCCGACCACCGTCACCTGCGGCTCGTTCATGCGCGACGCCTCCCTGCGGGACTGCCGGGCTCGTTCCCGGTCGTCCCACCGTGCCCGGCCCCGGAGGATCCTGCTCGCGGCTGTGGATGAACCGGGGGGTGTGGACAACCCGGTCCCCCTCAGGCTCCCCCGGAGCCCCAGTGACCCGCCGGGTCCCGCCGGTCCGGGCGACGCCGCTCCGGGCGCTCCGGGTCACACCGGTCCCGTGTCTCCCGCGGCCACCACGTACTGCTCCCGCACCTCGCGGTAGCGCATCAGCTCCGCCGCCACGGGCTCCAGCACGCGTGTCCGCCCGCAGCCGGCGGAGAGCCGCCGCAGCCGGCGTTCCTCCTCCTGCCCGAACGCGCGCGCGGGCCCCCGGGCGGCGGCACGGCAGGCGGCCGCGAGTCCCGGTGCCGCGACGGCACCGCCCAGCACCAGGACGACCGGTGGCCACAGGGCGCCCCGGTATCCGCCGAAGACCGCGCCGACCAGCAGGAGGACCCCGACCACCTGAAGCGCCAGCAGCAGCCCCTGCCCGAGCATCGCGACCGTCCACCACGGCGGCCGCTCCAGGCGCGGAAGCCCGTGCGGGCGCTGTGCACCGCGGGCCCGCCCACGGTCGGACGGGTGTGCGTCGCCCGGGGGAGCGAGGGCTTCCCCGATCAGCGTGTCCAGCGCCTCGGGCAGTCCTTCCGCCCCCCGCCAGGCTGCGTCCCGCACGGTCCGCCGCCACGCGTCGGGCAGGCCGACGGTCGCCTGTTCGGCGACCTGGCGCACCGCCTGGGTGAGCACCGGCCTGGCGGCCCGGTGCCGTGCCGGCGCCGCCCCGCCAGGCTCGGGCTCCGCCCGCCCGGGGGCCTCCGCGCTGCCGCACGACGCGCGGCGACGGGCATCGCGTGCACGCACCAGCTGCGACCAGGGGGTGCCGCAGGACCGTTCGGCGTGCCGCAGCCAGGCCCGTTCCGCGGCCTGCCCCGCCGCACGGGCGCCGACGGCCGAGGCAAGCAAGTCCTCGAACTCCTCACGGTCCGCCTCGGTCAGCCCGGTCGGCGCGGGCAGGGCCGGGTCGGCGTACACCCGGCGCAGCCGCTCCGCGGCCCCGTCCAGGTCTGCGGTCAGGCGACGGGCCGGGGCCTCCCGGGTCGCGGCGAACGCGCCCAGCTCCTCACGCAGTTCGTGCAGCCCTGCTCCGGTGAGGGCGGAGGTGGCCAGGACCCGCGCGCCCGGCTCGCCGTAGTCGCCGAGCGCCATGCCGTCCTCGTCCAGCAGACGGCGCAGGTCGTGCAGCACGGCGTCCGCAGCCTCGCCCGGCAGCCGGTCGACCTGGTTGAGGACGACGAAGGTGACCTCCGCGTAGCCCGCGAGCGGCCGCAGGTAGCGCTCGTGCAGCAGCGCGTCCGCGTACTTCTCCGGGTCGACCACCCACACCACCGCATCGACCAGTTCCAGCAGCCGGTCGACGTGTTCGCGGTGGCCGGCGGCGACGGAGTCGTGATCGGGCAGGTCGATCAGCACCAGGCCGTGCAGTGAGGGGTCCTTCACCCGCCGGCGCAGACCGGGGGGGATGCCGAGCCGGTCGAGCAACCCGTCGGCCCCGCCCTCGCGTTCGGCCTCCCAGGTGCAGGCGACGGGCTGGGCCGTCGTCGGGCGGCGGAGCCCGGTCTCCGAGAGGGTGCGCCCGGACAGGGCGTTGAGGAGCGAGGACTTGCCGCTACCGGTGGCGCCCGCGATGGCGACCGTGGTGTAGGCGGCGGGCAGTTGGGCCCGTGCCCCGGCCTCGTCGAGCACCCTGCCTGCCTCGGCCAGCACCCTGCCCTCCAGCCGGGTGCGGGACAGGCCGATCAGCTCCCGCAAAGCCCCCAGGCGGCGGCGCAGGGCGCCGCCGACCGCTCCCCCGCCGATGCCGTCGGGGGACGGCAGCCCTCCGATCCCGGTCGGTTTGGCTCCCCCTCCCCACGCCTCGCCCTCCTGGGTCTCGGGGGCCACGTCCTCGGGGGCCACGTCCTCGTGCGCGCGCGGCTCGTCCGGGGGCGGCGTCCCGGGGGCGGGGGGTCCGGACGGCGCGGCGGCACCGTGCACGCGCCCATCGTGCCCGTGCTGGGCCTCGCCAAACGCGCCGTAACCGCAGGCCGGGCCATCCGCGGACTCCCCCGCGCCCTGCGGGAAGCATTCCGGTGCGCGACGCGCGATCAGTCCGTCGTTCCAGCCGTGGCTCGGCGGCATCGACGGCCGGGGCGGCACGTGCGGCCTGGGAGGCGCGGTGGGTCTCGGCGGCGTGCGCGGCACGGCCCCGGGTGCGCCGTCTGCGCCGTCCTCAGCCGGCCGCAAACCGGTCTCCGGTGCGCCCGCCGTCGGAGTGTCCTCCTCTGCACGGAAGACCTGTGCCGGCGCCTCGGCGCCGTCCTCCGCCACGTCGGGCCACGCGTGCGCCGACGGCTCGTCGGCGCACGCGTGGCCCGGCACGGGAAGCGACGCGGCAGGCGCCTGCGCCGGAGCGGCGGACGCGCGTGCCTCCGGCCGAGCGTCCGTCTCTCCGCGCACCTCGTCCGGCGCCTCCGGTCCGCCCCGTCCGTGCGCCCCTTCCGGCTCGGACGCCCCGGGCGCCCCGCTCGCCCCGGACTCCCTTCCGCCGTCGTACCTCCCCGCAGCCGTCACCACGTCACCTCTCCCTGTCGCTCGTCGCGGCTACGACGTCCGCCGCGCCGTCTCGGTCCTGCGCAGCACGGAGAACGCCGCGATCAGCTCCACCTGCGGGTCCGGCGTGGCACCCAGTGCGTCCAGCGGCCGCAGCCACTGCTCGCGTTCGGCGCAGAGCACCCGCTCCACGCACGTGCCGAGGATGCGTCCGGCCCGCTCGCGCAACCGTGCGGCACTCTCCGTGCCGAGCAGGCGCCGCAGTTCCTCCTCCGCGTCGGCTGCCGCATCCGCACCGCCCAGCAGGGCGACGGCCAGCCGTGCGGCGGTCTCCTCCGCGTCCGTCTGCGAGGCGCCCTCGGAGCCGCGCACCGCCTCGTCGGCCAGTTCCTCCAGGCAGCGCCTCCAGCGACGGGCCAGCAGGCCGATCCGCCCGCGAGCCTCCTCCTCGGCGGCGTCTTCCGGGGCCGCGGCGGTCGCCGTGCGCCTTTCGGGCGCGCCGGGTTCACCGCGCCAGGCTGCGGCGATCCGCTCGTCCGCTGCGGCGGCGGCGCCGGCGAGCAGGGCGGTCAGGCCCTCGGTGAAGGCGTCCAGCACCTCGTCGCCACCGGAGTCCAGCGGGAAGCCCCGCCAACGCGCCGCCGCGTCCCCGGCGAGGAGACCTCCGGCGACGGTCAGTTGCCGGACGCGGGCCGCCGCCTCCTCGAACGCCTCGTCCACATGGCGGCCGAGCCGCAGCGCCGTCGCGTGCTGTGCCGCGGCGGCGCCGGCGAGTGCGCCCACCCGGGACCGCAGCGAGGCGAGTACTCCGGCTGCCGTACGGGCCGCCGCGCGGCCGCGGGCTTGCGGGTCGCGGACGCACTGTGCCAGCCAGTCGCGCAGGCCGGCGACCGCGGTGGTCGGCAGCAGGCCGGAACCGCCCGCCGATTCGGGGAGTTCGGGAACGGTGAAGCGCCGTACGCCGCCCAGCCCTTCGCGGGCGAGCATGGCGGCGTAGCGCTGGGAGACCTCGTCGGCGATCTGGTGCGGGACCCGGTCGAGCACCGTGGCGAGCACCACGTCGTACTCCCGCGCGGAGCGCAGCAGGTGCCACGGCACCGCGTCCCCGTACCGCGCGGCCGTCGTCACCAGCACCCACACGTCCGCCGCGCAGAGCAGACGGGCCGCCAGATCCCGGTTGCGCACGACGAGGGAGTCGATGTCGGGAGCGTCCAGCAGGGCGAGCCCGACGGGCACACCGGGGTCGGTCTCGATCCGCACCTCGAGATGGGCGTCCTCCGCCCCGCCGGACAGTCCGTCCAGGCGGGTGGCGCCCGGCCCCTCCGGGAGGCCGTCCGGGTCGTCCTCCGCGTCGGTGAGGCTCTCCTGACGGGGCATCCAGGCCCGCCCCAGACCGGGCAGCACCCGCTCTCCGGCGAACCAGTGCTCGTCGTGCGGGTGACAGACAAGCACCGGCGTGCGGGTGGTGGGTCTCAGCACCCCGGCCTCGCTGACACGGCGCCCCACCAGCGAGTTGACCAGGGTGGACTTCCCAGCTCCGGTCGAGCCCCCGACCACGGCGAGCAACGGAGCCTCGGGGGCGCGCAGCCTCGGCACCAGGTAGTCGTCGAGCTGGGCGAGCAGCTCGGACCGGGATCGTCGGGCCCGTTCCACGCCCGGGAGGGGCAGCGGAAAGCGTACGGCGGCGACGCGCTCCCGCAGCGCGGTGAGCGCGTCGAGCAGTTCGGGCTGTACCTCCAAGATCGCCACAGGGGAAGAATGACCGATTTTGGGAGTTTTTTGAAGCGTTTCCGCTTCTCATCCCCCGAAATCACCCCGCAACCACTCCACGACCGCTCCCATCGGCCCAGCCGACCCCCGCCCGGCACACGGAGCCATAACGACTGCGCAACACCCCACGAACGAGCCGCCGAAAATGCTGCGGAGATCGCCTCAGCCTGCGAGTATCGGGACCGCTTCACCGAACCTTTACAACCCGTCGCGGACGTGAAGCAGCGAGGGTGCGTCGGCCCCTATCCTTGACCGAGCCATGGTCAACCGGGGGGTGAGTACCCACCCGCGACCCCACAGGCCCCCGTAGCTCAGCGGATAGAGCAGGCGCCTTCTAAGCGCTTGGCCGCAGGTTCGAGTCCTGCCGGGGGCGCAACTGACCCGTCGTCATCGAGACGACGTTTACCCAGTTCAGAGCGCGTATGCACGCACCCCCAGCCGCTTCGTGACCCTTTCCTTCGAGAGGGTGGAGTCCGGCCGACAAGGCCAGAATCCGGGCTTCCGCTGGAGGAGAACACGGCCCGGCAGAAGAGCCGGGCCCGGGGCAGCCTGGCGGTCACCTGCGAGGCAGCCTGCTCTCCACAGACGCTCGATCAGCCTTGTGCGGTGGTCGAGGGCGGCGACGGACGAGGTGGTACTTCCGGGCGCGAACGGCGGGCCGCCCGGCAACAGGACCGGGCGGGACGTGCCCACGCCGCCCTCCCCAGCCCTCCCCCCACGCCCCGTCCCACCGCCGTTCATCCGGATGGCCCTGACGAACGCCGACTACGCGGGCCGCTGCCGTACGCGTCCGCAATCGGCAGGTGCGGCAGTCGCGGGGGCGGGTGAAGGGCCGGCCGACGGAGGCGATAGCGTTCCGCTCTCGCACCACCCCCGTGTACACCCTTCTACCAACCGGAGTGGGATAGTTGAGCACAAAGCAGCACAGACGCCGTAGCGGCATAGCACTCGGCGCGGCGGGCGTCGCGCTGGCGGGTTCGGTCTTCCTCGCCGCCCCCGCCTCCGCGCACACGCCGAACTGGACCGTCGACTGCGACTCGGTCTCCGTCGACCTCAAGTGGTACAGCACCCAGGCACCCAACACGGTGACCATCACCGCGGGCGGCGAGGAGATCCTCAGCGAGGAGTTCGGCAAGAACTTCCACCAGCAGGACCTCGCGCTGCCGCAGCACAGCGAACCGCTGGACGTCCGCCTCGTCGTCGTCGCGAGCGACCACGCGAAGTACAACGTGGACGAGACCAAGACCTCCCCGGTCTGCGAGGGCCAGGAGAGCGAGTCGCCGGAGCCGGAGCCCACGCCGTCGGAGACGACGCCCAGCGAGGAGCCCTCCGAGAGCGCCGAGCCGACCCCGTCGGAGAGCACCACCACTCCCCCGGTCGAGCCCGCCGACGACGAGAGCGCGGCGCCGACCGACCTCGCCGAGACCGGTTCCTCGGACTCGACCCCGCTGATCGCGGGCATCGCCGCCGCCGTCGTCGCCGCCGGCGCCGGCCTGCTGGTCGTGGCGCGCAAGCGTCGTTCCGTCAAGGCGTGACCGGCGCGGCGGCCTGACTGGCCGCACGGCGTGCACGTCACGAACCTCCCCGTCCCACGGGCCGGGGAGGTTCGTCGTTCCCGGCGGGGTCAGGGCGCGGACTCCTCCCAGGGGAAGCCGTCCGGGTCGGTGAAGGTTCCCACGTCGCCGCTGAGCGTGAGGCGGTGGGATCCGGTGCCGTCGGGCGACACGCCGGCGGTCCTGGCGAGCCCCCGGCGCCCGTGGAGCGCCAGTTTCACGGGGCTCGACGGCATGGCGAGGCATACCTGCGGCCGAAGCTCTTCGCGACGGTGAGACCGCGGTCGACGTAGAACCGCTTGCTCTCGGCCACGTCCGCGACACCCAGCAGGAGCACGACGTCGTCGATCTGCCGGGTCGCAGGGCCCTTGTCCTTCTTCGCCGAGGTGGTGGCCTGCCAGATCGCCCCGTCCGGGGCGCGCACCACCCCGCCGTAGCCCCAGAAGGACTTCGCGGGAGCCTTCAGCGTGGTGGCGCCCGCGTCCAGGGCGCTGTCGACGAGGGAGTCGACGGTGGACGGCTGGGAGACGACCAGCGACAGCGTGTAGCCGCGGAAGCCGGTCGTCGGCGCCTCCGAGGCGCGCAGGCGCACCTGGGTCTCCAGGCCGAAGGCGGTCGTGTAGAAGCGCTCCGCGTCCGAGGGGTCCGCCGCGTCGAGGATGACAAAGTCCAGGGAAGTCATGCCTGCGACGCTAGGCCGCTCCGGGCGCCGGCGCTTCTCGAAACCTGACCGGTTGCTCCGGTTCTCCCGGCCCGCGCCGGGCCGCGCCCGGAGAGGCGGTCACCAGAGGCAGTCGATGCGCCCCGGGTAGAGCTCGATGCGGGCGCCGGTGAAGTCGGCTCCCGCCGCGCGGTGGGGGAGAAGAAGGCGGCCACGGTGACCTTGACGAAGCCCGGGCGGTCGCTGGGGAACGGGGAGTCGGGGGTGCCCCCGATGAGCACGATGCCGGGCAACTGCTCCCATCCGGCGCTCTCGTAGAACGGGCGAAGCCCGGGATCGCAGGTGAACAGCCCCACGTCGAGAGCCTGTTCGGCCATGTGCGCGCGCCCGGCCGCAGCCAGTCGGCGGCCGTGGCCCTGGCCCTGGCCCCCGCACGTCCTGCCGGGTGACGACGGTGCTGAGACCCGGCCCGGTACGTAAGCCCGGCGTGCCGCTGGTCCTTGGTCAGCACGTCCAGCGCGGCCAGCACCCTGCCGTCCTCGACAAGGAGCATCGACAGCGGGTGCAGGGCGGGGTCGTGGACGGTCGCGTCGTGCGGGGTCCGCCTGCCGTCCGACGAGGGGCAGGCCGTGTCCTGCAGCGCCCGCACCTGCGTGCGCAGGCCGGGCGGCGTGGACGCCTCGGGAAACGTGAGGATCTGCACCCGCCGGCCCTTTCGACTTCGACCTCGACACAGTGGAGTTCCCCTGACCCGGATCGCTGGCGACGCCCGCCGGTTCGAGGGCCGTCAAGCGGTTCAGCGTGTGCGCGGGCCGGAGCGGCGGCGGTCGGCTTCGCGGGTGGCGCGGGTGGCGCGGTCGGCGCTGCGGCGGGCGGCGCGGGAGGCGTCCTGGGCCCGCGTGCGGGCCTCGCGTTCGGCGTCCGCGGCAGCCTGCTGCTCGCGTTCGGCATCGCGGAGTGCGTCACGGGCGCCGGTCAGGCGCCGGTCGGCCGCCGTGCTGCGCTCCTTCGCACGGGCCAGCGCATCGTCGGCGGCGACGCGTTCCTCCTCGGCCCTGCGGGCCTCCTCGGCGGCTTCCCCGGCCGCCTGCTCCGCCGCCCCGCGGGCCTCGTCGGCCTCCTCCTGCCGCTGACGGCGCCGGTCGCGGGCCCGGTCGAGGTCGGCGACCCTCGCAGGACGCTTCTTCGCAGGACGCTCCTTCGCGGAATCCTCCTTCGCAGGACGCTTCCGGGAGGGCTTCGCCGGCCTCCCGGCCGGCGCGGCGGCCGGGAGGCCGGCGAAGGAGAAGTCGGTCGGCGGGGTCAGGGACGTGGCGAGGTGGCCGGCGGACCACTGTTCGGCGGCGTCCGGGTCGGCGAGGACCGCCTGAAGCGTCTGTTCGACCTCGCGCCGGGCCGCTTCGCCGAGCGACTGGCCGGACGCGGCGGCGGAGTCCCGGGCGCTGCGGGCGAGGGCCCGGATCAGCTCCCGCTGGGTACGGGCCAGTTCGCGGAGCCGGCCTCCGTCGAGGTCCTGGTAGGCGCGGCGCAGCTCCTCGCCGAGGGCCAGGAAGCGTGCCGTCTCCTCGTCGTGCTCGCGCACCAGCAGGTTCGCGGCCCAGGCGGCAAGGGTGGGCCGGCGGAGGGCGGAGATGCGGGTGGCGAGGTCGCGGTCGCCCGCGCGCCGGGCCTCGCGGGCGCGGGCGTCCCGGGTCGCGGTGAAGGCGGAGGGGCGGAGGGCGTAGAGCTCGTCCGCGACGGCTTCCAGGTTCACGGTCGGTCGTACCTCGCCGGTGGGCGGTTTCGCGGGCCGTGCGGGCGGCGGCCGACGACGGGCATGCGCCGACGGTAGCCCGGCTCGGCGCGGCGCACATCTCGGCGGCACGCCGATGCCCCGGGGTGGTGCGACACGCGCGAGCACGCGCCGCGGACGGACGAAACGGGGCATACCGTGAACACATGGCGGGCGTACCCAGCGGCGTGGCACTGATCACCGGCGGCTCCAGCGGAGTCGGCCTCGCGGCCGCCCGCGCCTTCGCCCGGCGCGGGCGCCCCACGGTTCTCGTCGCCCGGCGCTCGCCTCCCCTCGAAGCCGCCGCCGCGGAGCTCCGCGCCCACGCCCCCTGCACACCGGTCGCCCTGGACCTGGCCGCCGACGACGGCACCGTCGAGAAGGAGCTCACCCGGCTGGCCGAGGAGTTCGGCCCCGTCGAGGTCCTGGTCAACTGCGCGGGCCACGGCATGTACGTGCCGTTCCTCGAACTGGACCCGGCCGAGGCCCGGCGGCTGTTCCAGGTGCACTGGTTCTCCCCCGCTGCCGCCGTGCGCGCCGTGCTGCCGGGCATGCTGGCGCGCGGGCGCGGCCACGTCGTGAACGTCGCCTCCGTGTCGGCGAAGTCCGGCCCGTGGGGCCACAGCGCGTACGCCGCCGCCAAGGCGGCCCTGACGACGCTGACGGAGTCGCTGGCCGCCGAGTACGGGGACCGGGGCGTGCACTTCGGCGTGGTGCATCCCGGGCTGGTGGACACGCCGTTCTTCGGGGCGCCGGACCTGGCGCCGCTGCGGGCGCGCACCGCCCGGCGGATGATCCGGCCGGAGCGCGTGGGCCGGGCGGTGGCCGACCTGGTGGAGCGCCCGCGCGCGGAGGTGTGCGTCCCGCGGCACTACCGGGTGCTGGACGCGCTGCGCGCCGTGAGCCCGGGTGCGCTCGGCCTCCTGGTCTCGCGGCAGAGCGCGCCGGGCCGGGGCACGGCCCGCGGGCGCCGCCCGTGACCGCCCGGTACGCGCGGCCGTCGGTGGCGGTGCTGGTGGAGCTGGTACGCGGGCCGGACGCCGGGGGCCACGTGAAGTGCTGGGAGCGCTTCGCCGAGGCGGCGGCCGGCATGGCGCCGCCGGACCTCCGTGCGGACCTGACCCTCTACGTGCTGGGCCCCCGGGAACGGGTCGAACGCCTCTCCCCCGCCGTGCGGTTCGTGTCGCTGCCGCCGGTGCTCAGCACCGCCCCGCTGATGCGGGTCAGCGGCGGCGCCGACGTCAGCGATCTGACGCCGTTCCACCCACGGCTGGCCCGGCTGCTGCCCGGGCACGACGTCTGGCACCTCACGCACGTCTTCGGCTTCGCCGCCACGGCCGTACGGCTCGCGCAGGCGCGCCGCCGCTCGGACCGGCTCGGCCGTACGCCCGGGCGGGCGGCCCCGCCCGGCCTGGTGGGGTCCGTGCACACCGACGTGCCCGCGCTGGCCGCCGCCTACCTGCACGCCCTGACCGGCCCGTACCGGCTGCCCGGCACGGTGGCCGCCGGGCTGGTGCGGCACCGCCGGGACAGGCTGCTGCACGCCTGCGACCGGGTGCTGGTCGCCACGCCCGAGCAGCGCGGCGAGATCGCGGCCGCCGTGCCGGGCCACCGCGTCGGGCTGCTGGACCGGGGTGTGGACCACGAACGGTTCCGGCCCGACCCGGAGGCGCGCCGGGTGCTGGCCGAGCGCTACGGCGTACCGGAGGACCGGCCCGCGGTGCTGTTCTCCGGCCGGGTGGACGCCTCCAAGCGGGTGCTGGTACTGGCGGACGCGCTGCGGCGGCTGCGCGCGGACGGCACGCCCGTGCACCTGGTGGTGGCGGGCACCGGGCCCGACGAGGCCGTGCTACGCGACCTGCTCGGACCGGACGTGAGCCTGCTCGGACCGGTGGCGCAGCGGGAACTCGCCCGGGTGTACGGAGGATGCGACGTGTTCGCCTTCCCCTCCCGGTCGGAGACCGTCGGCAACGCGGTGGGCGAGGCGATGGCCAGTCACCTGCCGGTGCTGCTGCCCGCCGGGGCGCGGACCACGCGGTGGCTGGCGCGACCGGGTGAGGACGGCGTGGTGGTCGCGGCGGACGACGCCCCGGGATGGGCGGAGGCACTGCGCCCGCTGCTGGAGCGGCCGGAGCTGCGGGCGGCGCTCGGCGAAGCTGCCGGTGCGACGGCGCGCGGCCGGCACCGCTCCTGGCGTCGTGTGCTGGCCGAGGACCTGCTGCCGGTCTGGCACGCGGTGGCGCCCCACGACGCGGACGAGGCGGGCGGGACCGGCCGATGCTGATCGCGATCCTCGGTTCGCTGTGCGCGGCCGCGTTGTTCGCCGTCGCCGGGGTGCTCCAGCAACGTGCGGCGACCGGCGAACCGGACCACGAGGCGATGTCGTACCGGCTGCTGACCCACCTGGCCCGCAGGCCGCTGTGGCTGGCGGGCATCGGCTGCGCGATCGGTGCCTACGGCTTCCAGTCCGTGGCCCTCGCGCACGGCCCGCTGGCCCTCGTGCAGCCGCTGATCGTGACCGAACTGCTCTTCGCCATCCCGCTGTCGGTCCGGCTGTACGGCACCCGGCTGCGGACGCGGGAGTGGCTGGGGGCGGTGGCGGTGGCGGCGGGGCTGGCCGTCGCGATGGCGGCCGCCGCCCCGCAGCGGTCGCAGCCGGTGGCCGGGCCGGAGGAGTGGACGCTGGCCATGGCGGCGGCGGCCGCCGCGACGACGTTGGTGCTGTTCCTCAGTCGCCGCATGAGCGGCCCGGCCCGCGCCTCGGTGATGGCGGCCGCGGCGGGCATCGTGATGGGCATCCAGTCGGTGCTGCTCGCCACGACGGTGTCCAAGTTCCAGGTGAGCGTGGACGAGGTGGTGACGTCGTGGCAGACGTACCTGCTGGTCGTGGCGAGCATCCTGGGACTGCTGCTGATCCAGAGTGCGTTCCAGGCGGGGCCGCTGTCGGCGAGCATGCCGGTCATCGACACCGTGGAACCGGTGGTCGCGGTCGCCTGCGGCGTGACACTGTTCGACGAGTCGGTGCGTGGCGACCCGCTCGCGGTCGCGGTCACGCTGCTGGGCGGGGCGCTGCTGCTGACCGGCATCTGGCTGCTGGACACCTCGCCGATGCTGCGGGCGCTGCACGAGCGCGCGCACCGGGAACAGACCGCCCGCTGAGCCGGCCCGGGCCGCGCCCACGGGTCGCGGTGCCCCACGCCGGCGGGCGTGAGGCCTCGGGCGTCAGCGGGAGCCGTCGCGGTAAGCCTGGGCCACCAGGAAGGCGAGGTCCAGCGCACCGGCCCGGGTGAGGCAGGGGGTGGGCGGAAGGCTCATCACCCGGTCGGGCGCGGGGTGGCGCTGCAGACCGCGGTCCTCCGGACCGCCGATCTCGCGGCCGGTCAGCTCGACGTGCAGACCGCCCGGGTGGGTGCCCAGTGCGCGATGCACTTCGAAGAAGGCGGTCACCTCGTCCAGCACGTCGTCGAAGGTGCGGGGTCCGGGCGGGCCGCCGTCGGCGCCGAGGGGGACGCTGGGGTGCATCGCGTCGCAGATCCAGGCGGCCCGGTGCCCCTGCGCGGTGATCTTCTCGATGACGGCCGGCAGGGTCTCACGCACCGCGTCCGCGCCCATCCGGACCACGAAGGTGAGGCGGCCCGGTTCTCTTGCCGGGTCGAACCGGTCCAGGTGGGCCGACGCCTCGTCCGGTCCGCAGTCGGGGCCGAGCGCGATGCCGATCGGGTTGCGGAGGCGGGCGAGGTGGTCGACGAACGCGCCGTCCAGATCACCCGTCCGCTCCCCGATCCAGACGAAGTGGCTCGCCGTGCTGTACGGCTCCCCGGCCCGCGAGTCGATGCGGGTGAGCTCCTTCTCGTAGACGGGCTGCCGCGCCTCGTGTGAGGCGAAGAACTCGGCGTCGGCCGGGCTCGCGGAGCCGGGACCGCAGGCGTCCATGAAGTCCAGCGCGCGGCCCAGCTGCGCGCTGAGCGGCTCGTATCCGGCCCGGGAGGGCGAGGCGGCGACGAACTCCCGGTTCCACGCGTGTACCTGGCGCAGTCCGGCGTAGCCACCGGAGGCGAAGGCGCGGACGAGGTTCAGGGCGGCGGCGGCGGTCTGGTAGCGCGCCACCAGCCGCCGCGGGTCGGTGAAGTGCGCGATGCGGCTGACCTTCACCACCGGCACGGACGTGGCGTAGGTGAGCAGCGCCGACATCTGCATCATCGTGCGCAGGGTGTCCCGGATGGCGTCGGCCGTCTCCCGCCCGTACGTCTTCGCGTGCAGGCCGCCCTGGAGGACGAAGGCCTCGCCGCCGGCGACCCGGGCCAGCCGTTCCCTCAGGAGGTCGCACTCCCCGGCGAACACCAGGGGCGGCAGTGCACGCAGCTCCGCGGCGTCCGCGTGCGCCGCTCGGCCGGGAGCCGGGCCGCCGTGCGGAGCGTCACCGGGCGGAGCGTCACCGGGCGGCGCGTCGTCGTGCGGCGCGTCGTCGTGCGGTGTGCGGGCTCGTGGCACGTCGGTGAGGGGCCGCGCGGTTCCGGGCCCGCCGGGGCGTTGCCGGACCGGACGTTCCCGCCGCGTCTCGATGTCGGTCATATCCATCCATCAGCTACATGGCCTGTACGCGTCCGGCCACCGGGTCTCCCGCGTCCCGGGGGAGTCCGACGGTAGGGCGTGCCGCGCCGGGCGGTCCCCACCCCACCGGGTCACTAAGAGAACTGCCAGAGGCGCCGTGCGCACCGCGGCAACCGGCCGTGCGCGGAGGCCGGCCGGTTGCCCGGCGGCCCGACCTGCGGCTACGTTGCGGGCTCCCGCTGCGGCCGTGCACGCCGTTCGCGCGGAGCAGTGACGTGGTGACGGGTTTTCGGTCTTCGGGGAGCGGGGCATGGCGCAGGGCATCGTGGTGCGTTTCGACGACGCCAAGGGGTACGGCTTCATCACGCCGGACGGTGGCGGCGAGGACGTCTTCGTCCACGTCAACGAGCTGAGCCCGCCAGGGGCTTCGCTTTCCTGCGGAACCCGCGTCGAGTTCGCCGTGGTGGACGGCGAACGCGGGCTCAAGGCATTCGACGTCCACGTGGTCGGCGCGCCGCCCGCGGGTGCCGCCCCACCCGCCGCTCCCACCGCCGGACGGGGCGTACCGGCCGGCGGCAGGAGCGTGGAGGGCGGCGAGGAGACCTGCGAGGTGTTCGGCCGCGAGGAGTTCACCCGGATCGCCACGGAGATGCTGCTCTCCGCCGGCCCGGACCTGACCGCCAGGCAGGTCCTGGAGGTGCGCCGGGCGCTGGTCCGGTTCGCAGAGGAACACGGCTGGGTCGACTGACCCCGGTCGTCCGGGTCAGGAGGTCGCGCGGCGGCGCTCGGCGGCCGGCTGGCGCGTGCGCTCGGAGCCGTTGCGGTCGGCGCGGATGTAGTCCGGAAGCACCTTGGGCGGCCAGCAGCCGATGCTGAACATGCCCATGGAATATGCCTTCGCGGCCAGGGCGGTGCGGTTGGGCACCTTGAACTGCCGCAGCAGAATGCTGACGTGGTATTCGATTCCCTGCCGGCTCAGGAAGAGTTTCGCGGCGAGGCGCACGGTCGGATCGCCGGCGGCGACACCTTCCAGGACCTTCGCGGTGAGCGGCGTCAGCTTCCGCTGCGACCCCACCGGCGGGGCCGGCGGCTCCTCGGTCTTCTCCGGGGTGAACTGCACCAGGATCATGGTGCCGCGACCGTTGTCGTCGTCCACCGGAAAGGCGGTCAGCTTTCCGGCGACGGCCGTGTCGTTGAACCACATCGCGATCGACCTGCCCACGAGCCGGGCGTGATGGCCCTGCACGAGACGACCGAACTGGCGCATCAGGTGCTGGCGCACGCTGGGGTGCAGGAATTCGGCGAAGCTGCGTTCCGCGATGTCGTCCCGGCCGCGGCCGCACTGGGTGAGGAACGCACTGTTCACGGCACGCACCCGCAGCGTCGGGTCAAGGACCGCGAGGCCGATGCCGGAGCGCTCGAAGAGGGAGAGCACCGCGTCGCCGTACTCGTCGCTGCGGAGCTCGGCGTCGGTGGCGGCGGACGCCGTCGGGCGGGCGGCGGGCGGGGCGTCGTCCACCGGGCCGGCCTGCCGGGGAATGAACGGCTTTCGCACGGACGCGGCATTCTGCTGGGCGAAACCGTTCACACTGAATTCAGATTCCGGAACGGCAATCACGTCACCCGAGTACTGAAGTTCTCTGCCTGCGCCATCCTTGGTCAACGCCATGTGAGTCGCACCTTCCCCGATCGCGTTCCTCAATGAACGCCGGGGAGTCTAAGGAGACCCCTCAGGAGGGTCAACGGACGTCGAAGGCGACCGCAGCGCCGTGACCTGCGGATAGGGGTGCCGGAGTCCCGGTGCGACCTGCCGGGGTTCATCTTCTCCCCGGCCCGCTGTCCACTTTTCCCGCCGAACGGGGAGGGGTTTTCTAGGGGACCCCTGTCCGGGGCACCCCTATACGGGAGCGACCTAGGGGGACCCCAGGGACGGGTGTGGCGGGATGTGCGTCCACCGATACCCCGCGGCGGGAGCCGCATGCATCCTCGCGACCAGACTCACAGCCCCGGGACAGGACCCCGACCTGGTCCACGGCACGGGGCGGAGCCGCCGGCGCCCCCGCCCCGACGCCCGTCCGGGCACCCGATGCGCCCGCGCACGCGCCCTGGGCGACGACCGGCCCCCGGTGACGGGGCGCCCACCTGCGGCCCGTCCGCCCGGCCTCACCTGCATGCCGCGGTACTCCGCCTCCGCCACGGCGTTCGCCGTCCTCGGGCTACCACCCAGTACGCCAGGATGCCAGCGGCACGGGCGGCCAGGCCCCTTTTCGCGGCCTTCCCGGTGGAGTCTGAGGAATTCATCAGTGCGTTCGTGCACGTTTTTCCGCGCCTCTCACGCGGTGTGCGAGTCGTGCTCGACTGCTGCGACACCTCAGCCGACGAATAAGGGAGATGCAGCCGTGAGCGGAGACGGCTCGGTTTCACTGGCCTACTCGCCGTGCCCGAACGACACGTTCGTCTTCCACGCCTGGACGGCGGGGCTGCTACCGGACGCGCCTCGGCCCGACGTCACCATCGCCGACATCGACGTCACCAACAGGCTGGCCGCCGAGGGCGGGCTGGACGTGCTGAAGATCTCCTACGCGGCACTGCCCCACGTGCTCGACGAGTACGCCCTGCTGCCGTGCGGCGGCGCGCTCGGTCACGGGTGCGGGCCCCTGCTGCTCACGCGCGACACGTGCGAACCGGCGGCGCTGGCCGGGAAGACCGTGGCGATCCCCACCGAGCGGTCCACCGCCTACCTGCTGTTCCGCCTGTGGGCGGAACAGGCCCTGCCGGGCCACGAGGTGCGGACGGTGGTGATGCCGTTCCACGCGATCATGCCGGCCGTGCGGGACGGCGAGGTGGACGCCGGACTGGTCATCCACGAGGCGCGGTTCACCTTCCACGAGTTCGGGCTGCACCGGCTGGTGGATCTCGGCGAGGCGTGGGAGGCGCGCAGCGGCCTGCCCATCCCGCTGGGGGCGATCGTCGCCCGGCGCGCCCTGGGTGCCGAGCGGATCGCGGCCGTGACGGAAGCGGTGCAGGCGTCGGTGCGGCACGCGTGGGCGGACCCGGAGGCGTCGCGCGCGTACGTGCAGCAGTACGCGCAGGAGATGAAGCCCGAGGTGCAGGAACAGCACATCGGCCTGTACGTCAACGCCTACACCGAGGACCTGGGGCCGAAGGGCTTCGAGGCGGTGCGCGAGCTGCTCGGACGCGCCGCCGAGTTCGGGGCGGTGCCCCGCTTCGACCCCGCCGCGCTGACCCGGGGGGCCTGAGAAGTCCCCGCCCCCCGAATGTGACGCGCGTCACACTCCGCTCCTGTCAGCAATCGGTCCGCCATCCCGTTCAAGGGGCACGCGAACGAGACAGGAGCCACGCCATGAAGCACCGCATCGTCGTTCTCGGCGCCGGATACGCTGGGGCCTTCGCCGCCGGAAACCTGGCACGCCGGCTCTCTCCGGCGGACACCGAGATCACCGTCGTCAACGCCGCGCCCGAGTTCGTCGAGCGGATGCGGCTCCACCAGTACGCGAGCGGCCAGGACCTCGCCTTCCGCGCGCTCGCGGACGTCTTCGCGGGGACCGGGGTGCGGTTGCGTCTGGCGCGTGTCACCGGCGTCGACCCGGAGCGCCGCACCGTCGCCGTCGCGGCGGAGGACGGCCCCGACGGCTCCCGCGGCTCGGCTGCCCCGGACGGCCCCCTCTCCTACGACACGCTGCTCTACGCGCTCGGCAGCTCCGTGGCCCACCACAACGTCCCCGGCGTGGCCGAGCACGCCTTCGACGTGACCGGCCTGTCCTCGGCGCGGCGGCTGCGGGAACGGCTGGCCGGTCTGGGCCGGGGCGGCGACGTGCTGGTCGTCGGCGAGGGTCTGACCGGCATCGAGACCGCGACCGAGTTCGCCGACTCCCGGCCCGACCTGTCGGTAGCGCTCGCCGCCCGCGGCGAGCTGGGCGCCTGGCTCTCCCCGAGGGCCCGCCGTCATCTGCGCCGGGCCTTCGACCGGCTCGGCGTCACCGTGCACGAGCGCACCGCCGTCGCCGCCGTCGAGCCGGACCGTGTGCTCACCGCCGACGGGCGTTCCCTCCCCGCCGACGTGACGGTGTGGTCGGCCGGCTTCGCGGTGCACCCGGTCGCGGCCGCGAGCGGCCTGGAGGTCGCCGGGACCGGTCAGATCGTCGTCGACCGCACCATGCGATCCGTCTCCCACCCGGATGTCTACGCCGCCGGCGACTGTGCCTACGCGATCGGCGACAACGGCCGGCCGCTGCCCATGTCCTGCGCCTCCGCCGGCTTCACGAACATGCAGGCGACCGCCGCGATCATCGCGCGGCTGACGGGTGGCGAGGTCCCGGCCACCGGGCTGAAGTACTACGGCAACCACATCAGCCTCGGACGGCGGGACGCGCTCTTCCAGATGGTCGACGGGAGCGTCCGGCCGAAGTCCTGGTACCTGGGCGGCCGGACTGCCGCGCGGCTCAAGTCGGGCGTGCTCACGGGGGCCGGATGGGGCATCGCCCACCCGACCTTCGGCATGCCGAAGCGCAGGCGCCGGCTGGCGACAGCGCCGGAACGGGCCGGCACGAGGGTCGCCGCATAGGCTTTCCGCGTGGACACCGCAGCCGTCGAACGCTTCGAGGCCGGCCGGGCCCGGCTGGCCTCGCTGGCGTACCGCCTGCTCGGTTCGGCCGCCGACGCCGAGGACGCCGTGCAGGACGCGTTCCTGCGCTGGCAGGCCGCGGACCGGGAACGCATCGACGTGCCGGAGGCGTGGCTGACCAAGGTCGTCACCCACCTCTGCCTCGACCGGCTCCGCTCGGCACGGGCGCGCCACGAGCACCCGGCCGGAGACCGGCTGCCCGAGCCGCTCCTGGAGGGCGACCCGATGCTCGGCCCGGCCGACACCTTCGCACAGCGCGAGTCGGTGTCCCTGGCCGTGCTGACCCTCATGGAACGCCTCTCACCCGTCGAGCGGGCCGCCTACGTGCTGCGCGAGGCCTTCGCGTACCCGCACGCCGAGATCGCCGGCATCCTCGACATCACCGAGTCCGCCAGCCAGCAGCATGTCCACCGGGCCCGGCGCCACCTCGCCGCCGAGCGGCGCGGCGGCGAGGTGGACCCCGACGCCGCGCGGCGCATCGTCGAGGAGTTCCTGGCCGCCGCCACGTCAGGGCGCACCGAACGGCTGGTGGCGATGCTCACCGCCGACGTGACCGCGGTCTCGGACGGCGCCGGACTCGCCCGGCGGCCGCTGCGCTACACCACGCGCGAGCGCGTTGCCTCCCACCTGCGGGCCGGGTTCCGGCCCACTCCGGCGAAGCGGCGGCTGGCCGGCGGCTCCCCTGCGCTGTACATCGCGCCGGTCAACGGTTCCCCGGCGGTCGTCGCCGTCGTCGAAGGGCGGGTCGTGGGCGCCGTGGCGTTCGACGTCAGGGACGGCAAGGTCGCGTCCGTGCACGGCGTCGCCGCCGCGGCCCGGCTCACGCGCCTCGACGCGGCCTGGCGACGGCACGACGCGGGCGCGCCGTTCATCGGCGCCTGGTGACCGGCGCCGCCGGCGGCCCGTGCCGGCGGCGCCGGTGCGGCGCTCAGCGCGTGGCCGCGCGCAGCACGGCCTCCATCACGGTGGCCTGGCGGACGGCGTCCTGCGCGTGGTGGCGGTGTGCGACGGGCTCCCGGCACGCCGCGGCGAACGCGGCGAAGGTGAGCTGGAACTGGTCGGCCGCCGCGAGCACCCGTTCCTCCCGCACGTCGCCGCGCTGCAGGCGCAGCACCGGGCGCGTCTCCGGCCTGGGGTTGAACGCCCAGTCCAGTTCGACGCGTCCCTCACTGCCCCAGAGCGCGTACGTGTTGCGGTAGGAGTGCTCCAGCCCGAAGTCGCACTGCGCGGTGAGCCCCGCGCCGTCGGCGAGCAGCGCCGAGCCCGCGACGTCCACGCCGGTGGCCGGGTCGGTCCGCAGATGTGCTCCGAGCACGCGCAGGTCGTCGCCGAGGTGCAGCAGCGCCGCGCGCAGCGGGTAGCAGCCGTTCTCCCGCAGGGTGCCGCCGGCGAGTTCGGGGCGGTAGCGGATCAGGTCGCCGCCGCCGCGCGGGATGCCGAGCGAGGCGGTGAACGTCTGCGGCGTGCCGATCGCCCCGTCGGCGACGAGCTTGCGGACCTCGTCGTGCTGGGGGTGGCAGAGGAAGGTGAAGTTCTCCATGAACGCCAGGCCGCGCGCCTCGGCGAGACCGGCGAGGCGCCGGGCCGCTTCCGCGTCGACCGTCAGGGACTTCTCCACCAGCACGTGCTTGCCGGCCCGCAGTGCGGCCTCCGCCCACTCCTCGTGCAGCGCGTTGGGCAGCGGGACGTAGACGGCCTCGACGTCGTCCCGCTCCAGCAGGCGCGAGTAGGAGTCGACCGCCTCGCAGCCGAAACGGTCGGCGAAGCGGCCCGCCTTCCCGGCGCTGCGGCTGGCGACGGCGACGAGCCGCAGCTCGTCGCAGCGTTGCACGGCGGGGAGCGCGTTCCGCCAGGCGATGTCGGCGGCGCCGAGGACGCCCACCCCGATCGGGCGCGTGCCGGTCCGGTCGTGGGCTCTGTGCGGTTCGGACGAGTCCCGTACTGCCATGCGTGCGCCTGCCCCTCAGCCGTGCTTGGCGACGAATTCCCGGAGGGAGTCCGTCATGTAGTCGATCATCTCGGTGGTGATGCCGGGATAGACGCCGATCCAGAAGGTCCGCTCGGTGATGATGTCGCTGTTCGTCAGCTCGCCGCTGACCCGGTAGTTCTCATTCTTGTAGGCGGGGTGCCGCAGGAGGTTGCCGGCGAACAGCAGGCGCGTGCCGATGCGGCGGTCGTTGAGGAACTGGATCAGCTCCCCGCGCGCGAACTTCGCCTCGTCGGTGAGGGTGATGACGAAGCCGAACCAGCTCGGGTCGCTGCCCGGGGTGGCCTCCGGCAGCAGCAGGCCGGGCACGCCCTCCAGCCGCTCGCGCATGCGCCGCCAGTTGCGCTTGCGCGCGGCCACGAAGTCGTCGAGCTTGGCGAGCTGGGTGAGGCCCAGAGCGGCCTGGATGTCGGTGGACTTCAGGTTGTACCCGACGTGCGAGAAGATGTACTTGTGGTCGTACCCGTGGGGCAGGTCGCCCATCTGGTACGAGTAGCGCTTGAGGCACTTGTTGTCCTCGCCCGGCTCGCACCAGCAGTCGCGGCCCCAGTCGCGCATCGACTCGGTGATGCGGGCCAGTTCCAGGGTGTTGCTGAGAACGCAGCCGCCCTCGCCCATGGTCAGGTGGTGCGCCGGGTAGAAGCTGACCGTCGAGTAGTCGCCGAAGGTGCCGGTGGTCTTCCCCTTGTAGGTGGACGCCACGGCGTCGCAGTTGTCCTCGATGAGGAACAGGTCGCGTTCCGCGCACAGTTCGGCGATCTCGGCGGCGGGGAACGGGTTGCCCATCGTGTGGGCGATCATCACGGCCCGGGTGCGCGGCGTGATCGCCTGCTCGATGCGCTCCAGCGTGGTGTTGTAGGTGGCCAGGTCGACGTCCACGAAGACCGGCACCGCGCCGCACTGGAGGATCGGGTTGACCGTGGTGGGAAAGCTCGCCGCCACGGTGATGACCTCGTCGCCGGGACGCAGTCGGCGGTCCTCGAGCTCGGGGACGGTCAGCGAGGCGAGGGCGAGGAGGTTCGCGGACGACCCGGAGTTGGTCAGGTGCGCCTTGCGGACCCCGATGGTCTTGGCGAAACGGCGCTCGAAGAGCAGCGCCTTCGCACCGGAGGCGATCTTCATCTCCAGGGCCTGCTCGACGAGTGCGGCGCGGTCGTCCTCGTCGAGGACGGCGCCGGAGGGCAGGATCGGCGTGACTCCGGGGCGGAACTCCTGCGCGGACGCGTCCCGGTCGCGGTGCAGCTTCCGCGTCTGCTCGAGGATGGACTGCACGTCCGTGTCAGCCATGAATGCTCTCTCCGTCCACTGCGAGGTTCGAGGTCGTGGTCAGGGGTGCGGGCGACGCGTCGGGCCGCCCGGGGACGGTGTCCCACAGGGCCGTGAGGGCGTCGGCGAGGGTGTGCTGCGGGGACCAGCCGAGTGCGCGGCGGGCGAGGGACACGTCCAGCGGCTGTTCGCCAATGCCCGCGTCGCGCCGGGCATGCCCGCCGTCGTCGGGGACGGGGCTGCGCAGGACGGCGGCGGACGTGCCGGTGACGCGGATCAGGGTGTCCACGGCCTCGGTGAGCGGGACGCCCGTCCCGGAGCCAATGTTGACGACCGGCGGTACGCGCGGCGCGTCGGCGGCGCGGCGCACGGCGTCGGCGACGTCCCGGACGTCAACGATCTCGCGGACACCGGCGAGCGGCGGCAGCCGCAGTTCGCGGGGCTGTTCGGCGAGGCGGCGGGCGAGCGAGCCGAGGAGGCTGTCCGGCGGGGCGTAGGGTCCGGCGGACATGGCGATGCGCAGCACGGTCGCATCGATCCTGCCGTCGGCGACGGCGTCGGTGAGGACCCGGGTGCCGGCCAGCTTGGTACGGGCGTAGCGGCTGGTGGGATGCTCCGGGAGGTCCTCGGTGAGCGGCCTTCCGGTGCTCTGGCCGCCGTACTCGTAGGCGGAGCCGATGTGGACCAGCCGGGCGGGCACGGGGAGTTTCGCGACGGCGTCGACGAGGCGGCGGACCAGGGTCACGTTGCCCTCGGTGAGCTGTTCGTCGGTGACGTTCCACAGCGCGCCCGCGGTGTTGACGACCAGGGCGGGGCGTTCGGCCTCGAACAGCGCGAGGAGCGCGGACTCGTCGGAACGCAGCAGGTCCACCCGTACGGTGCGGCAGCCCGGCGGCAGGCCGGAAGCGGTGCGGCGTACGACGGCGGCGACGGACCAGCCGCAGGCGGACAGCGCCTCGCAGACGTTGCGGCCGACGAACCCGGCGGCGCCGAGCACCACCGCCGTCGGCGGCTCACGGTCCGCGGGACTGACTGCACACATGAGCGGCCCTTCTCGATGGGTCGGCCGAAGGGCGGGCCGACGTCGTCCGGGCGGCCCCGCCGGGCGTCACTATTCCTGCGGGCGCAGCGCGGGGACACCCGTGCCGGTGGTCGGCAGGGGAACTCTGGGTGTTTCCCCCGAGTCGCACGTCACGCGCCCGCGGCCCCCCGGCGGCGCCCCGAACCTGGTGAGGCACCGGCCCGCCCGCCCACCCTGGAGTGCACTGTGCGCGTGTTGTTCGCGACCATCCCGGAGAAGTCGCACCTGTACTGCATGACGCCGCTGGCCTGGGCGATGCGCGCCGCGGGCCACGAGGTGCGCATCGCCAGCTGCGTGGAGTTCGTCGACGTCATCGCGCGCACCGGCATGACGGCAGTGGCCGTGGGCACCAACGACGGCATCACCGAGGCGATGACCGCCCACCGGGAGACCCAGGTCGAGGAGAAGGTCAGCTTCAACGAGCTGGACCCGGCGAAGCTGAACTATCAGGACGAGCTGGCCCGGGTCACGCTCGCGGCCTACGGCTCGGCGATGTACAACGAGCCGATGATGGAGGGCCTGGTGGAGTTCGCCCGGTCCTGGCGGCCGGACCTGGTGGTGTGGGACCCGCTGACCTACTCGGGACCGATCGCCGCCGGCGTCGTCGGGGCCGCTCATGCCCGGTCACTGTGCTTCGCCGACGTGTGGACGATGAAGCGGCAACTCTTCCTGAAACTGCACGAGCAGGCGCCGCCGGAGGAGCGGCACGACCAGATGGCCGAGTGGCTGGGCGAGCGGGCGGAGCAGTTCGGCGGCGTCTTCACCGAGGAGTTCACCACGGGGCAGCTGACCCTGGACCCCCTGCCGGACAGCCTGGGCATCGACACGCACGCGCGGCGCACGCCGGTGCGCTTCGTGCCGTACAACGGTCCGGCGGTGGTGCCGGACTGGCTGAGCACCCCGCCGGAGCGCCCGCGGGTGTGCATGAGCCTGGGGGCGTCCAACACCGAGCGGTACGGCGGCGACTTCGTGTCGAAGAACGACATCCTCTCCGCGGTGGCCGAACTGGACGTCGAGGTGGTCGCGGCCCTGCTGCCCGCACAGGTGCGCGAGGTCGGCACCATGCCGGACAACGTGCGGGTGGTGGAGTCGGTGCCGCTGCACGCGCTGCTGCCCAGTTGCTCGGCGCTGATCCACCACGGCGGCTTCGGCTCCTACGCCAACGCGCTGGTGTACGGCGTGCCGCAGATGACCGTCACCACCACGGTCGCCGACCAGATCTACCGCGGCGAGGGCCTGGAGCGGCAGGGCGCCGGACTCCTGCTGGAGCGCAGTCAGGTCACGCCGGAGAAGGTGCGTGACGGGATCGCCCGGATGCTGGCGGACGACGGGTTCCGGCGGAACGCGGACCGGCTGCGCGAGGAGGCGGTCTCCCGTCCGTCGCCGGGCGCGGTGGTGCCGGTCCTGGAGCGGCTGGTGGAGGAACGGCGCACCGCCCCTTGGACGGTCTGACGGTGTGACGCCCGCAAGGCCCCGGGCCCCCGGCCGGGGGCCGGAGGAGTGCGGTGCCCCGGCCCTCAGGGACGGGCGACGCCCGCCTCGTGGGCGATGAGTCCGGCCTGGGTGCGGTTGCGGCACTCCAGTTTGTCCAGCATCCGCGAGACGTAGCCCTTGATGGTGGCCTCCGACAGGTACAGCCGGGAGGCGATCTGCGCGTTGGACATGCCCTCCCCGAGGCAGGCCAGCACCTCGACCTCGCGTTCGGTGAGCGCCTCGACGAGTTTCCGGGCCCGGTCGCGGGCGGACAGCCCGTCGGTGGAGGCGGCCACCAGGCGACGGGCCGCGGCCGCGGACAGCACGGTGTGGCCCTCGGCGGCCACCCGCACCAGCCCGATCAGGTCCTCCGGTGGCGTGGACTTCACCAGGAAGCCGGCGGCCCCCGCGCGCAGCGCCCGCATCACGTAGTGGTCGGCGTCGAAGGTCGTCAGCACCACGACGGCGGGCGGGTCGGGGAGCTTCCCGATGCGTTCGATGGCGGTGAGGCCGTCCACGCCGGGCATCCGCAGATCCATCAGCACCACGTCGGGCCTGCTGCGCTGCACCGCCTCGACGCCGGCGGCGCCGTCGTGCGCCTCGTCGACCACCTCGATGTCCCCGGCGGAGCCAAGGATGGTGCGCAGGAACACGCACACCATCGGCTCGTCGTCGACCACCACCACCCGGACCATGCCCGTCACACCGCCGATTCCGCAGTCGGTACGTACGCGGGCAGCGTGGCCTCCACGCAGAACCCGCCGTCGGGAGCGCTTCCGGCGCGCAGCGTGCCGCGCAGCACTTCGACGCGCTGCCGCAGGTTGACGATGCCCAGGCCGGAGCCGGTCTGCACCAGTTCCCTGCTGGGACGGGCGGTGGGCGGCGTGTTGTGCACGGCGATCCGCACCTGCGACTCCTCGTAGTGGACGCGCACCTCGACCTTCGCGCCGGGTGCGTGCTTGTGCGCGTTGGTCAGCGCCTCCCGCACGATGCGGTACGCGGTGCGGCCGACCACGGGCGAGGCCAGCCCCGGGTCGCCCTCCTCCAGCAGCTCGGCGTCGACCCCCGCGCCCGCCGACTCGGCGACCAGCGTGGGCAGCTCGGCCACCGACGGCGAGCCGTCGCCCTCGGGCTCGGTGCGCAGGATGCCGACCAGGTCGCGCAGCTCGTCCAGCGCCTGGCAGCCGGCCTGCCGCAGGTCCTCGGCGGCCTTCCGGGTCGCCTCGTCCGTCGCGGTCATCCGCAGCGCCCCCGCCTGGAGCGCCATCAGGCTGACGCGGTGCGTCACCACGTCGTGCATCTCTCCGGCCAGCCGGGCGCGCTCCTCGGCGCGGGCGCGTTCGGCGAGCAGGTGGCGTTCGCGTTCGGCCCGCTCTGCGCGTTCGGTGAGGGCCAGCACGAGCTTCCTGCGGGCCTCGAAGTACAGCGCGAGCAGCGGGCCGACGGCGGTGCGCAGCAGGCCGATGGTCAGCACCGTCCAGGACGGCTGCCAGGGCCGCATCACGATCAGGGTGAACACGGCGAGCGCGACGAACGCGGCCCGCCGGTTCTGCTGGTAGAACAGCGGCCCGTATGCCGCAAGGACGGTGGCGAACGGCGCCCACAGGTTGTTCTCGTGCGCCGGGGTCAGCGCCCCGAAGGGGTGGATGAGCAGCGTGATCGCCAGAGTGAAGGCGCCCAGCACCACCACCACGGCGATCGGCGCGCAGCGGCGGGCGGCGAGCGAGGCGCAGGCCAGTGCCTGGAGGCCGAGCATCGTCCAGGCCAGGGCGCCCGGCCGTTCCGGCCACCAGGTGGTGCCGGCCAGCGTCAGCACGGTGTCCAGCAACACGAAGAACGCGGCGATCGCCGCGTCCACGATGGCCCAGTGGCGCAGGTGCCACGGCGCTTCATCCCTGCTGGTCATGCGCAGCACGGTACGCCACTCGCGCGGCTGGGCACCCTACAGCGGACTTTCGCCGGGGCGGACCCTACGAAAGTCGCATGCGGCTCCCGTCCGGCGGACCGTTCGTCGCAGCGGGTCCCTCCCCTCCGCCCTGCCGCCGCACCCCCGGCACGCGATGGGATGTGGGACATGGACGCGACACAGGACGACGTGACGGCGACCCCCGCACTGGGCAGGTACGCGATCGACACCGACGCTTCGACCATCCACTTCCGCAGCAGACACCTCTTCGGGCTGCTGCCGGTCAAGGGCACGTTCGCCGTCCGCAGCGGCACCGTGGACGTCGCCGAGCCGGTCGGCGAGTCCCGGGTCCGGGTGGAGGTCGACGCCACGAGCTTCCACACCGGCAACGACCACCGCGACGGCGACGTGAAGTCGTCGAAGTTCCTCGACACCGACGCGCACCCCACCATGACGTTCGTCTCCGACCGGGTGGAGGGCACGCAGATCGTAGGCCGCCTGACCGCCTGCGGTGTGGAGCAGCCGGTGACGCTGCGGGTCGAGGAGTCGAAGACGACGGCCACCGGGTTCACCGCCCGCGCCACCACCCGCGTGGACCGGACGCAGTTCGGCGTCACCGGATCGCCGGGCATGGCCGGCCGCCATCTCGATCTGACCCTGGAGGTCACGTGCGTTCGGTCGTAGTCGAGGACCTGCGCAAGTCGTACGGCTCGGTGCATGCCGTGCGGGGCGTCAGCTTCGACGTCGAGCAGGGCGAGATCTTCGCCCTGCTCGGCCCGAACGGGGCGGGCAAGTCCACCACGCTGGAGATCCTGGAGGGCTTCCGCAAGCGCGACTCCGGCACGGTCGAGGTGCTCGGCATGGACCCGGGAAGCCGCGCCGACGGCCGCGAGCTGCGCGAGCGCATCGGCCTGGTGCTGCAGGACATCGCCGTCGAGCCGTACCTCACCGTGCGCGAGACGATCACCCGGGCCGCCGGCTACTACCGCACGCCGCGCGACGTGGGCGAGGTCATCGAGCTGGTCGACCTGGCGGGCAAGGAGAAGCAGAAGGTCCGCAACCTCTCCGGCGGCCAGAAGCGGCGCCTGGACCTGGCGCTCGGCGTGATCGGCGACCCGGACCTGCTGTTCCTGGACGAGCCGACCACCGGTTTCGACCCCAACGCGCGGCGCGGCGCGTGGGAGCTGGTGCGCCGGCTGCGGGACACCGGCACCACCATCCTCCTCACCACGCACTACATGGAGGAGGCGCAGCAGCTCGCCGACCGGGTGGCGGTGATCGCCGCGGGCCGGATCGTGTCCGAGGGCACCCCGGCCACGCTCGGCGGGCGGGACAGCGCCAAGGCCCGCATCCGCTTCGCCCTCCCGGAGGGCTGCACGGCGGAGGACCTGCCGGTCACGGACGCGGTCCTGGCCGAGGACCTGGTCACCGTCGAGGCCGACGAGCCCACCGAGGCCCTGCATCGGCTGACCGGCTGGGCCCTGGATCGCGGCGCCGTCCTGGACCGGCTGAGCGTCGACCGTCCCAGCCTGGAGGACGTCTACCTGAGCCTCACCGGCGAGTCCGGCCCCGCTTCCGGGGACGAGCCCGCAGACGGGCCCGCGGCAATGGACAGCGCGACGACGGAGAGCGCCGGGCGGAAGACCGGCTCGCCGGAGCCCGTCCTGGAAAGGAGTGCCCGATGAGCACCGCCGCTCCCCCGGCCCGGCCGGACGCACCGGCCGCGCCGCGCCGCGACAAGACCCTGCTGTGGCACCAGATCAAGTACGAGCAGCTGACGTTCTGGCGCAACCCGCAGAGCGCGTTCTTCACCTTCGTCTTCCCGATCGTGATCATCGCCATCTTCGGTGCGCTCTTCCGCGGCGGGAAGCCGAGCCCGTTCTACGACGGCCTGACGCCGCTGGAGTACTACGTGGCGACGATCGCCGCGCTGTCGGTGCTCAGCGCCTGCTACAGCCAGCTCGCGATCGTGCTCTCCACCCGCCGCCAGGACGGCATTCTCAAGCGAGTGCGGGCCACGCCGCTGCCGACCTGGATGTACTTCATGGGCCTGCTGGCGCACTGCGTGATGGTGAGCGTCGTCGACATCCTGCTGGTCATCGGCATCGGAAACCTGTACGGCATGCCGCTGCCGAACGCCTCCCAGCTCCCCGCGATAACGGTGACGCTGGTGCTGGGCGCCGCGAGCTTCTGCGCCCTCGGCGTGGGCGTCGCCTCGCTGATCCGCAACGCGGAGGCGGCTCCGGCGGTGGTGCAGTTCGTGCTCTTCCCGCTGGTGTTCATCTCCGGGACGTACATCCCGATCCACTCCGACTGGCTGAACATCGTGGCCGGCGCACTGCCGGTGAAGCCGTTCAACGAGGCCCTGCTCGGCTCCGTCTCAGGCGACGCGGCCTTCCCCTGGCAGAGCCTCGGCGTCCTCGCCCTGTGGGGCGCGCTGGGCGCGGTCGTCGCCATCCGCCGCTTCCGCTGGGACCCGAAGCCGGAATGACCCGAGGGGGCCGGGCCCCCTCCCCCGATCCGCCGTGGCCCTGCGGCCCCCGACGCAGGGCCACGGCGTCCTGTGTTCCGCACATGACCGCTCAGCCGCCGTCGCGCTCGGACCTGTTGAGGTCGCATTGGTCGGGGTCGCCCCGGGTACTCGTGGAGGCGCGGAACCCGGCCGCTTCCGTCGGCGTACTCGGCCACCCCCAGGAGGGCGGGTCCTCGGTTCACCGGGGGCGCCGTCAGTGGGCGGGGAGGACGCAGAACTCGTTGCCGTCGGGGTCGGCGAGGACGAGAGGAGCGGCGGGGTCGTCGGACTGGTCCTGGCCGATGTCGATGCGGGTGGCGCCGAGGCGAAGGAGGCGATCGACCTCCGACCGGCGGTCTGCGCCCGGGGGTGGGATGAGGTCGAAGTGGAGCCGGTTCTTGGCCGGCTTCGGTGCCACCGGCGGGCCGCCCCAGGTGACCTTCGGGCCACCGTGCGGCGAGCGGATCGCGGTCTCCTCGTCCTGGTCCCAGACCAGCGGCCAGTCCAACGCCTTGCTCCAGAAGTAGCCGACCTTCTGCGAGCCGTCGCACGCGAGTGCGCCGAGGAAGCCGCAGTCGGCGAGAAAGCGGTTGCCCGCCGGGAGGACGCAGAACTCGTTGCCCTCGGGGTCGGCGAGGACGGTGTGACCCTCTTCCGGGGTCTGACCGACGTCGATGTGGCGGGCGCCGAGCGCGAGGGCACGGGCCACCGTCTCTTGCTGGGTCTCGGCGGTCGTGCTGGTCAGGTCGAAGTGGGCCTGGTTGGGCACGGTCTTCTGCTCGGTCGAGGGCACGAAGCGGAGCCGGAAACCGGTGTCGTCGTTCGGCAGCAGGGCGAACCCGGGGCCCGGGTCCTCGACCGGTGCGAAGCCCAGGACGCCGGCCCAGAATTCCGCGAGGCGGCCCGGGTCGTGCGCGTCGAAGCAGAGTGCGTGGAGCTGTGCCGTCATACCGTTCCGCATCTGTCAGCTGCGCGCTGGTGCCCGCAGGCGGGCGGGCTCTTGACGCGCGAGGCATCGTTGCCCGGGGAGGGCCAAGCTAGGAAACCCCGGGGTCGCCCGCAACGGAATTTCGCGACCTCGGAGCGTCGGCCGGCACAGCCGTCGGCGGGTCGGCCAGGGCGGCGGTGAAGCGGGCGGCGACCTCGGTGACGGCCGCGCGGAGTTCGGGGCCGCCCTCGACACGGAAGGGCAGCGGGACGGTGGACAGCCACTCCTGGGCGTACATGGCCGGGTTGCTGGTGCTGCCGAGGAGCACGCATCCGTCGTCCGCGGGTTCCAGGCGGCCCATGGGCGGGCGGATCCAGCGCGCGACCTCGGACGCCGGGGCGTCGAAGACGACGCGGGTCGGGTACTCCCAACCGGTGCCGAGGTGCTCCTCCAGGACGGCGACCGGGTCCAGCCCGGTGGGCGCGTGAAAGCCGTGGCCGGTCTGCCGGACCTCACCGATGCGGTCGACGCGGTAGGTGCGGACGGCGTCCGCACGGTGCGAGTGGCACAGCAGGTACCAGCGGCCGTAGCGGACGACCACGGCCCACGGGTCCACCTCGGATTCCCACACGTTCCCCGAGGCGCTGCGGTAGGTGACGCACACCCGGCGCGCGGCGGCGACGGCCGCGACCAGGGCGCTGGTGGTGGCCGGGTCGGGACGGGTGGAGTTGCGGTCGGGGGTGACCGCGGCGTGCTCGCGCAGCGCCGCGGCCTGCTGGCCGACGCTCTCCGGCAGCGCCCGGACGATCTTCCCCAGCGCCCGGCCGAGCAGGTTCTCGGTGTCGCCGGACGCCGGCTGCCCGTCGAGCACCGCCATCACCACGCCGACCGCCTCGGCCTCGGTGAAGACGACCGGCGGCAGCCGCGTGCCGCGCCCGAGGCGGTAGCCGCCGTAGGGGCCGCGGACCGACTCGACGGGGATGCCGGCCTCCCGCAGGATGCCGACGTACCGGCGCGCGGCGCGCTCGGTGACGTCCAGCCGTTCGGCGAGCTGACCGGCGGTGGTGCCCGGACGGGCCCGGAGGATCTCCAGGGTGCGCAGCGCCCGCGCGGTGGGGCTGAGGTCGGTGGACACGCGAGCAGCGTAGGACGCCCCGGGCGTGTACCGGAAGCGAAACGTCCGGAACCGCTTCTAGCGTGATCGCGTGAGCGCGGCTCGACGCCGTGCCTGCTCGGAACGCTCGCGAGAAAGAGATCCGCCCATGAGAATCCTGCTCATCGCCGGCCTGTGGCTCGACGGCTCCGCGTGGAAGGAGGTGGCGCCGGAGCTGGAGGCGCGGGGCCACCGCCCGGTGCCGCTGACTCTGCCCGGCCAGGGGGGCGGCGCGGCGTCCGCGACGCTGGAGGACCAGGTGGCGGCGGTGCTCGCCGCCGTGGACGCGGAGGACGATCGTCCCCTGGTGGTGGGGCACTCGGCCGCCTGCACTCTGGCCTGGCTGGCCGCCGACCGGCGTCCGGAGAAGGTCGCCGGGGTCGCCCTCATCGGCGGCTTCCCGTCCGCCGACGGCGAGCAGTACGCCGCTTTCTTCGACCGTAAGGACGGCGTCATGGCGTTCCCCGGCTGGGGCCCGTTCGAGGGGCCGGACATCGCCGACCTCGACGAGGAGACCCTGCGCCGTGTCGCGCAGGGCGCGATCCCGGTACCGGAGGGGGTCGCCGAGGGCGTGGTGCGGCTGTCCGACCGGCGGCGGTTCGAGGTGCCGGTCACGCTGGTGTGTCCCGAGTTCAGCCCCGCCGAGGCCCGGCAGGTGGTCGACGCCGGTGACGTGACGGAACTCGCCGCGGCGCGGCACGTCGACTACGTCGACATCGACTCCGGTCACTGGCCGATGTTCAGCAAGCCGGCCGACCTCGCCCGGCTCCTCGCCGCCACGGCGGCCGACGCCGGCTGACCCGCCGCCGGCCGGCGTCAGGCCGCCCGGCGCCACCCGGGGACGTGCACGCTGCTCGTGACGGGCAGCCACTCTGCCCACGTGCGGGGCCGGTGTCGCACGGTTCGTCGATACGACCGCCGCGGCCCGCCTTCCCCGGCGGCCGGGGCCCCGTGAGTGACAGGTGCGGTGCGCCGGGCGCGTTCGGTCAGACCTCCCGGGCGCGCAGCCAGTCGTCCACGACGCCGGCGGTCGTCCCGGCCAGGTCCTCCATCATGGTGAAGTGGTTGCCGGGGACGTCCACGATGTCGTCGGCCTCGGTCCAGCCGGTCTGCCAGTCCTCCGGGGAGAGCGTGTCCCCACCGGCCACCGGTTCCCCGGCCCGGACGAGGAGCCGGGGAACCGCGAGCTTCCCGGGCGCCCAGTCGCCGAGCAGGTTGAAGTACCAGGCCATGGCGGACAGCCGCGCGGTGTCCATGCGGGCGAAGCTCTCCTCCCGCGCGAACATCCCGCCGAGCAGCTGGTCCTCGAACTGGCCGAGCGAGTCGTCGCCGGGGACGTAGGTGTCGAGGAGGACGACGCCCGCCGGCGGACGGCCGCTCCGGGCCAGGTGCGCGGCGGTCGAGTAGGCGAGGATGCCGCCGGACGAGGAACCGAGCAGGGCGTACGGCTCGTCGCCGACCTGCTCGCGGACCATCCGGGCGAGGAGTTCCATGAGGGCCTCCTCGGTGGCGGGCAGCGGCTGTCCGCTCGCGAACCCCGGTACGGCGAGCGCGACGACGTCCCGCAGGTCGCGGAACTGGGAGGCGAACCGGGCGTACTGGTGGACGCCGGCGAGCGCCACCTGGGAGCTGATGCAGACCAGCCGCACCGGCGCCGGTCCGCGGGCAAGGCGTACGGCTGTCGGCGACTCGGCGACCTCGTCCGCCGAGGAGAACGTGGGCCGCAGCCGGGCGACGCTCTCCAGCAGGGCGAAGCCCTCCTTGTGACGGCCCTCCTCGGCGGCCCGGCGGAACAGCATGCCGACGGTGTCGTCCGCGTCCCGGCGGGCGGCGGGAGCCGGTTCGGCGCCTTGCGGGCTCTCCGGGCCGGTGGCTGCGGCGAGTTCACCGGACAGGTGGTCGGCGAGGTCGACGGGCGAGGTGTGGTCGAACACCAGGGTGGCAGGGAGCCGCAGCTCGGTGGCGGCGGCGAGCGCGTTGCGCAGCTCGACCGACGTGAGGGAGTCCAGGCCGAGTTCGAGGAAGACCGCGTCCGTTGCGATCGCATCGCCGGACGGGTGACCGAGCACGGCCGCGGTGGCGGCCCGTACGGTCTCCAGCACGGCGGCCCGGCGGGCCTCCGGTTCCATGCCGCGCACCCGCTGGGCCAGGGACGGACCGGCCGGTTCGCCGGACGCGGCGGCGCGGCGCGGCGAGCGGCGCACCAGGCCCCGGAACAGCGGCGCCGGTTCGGGCCCGAACGCCGAGGTGTCCAAGCGTACGGGGACGAGCGCGGCGGCGGGCGTGCGGAGGGTCTGGTCGAGGAGCTGGAGCCCTTCCTTCTCGGTGAGGGCGAGGACGCCGCCGCGCGCCATCCGGCCGCGGTCGGCCTCGTCGAGCCGCCCGGCCATGCCCTGTTCCCAGGCGCCCCAGGCCAGCGACAGGCCGGGCAGTCCGTCGGCGCGGCGCTGTGCGGCGAGCGCGTCGAGGAAGGCGTTGGCCGCGGCGTAGTTGCCCTGCCCGGGAGCGCCGAAGGTGGCGGCGGATGAGGAGAAGAGAAGGAACGCCGACAGCGGCGTGTCGCGGGTCAGTTCGTGCAGGTGGAGCGCCGCGTCGATCTTGGCACGGAAGACGGCGTCGAACCGTTCGGGGGTGAGGGCGGAGACCACGCCGTCGTCGAGCACCCCGGCGAGGTGGACGACGGCGGTGAGCGGGTGGGCGTCCGGGATGCCGTCGAGGGTGGCCGCCAGGGCGTCCCGGTCGGCCGCGTCGCAGGCGGTGAGGGTGACGTGGGCGCCCAGCGCGGTGAGTTCGTCGCGCAGGGCGGCGCCCTGGGCGGAGGCGGCGCCGCTGCGGCTGAGCAGCAGCAGGCGGCGTACGCCGTGGTCGGTGACGAGGTGCCGGGCGACGGGGCCGCCGAGCGACCCGGTGGCGCCGGTGACCAGCACCGTGCCGTCCGGGTCCCAGGTGTGGGCCGGGTCGGCGGGCGCGGGGACGCGGGCGAGGCGTGCGGCGCACACCCGACCGTCGCGCACGGCGAGTTGGGGTTCCCCGGTGTCGAGTGCGGAGGGCAGGGCGAGCACCGAGTCGGGTTGGTCGTCGAGGTCGACGAGCGCGAAGCGGCCGGGGTTCTCCGTCTGGGCACTGCGCAGCAGGCCCCACAGCGGCGCGGCGGCGAGGTCGCCGGGGCGGTCCTGGCCGGTGCCGACCGCGGAGCGCGTGACGAACGCAAGCCGGCTGCCGGCGACGGCGTCGGCGGCGAGCCACGTCTGCGCGGTGCGCAGCGCGTGTGCCGTGACGGTCCGGGCGGAGGCCGGGGTGTCGGCGCCGTCGGAGGAGCCGTCGGAGCCGTCGACGGCGACGAGGACGAGTTCCGGCAGCGTCATGCCGGTGGAGACGGCGCCGGTGAGCGCGTCGAGGTCGGCGAACGATTCGACGGGCACGCCGGCTTCGGTGAGCGGGCCGGTGAGGTCCAGGGTGTCGGAGCCGACGAGTGCGCAGCGGCGGGTCTCCGACTCCGCCCCGCCCGCGGCGACGGGCGTCCAGTCGACGCGGAACAGGGCGTCGGACCAGCTCTCCGGGCGCGGCGCGTCGGACGGTGCCCGCAGGGCGAGGGCGCCCACGTCGGCCACGGCACGGCCGGACGGGTCCGCGGCGGCGATGGCCACCTCCTGCGGGCCGTTCGCGGTGAGTCGCACCCGCAGCGAGGCGGCGCCCGTGGCGTGCAGGGCGACGTCGCCGAAGGAGAACGGCAGGAGGCGCCCTGCGCCCTCGGGCAGGAGGAAGGCGATGCCGTGCAGGGCGGCGTCCAGCAGCGCGGGGTGCAGGCCGTACTGCGGCGCGGCGGCGCGCACCGGTTCGGGCAGCGCCACTTCGGCGTACAGCTCGCCGTCGCGCTGCCAGGCGCCGTGCAGGCCCTGGAACGCGGGGCCGTAGGCCACGCCCTCCTCGGCCGGGTCGTCGTAGAGGCTGTCGACGGGCACCGGCACGGCGTCGGCGGGCGGCCACACGGTGGCGTCGAACGGGTCCGCCTCGGCGGCGGGCCGGTCGGTGAGGGTGCCGGTGGCGTGGGTGGTCCAGGGTGCCTCGGCGGGGGCGCCGACGGTACGGGACAGGATGCGGACGGTGCGGTCGCCGGTCTCGTCCGCGGGTCCGGTGACCACCTGGAGCTGCCGGTCGTGGGTGACGTCGAGGGGGAACGGCGCGGCGAGGACCAGTTCCGCGACCCGGTCGGAGCCGGCGTGGTCCCCGGCGTGGACGGCGAGTTCGAGGAGGGCGGTGCCGGGGAGCACGGCGCTGCCCGCGACCCGGTGGTCGGCCAGCCACGGGTGGGCGGCGGACGGCAGCCGCCCGGTGCACACGGTGCCGCCGTCGGGCAGCGGCAGGCAGGCGCCGAGCAGCGGGTGCGCGGCGCCGGCCAGTCCGGCGGCGCTCAGGTCGGCGGGGCCGGTGCCGGCGTCGGCCCAGAACCGCTGGTGCCGGAAGGCGTACGTGGGCAGCTCGACGCGGCGGGCGCCGCTGCCGGCGAACAGCGTCTCCGCGTCCAGGTGGTCGCCGTGGGGCAGGACGGCGGCCAGTGCGGTGGCGAGGGTCTGCGCCTCGGGGCGGCCGCGGCGGAGCAGGGAGACGACGAACGGCTCGGCCGCCTCGCGGCCGGTGGTGCCGGGCTGCGGGGTTTCGGTGTCGAGGATCTCGCGGACGGCGGGGGCGAGGGCGGTGTCGGGGCCGAGTTCGACGAAGCCGGTGACGCCGCGGTCGCGGATCCGGGTGACGGCGTCGTGGAACCGTACGGCCTCGCGGATCTGCCGCACCCAGTACGCGGGGTCGCCGTACCCGCCCTCGGGGGCGTCGGCGGCGGTGGGTTCGCAGGGGATGCCGGCGGGGTGGTAGGTGACGGACTCGGCGACCTCGCGGAACGCCTCCAGCATCGGCTCCATGCGGGCGGAGTGGAAGGCGTGGCTGACCCGCAGGCGCTTGGCGCGGCGGTCGGCGAAGTGGCCGGCGAGACGTGTGACGGCGTCGTCCTCCCCGGAGAGCACCACGGCGTCCGGGCCGTTGACGGCGGCGAGGCCGACGTCGTCGCCCAGGTGCGGGCGGACCTCGTCCTCGGTGGCGCGGAGCGCCAGCATGGCGCCGCCGGGCGGGAGTTCCTGCATCAGGCGGCCGCGTGCGGCGACGAGGCGGCAGGCATCGTCCAGGGTGAGCACCCCGGCGACGTGGGCGGCGGCGAACTCCCCGACGGAGTGGCCGGCCAGCACGTCGGGGCGCAGGCCCCAGGACTCCAGCAGCCGGTACAGGGCGACCTCGACGGCGAACAGCGCGGGCTGCGCGTAGCCGGTGCGGTCGAGGAGGGCTTCGGCTCCGGGTTCGGGCTCGTCCCAGAGCAGCTCGCGCAGCGGGCGGTCCAGGTGCGGGTCGAGGCGGGCGATCACGTCGTCCAGGGCAGCGGCGAACACCGGTGAGGACGCGTGGAGTTCACGTCCGGCACCCACCCGCTGGGCGCCCTGGCCGGTGAAGAGGAACGCGACCTTGCGGGGGGCCGCTCTGCCGTGGCCGGTGCCGGGTGCGGGGGTTTCGGAGGCGAGGGCGTCCAGGGCGGCGAGCAGTTCGTCGCGGTCGCCGCCGACGGCGACGGCGCGGTGGTCGAAGCGGCTGCGGCCGGTGGCGAGGGAGAACGCGGTGTCGAGCGGGGTGAGTTCGGGGCGGTCCGCTAGGTGGTCGCGGAGTGCGGCGGCCTGGGCGCGTACGGCGTCCGGGGTGCGCCCGGAGAGCAGCAGCGGCACGGTCGGGGCGGGGCCGTCGGGCCGGGCAGGCTCGGGCTGCCGGCCGGCGGCCTCGATGACGACGTGGGCGTTGGTGCCGCTGATGCCGAACGAGGAGATGCCGGCGCGCCGGGGGCGGTCGTCCTCGGTGTCCCAGGGGCGTGCCTCGGTGAGCAGTTCGACGCTGCCGGAGTCCCAGTCGACCTGGGTGCTGGGCTCGTCGACGTGCAGCGTCGGGGGCAGCACGCCGTGCCGCATGGCCTGCACCATCTTGATGACGCCGCCGACGCCGGCGGCCGCCTGGGCGTGGCCGATGTTGGACTTCAGGGAGCCGAGCCACAGCGGCCGGTCCTCGTCCCGGTCCTGGCCGTAGGTGGCGAGCAGCGCCTGCGCCTCGATGGGGTCGCCGAGCACCGTTCCGGTGCCGTGGCCCTCGACCGCGTCGATCTCGCGGGGTGCCAGTCCGGCGCGTTCCAGGGCCTGGCGGATGACCCGCTGCTGCGACGGCCCGTTGGGGGCGGTGAGGCCGTTGGACGCGCCGTCCTGGTTGACGGCGGAGCCGCGCACCGTGGCCAGGACGCGGTGGCCGTTGCGGCGGGCGTCGGAGAGGCGTTCCAGCAGCAGCATGCCGACGCCCTCGGACCAGCCGGTGCCGTCGGCCGCGGAGGCGAACGACTTGCAGCGGCCGTCGGCGGCGAGGCCGCGCTGGGCGCTGAAGTCGATGAACGTGCCGGGGGTGGCCATCACGGTGACGCCGCCGGCCAGCGCGCTGTCGCACTCGCCCTCGCGCAGCGCCTGCGCCGCCATGTGCAGGGCGACCAGGGACGAGGAGCAGGCGGTGTCGATGGTGACGGCCGGGCCCTCGAGTCCGAGGAGGTAGGCGACGCGGCCGGTGACGACGCTGCCCGCCGAACCGGTGCCGAGGAAGCCCTCGGCGCCCTCGGGCACGGTGTGCAGCCGGGACAGGTAGTCGTGGTACATCACGCCGGCGAACACGCCGGTGCGCCCACCCCGGAGGGTCGCCGGGTCGATGCCGGCGGCCTCGACGGCCTCCCAGGAGGTCTCCAGCAGCAGTCGCTGCTGCGGGTCCATGACCAGGGCCTCGCGGGGGGAGATGCCGAAGAACGCGGCGTCGAAGTCGGCGGCGTCGTGCAGGAAGCCGCCCTCGCGGACGTAGGTGGCGCCGCTCGCGCTGGGGTCGGCGGCGAAGAGCCGGTCGAGATCCCAGCCGCGGTCGTCGGGGAACGGGGTGACGCCGTCGGCCCCGGTGCTGACCATCCGCCACAGATCGTCGGGGTCGTGGACGCCTCCCGGGTAGCGGCAGGCCATGCCGACGATGACGATCGGGTCGTCCTCGGCGCGCTGCGCGCGCCGGGTCTGCCGCGCGGCAGGTGCGGTGGCGGCGGCGCCGAGCAGCCGCTCCAGGAGGTGGTCGGCGACGGCGGCCGCGGTGGGGTGGTCGAAGACGAGGGTGGCGGTGAGCCGCAGGCCGGTGGCCGCGTTGAGGTGGTTGCGCAGTTCGACGGCCGTCAGCGAGTCGAAGCCGAGGTCGCGGAACGGCTGGTCGACGGCGACGTCGTCGGCGCCCTCGTGACCGAGGACGAGAGCGGCCTGTGCGCGGACCAGCTCGCGCAGTGCCGGGAGCCGGTCCTCGGCGGGCAGCGCGGTGAGCCGGTCGACGAGGGTGGCGGCCTGGGCGGAGGTGGCTGCGGCAGCCTTGCGGCGGGGGCGCCGGACCAGTCCGCGGAACACGGGCGGCAGGTGCTCGCCGGTCTCCCGCAGCGTGCCGAGGTCGAGCCGTACGGGGAGGACGGCGCCGTGGCCGGTGGCCGCGGCCGCGTCGAACAGGGCGGTGCCGTCGTCGGCGGTCAGCGGGATGACGCCACCGCGCGCCATGCGCCGCAGGTCGGCGTCGTCGAGGCTGCCGGTCATCTCGCTCGCCTGCGCCCACAGGCCCCAGCCCAGGGAGAGTCCGGGCAGGCCGGCCGCCCGGCGGGACGCGGCGAGGGCGTCCAGGAAGGCGTTGGCGGCGGCGTAGTTGCCCTGGCCGGGCGCGCCGAGTGCGGCGGAGACGGAGGAGAACACCACGAACGCCGACAGCGTGCTGTCGAGGGTGAGGTCGTGCAGGTTGAGGACGGCGTCGACCTTGGGGCGCAGCACCCGTGCGACCCGGTCGGCGTCGAGGGAGGTGACGGTGGCGTCGGCGATGACGCCGGCCACGTGCACCACGCCGGTCAGCGGACGGTCGGCGGAGACGTCGGCGAGCACGGCGGCCAGCGCGTCCCGGTCGGCGGCGTCGCAGGCGGCGAGGGTGACGCGGGCGCCGGCGTCGGTGAGTTCGGCGGCGAGCGCACGGGCGCCGGGGGCGTCCGCGCCCCGGCGGCTGAGCAGGAGCAGGTCGCGGACGCCGTGCGCGGCGACCAGGTGGCGGCAGATCACGCCGCCGAGTTCGCCCGTCGCGCCGGTGACCAGCACCGTGCCGTCGCCGTATCCCGTGGAGTTCGCCTGCGTGCCGGGCGCGGGGGTGGCGCGGGCGAGACGGCAGGCGAGCACGCCGCCGTCGCGGAGGGCGAGTTGGGGCTCGTCGGGGGTGGGAGTCTCGGTGACCGGGGCGGAGGTGTCGAGGAGCTGGAAGCGTCCGGGGTGTTCGGACTGCGCGGACCGCACCAGCCCCCACACGGCCGCGCCCGCCAGGTCGGTGACCGCGTCCCCGTCCCGGGCGGCGACGGCACCGTCCGTGACGAGGACGAGGCGGCTGTCCGCGAACCGCTCGTCGGCCAGCCAGCCCTGGAGCAGCTCCAGGGTCTCCAGTACGGCCTCGTGCACGGCCTGCGCGTCGGCGGCGCCGGGTCGTCCGGCCGGTGCGAGGACGACCGCGGGTACCTCCTCGCCGCTGTCCAGCACGGCGCGCAGCGCGGTCAGTCCGGGGTGGCGGGTGCCGGACGGGAGGAGCCGGGCGGTGTCCTCGGTGCCGAGGACGGCCGTGGGGCCCGCGTCCGGGTCGGCGGCGGGGGTGGTCGTCCGCGTCCAGTCGAGGCGGAACAGCGCGTCGGCGGGCGCGGTTCCGGCCGCATCGGGCGCGCCGCCGGTGAGGGCGTCGACGGCCATGGGGCGTAGCGTCAGCGACCGTACGTCGGCCACGGCGCGACCGGACACGTCGGCGACCTGGACGGTGAGGCTCTCCGGGCCGGTGACGCGCAGCCGTGCGCGGAGCGCGGTGGCGCCCTCGGCGTGCAGCGTCACGCCGCTCCAGGAGAACGGCAGCCGGCCCGGCTCGTCCGGGGCGGCGGACGGGTCGCCGCCGCCGGTGTCGAGGGCCATCGCGTGCAGCACCGCGTCCAGGGCGGCGGGGTGCAGGTGGAAGGTGTCGGCGTCGGGCTGCTGACCGGCGCCGGAGGGGCGGGGCATCAGCACCTCGACGAACAGTTCGTCGTCCACGCGCCAGGCGCGTTCGAGGCCGCGGAAGGTGGGCCCGTACTGGAGGCCGAGGCCGGACAGGTGCGCGTAGAGGCCGGACGCGTCCAGCGCCTCGGCGTCGGACGGGGGCCACTCGGCGAGGTCGGCGGGCGGCGTGGCGGTGGCGGGTGCCAGTGCACCGGAGGCGTTCTCCGTCCACTGGCCGACCGGGTCGCCGTCGCGGCGCGAGGACACCTGGAGCGCACGGCAGCCGGTGTCGTCCGGGGGGCCGACGAGCAACTGGAGGTGTACGACGCCGGTCTCGGGGACGACCAGCGGGGTGGTGATGGTCAGTTCGTCGAGCTGCTCGCATCCCACCCGGTCACCCGCACTCAGCGCCAGCTCGACGAAGCCGGTGCCGGGGAAGACGAGTTGTCCGGCCACCTGGTGGTCGGCCAGCCACGGGTGGCTCTGCGCGGAGATTCCGCCGAGCATCAGCACGTCGCTGCGCCCGGCGAGGGTGATCACGGCCTGCAGGAACGGGTGCCCGGCGCGCGTGGAGCCCAGCGGCTGGGAGCCGACGGACAGCCGTGCGGTCGGCCAGTAGCGCTGGTGCTGGAAGGCGTAGGTGGGCAGGTCGACGACCCGTGCCCGGGCGGGGGCGTAGTAGGCCGCCCAGTCGACGGTGCCGCCGTGCGCCCAGAGGCGGGCGAGGGCGGTGAGGACGGTGCGGGGTTCGGGACGGTCGCGGCGGAGGGCCGGGACGGCGAGCGCGCGTTCGCCGCAGGTCTCCTCGATCGCGGCGACCAGTGTGGCGTCGGGGCCGAGTTCGACGAAGCGGGTGACGCCCTCGGCGGCGAGGCGTGTGGCGGCGTCGGCGAAGCGGACGGTGCCGCGCAGCTGGTCCACCCAGTAGTCGGCGGTGAACTCCGTCACCAAGTCGCCGGTGAGTGTGGACACCACCGGCAGGGTCGGCTCCGCGTGGGTGATGCCTGCGGCGGCGCGGCGGAAGTCCTCCAGCATCGGATCCATCAGGACGGAGTGGAAGGCATGGCTGACCTCCAGCCACCGCGACTGCCGCCCCTCCCCCAGCACGGCCGCGACCTGCTCCACGGCCTCCCGTGCACCGGAGACCACGACCTGACCCGGGGCGTTGACCGCGGCGACCGACACGCCCTCCACCAGGTGCGGTTCGACCTCCTCCGGGGTCGCGCGCACCGCCCACATGGCGCCGCCCTCCGGCAGCGCCTGCATCAACGACGCCCGCGCCTTCACCAGCACACACGCATCCGCCAGCGACAACACCCCCGCGACGTGGGCGGCCGCCAGCTCACCCACCGAATGACCCACCAGATAGTCCGGCTTCACACCCCACGACTCCACCAGACGGAACAGCGCCACCTCCACCGCGAACAACGCAGGCTGCGCCCACCCCGTCTGCCGCAGCACACCCTCGCCGTCCTCGAACATCACCTCACGCAGACCCTCGAAATGCGCACACACCTCCCCCAGCGCCTCCGCGAACACCGGAAACACAGCCGCGAGTTCACGCCCCATCCCCGCCCGCTGACCACCCTGCCCCGAGAACACGAAGCCCGTCAGACCGTCGGTCAGCTGTCCGGTGACAACGTCCGCGGAGTGGTCGCCCGCAGCGAGCGCCTCCAGTCCCGACCGGAGGGCGGCCGGGTCCGCGCCGAGCACCACGGCGCGGTGGTCCAGGCCCGAGCGGGCTGTCGCCAGCGACAGGCCCACGTCCGCGGGCGGGTCCGTCTCGACCCCGCCTGCCAGCCGTGCGGCCTGGCCGGCGAGTGCGGCGGGCGTCCTGCCGGAGACGAGCCACGGGAACGCCGGAAGCGCGGTGGCGGGCCCCTCGGCGGGCTCGTCCGCCGGGGTGTCGGGCACGTCCGGGGCCTCTTCGAGGATGACGTGCGCGTTGGTCCCGCTGATGCCGAACGAGGAGACACCCGCACGGCGCGGACGGTCGGACCGTGGCCAGTCGCGGGCCTCGGCGAGGGGTTCGACGGCTCCGGCGGACCAGTCCACATGGGACGAGGGTGTGCCGACGTGCAGCGACTGCGGCAGCTTCCCGTGCCGCATCGCGAGGATGACCTTCATCAGTCCGGCGACGCCCGCCGCGGCCTGCGTGTGCCCGATGTTGGACTTGATCGATCCCAGCCACAGCGGCCGGTCCGCCTCCCGTCCCCGCCCGTACGTGGCGAGCAGCGCCTGCGCCTCGATCGGGTCACCGAGCGAGGTGCCGGTGCCGTGCGCCTCGACGGCGTCCACCTCGGACGCGGCGAGGCCGGCTCCGGCCAGCGCCTCGCGGATGACGCGCTGCTGCGACGGCCCGTTCGGCGCGGTCAGGCCGTTGGAGGCGCCGTCCTGGTTGACGGCGGAGCCCTTGACGACGGCGAGGACCCGGTGGCCGTTCCGGCGCGCATCGGAGAGGCGTTCCAACACCAGCACGCCGGCGCCCTCTCCCCAACTCGTGCCGTCGGCGTCGTCGGAGAACGCCTTGCACCGGCCGTCGGCCGCCAGCCCGCCCTGCCGTTCGAACTCGACGAAGGCGCCCGGCGTCGACATCAGCGTCACGCCACCCGCGAGGGCGAGGGAGCACTCGCCGGACTGGAGGGACTGCGCCGCCAGGTGCAGGGCGACCAGGGACGACGAGCAGGCGGTGTCGACGGTGACCGCGGGCCCTTCCAGCCCGAGGGCGTAGGAGACGCGGCCGGACAGCACGCTGCCCGCCGTGCCCGTACCGCCGTAGCCGTCGGCCTGTTCGCCGGACAGGGCGAGCACGGCGCCGTAGTCCTGGCCGTTGGTGCCCGCGAAGACGCCGACGGGCAGGCCGCGCAGCGACAGCGGACCGATGCCGGAGCGCTCCAGCGACTCCCAGACGACTTCGAGCAGCATGCGCTGCTGCGGGTCCATCGCCAGGGCCTCGCGCGGGGAGATGCCGAACAGGCCGGCGTCGAAGTCCGCGGCGCCGTCGACGAATCCTCCGATGCCCTGTCCGACGTCCCAGCCGCGGTCGGGTGGGAAGGCGCCCATGGCGTCGACGCCGTCGGCGAGCAGCCGCCACAGCGCCTCGGGCGAGTCGACGCCTCCCGGGAAGCGGCACGCCATGCCGACGACGGCCACCGGCTCGCCGCCGGTCGCCTCTGCTTCGCGGAGTCGCTGTTTGGTCTCGTGCAGCTCGAGAGTGACCTTCTTCAGGTACTCGAGCAGCTTGTCCTCGTTGACCATCGGGCTCACCGCGTTCCGATCTCGTTGTCGATCAGGTCGAAGATGTCGTCGGCCGTCGCGGCCTCGATCTTCGCGGAGACGTCGGGCCCGCCGTCAGCGTCCGCGGCTGCGTCCAGGCGTTTCATTAGCTGTTGCAGCCGGGCGGTCACCTTCATCCGGGTTACTTCGGAGGCGGGCAGGGCGAGCAGGGTGGCCTCCAGCCGGTCGAGGTCGCCGTCGGCGTCCCGGCCGCCCCCGGCGGAGTCCGCGCCCAGCTCGCCGAGCAGGAACTCGGCGAGGCCGAGGGCCGTGGGGTAGTCGAAGACGAGGGTCGAGGGCAGTTTCAGGCCGGTCTCGGCGGACAGCGCGTTGCGCAGTTCGACGGCGGTGAGGGAGTCGAAACCCAGATCGCGGAAGGCGACGCCGAGTTCGACGGCTGAGGCATCGGTGAAGCCGAGCACGGCGGCAACCTGACCGCGGACGACGTCGGTGACGATGCCCTTGCGGGCGGTCGGGGCCGCACTCGCGAGGCGTGCGCGCAGTCCGCCCTCGGCGGCGGTAGCGGGCCCGGCCTGGGCGCGGGTGTGCGCGGGCGCGATCTGCTCCCACAGGGCGTTGGGGCGCAGCGCGGTCGCGGCGGGCACGAACGCCGCCCAGTCCACGTCGGCCACGGTGACGCAGCCGGACGCCGACTCCAGCACGCCCACGGCGACGTCCGGGTCGAGCGGGGTCAGACCGCCGCGCGCCACGCGGGCCTGCACGACGTCGGCGGCGGCCATGCCCCCCTCGGCCCAGGGGCCCCAGGCGAGCGAGGCCGCGGTCAGCCCCTGGGCGCGGCGGTGCTCCACGAGGGCGTCCAGCGCCGCGTTGGCGGCCGCATAGGAGCCCTGCCCGGCACCGCCCCACACGCCGGCGGCGGAGGAGAACAGCACGAACGCGTCCAGCTCGCGGCCGTCGGCCGCGCGGTGCAGGTTCCAGGCGGCGCCCGCCTTCCCGGACCACACGCCCGCGAGCCGGTCGGCGGTCAGACCGTCCACCACACCGTCGTCCAGCACGCCCGCGCAGTGCACGACGGCAGAGACGTCGAAACGGCCGAACAGGTCCTTGACCTGGGCGGGGTCGCCGACGTCGCAGCCCACGACGTCTACCCGGCCGAGCGGCGTCAGCTGGTCGCGGAGTTCGCTCGCGCCCGGGGCGTCCATGCCCCGGCGGGAGACCAGCACCACGCCCTCGGCACCACGCTCCAGCACCCACCGGGCGACCCGCGCCCCCAGCGCACCCGTACCGCCCGTGACCAGCACCGTCCCCGACGGCGACCACACCTCCTCCGCTTCACGGGCAGGCGTCAGTCGTCGGCCCAGCACCGCGGTGCCGCGCACCGCGAGCTGGTCCTCGCCGGGAGCGGCACCCGCCAGCACCTCGGCCAGCCGGCCGACCGCCGTCGTGTCCGGCGCCTCGGGAACGTCCACCAGACCGCCCCAGCGGTCGGGCTCCTCCAGCGCCACCACACGACCCAGACCCCAGACACCGGCGCGTTCGGGATGGGCGACCGCGTCACCGGGTCCGGCGAAGACGGCGCCCGACGTCACCGCCCAGAGTCGGGCGTCGCTTCCGGCGTCGGCGAGCGCCTGCACCAGCAGCATGGTGGACGCCGGGCCGCCCTGCTCCGGCTCCTCCTGCCCGAGGAAGGAGACGACGTGCGAGCACTGCCCGGCCTCGCGCAGCCGCTCGGCCAGCGGAGCGCGTTCCAGGTCGGCCGCGGTGAGACGCACCGAGGCGGCCTTCGCGCCGCGTCGCGCCAGTTCCTCGCCCAGCGCGGCGGCCCAGGGGTCGTCCGAGCCGTCGCGTTCGACGATCAGCCAGTCGCCCGAGACGACCGTGCCCGCCGTGAGGCCGACCGGGGACCAGGAGACCTCGTACCGCAGCCGGTCCACGGCCGCGCGTTCCCGCCGTCGCTGCTGCCAGGCGGAGAGCGCCGGGAGGGTGTCCCGCAGCGGCGCTTCCAGATCGATGCCGAACTCGGCGGCGAAGCGTTCCGCGTCGGCGGACTCGACGGCCTCCCAGAAGGTGCCGTCCGCCCCGCCGACGGCAGGGGCTGCCACGGGGAACTGCGGCCAGTAACGCTGACGCTGGAAGGCGTAGGTGGGAAGCGCGGTGGCGTGCGCGCCGGCGGGGGCGAAGTACGCCGCCCAGTCGACGGTGCCGCCGTGCGCCCAGAAGCGGGCCAGAGCGGTCACGGCCGTACGCGGTTCGGGCTTCTCACGGCGCAGCAGGGCCACCGCGACGGCGCCGTCCTCGCAGGTCTCGCCGATCGCACCGACCAGGCTCGCGTCCGGGCCGAGTTCCAGGAACCGGGACACGCCCAGTGCCCGGGCGCGGGCGGTGGCGTCCGCGAAGCGGACGGTGCCGCGCACCTGGTCGGCCCAGTAGTCGGCGGTGAACTCCTCGACCAGGTCGCCGGTGAGAGTGGAGACGATCGGCACATCGGGGCGCCGGAAGGCCGTCCCCGCGGCGGCGCGGCGGAACGCGTCGAGCATGGGGTCCATCAGGACGGAGTGGAAGGCGTGGCTGACCTCCAGCCACCGTCCGTCCAGGTCCGGCAGCGCCCCGGCGACCTGTTCGACGGCCTCGCGGGCGCCGGAGACCACGACCTGGCCGGGCGCGTTGACCGCGGCGACCGAGACGCCCTCCACCAGGTGCGGTTCGACCTCCTCCGGGGTGGCGCGGACGGCCCACATGGCGCCGCCCTCCGGCAGCGCCTGCATCAACGACGCACGGGCCTTCACCAGCGCACACGCATCCGCCAGCGACAACACCCCCGCGACGTGGGCGGCCGCCAGCTCACCCACCGAATGACCCACGAGGTAGTCCGGCTTCACGCCCCAGGACGTGACGAGGCGGAACAGCGCCACCTCGACCGCGAACAGCGCGGGCTGCGCCCACCCCGTCTGCCGCAGCACACCGTCGCCGTCCTCGAACATCACCTCACGCAGACCCTCGAAATGCGCACACACCTCGTCCAGCGCCTCCGCGAACACCGGGAACGCCTCGGAGAGCTCACGCCCCATCCCCGCCCGCTGACCACCCTGCCCCGAGAACACGAAACCGGTGAGACCGTCCACGGGCTGGCCGGACACGAGACCGGCGGCGGGTTCGCCCGCAGCCAGGGCGGCGAGGCCGTGGCGCAGTTCGGCCGCGTCCTCACCCATCACGGCGGCGCGGTGGTCCAGGCCCGAGCGGGCCGTGGCCAGCGTCAGGCCCACGTCCGCTCCCGGCCGTCCTTCGACGGCCGACAGCAACCGTGCGGCCTGGGACGCCACGCCCCCGGCGGTCTTCGCGGAGACCAGCCACGGAAGGACGGGCAGTTCCGCGGCCGGACCGTCGGCCGCGCTCTCCGCCTCGTCCGGTGTCACGGGGGCGCCCTCGATGATCACGTGGGCGTTGGTGCCGCTGACGCCGAAGGACGAGACGCCCGCGAGGCGGGGGCCGTCCGTGCCGGGCCAGTCGCGGGCGTCCGCGAGGAGCCGTACGGCGCCGCTCGACCAGTCCACGTGGGACGACGGTTCGCCGATGTGCAGGGACTTCGGCAGCCGTTCGTGCTGGAGGGCGAGGATCATCTTCATCACGCCCGCGACGCCCGCCGCGGCCTGCGTGTGACCGAGGTTGGACTTGACCGACCCCAGCCACAGCGGACGGTCCGCCTCCCGGTCCTTGCCGTACGTGGCGAGGAGGGCCTGTGCCTCGATCGGGTCGCCCAGGGACGTACCGGTGCCGTGCGCCTCGACGGCGTCCACCTCGGACGCCCGCACGCCCGCCTGGGCGAGCGCCTGCCGGATGACGCGCTGCTGGGACGGCCCGTTGGGGGCGGTCAGACCGTTGGACGCGCCGTCCTGGTTGACCGCCGAGCCGCGCACGGTCGCCAGGACGTGGTGACCGTTGCGGCGGGCGTCGGAGAGGCGTTCCAGCACCAGCACGCCCACGCCCTCGGCCCATCCGGTGCCGTCGGCGTCGTCGGAGAACGCCTTGCACCGGCCGTCGCCCGCGAGGCCGCTCTGGGCGGCGAACTCGGCGAACGCGCCCGGCGTCGACATCACAGTCACGCCGCCCGCCAGTGCCAGTGAGCACTCGCCGGACCGCAGCGCGTGGGCCGCCTGGTGCAGCGCGACCAGGGATGCGGAGCACGCGGTGTCCACGGTGACCGCGGGTCCTTCGAGGCCGAGCACGTAGCTGACGCGGCCGGACAGCACGCTGCCGGAGTTGCCGGTGGCGCCGTAGCCCTCGACGGATTCGGCGGAGGCAGCGAGAAGGGCGCCGTAGTCCTGGCCGTTGGTGCCGACGAACACGCCGACGGGCGTGCCGCGCAGCGACAGCGGGGCGATGCCGGCACGTTCGAGCGAGTCCCAGGCCACCTCCAGCAGCACGCGCTGCTGCGGGTCCATCGCCAGGGCCTCACGCGGGGAGATGCCGAACAGACCGGCGTCGAAGTCGGTGGCTCCGTCGAGGAAGCCGCCGACCGGGACGAAGCCGGAGCCGAGGTGCGGGTCGAGTTCCCAGCCGCGGTCGAGCGGGAAGGGGCCCATGGCGTCGACACCGTCGGCAAGCAGGGTCCACAGGCCGTCCGGGGAGTCCACACCGCCCGGGAAGCGGCAGCCCATGCCCACCACGACCACGGGGTCGTCCCCCGTGACGACGGTGGCGGTGACCGGAGCCTCGGCGGAGTCGGCGATCTCTCCGGACAGTTCACCGAGGAGGTGGCCGGCGAGAGCTTCCACGGTCGGGTAGTCGAAGACGAGGGTGGAGGGCAGCTTCAGGCCACTCGCGGCGGTCAGCGCGTTACGCAGTTCGACGGCGGTGAGCGAGTCGAATCCCAGCTCACGGAAGGCCACGCCGAGTTCGACGGCCGAGGGGTCGGCGAAGCCGAGGACGGCGGCGACCTGGCCGCGCACCAGCTCGGTCACCGTCGACCGGCGGGCGGCGGCGGACGCGCCCGCGAGGCGTTCACGCAGACCGCCCTCGGCCGGGGTGGCGGCGGCCGGCAGTGTGCCGGCGGGGGCGATGTGCTCCCACAGGGAGGAGCGGCGCAGTGCGGTCATGGCCGGGACGAACGTCGTCCAGTCGACGTCCGCGACGGTCACGCAGCCGGAGACGCAGTCCAGCAGCCCGACGGCGATCTCGGGGTCGAGCGGGGTCAGACCGCCACGCTCGGCACGGGCCTGCACCACATCGTCGGCGGCCATGCCGCCCTCCGCCCACGGACCCCACGCCACCGACGCCGCCGGAAGACCCCGGGCCCGGCGGTGGTCGGCCAGCGCGTCCAGCGCCGCGTTCGCGGCCGCGTACGAGCCCTGCCCGGCACCGCCCCACACACCGGCCGCGGACGAGAACAGCACGAACGCGTCCAGCTCCCGGCCCTCGGCCGCACGGTGCAGATTCCAGGCCGCGCCCGCCTTCCCCGCCCACACGCCCGCGAGCCGGTCGGCGGTCAGACCGTCCACCACACCGTCGTCCAGCACGCCCGCGCAGTGCACGACCGCCGACACCTCGAACCGGACGAAGAGGGCGTCGAGTTCGGCGGCGGAACCCGCGTCGCAGGCGACGACGTCCACGCCGCCCAGCGGCGTCAGCTCATCGCGCAGCTCAGCCGCACCGGGGGCGTCCATGCCCCGGCGGGAGACCAGCACCACACCCTCGGCACCACGCTCCAGCACCCACCGGGCGACCCGCGCGCCCAACGCACCCGTACCACCTGTGACCAGCACCGTCCCCGACGGCGCCCACACCGGCTCCGCCTGCCGGGCAGGCGTCAGACGGCGGCCCAGCACCGCGCCGCCGCGCACCGCGAGCTGGTCCTCCTCTCCCGCACCTCCGGCCAGCACTTCCGCCAGACGCCCGACCGCGCCCTTCTCCGGTACGTCGGGAACGTCCACCAGCCCGCCCCAGCGGTCGGGCTCCTCCAGCGCCACCACGCGGCCGAGGCCCCAGACACCGGCCCGTACCGGATGCGTCACCGTCTCCCCGGGACCGCCGGCGACCGCGCCGGAGGTCACCGCCCAGAGGCGGGCGTCGCTTCCGGCGTCCGCGAGCGCCTGCACCAGCACCATGGTGGACGCCGGGCCTCGCTGCTCCGACTCGTCCTGGCCGAGAAACGACACCACGCGTCCGCAGTCCGCGAACGCGCCGAGCCGGTCTGCGAGTTCACCGCGCGACGTGGTGCCGGTGGCCACGTCCAGCCGGCTCACCTGGGCTCCGCGGGCTGCGAGGGCGTCGGCCAGGGCGTCGGCCCACGGCTCTTCCGGCCCCTGCGCCTGCACGATCAGCCAGCCGCCGGAGACGTCCCCGGCCTCCTCGGTGACCACCGACTGCCAGGTGATCTCGTAGCGGAGGCGGTCGACCTCGGCGCGTGCGCGGCGCTGCTTCTGCCACGCGGACAGGGCGGGCAGGGTCTCGCGCAGGGAGGATTCGGCGCCGAGGCCCAGTTCGGCCGCGAACGACTCGGCGTCCGCGTTCTCGAGCGCGTTCCACAGCTCCGCGTCCGCCGTGTCACCGACGGCGCGGGACGTGTGCTGCGCGCCTTCGGGATTCTCCATCCAGTAGCGGTCGCGGGCGAAGGGGTAGGTGGGCAGGTCGACGGTCCGGGCGCCGGACGGTGCGAAGAACGCGTCCCAGTCCACGCGGAGGCCGTGCGTCCAGAGCAGGGAGACGGCGGCGAGGATGGCCTGTGCCTCCGGCTTGTCGCGGTGCAGGGCGGCCACGGCGAGGACGTCGTCCTCGCAGGTCTCGCCGATCGCACCGACCAGGCTCGCGTCCGGGCCCACTTCGATGCAGCGGGTGACCCCGTCGGCGCGGAGGCGTGCCATGGCGTCGGCGAAGCGGACGGTGCCGCGCAGCTGGTCCACCCAGTAGTCGGCGGTGAACTCCCGTATCCGCTCCCCGGTCAGGGTGGAGACGAGCGGTGTCTTCGCCGGGTGGAAGGTGACGCCTGCGGCGGCGCGGCGGAAGTCCTCCAGCATCGGGTCCATCAGGACGGAGTGGAAGGCATGGCTGACCTCCAGCCACCGCGACTGCCGCCCCTCCCCCAGCACGGCCGCGACCTGCTCCACGGCCTCCCGTGCACCGGAGACCACGACCTGACCCGGGGCGTTGACCGCGGCGACCGACACGCCCTCCACCAGGTGCGGTTCGACCTCCTCCGGGGTCGCGCGCACCGCCCACATAGCGCCGCCCTCCGGCAGCGCCTGCATCAACGACGCCCGCGCCTTCACCAGCACACACGCATCCGCCAGCGACAACACCCCCGCCACATGGGCGGCCGCCAGCTCACCCACCGAATGACCCACCAGATAGTCCGGCTTCACCCCCCACGACTCCACCAGACGGAACAGCGCCACCTCCACCGCGAACAACGCAGGCTGCGCCCACCCCGTCTGCCGCAGCACACCCTCGCCGTCCTCGAACATCACCTCACGCAGACCCTCGAAATGCGCACACACCTCCCCCAGCGCCTCCGCGAACACCGGAAACACAGCCGCGAGTTCACGCCCCATCCCCGCCCGCTGACCACCCTGCCCCGAGAACACGAACGCCGTACGACCGCGCGCACGGCCGCCGCCGCGTGCCGCGGTCCCCCGGACGACGTGCGGGGACGGCTTGTCCCCTGCGAGCGCGTCGAGTTGAGAGAGTGCGGAGTCCGTGTCGGTCGCGAGCACGACGGCGCGCTGTTCGAACACGGCGCGGTGGGTGGCCAGGGTGCGGCCGACGGCCGCGGGCGCGGTGTCCGGCCGGGCGGCGAGGGAGGTGCGCAGACGTGCGGCGAGCCGGGGCAGGGCCTCGGGCTGCCTGGCGGTGAGCAGCCACGGAACGACCGGAGGTGGGACGGCGGCGCCGTCCTGCTCGGCCGGTTCCTCCGCCGGGGGCTCCTCGATGATCACGTGGGCGTTGGTGCCGCTGATGCCGAACGAGGACACGCCGGCCCGCCGCGGGCGCTCGTCGGTACGGGCCCACGGGCGGGACTCCGCGAGCAGTTCCACCGCGCCCGCCGACCAGTCGACGTGGGTGGAGGGCGTGCCGACGTACAGGGACTTCGGCAGCCGTTCGTGCTGGAGGGCGAGGATCATCTTCATCACGCCCGCGACGCCCGCCGCGGCCTGCGTGTGCCCGATGTTGGACTTCACCGACCCCAGCCACAGCGGCCGGTCCGCCTCCCGGTCCTGCCCGTACGTGGCGAGCAGCGCCTGCGCCTCGATCGGGTCACCCAGGGACGTACCGGTGCCGTGCGCCTCGACCGCGTCCACCTCGGACGCCTTCAGCCCGGCGCCGGCCAGAGCCTGCGTGATGACGCCCTGCTGGGAGGGGCCGTTGGGGACGGTGAGGCCGTTGGAGGCGCCGTCCTGGTTGATGGCGGAGCCCTTGACGACGGCGAGCACGCGGTGGCCGTGCTTGCGCGCGTCGGAGAGCTTGCCGAGGACGATCAGGCCGACGCCCTCGCTCCAGCCGGTGCCGTCGGCGTCGTCGGAGAACGCCTTGCACCGGCCGTCGGTGGCGAGGCCCTGCTGGCGGCTGAACTCCAGGAACATGCCGGGCGTCGACATGACGGTGACGCCGCCGACGAGGGCGAGGGAGCAGTCGCCTGAGCGCAGCGCCTGCACGGCCATGTGCAGGGCCACCAGCGACGACGAACAGGCGGTGTCGATGGTGGCGGCCGGGCCCTTCAGCCCGAGCGTGTAGGCGATGCGGCCGGAGGCGACGGCCATGGAGTTGCCGGTGAGCATGTAGCCCTCGACGCCCTCGGGGAGGGCGGTGAGGTGGGTGCCGTAGCCGGTGGAGGCGGCGCCGACGAAGACGCCGGTGTCGGTGTTCTTCAGGCCGTGCGGGTCGATGCCCGCGTGCTCGAACGCCTCCCAGGACGCCTGGAGCAGCATGCGTTGCTGCGGGTCCATGGCCATGGCCTCGCGGGGGCTCATCCCGAAGAAGCCGGCGTCGAAGGTGGTGGCGTCGTGGACGAAGCCGCCGACCCGGGTGTAGCTGGTGCCGGCCTGCGTGTGGTCGGCGTTGTAGAGCGCTTCCAGGTCCCAGCCGCGGTCGACGGGGAAGGCACCCATGCCGTCGCCGCCGTCGGCGAGGAGCTGCCACAGGTCTTCCGGCGTGCGCACGTCGCCGGGGAAGCGGCAGCTCATCCCGATGACGGCGATGGGCTCGTTGTTCGCGGCCTCCAGGTCGCGCAGCCGCCGGTGCGCCTGCCGGAGGTCGCCGGTGACCTTCTTGAGGTAGTCGAGCAGCTTCTGCTCGCCGTCGGAGTTGCCCACAACCTTGTCCTCGCTCAAGACGTACCGCCGAACTCGCCGTCGATCAGCTTGAAGAGTTCGTCGGCCGTCGCCGATTCCAGTTCGTCGTCCTCGTCACCGTGGTCCGCCGCCTCCGGGGCGGTGGTGGCCGGCGTGGCGTGCGCGGACCACTTGGCCGCCAGCGCGCCGAGGCGCTCCCCGACCGCCCCGTTCACGCCGCCGCCCGCGGCCAGGCGGTCGAGCAGCTTCTCCAGCCGGGCGATCTCGTCGAGCGCGGAGGCGTCCGTCGCGGTCGCCGCTGCACCCGCCCCTTCGCCCGCCGGGCCGGCCGTTCCCTCGCCGCCCCCGTCGCCCGGGTCGAGCACGGCGCACACGTACTCGGCGAGCGCCACGGGCGTCGGGTAGTCGAAGATCAGCGTGGCCGGGAGCCGGCTTCCGGTGAGGGAGTTCATCCGGTTGCGCAGCTCGATGGCGGTCAGGGAGTCGAATCCCGCGTCGTTGAAGGCCTGTTCGGGGTCGACCTCGTCGGCCGAGCCGTGTCCGAGGACGGCGGCGGCCTCGACGCAGACCAGGTCCACCAGGTGGTCGACCCGTTCGTCGGCGGGCAGTGCGCCCAGGGTGCGGCGCAGGTCCGCGGTGTCCGACTGCGCCGCCGCGGGAGCGGAGGCGGCGGCCGTGCGGCGGGTGGACGTACCGGCGAGGGCGCGCAGCAGCGGCGGCACGGGGCCGTCGCCGCCCGCGGCGGAGCCGGCGTCGAACCGCATGGGGAGCACCGCGGCCCGGTCGGCGCGGAGCGCGAAGTCGAGCAGCGCCATGCCCTGCTGTTCGCCGAGCGGCCGGAGGCCGGCCTGCGCCATGCGGGCGAAGTCGGTCTCGGTGAGGTGCCCGGTCATGCCGCGGTCGGCGACCCACGGTCCCCAGGCCAGCGCCACGGCGGGGGTGCCGCGGTGGCGTGCCCAGCGGGCGAACTCGTCGACGAAGGCATTGGCCGCGGCGTAGTTGCCCTGTCCGGCGCCGCCGAAGGTGCCGGCGGCTCCGGAGAAGAGCACGAAGGCGGCCAGGTCGGCGTCGCGGGTGAGGGTGTACAGGTTGAGCGCGGCGTCCATCTTGGGCCGCAGGGTGGTGTCCATACGGCCGGGGTCGAGGGCGGAGAGGACGCCGTCGTCGACGACTCCGGCGACGTGCACCACGGCGGTGAGCGGGTGGTCGGCGGGAACGCGGCCCAGGGTGGCACGCAGCGCGTCCCGGTCGGCGGCGTCGCACGCGTCGAGGGTGACGGTGGCGCCGAGCGCGGCGAGTTCGTCGCGGAACGCGGCCGCCCCGTCGGCCGCCTCTCCGCGCCTGCTGGTGAGCAGCAGGTGACGGACGCCGTGCTGCTGCACCAGGTGGCGGGCGACGTAGCGGCCGAGGCCGCCGGTGCCACCGGTGACCAGGACGGTCCCGTCCGGGTCGATCGGCTTCGGCATGGTGAGCACGACCTTGCCGATGTGCTTGGCCTGCTGCACGTACCGGTACGCCTCGGGGGCGCGGCGGACGTCCCAGGTCTTCGTCGGCAGCGGGGTGAGGGCCCCTTCGCCGATGAGGCGGAGCACCTCGGCCAGCATCTCCCCGATGCGTTCGGCACCGGCCTCGACGAGGTCGAAGGCGTGGTAGCCGACGCCAGGGTGGCTCTCCGCGACGGCCTCGGGCGTGCGGACGTCGGTCTTGCCCATCTCCAGGAAGCGGCCTCCGGTGGTGAGGAGGCGCAGCGACGCGTCGACGTACTCCCCGGCGAGGGAGTTGAGGACGACGTCCACACGGCCGCCCTCGGCCACGGCCCGGAACCGGTCCTCGAAGGCGAGGTCGCGGGAGGAGGCGATGTGGTCGTCGGCGAGGCCCTGGGCGCGCAGGGTGTCCTGCTTGGGTGCGCTCGCGGTGCCGAACACGTCGGCGCCGAGGTGGCGTGCGATCTGGGTGGCGGCCATGCCGACGCCGCCCGCGGCGGCGTGCACCAGCACCGACTCGCCGGGCCGCAGCTTGGCGAGCTCGACCAGGCCGTAGTAGGCGGTGAGGAACACGATCGGTGCGGACGCGGCCTGTTCGAATGACCAGTCGTCCGGCATCCGCGCGATCATGCGATGGTCGGCGACGGACACCGGGCCGAACGCCTTGCCGAACATGCCCAGGACGCGGTCGCCCGGCCGGAAGCCGGTGACGCCGGAGCCGGTCTCGGTGATGACGCCCGCTCCCTCGACGCCCATCGGGCCGGGGTCGCCGGGGTACATGTCGAGGGCGTTGAGCACGTCGCGGAAGTTGAGGCCGGCGGCCCGTACGGACACCCGTACCTGCTCGGGTGCGAGCGGCTCGCGCAGCGCGTCGTCGGGGGCGAGGGTGAGGTGGGCCAGCGAGCCGCGGCCGGTGGTGTCCAGACGCCAGGTGCCGGTGTCGGCGGGCGGGAGCAGCGCTCCGTCGTCCGAGGCGCCGGTCAGCCGCGTCAGGCGGGCGGCGCGGACCGTGCCGCCGCGGACCGCGACCTGGGTCTCGTCGGAGGCCAGGACACCCGGCAGCAGGGCGGAGGCCCGGGTGGCGTCGTCGAGGTCGACGAGCCGGAACCGGCCGGGCTCCTCGGTCTGCGCGGACCGTACGAGGCCCCACACGGTGGCGGCGGCCGGGTCGGCGAGCCCTTCGGCTTCGTCGGGGGCGACGGCGCCGCGGGTGACGAACACCAGCTCGCTTCGCCCGTACCGGCTGTCGGCGAGCCACTGCTGGAGCACTGCCAGCACGTCGTGGGACAGCCGCCGTGCCGCGTCGGCCATGGCGTCCGGGTCCGGGTCGTCCCCGGTGACGCCGACGCAGGGCACCAGCACCACGGCGGGGGCGTCGGACGTGGCGAGGTCGGCGAGGTCCGCGACGGGACGGGCGCCGAGGGCGTCGGTCAGGCCGAGGCTGTCGGCGCCGAGCACGGCCCAGGCCGCGGTGTCGGTCGCGTCGTCCCCGCCGACCTGGGCCGGGGACCAGTCGAGCTGGAACATCGCGTCGGGGTAGGCGTTTCCGGCCGGGCGCAGCTGCGCGGCGGAGACCTGCCGCATGGCCAGCGACTCCACAGCGGCGACCGGGCGGCCGGTGCCGTCGGCGATGTCCATGCTCAGCGCGTCCGGGCCGGACTGGGCCAGCCGTACGCGCAGCGCGGACGCGCCGGAGGCGTACAGCGAGACGCCGGACCAGGAGAACGGCAGCCTGCTCTCGCCGCTGCCGTCGAGGGCGATGAACGTCAGCGCCTGCACGGCCGCGTCGAGCAGCGGCGGGTGGATGCCGTAGCGGGCAGTCTCCGCGTCGAACTCGGCGGGCAGCGAGATCTCGGCGTACACGTCGTCGCCGGCCCGCCAGGCCTGGCGGAGCCCCCGGAAGGACGGGCCGTAGGTGAAGCCGCCCTGGAGGTACATGTCGTAGAAGCCGGAGACGTCGAGGGGTTCGGCGCCGGGCGGCGGCCAGGCGGCGAGACCGTCCGGCTCCTCCGCCGCGGGGGCGTCGCCGAGGGTGCCGGTGGCGTGCAGCGTCCACGGGGTGCCGGGCGTGGCGCCTTCGGCCCGGGAGTGGATCTGCACGGTGCGCAGTCCGGAGGGGTCGGGGGCGCCGACGGCGAGCTGGAGCTGCACAGCGCCGTCCTGCGGCATCATCAGCGGTGCGGCGAGGGTGAGTTCCTCGACCTGATCGCAGCCGACCTCGGCCGCCGCCCGCAGCGCCAGCTCCAGGAAACCGGTGCCGGGGAAGAGGACCGTGCCCAGGACGTCGTGGTCGGCGATCCAGGCGTGGTCGCGCAGGCTGAGCCGGCTGGTGAAGAGGGTTCCGCCGTCGCCGGCGAGGGTGACCGCGGCGCCCAGCAGCGGGTGCCCGGCGTCGCTGAGCCCGGCGGCGGTGACGTCGCCGCGCGGGGCCACGGCCGGTTCCGGCCAGAACGACCGGTGCTGGAAAGCGTACGTGGGCAGGCCGGTGACGCGGGCCGGGGTGGGGGCGAAGAACGCCGCCCAGTCGACCGTGCCTCCGTGCGCCCACAGCCGGGCGAGGGCGGTGACGGTGGTCTCCGGTTCGAAGCGGTCGCGGCGCAGGAGGGCGACGGCGAGCGCGTCGTCGCTGGTCTCCTCCACGGCGCCGACGAGGGAGGCGTCCGGGCCGAGTTCGACGAACCGGGTGACGCCCTCGGCGGCGAGACGTGCCGTGGCGTCCGCGAAGCGGACGGTGCCGCGCAGCTGGTCCACCCAGTAGTCGGCGGTGAACTCCCGTACGGGTTCGCCGGTGAGGGTCGAGACGACAGGGATGCGGGGGCGTTCCATGGTGATGCCGGCGGCGGCCTTGCGGAAGTCGTCCAGCATCGGGTCCATCAGGACGGAGTGGAAGGCGTGGCTGACCTCCAGCCACCGCGACTGCCGCCCTTCCTCCAGGACGGAGGCGACCTGCTCGACGGCTTCCCGGGCGCCGGAGACGACGACCTGGCCGGGGGCGTTCAAGGCGGCGAGCGACGCGCCGTCCACCAGGTGCGGTTCGACCTCCTCAGGGGTGGCGCGCACCGCCCACATGGCGCCGCCCTCGGGCAGCGCCTGCATCAGCGTGGCGCGGGCGGTGACCAGCGCGCAGGCGTCCTGGAGGGTGAGGACGCCGGCGACGTGTGCCGCGGCCAGCTCGCCGACGGAGTGGCCGGCGAGGTAGTCCGGGCGCAGGCCCCAGGACTCGGCGAGGCGGAACAGCGCCACCTCGACCGCGAACAGCGCGGGCTGCGCCCAGCCCGTCTGCCGCAGCAGGCCGTCCGGGTCCTCGAACATCACCTCGCGCAGCGGACGGTCGAGGACGGCGTCGAAGTGGGCGCAGACCTCGTGCAGCGCGTCGTCGAAGACGGGGAACGCCTGGCTGAGTTCGCGGCCCATTCCGGCGCGCTGGCCGCCCTGGCCGGAGAACACGAACGCGGTCAGACCCTCGCCGGCGACGGCGTCACGGACCAGGCCGGTGGCGTTCTCGCCGGTGGTCAGCGCCTCCAGTCCGGCGCGGAGTGCGGCGGTGTCGCCGCCGACGACCACCGCGCGGTGGTCGAGCGCCGCGCGCGTGGTGGCCAGGGAGAAGGCCACGTCGAGGGGGTCGGCGCCGGAACCGTCGGCGGCCGGGCCGGCGAGCAGCCTGCCCGCCTGTTCGGCGAGTCCGACGGCGGTCTTGGCCGAAACCGGCCACGGCAGGACGGGGAGCGGCGTGCCGGTGCGGTCCGCGGCCTCCTCGGTGCTCTCTGCCGGGGCCTCCTCGATGATGACGTGGGCGTTGGTGCCGCTGATCCCGAACGAGGAGACACCGGCGCGTCGCGGCCTGTCGGTGCGCTCCCACGGGCGGGACTCCGCGAGGAGTTCCACGGCGCCCGCCGACCAGTCGATGTGGCTGGACGGTGCGGAGATGTGCAGGGACTTCGGCAGCACTTCGTGCCGCATGGCGAGCACCATCTTCATGACGCCCGCGACACCCGCCGCGGCCTGCGTGTGACCGAGGTTGGACTTCACCGAGCCGAGCCACAGCGGCGTGCCGGCGTCCCGGCCCTGCCCGTAGGTGGCGAGGAGGGCCTGCGCCTCGATCGGGTCGCCGAGCGAGGTGCCGGTGCCGTGCGCCTCGACGGCGTCGACGTCGGCGGGCGTGAGCCCGGCAGTCGCGAGGGCCTGCCGGATGACCCGCTGCTGGGAGGGGCCGTTGGGCGCGGTCAGTCCGTTGGACGCGCCGTCCTGGTTGGTGGCGGAGCCGGTGACGAGGGCGAGCACGGTGTGGCCGTTGCGGCGGGCGTCGGAGAGGCGTTCCAGCACCAGCACGCCCACGCCCTCGGCCCATCCGGTGCCGTCGGCGTCGTCGGAGAACGCCTTGCAGCGGCCGTCGACGGCGAGGCCGTGCTGGCGGCTGAACTGCACGAACGGCGACGGGGTGGAGATGAGCGTGACGCCGCTGGCCAGCGCGAGCGAGCACTCGTCGGCGCGGAGCGCCTGCGCCGCCAGGTGCAGGGCGACCAGGGAGGAGGAGCAGGCCGTGTCGACGGTGACCGCCGGGCCCTCCAGCCCGAGGCTGTAGGCGATGCGTCCGGACAGCACGCTGGCGGCGTTGCCGGTCATGAAGTAGCCGTCCGCGCCCTGCGGCTGGGCCAGGAGCAGGCCGCCGTAGTCGGAGCCGTTGCTGCCGGCGAACATGCCGGTGCGGCTGCCTGCCAGGGACAGCGGGTCGATGCCGGAGCGCTCGGCTGCCTCCCACACGGCCTCCAGCAGCAGGCGCTGCTGCGGGTCCATGGACAGCGCCTCGCGCGGGTTGACGCCGAACAGGGTGGAGTCGAAGTCGGCGATGCCGTCGACGAATCCTCCGTGCCGGGTGTAGGTGGTGCCGGCCTTGTCCTTGTCGTCGCTGTAGACGCCCTCGACGTCCCAGCCACGTTCGGCGGGGAAGTCGGAGATGGCGTCGACACCTTCGGACAGCAGCCGCCAGAACGCCTCCGGCGAGCCGACGCCGCCGGGGAGGCGGCAGCTCATGCCGACGATGGCGATCGGGTCGTCGCCGGTCCCGGCCGCTTCGGCGACGGGCGCGGCCGTGGTGGTCGCGGGGAGCTGTTCGGCGGAGGAGCCGACCAGTTCCGTGCGCAGGTGACGCATCAGCGCCTGCGGCGTCGGGAAGTCGAAGATCAGCGTCGCCGGGAGGCGGAGGCCGGTGACCATGCCGAGCCTGTTGCGCAGGTCGACCGCGGTCAGCGAGTCGAAGCCGATGGCGGAGAACACGGCACTGGACTCGACGTCGGACGGGGAGGCGAAGCCGAGCACTCCCACCACGTGCTTGCGCACCAGGTCCAGGAGTTCGCGGTCCCGCTCCGCCTCGGAGAGTCCGGCCAGGTGGGAGGCGAGCCCGTCGGGTGTGCCGGGCGTCCCGTCGTCGGCGACGGCGTCCAGAGCCTTGCGCGCTTCGGGGATCTGGTCGAGCAGCACGCTGCGGCGGGTCGCGGTGAACGCGGGCGCGTACTTCTCCCAGTCGATGCCGGCGACGGTCAGCGTCGGGTCGCCGTCGGCGACGGTCTGCTGCAGCACCGTCATCGCGGAGTCGGGCGCGAGGGAGTACACGCCGCCCTTGCGCTGCCGTGCCTCGACAGCTGCGCTGTCGGCCATGCCCGCGTCGGCCCACGGGCCCCAGGCGAGGGAGGTCGCGGCACGGCCGCGGGCGCGGCGGTGTTCAGCGACCGCGTCCAGTACGGCGTTGGCCGCGGCGTAGTTGGCCTGTCCGGGACCGCCCCAGATGCCAGCGGTGGAGGCGAACAGAACGAACGCGTCCAAGTCCAGGTCCGCGGTCAGCTCGTCCAGGATCAGCGCGGCCCCGGCCTTGGGTGCCATGACGCCGGCGATGCGGTCGGGAGTGAGCGCGTCGAGGATGCCGTCGTCCAGCACACCGGCCGCGTGGACCACGGCGGTGAGCGGCCGGTCGGCCGGGATCGCGGCCAGGACGGCAGCGACCTGCGCGCGGTCGGCGGTGTCGCAGGCCGCGACGGTGACGGCGGCGCCGCCCTCCTCCAGTTCACGGCGCAGGTCGTCTGCGCCGGGTGCGGCGGGCCCGCGACGGCTGGTCAGCACCACGTGGGCGGCGCCGTTGCCGACGGCCCAGCGTGCGACCCGGGCGCCCAGGGCACCCGTACCGCCCGTGATGAGGACGGTGCCGGACGGCGTCCACTGCGCGTCCGCGCCTGCCGGGCGCGGTGCGCGCACCAGGCGGCGGCCGAAGAGACCGGACGCGCGCAGCGCGACCTGGTCCTCGTCGCCTGCGGCGACGGCGTCGACGAGCCGTCGGGCGGCACGTGCGTCGGGCGTGCCGGACACGTCGACCAGGCCGCCCCAGCGGTCCGGGTGCTCCAGCGCGGCGACGCGTCCGAGGCCCCAGACGGCGGCCTGAGCGGGCGCGGTGACGGCGTCCCAGCGGGCGACGGAGACGGCGCCGCTGGTCAGCGTCCACACGGGCGCGGTCAGCCCGGCGTCGCCGAGCGCCTGGAGCAGCACGGAGGTCAGGCCGGTGCCGAGGGGCAGGCCCGGGTGTCCGGCCGCGTCGCGGCCGTCCAGGGCCAGTAGCGAGACGACGCCCGCGAGTTCGCCGTACTCCCCCAGGACCTGAGCCAGCGCGGCCCGGTCGAGGTGGCGGTCGTCCAGGTGGAGGCGGTGCGGGGTCCCGCCACGCGCGGCGAGTTCACCGGCCACGGCCTCGGCCCATGCGTCGGGGGTGTCGCCGTCGTCGTCGGTGGTGACGACGAGCCAGGCACCCGTGGCGAGAGCAGTGCCCTCGGGGGAGAGCGGCGTCCAGGAGACGCGGTAGCGCCAGCCGTCGGTGGTGTTCTGCTCCTGCTGCTGCCGGTGCCAGCCCGCGAGGGCCGGCATCAGCGGATCGAGGACGGAGGTGTCGGTGTCGAGCGCCGTCGCGAGCGCTGCGGCGTCGCCGCGCTGGACGGCGGCCCAGAACTCGGCGTCCACGACGCTACCGCCGCCCTCGGAGCCGGAGACGTCCTCCCTCGTGGCGAACGTCGGCCAGTACGACTGGCGCTGGAAGGCGTAGGTGGGCAGGTCAACGGTCGGCGGCGGAGTGTCGCCGAAGGCAACCGACCAGTCCACATGCGCCCCACGCACCCAGATCGCGGCGAGCCCGGCGAGGAACCGGTCCAGACCACCGTCCTCACGACGCAACGACCCCGTCACCACAACGGGTTCACCACCCATGGCGTCCACCGTCGCCTCGACCGCCGAGGTCATCACCGGATGCGACGACATCTCCGCGAACACACCAAAACCCTCCGAGGCCAACTTCGCCACACCCTCGGAGAACCGAACCCGCTGCCGCAGATTCGTGAACCAGTACCCCGCATCCATGCTGAGCGGATCCACCACCTCCGCCGACACCGTCGACATCAACGGCACACTGCCCGCCTGCGGCGTCACACCGGCCAAGGCAGTCGCCAGGGTCTCGCGCAGCTCCTCCATCGCCACCGAATGCGACGCATAGTCCACCGCCACCCGGCGGAACCGCACCTCTTCACGCTCACAGACCGCACCCAGCTCATCCAGAGCCGCAGCCTCGCCCGAAACCACCACCTGCGAAGGCCCGTTGACCGCAGCCACCGAGACACGGCCCTCGAACCGAGCAATCAACTCCTCCGCCCGCTCCACCGACACAGCAACGGACGCCATGCCACCCGAGCCCGCGACCTCCGCGATCGCCCTGCTCCGCAGACACACCACCCGCGCCGCATCCTCCAGCGACAAAATCCCCGCCACACACGCAGCAGCGATCTCACCCTGCGAATGCCCGATCACCGCCTGCGGCTCCACACCAAAAGACCGCCACAACGCCGCAACAGACACCATCACCGCAAACGACGCAGGCTGCACCACATCCACCCGCTCCAGCGACGGCGCCCCCTCCTCACCCCGCAACACAGCCGCCAGCGACCAGTCCACATACCCCGACATCGCCGCCTCACACGCAGCAACCGACCCAGCGAACACCGGCGAAGCATCCAGCAGAGCGGCACCCATACCGACCCACTGCGCACCCTGACCCGGAAACACAAACGCCGTCCGCCCCACAGGCCCCGACACACCCGCCACCACATTGTCCGCAGGCTCACCCCCCGCCAGAGCCGCAAGCCCCGCCCCGAAATCACCCGTCACCACCGCACGGTGCTCGAACCGGGACCGTGCGGTGGCCAGGGACCAGCCCACCGCGGCACGGTCGAGGTCACCACCCGCCAACGGCACCAACGCCGCCGCCTGACCCTTGAGTGCGGCGTCGCTGCGGGCGGAGACCAGCCACGGCACGGCGGCCGGTGCTTCGCCCGGCTCCGTGTCGGCGGCCGGTGCGACGGGGTCGTCCGCCGGTGCCTGCTCAAGGATCACGTGCGCGTTGGTGCCGCTCATGCCGAACGCGGAGACGCCTGCCCGGCGCGGACGGCCGGTCTCGGGCCATTCCCGCGCCTCGGCCAGCAGTTCCACGTCGCCGTCGGACCAGTCGACGTGCGAGGTGGGCTCGCCGACGTGCAGCGATTTGGGCATGACGCCGTGCCGCATCGCCGACACCATCTTGATGACGCCCGCGACACCCGCCGCGGCCTGGCCGTGCCCGATGTTGGACTTGATGGAGCCGAGCCACAGCGGCCGCCCCTCGGGCCGGTCCTGGCCGTAGGTGGCGAGGACGGCCTGCGCCTCGATCGGGTCGCCGAGCGAGGTGCCGGTGCCGTGTGCCTCCACGACGTCGATGTCGGACGGCTGGAGGCCGGCGTTGGCGAGGGCGTGGCGGATGACACGCTGCTGGGAGGGGCCGTTCGGCGCGGTCAGGCCGTTGGACGCGCCGTCCTGGTTGACCGCGCCGCCCTTGACGACGGCGAGCACGCGGTGGCCGTTCTTTCGGGCGTCGGAGAGGCGTTCCAGCAGCAGCATGCCCGCGCCCTCGGCCCAGCTGGCGCCGTCGGCGTCCTCGGAGAACGGCTTGCAGCGACCGTCCTTGGCGAGGGCCCGCTGGCGGCTGAACTCGACGAGCGAGATGGGCGTCGACATGACGGTGACGCCGCCCGCGAGCGCCATGGAGCAGTCGCCCTCGCGCAGCGCCTGGCACGCGGAGTGCAGGGCGACCAGCGACGAGGAGCAGGCGGTGTCGATGGTCAGGGCGGGGCCTTCGAGGCCGAAGGAGTACGCGACCCGGCCGGAGAGCACGCTCGGCGAGTTGCCGGTGCCGAGGAAGCCGCTGAAGTCGTCGATCGCCGCGTTGAGCAGGCCGCCGTAGTCCTGGTAGGTGACACCGGCGAAGACGCCGGTCCTGCTTCCGCGCAGCCCGTTCGCGTCGAGCCCGGCGTGTTCCATGGCTTCCCAGGACGTCTCCAGCAGCAGTCGCTGCTGCGGGTCCATGGCGACGGCCTCACGCGGGCTGATGCCGAAGAAGGTGGCGTCGAAGCGGCTGGCGTCGTGCAGGAATCCGCCCTCGTGCACGTAGCAGGTGCCGGGGTTGTCGGGGTCCGGGTCGTAGAGGGCGTCGAGGTCCCAGCCGCGGTCGGTGGGGAAGCCGGACACGGCGTCGGTGCCGGTGGCCACCAGGTCCCACAGCTCCTGGGCGTTCTGCACGCCGCCCGGGTAGCGGCAGCTCATGCCGATGATGGCGATGGGGTCGTCGGCGAGGACCGCCGAGCGGCCCTGCGGCGCGGCGTCGGCGGAGTCCGGGCCACCGCCCAGCACCTGCTCGAGCAGGTGGTCGACGAGGGTGCGGGGCGTGGGGTAGTCGAAGACGAGGGTGGCCGGCAGCTTGAGCCCGGTCTCCTCGGACAGCGCCTCCCGCAGTTCGACGGCGGTGAGCGAGGTGAACCCGAGGTCGCGGAACGGCAGATGTTCGCCGAGGGTCTGCCCGGTCGGCTGTTCGAGGACGATCGCGGCGCGGCGGCCGACGATCTCCATCAGCGCGGCCCGCTGCTCGTCGGCCGGCAGCGCCTCCAGGCGGGTGCGGAGCGCATTGCCGCCGCCGGACACCGCGGCGGCCGCCTTGCGGCGGGACGGGGTGCGGGACGGGCGGGGGGCGTCGTTCTCCTGCGGGGCCTTCAGGCCAGCGGTGAGCTGTGCGGCGGTGAAGGGCCGCAGCGTCAGGGCGTCGGCGGTGAGGACCACTTCGCCAGAGGTGTCGGCGACGGTCACGGCGTAGCCGTCGGCGCCGGACGGGGTGACCGCGACGCGCAGCAGCGACGCTCCGGTGGCGTGCAGCGTCACGTCGTTCCAGCAGAACGGCAGCATGGCGCGGCCGGCCGCGCGGGAGTCGTAGGACAGGGTCTGCAGCGCGGCGTCGAGGACGGCAGGGTGCAGGCCGAACCGGTCGACCTCGCCGCGGTGTTCGTCGGCCAGGGCGACCTCGGCGAAGAGGGCGTCGTCGCGCCGCCACACGGCGGTGAGGCCCTGGAAGATCCCGCCGTAGCCGAAGCCGTTCTCCGCGCGCAGCGCGTAGTGGCCGGTGATGTCCACGGGCTCGGCGCCACGCGGCGGCCAGGCCGCGAGCGTGTCGTGCGTACGGCCGCCAGCGCCGGCGAGCGTGCCGCGGGCGTGCCGGGACCAGGCCGGGGCACCTTCGGGACGGGAGGAGATGGTGAACGCGCGTGCGCCGTGGTCGTCGGCCGGGTCGACGACCACCTGGAGCCGGACGGCGCCGTCCGCGGGGAGGACGAGGGGGGCTTCGAGGAGGAGTTCCTCGATGCGCGCGCAGCCGAGCTGGTCGCCCGCGGCGACGGCCAGTTCGACGTAGCCGGTACCGGGGAACACGGCCTCGTCGGCGACGCGGTGACCGGCGAGCCAGGGCTGGGCGCTGGTGGAGAGGCGGCCGGTGAGGACATGGCCGCCGCCGTCGGAGAGTTCCACCGCCGCGCCGAGCAGCGGGTGCTGGACGGGGTCGGCGCCGATGGCGCCGACGTGCAGCGGGCCGCTGCCGCCCTCCAGCCAGTAGCGGCGCCGCTGGAAGGGGTAGGTGGGCAGGCCCACGGTGCGGGCGCGGGCGGGGGCGTGGAACGCCTTCCAGTCGACGGTGCCGCCGTGCGTCCAGAGGCGGGCGAGGGCGGTGACGGTCGTCTGCGGCTCGGACCGGTCGCGGCGCAGCAGCGATCCGGCCTGCACGTCGTCGCCGCAGGTCTCGGTGACGGCGGCGACCAGGCTCGCGTCGGGTCCGACCTCCAGGAACCGGGTCGTGCCGAGCGCGGCGAGCCGTGCGGCGGCGTCGGCGAAGCGAACGGTGCCGCGCACCTGGTCGACCCAGTAGTCGGCGGTGAACTCCTCGACCGCCTCGCCGGTGAGGGTGGAGACGAGGGGGATCGTGGGGTGGTCGTAGGTGAGGCGGGCGGCGACCTGCCGGAAGTCCTCCAGCATCGGGTCCATCAGGACCGAGTGGAAGGCGTGGCTGACCTCCAGCCACCGTCCGTCACGGTCGGCGAGCGCCGCGGCGACCTGTTCGACGTTCTCGCGGGCGCCGGAGACGACGACCTGGCCGGGGGCGTTCACGGCGGCGATGGACACGCCTTCGACGAGGTGCGGCTGCACGTCTGCCGGGGTGGCCCGGACGGCCCACATCGCGCCGCCGTCGGGCAGCGCCTGCATCAGCGACGCGCGGGCCTCGACCAGCGTGCAGGCGTCCGGCAGCGACAGGACGCCTGCGACGTGCGCGGCGGCGAGTTCGCCGACGGAGTGGCCGACGAGGTGGTCCGGCCGTACGCCCCAGGACTCCAGCAGGCGGAAGAGGGCGACCTCGACGGCGAACAGCGCGGGCTGTGCCCAGCCGGTCTGCTTCAGCACACCGTCCGGGTCGGTGAACATCACCTCGCGCAGCCCGTCGAACTCCGTGCAGACCTCATCCAGCGCGGTGGCGAACGCCGGGAAGGCCGCGGCCAGTTCACGGCCCATGCCAGCGCGCTGACCGCCCTGGCCGGAGAACACGAAGGCGGTCAGGCCGCCGTCCACGACGCCCTGGACCAGGCCGGCGGCGCCCTCTCCGGCGGCCAGCGCCGTCAGGCCCGCGCGGAGTTCGGCCTCGTCCGCGCCGAGCACGGCCGCGCGCTGTTCGAGGGCGGTGCGGGTGGTGGCCAGGGACAGGGCCACGTCGCCCGCGCACAGGGCGTCCGTGCCGTCGAGCAGCCGTCCGGCCTGGTCGGCGAGCGCCTCCGGAGCGCGGGCGGACAGCACCCACGGCAGGACGGGGAGGGGTGTCGCGGTGCCCGCCGTGTCGTCCTCGGCCGCCTCCTCGGGGGCCTCTTCGAGGATGACGTGCGCGTTGGTGCCGCTGACCCCGAAGGCGGAGACGCCCGCACGCCGGACGGTGCCCGTACGCGGCCAGGCGCGGGCTTCCGCGAGGAGTTCGACGGCTCCGGCCGACCAGTCCACGTGCGTCGAGGGCTCGCCGACGTGCAGGGACTTCGGCAGCGTCTCGTGCTGGAGGGCCAGGACCATCTTCATCAGGCCGGCGACGCCCGCCGCGGCCTGGGTGTGCCCGAGGTTGGACTTGACCGACCCGAGCCACAGCGGACGCGCGGCGTCCCGGTCGCGGCCGTAGGTGGCCAGCAGGGCCTGGGCCTCGATCGGGTCGCCGAGCGAGGTGCCGGTGCCGTGCGCCTCGACGGCGTCCACGTCGTGGGGCGCGAGCCCGGCCTCGGCGAGGGCCTGCCGGATGACGCGCTGCTGCGACGGCCCGTTCGGCGCGGTCAGGCCGTTGGACGCGCCGTCCTGGTTGACGGCGGAACCGCGGATGACGGCGAGCACCGGGTGGCCGTTGCGCCGGGCGTCGGAGAGGCGTTCGACGAGCAGCAGGCCCGCGCCCTCGCCCCAGCCGGTGCCGTCGGCGTCGTCGGAGAACGGTTTGCAGCGGCCGTCCTTGGCGAGGCCGCCCTGCTGGGCGAAGTCGATGAAGGCGTCCGGGCTGGCGATGACGGTGACGCCGCCGGCGAGGGCGAGCGAGCACTCGCCCGACCGCAGCGCGTTCGCGGCCAGGTGCAGCGCGACCAGGGAGGAGGAGCAGGCCGTGTCGACGGTGACGGCCGGGCCTTCCAGCCCCAGCGCGTATGCCACACGCCCGGACAGGACGCTGCCCGAGTTGCCGGTGATGAGGTGGCCGCCGACGCCCTCGGGCACCTCGTGCACGTTGCTGAGGTAGCCGGAGGTTCCGGCGCCGACGAACACGCCGACCCGGTCGCCCTTCAGCGACATGGGGGCGATCCCGCCGCGCTCCAGGGCCTCCCAGGCGGTCTCCAGCAGCAGCCGCTGCTGCGGGTCCATCGCCAGCGCCTCGCGCGGCGAGATGCCGAAGAAACCGGCGTCGAACTCGGCGGCGCCGTCGACGAATCCGCCCGCACGGGCGAAGCGGGTGCCGAGCCCGCCCGTCTCCGCGGGGTCGAGGCCGTCCAGCTCCCAGCCACGGTCGGCGGGGAAGGCGGTGATGGCGTCGGAGCCGTCGGCGAGGAGACGCCACAGCGCCTCCGGGTCCGTGGCGCCGCCGGGGAAACGGCAGCTCATGGCGACCACGGCGACGGGCTCGTCCAGCGGTTCACGGGTGTGTGCGGGCAGCGCGTCCCGCCGGTCCGTGCCCATCAGTTCGTCGACGAGGAAGTCGGTGAGCACAGCGGCGGTCGGCTGGTCGAAGACCAGCGTCGCCGCGAGGGACAGGCCGGTCGCCGCCTGCAGCCGGTCGCGGAACTCGACGGCCGTGAGCGAGTCGAACCCCAGGTCGCGGAAGGCACGTTCCGGTGCGATGGCCGCGAGGTCGGTGTGGCCCAGGGCCGCCGCCGCCTCGGTGCGGACGAGTTCCAGCAGGTGACGGCGCCGGTCCTGCGCGTTCAGCGGGCGCAGCCGCTCCCGCAGGGCGGCGTCGCCGCCCTCGCGGCTCCGCCCCGCGGGCTGTTCCGGGGCAGGGGCGAACGCGTCGAAGAGCACGCTGGGGCGGCGGACGGTGAAGGTCGGGAGGAAGCGGTCCCAGTCGATGTCCGCGACAGCGACGCAGGGTTCGTCGCCGAGGAGGGCGCGGTGCAGCGCCGCCATGGCCAGGTCGGGGTCGAGGGCGGGCAGGCCCCGCTTGCGCAGGTGATCCTCGGCGCCCTCCTGCGCGGCCATGCCGCCGCCGCGCCACGGCCCCCAGGCGACGGACGTCGCCGTACGGCCGAGGGAACGGCGGTGCGCGGCGAGGGCGTCCAGGTACGCGTTGGCGGCGGCGTACCCGCTCTGCGTGCCGCTCCCCCAGGTGCTCGCGATGGAGGAGTAGAGGACGAAGGCGTCCAGTTCGCGGTCGGCGAGCAGGGCGTCGAGGTGGGCGGCGCCGGCGGTCTTGGCGAGGGTCACCGACGCCAGGTCGTCGAGGCCCGAGTCGAGCAGCGGCACGGCCTGGGCGAGCCCCGCCGTGTGGAAGACGGAGCGGACCGCCGGGCCCTGGGACTCGATGTGTTCCAGGGCGGCTTCGACGGCGTCCCGGTCGGCGATGTCGCAGGCGGCGAAGGTGACGGTGGCGCCCTGCGCCTCCAGTTCGGCGGCGAGTTCGGCCGCGTGCGGCGCGTCGGCGCCACGGCGGCTGAGCAGGGCCACGTGCCGGGCGCCCCGGGTGACGGCCCAGCGGGCGACCCGGGCGCCCAGGGCGCCGGTGCCGCCGGTGACCAGCACGGTGCCGGACGGCGTCCACGACGCGTCGACGTCCGCGCGGGCGGTCGTCCGCGCGGGGACGAGGCGGCGCCCGAGTACGGCGCCGCCGCGCAGCGCGAGCTGGTCCTCGTCTCCGGCCCCGCCGGTGAGCACGTCGGCGAGCGAGGCGGTGAGGCGCCGCTCCGGCCGCTGCGGGAGGTCCACCAGACCGCCCCAGCGGTCCGGCAGTTCGAGCGCCGCCACCCGTCCCAGGCCCCACACGGCGGCGCGGACGGGGTGGGTGAGCGCGTCGTCGGGGCGGGTGGAGACCGCACCGGATGTCACGGCCCAGACCTGTGCGTCGAGGCCGGAGTCCGCGACGGACTGGAGGAGGACGGTGGTGGCCGCCAGACCGGATGGGACGCCGGGCCGGGCGGGGTGGTCGCTCTCGTCCTGCGCCAGGAACGACACGATGCGGCCGCAGGCGGACTGCCTCAACCGTTCGGTGAGCGCCGCCCGGTCGAGGTCGGCGGTGGCGAGCCGCAGGCGGGTCACGTCCGCGCCGCGTCCGGTCAGCTCTTCGGTCAGGGCGTCCGCCCAGGGCTCCGGGGCGTCCGCCGACTCGACGACCAGCCAGTTCCCGGTCGCCGGGGCGCCCGTGACCGGGCCGGCGGGCGTCCAGGAGACGCGGTGGCTGAGGCTGTCGACGGCGGCGAGGCCGTCCTGCCGCTCCTGCCACCCCTCCAGTGCGGACAGCACGGCGGACAGCGGGGCGTCCGCCTCGACACCGAGGGTGGTACGGAAGGTCTCCAGGTCGCCGCCCGCGACCACGTCCCAGAACGCCGCGTCGGAGGTCCGGTCGGCACCGGCCGCTTCCGCGGAGAGGCGGTCGGCGTGCGGCCAGTAGCGCTGCCGCTGGAAGGCGTAGGTGGGCAGGTCGACGACCCGGGCGCCGGTGGGGGCGAGGAACGCCGCCCAGTCGACGGTGCCGCCGTGCGCCCAGAGGCGGGCGAGGCTCGTGACGGCGGTCAGCGGCTCCGGTCGGTCGCGGCGCAGCAGCGGGACGGCGAGCACGCCGTCCGCGCAGGTCTCCTCGACGGCACCGACCAGGCTCGCGTCCGGGCCGAGTTCGACGAAGCGGGCGACGCCGAGTTCCGCGAGGCGTGCGACCGCGTCGGCGAAGCGGACGGTGCCGCGCACCTGGTCGACCCAGTAGTCGGCGGTGAACTCCTCGACCGGCTCGCCGGTGAGGGTGGAGACGAGGGGAAGTTCCGGACGGTCGTACCGGATACCTGCGGCGACCTGCCGGAAGTCTTCCAGCATCGGGTCCATCAGGACGGAGTGGAAGGCGTGGCTGACCTCCAGCCACCGCGACTGCCGCCCCTCCCCCAGCACGGCCGCGACCTGACCGACGGCCTCGCGGGCGCCGGAGACCACGACCTGGCCGGGCGCGTTGACCGCGGCGATCGACACGCCCTCCACCAGGTGCGGTTCGACCTCCTCAGGCGTGGCGCGCACCGCCCACATGGCGCCGCCCTCCGGCAGCGCCTGCATCAGCGACGCACGGGCGGCGACCAGCGTGCACGCGTCCGTCAGCGACAACACCCCGGCCGCGTGCGCGGCTGCCAGCTCGCCAACGGAGTGCCCGGCGAGGTAGTCGGGCTTCACCCCCCACGACTCCAGCAGGCGGAACAGCGCCACCTCGACCGCGAACAGCGCGGGCTGCGCCCAGCCCGTCTGCCGCAGCACACCGTCGCCGTCGTCGAACATCACTTCACGCAGCGGACGGTCCAGCAGCCCGTCGAAGCCCGCGCACACCTCGTCCAGGGCGGAGGCGAACACCGGGAAGGCCGCGGCCAGTTCACGGCCCATGCCGGCACGCTGACCACCCTGGCCGGAGAACACGAAACCGGTCGGGCCGTCACCGGTCTGCCCGGACACCACGGAGGGCGACCGCTCATCGGCGGCCAAGGCGCCCAGGCCGTCCAGCAGTTCATCGGTATCCGCGCCGAGCACCACCGCGCGGTGCTCCAGGCCCGAGCGCGTCGTCGCCAGGGACAGCGCGACGTCGCAGGCGGTGAGGTCCGCGACGGAGGACCGCAGCCGGGCCGCCTGGGCGGCCAGGCCCGGGGCAGTCTTCGACGACAGCAGCCAGGGTAGGGCCGGCAGCACGTCCGGTGACGCGTCGCCGTCGGCCCCGGCGGAGGGCCGGACCGCCTCGGGAGCCTCTTCGAGGATCACGTGGGCGTTGGTGCCGCTGACACCGAACGCCGAGACGCCCGCGCGCCGTGCGGTGTCCGTGCGCGGCCATTCCCGCGCCTCCGTGAGCAGTTCGACGGCTCCCTCGGTCCAGTCCACGTGCGACGACGGGTCGCCCACGTGCAGAGTCCGGGGCAGGGCGCGGTGCTGGAGGGCGAGGATCATCTTCATCACGCCCGCGACGCCCGCCGCGGCCTGCGTGTGGCCGATGTTGGACTTGATCGACCCCAGCCACAGCGGACGGTCCGCGTCCCGGTCCTGCCCGTACGTGGCGAGCAGGGCGTGGGCCTCGATCGGGTCGCCCAGCGAGGTGCCGGTGCCGTGCGCCTCGACGGCGTCCACCTCGGACGGCGTCAGCCCGGCATGGGCCAGCGCCTGGCGGATGACCCGCTGCTGCGACGGCCCGTTCGGCGCGGTCAGGCCGTTGGACGCGCCGTCCTGGTTCATGGCGGTGCCCTTGACGACGGCCAGCACGCGGTGGCCGTTCCGGCGCGCGTCGGAGAGGCGTTCCAGCACCAGCACACCGGCGCCCTCGCCCCAGCCGGTGCCGTCGGCGTCGTCGGAGAACGCCTTGCACCGGCCGTCACCGGACAGCCCGCCCTGCTGCGAGAACTCGATGAAGGCACCGGGAGTGGACATGACGGTGACGCCGCCCGCGAGGGCGAGCGCGCACTCACCGGACTGGAGGGACTGCGCCGCCAGGTGCAGGGCCACCAGCGACGACGAGCACGCGGTGTCGATCGTGACGGCGGGGCCTTCGAGTCCGAGCGCGTACGACACCCGGCCGGAGAGCACGCTGCCCGCGCTGCCGGTGCTGCCGTAGCCGTCGGCGGTCTCGCCCGACAGGGTGAGCATGGCCGGGTAGTCCTGGCCGTTGGTACCGGCGAACACGCCGACCTGCTGCCCGCGCAGCGAGAGCGGTCCGACGCCGGTGCGCTCCAGCGCCTCCCAGGCGACCTCGAGCAGCATGCGCTGCTGCGGGTCCATGGCCAGGGCCTCGCGGGGGGAGATGCCGAACAGTGCAGCATCGAAGTCGGCGGCGCCGTCGAGGAAGCCGCCCACGGGGGCGAAGTCGCCGAGCAGGCGGTCCTTCAGGGCTTCCCAGCCACGGTCGGCGGGGAAGGGGCCCATCGCGTCGACGCCGTCGGCCAGCAGGGCCCACAGGCTCTCCGGCGTGTCCACGCCACCGGGAAAGCGGCAGCCCATGCCGACGACGACCACCGGGTCGTCGGAGGTGGCGGCGGGGGCGGCGTCCGGCAGGCCGGACGGGGCCGTGTCGTCGTCGCCGAAAAGGCGGCCCAGCACGAAGTCGGTCAGCGCCGCGGCCGAGGGGTAGTCGAAGACGACGGTCGCGGGCAGCTTCAGGCCGGTCACGGCCGTGAGGCCGTTGCGGAGTTCGACCGCCATCAGGGAGTCCACGCCGAGGTCGCGGAACGCCGTGGACAGGCCGACGGCGGAGCCCTCGGCAAAGCCGAGGACGGCGGCGACCTGGCCGCGCACCAGCTCGGTCACCGTCGACCGGCGGGCGGCGGCGGACGCGCCCGCGAGGCGTTCACGCAGACCGCCCTCGGCCGGGGTGGCGGCGGCCGGCAGTGTGCCGGCGGGGGCGATGTGCTCCCACAGGGAGGAGCGGCGCAGTGCGGTCATGGCCGGGACGAACGTCGTCCAGTCGACGTCCGCGATCGTCACGCAGCCGGAGACGCAGTCCAGCAGCCCGACGGCGATCTCGGGGTCGAGCGGGGTCAGACCGCCACGCTCGGCGCGCGCCTGCACCACATCGTCGGCGGCCATGCCGCCCTCGGCCCACGGACCCCACGCCACCGACGCCGCCGGAAGACCCCGGGCCCGGCGGTGGTCGGCCAGCGCGTCCAGCGCCGCGTTCGCGGCCGCGTACGAGCCCTGCCCGGCGCCGCCCCACACACCGGCCGCGGACGAGAACAGCACGAACGCGTCCAGCTCGCGGCCTTCGGTGACCCGGTGCAGGTTCCAGGCCGCGCCCGCCTTCCCCGCCCACACGCCCGCGAGCCGGTCGGCGGTCAGACCGTCCACCACACCGTCGTCCAGCACGCCCGCGCAGTGCACGACCGCCGACACCTCGAACCGGCCGAAGAGGGCGTCGAGTTCGGCGGCGGAACCCGCGTCGCAGGCGACGACGTCCACGCCGCCCAGCGGCGTCAGCTCATCGCGCAGCTCAGCCGCACCGGGGGCGTCCATGCCCCGGCGGGAGACCAGCACCACGCCCTCGGCACCACGCTCCAGCACCCACCGGGCGACCCGCGCCCCCAGCGCACCCGTACCACCTGTGACCAGCACCGTCCCCGACGGCGACCACACCCGCTCGGCGTCGCGCGCAGGCGTCAGCCGTCGGCCCAGCACCGCGGCGCCGCGCACCGCGAGCTGGTCCTCGCCGGGAGCGGCACCCGCCAGCACCTCGGCCAGCCGGCCGACCGCCGTCGTGTCCGGCGCCTCGGGAACGTCCACCAGACCGCCCCAGCGGTCGGGCTCCTCCAGCGCCACCACACGACCCAGACCCCAGACACCGGCCTGAACGGGGTGCGGGACAGCGTCACCGGGTCCGGCCGCGACCGCGCCGGACGTCACCGTCCACAGCGAGGCGTCCAGGTCCGCGTCCGCGAGGGCCTGCACCAGCACGGCCGTGTCCGCGAGACCGGCGGGGAGACCGGGCCGTTCCGGGTGGTCCGCGTCGTCGAGGGCCAGGAAGGACACCACACGCGTGCAGCCCGCGAACTCACCGAGCCGTCCGGCCAGCGACGCGCGGTCCACGTCGGAGGCCGCGAGCTGCAGGCGGTTCACCGCGGCCCCGCGCGTGGCCAGTTCCCCGGCGAGGGCGTCCGCCCACTGCCCGTCCGTGCCCGCTGCCTCGACCAGCAGCCAGCGGCCGGACACGACGGCGCCGGGCGTCAGGCCGACGGGCGACCACGACACCTGGTGGCGCAGCCGTCCCAGCGAGGCGTTCTCCTCGCGGCGCCGGCGCCACGCCGAGAGCGCGGGCAGCGCGTCGGCGAACGAGGTCTCGGCGTCGCCCAGGCCCAGCTCGGCGGCGAGTGACTGCGCGTCGCCGCGCTCGATGGCGTCCCAGAGCCCGGCGTCCGTACCGGCTTCCGTACCGGTGTCCGCGGGCATCCCGATCTTCCGCGAGGGCCAGAAGCGTTCGTGCTGGAAGGGGTACGTGGGCAGGTCGACGGTCTCGGCGCCGGACGGTGCGAAGAACGCGTCCCAGTCCACGCGGAGGCCGTGTGCCCAGAGGCGGGAGACGGCCGCGACGAGTGCCCGCGGCTCCGGCCGGTCACGGCGCAGCAGCGAAAGGGCAAGCGGGTCGTCCTCGCAGGTCTCCTCGACGGCGCCGACGAGACTCGCGTCCGGCCCGATCTCGACGAAACGCGAGACGCCCAGGGACTTCACCCGTGCCGTGGCGTCGGCGAAGCGGACGGTGCCGCGCAGCTGGTCCACCCAGTAGTCGGCGGTGAACTCCTCCATGAGGCGCGCGGTGTGGGTGGAGACGAGCGGTGTCTTCGCCGGGTGGAAGGTGACGCCTGCGGCGGCGCGGCGGAAGTCCTCCAGCATCGGATCCATCAGGACGGAGTGGAAGGCATGGCTGACCTCCAGCCACCGCGACTGCCGCCCCTCCCCCAGCACGGCCGCGACCGGCTCCACGGCCTCCCGTGCACCGGAGACCACGACCTGACCCGGGGCGTTGACCGCGGCGACCGACACGCCCTCCACCAGGTGCGGTTCGACCTCCTCCGGGGTCGCGCGCACCGCCCACATGGCGCCGCCCTCCGGCAGCGCCTGCATCAACGACGCCCGCGCCTTCACCAGCACACACGCATCCGCCAGCGACAACACCCCCGCGACGTGGGCGGCCGCCAGCTCACCCACCGAATGACCCACCAGATAGTCCGGCTTCACACCCCACGACTCCACCAGACGGAACAGCGCCACCTCCACCGCGAACAACGCAGGCTGCGCCCACCCCGTCTGCCGCAGCACACCCTCGCCGTCCTCGAACATCACCTCACGCAGACCCTCGAAATGCGCACACACCTCCCCCAGCGCCTCCGCGAACACCGGAAACACAGCCGCGAGTTCACGCCCCATCCCCGCCCGCTGACCACCCTGCCCCGAGAACACGAACGCCGTACGACCGGCTTCCGCCGCGTCGCGGACGACGTCCGGTGACGGCGCACCGGTCGCCAGCGCCTCCAGTCCGGCGCGGAGTGCGGCCGGGTCCGCGCCGAGCACCACGGCGCGGTGGTCCAGCCCGGAACGGGTGGTGCCGAGCGACAGGCCGACGTCGGTCACGGACAGGCCGTCGGTGACGACGCGGAGCCGGGCGGCCTGCTCGCGCAGGGCCGCCTCGGTCTTCCCGGACAGCGTCCACGGCACCACGGGCAGCACCGTCGGCGGGGCTGACGGGGTCTCCGGCTCGGCGGTGTCGTCGTCCGCCGGTGCCGGGGCCTGCTCCAGGATCACGTGCGCGTTCGTGCCGCTCACGCCGAACGCGGAGACTCCGGCCCGCAGCGGGCGGTCCCCCTCGGCGGCCCACGGCTGCTGCTCGTCGAGCAGGCGTACCTCGCCGGCCGCCCAGTTGACGTGCGTGGACGGCTCGCCGACGTGCAGGGTCCGGGGCAGCAGCCCGTTCCGCATCGCGAGGACCATCTTGATGACGCCGGCGACGCCCGCCGCGGCCTGCGTGTGCCCGATGTTGGACTTCACCGACCCCAGCCACAGCGGCCGGTCCTCGGCTCGGCCCTTGCCGTACGTCGCGAGGATCGCCTGCGCCTCGATGGGGTCACCCAGCGAGGTGCCCGTGCCGTGCGCCTCGACGGCGTCCACGTCGGACGCGGTGAGGCCGGCTCCGGCGAGGGCCTGGCGGATGACGCGCTGCTGCGACGGCCCGTTCGGCGCGGTCAGGCCGTTGGACGCGCCGTCCTGGTTGACAGCCGAACCGCGGACCACGGCCAGCACACGGTGCCCGTTCTTCCGGGCGTCGGAGAGACGTTCCAGCACCAGCACACCGGCGCCCTCGCCCCAACCGGTGCCGTCGGCGTCGTCGGAGAACGCCTTGCACCGGCCGTCACCGGCGAGGCCGCCCTGCCGGGCGAACTCCACGAACGCGCCCGGCGTCGACATGACCGTCACGCCGCCCGCCAGTGCCAGTGAGCACTCGCCGGACCGCAGCGCGTGCGCCGCCTGGTGCAGCGCGACCAGCGACGACGAGCAGGCCGTGTCGACGGTGACCGCGGGCCCTTCCAGGCCCAGCGCGTAGGAGACGCGGCCGGACAGCACGCTGCCGGAGCTGCCGGTCATGACGTAGCCGTCGACGCCCTCCTCGCCAGTGACGACGACGTCGTAGCCGGAGGGGGCGCCGCCGACCCAGACGCCGACGCGCTCGCCCTTGAGGGACAGCGGGGCGATGCCGCCGCGCTCGAGGGCTTCCCAGGCCACCTCGAGCAGCATGCGCTGCTGCGGGTCCATCGCCAGGGCCTCGCGCGGCGCGATGCCGAACAGCCCGGCGTCGAACTCGGTGGCGTCGTCGACGAAGCCGCCGACGGTGTCGGCGTCGACACCGGGCACAACGCCGTCGACGTCCCAGCCACGGTCCAGCGGCACGCCCCCCATGGCGTCGACGCCGTCGGCGACGAGGCGCCACAGATCCTCCGCGGAACGGACGCCGCCCGGGTAGCGGCAGCTCATCGAGACGATCGCGATGGGCTCCCGGGCGGCTTCCTCCACCTCACGCAGCCGTTGACGGGTCTTGTGGAGGTCGGCCGTCGTCCACTTGAGGTAATCGCGAAGCTTGTCCTCGTTCACTTACGGACCGTCTCCTGTCGGCGTCGCCGCGGAAGTCGGTGCGAGGACGCTCCTGGCTGGAGAGGACCTACTTACCGAACTCCCGGTGGATGAAATCGAACAGCTCGTCGTCGGAGGCTGTTTCCAGCTGCCGGGTCACGGGCACGTCGGTGTCGACGGACTGCCTGTCGCCCACCCGGGAGATTAGGCTCCGCAACCTCTCCTGAAGGGCGTCGAGGTCGTGGTCTGGGGAAAGAGCTGAAATTTCCGCCTCGATCTTGTCCAGCCCCTGCATCACGACCTGCTCCGGGGACTCCTCTTCTTGCCCCTCACCTGCGAATTCTCCGCACAGGAGGGTCGTCAGATCGAGGGGTGTCGGGTGGTCGAAGACCAGCGTCGCGGGCAGCTGGAGCCCGGTGGCGGCGGTGAGCCGGTTGCGCAGTTCGACGGAGGTCAGCGAGTCGAATCCGAGGTCCTTGAAGGCCCGGCCGGCGTCGACCGCCCGCCCTCCGTCGTGGCCGAGAACGGCGGCGACGGCGTCCCGTACGAGGTCGAAGAGGGCGGCGTCGCGTTCGGCCGCCGGCATGGCCCGGAGGCGTTCGGCCTGCCCGGTGCCCGCGTCCGCGGTCTCGCCGACGGGGCCGTCCGGGCCGTCCGCCCGCAGGGCCCGCCGCACGGCGGGCAGCTCGTCGAGCAGTGGACGCGGGCGTGCGGCGGTGAAGCTGGGCGCGAAGCGCTCCCAGTCCACGTCCGCGACGGCCAGCGCCGTCTCGTCGTGTTCCAGCGCCTTCGTCAGGGCGGCCAGCGCGCGCTCCGGCCGCATGGTCAGCACGCCGCGGCGGCGCAGGTGTTCCTCGGCGCCCGGGTCGGCGGCCATGCCGCCGCCGCCCCAGGCGCCCCAGGCGACAGAGGTGGCGGTGAGGCCGCGCTGCCGGCGGTGCTGGGCCAGGGCGTCGAGGGAGGCGTTGGCCGCGGCGTAAGCGCCCTGGCCGCCGCTGCCCCACACACCGGCGTTCGAGGAGAACAGCACGAAGGCGTCCAGCTGGGCGTCGCCAAGCAGCTCGTCCAGGTGGGCGGCGCCGAGGGCCTTGGCCGCGGCCACCTGCTGGAACTCGCTGAGGGTCATCTCCGGCATCGCGGTGGCCTGCACCACGCCGGCCGCGTGCACGACCGTCCGCAGCGTCTCGCCGTCCTCGCGCAGACCCGCGAGCAGGGCCGCCACGGCGTCGCGGTCCGCGACGTCGCAGGCGGCGACGGTGACCCGGACGCCGAGCGCGGTCAGGTCGTCGCGCAGTGCCCCGGCGCCCGGGGCGTCGGCGCCCCGCCTGCTGGTGAGCACCAGGTGTTCGGCTCCGGCGCCGGCCAGCCAGCGGGCGACGTGTGCGCCGATGCCGCCAGTGCCGCCGGTGACCAGGGCGGTGCCGCCGGTCTTCCAGTCGCGCCGCGCCGGCAGGTCGCCGAGGGGAGCGTGCACCAGCCGCCGGGCGTGGACGCCGCCCCTGCGTACGGCGACCTGGTCCTCGCCGCCGGTGTCCGCGAGGACGTGGCGCAGCCGGCCGGCGGCCTGCTCGTCGAGGTCGGTGGGCAGGTCGACGAGGCCGCCCCAGCGGTCGACGTCCTCCAGCCCGAGCACCCGGCCCAGGCCCCACAGCTGGCCCTGGGCGGTGCCGTCGAGGCGGTCGGCCTCGGTGGCGGTCACCGCGTTCCGGGTGGCGTGCCACAGCGGCGTCCTCAGCCCGAGGTCGGCGGCGGCCTGGGCGAGCAGCAGCGTGGCCGCCAGGCCGCCGGGGACCGCCGGGTGGGCGGGGTGGGGTTCCTCGTGCAGGCCGAGCAGCGACAGGACCCCGCGGGCCGGGCCGTCCTGCGGCGCGTGCTGCCGCAGCAGCGCCGCGAGCGCGTCGCGGGTGGCGGTGGCCGCGTCGACGTCGACGGGCCGTACGTCGACACCGGGCACGTCCAGGGCCCGTGCGACGGCGTCGCGCCAGGCCGGGTCGCACGACGCCGGGGCGAGCAGCAGCCAGGTGCCGGCGAGCTGTTGCGGCCGACGGCCGGTGAGCGGGCGCCAGGCGATGCGGTAGCGCCAGGCGTCGAGCGAGGCCGCGTCCCGGCGGGTGCGGCGCCAGCGGGCCAGCGCGGGCAGCACGTCGGTGAGGGCGTCCGGCGCGAGGCCGAGCGCGTCGGCGAGACCTTCGGTGTTCTCGCCCTCGACGTCCTTCCAGAACGCGCCGTCGACCGGGTCGGCGCCGCCGGCCGGGTCGGCGGTGGCGGTGGCGGCGCCGGGCCAGAAGGTGCGGCGCTGGAAGGCGTAGGTGGGCAGGTCCACCGGGGTCGAGCGGACGCCGCCGAGGACGGCCGTCCAGTCGACGTCGACGCCGGTGACGTACGCCTCGGCGAGCGAGATGGTGAAGCGGCGCAGACTGCCCTCCTCGCGGCGCAGCGAGCCGCCGACGAAGACCCGCCCGGCGGTGACGGCCAGAGCGTCGAGGGTTTCCTGGACGGGCACGGTGAGGACGGGGTGCGGGCTCATCTCCAGGTACGTGCGGTGGCCCTGGTCGGCCAGGTCGCGGACGGCGGGGTGGAGCAGGACGGGCTGCCGCAGGTTGCGGAACCAGTAGTCCGCGTCGACGTCGCCCTCCTCGATCCACGTGCCGGTGACGGTGGACAGCATCGGGGTCTCGGGCCGCCGGGCCACGGTCGGGGCCAGCGCGGTGGCCAGCTCCTCGCGGATGCGGTCGACGTGGGCCGAGTGGGACGCGTAGTCCACCGGGATACGGCGGATGCGGATCTCCCGCTCGGCACAGTCGCCCTGCAGCCGGTCGAGGGCGTCGGCCTCGCCGGAGACGACGACGGAGCCCGGGCCGTTGACGGCGGCGACGAAGAGGCGTCCCTCGTAACCGGCGAGGAGTGCGCGGGCCGGTTCCTCGGCGAGCATCAGCGAGGCCATGCCGCCCTCCCCGGCGAGCGCGGTGAGGGCCTGGCTGCGGAGGCAGACGATGCGGGCGGCGTCGCGCAGGGACAGCGCCCCGGCGACGCAGGCGGCGGCGATCTCGCCCTGGGAGTGGCCGACCACGGCGTGCGGGTGCACCCCGGAGGAGCGCCACAGCGCGGCGAGGGACACCATCACGGCGAACAGCGCGGGCTGTACGACGTCCACGCGGTCGAGCGTCGGCGCGCCGGGCTCGCCGCGCAGCACCTCGCTCAGCGACCAGTCGGTGAACTCGCCGAGCGCGGCCTCGCAGTCGGCCAGCTTCGCGGCGAACACCGGTGAGGCGTCTGCGAGTTCGGTGGCCATGCCGACCCACTGGGCGCCCTGGCCGGGGAAGACGAACACGGTCCTGCCGGGCGCGCCGGCGGTTCCGGTGAGGACCTGCGGGGCCTCCCGGCCGGCCGCGAGGGCGGCGAGTCCGGCGGCCAGTTCGTCGTGGCCCGCGCCGACGACGACGGCCCGCCGGTCCAGGGCCGCCCGGCCGGCGGCCAGCGACCGCGCGACGTCGGCGACGTCCCAGTGCCCGGCACGGGCGGTGGCGGCGGACAGCAGGCGGTCGGCCTGGGCGGCGAGGGCCTCGGGGGTCGCGCCGGACACCGTCCACGGCACAACGGCCGGCGCGACCCCGGCCGTCGCGCTCCCCTCCGGCGCGACGGGCTCCTCGGCGGGCGCCGCGACCGGTTCGGGCGCGGGTGCCTCCTCGAGGACGACGTGGGCGTTGGTGCCGCTGACGCCGAACGCGGACACGGCGGCGCGCCGCGGCCGCCCGTACGCGGGCCAGGTCTGCTGCTCGGTGAGCAGGCGGACGGTGCCGTCGCCCCAGTCCACGTGGCTGCTGGGCGCGGACACGTGCAGGGTCCGGGGCAGGGTGCCGTGCCGGAGCGCCAGCACCATCTTGATGACGCCGGCCAGACCCGCGGCGGCCTGGGTGTGGCCCAGGTTGGACTTCACCGAGCCCAGCCACAACGGGCGGTCCGGTGCGCGGTCGCGGCCGTAGGTGGCCAGGAGGGCCTGGGCCTCGATGGGGTCGCCCAGCGTGGTGCCGGTGCCGTGCGCCTCCACCGCGTCGACGTCGCCGGTGCCGAGTCCGGCGGCGGCCAGGGCCTTGCGGATGACGCGCTGCTGGGCGGCGCCGTTCGGAGCGGTCAGCCCGTTGGAGGCGCCGTCCTGGTTGACGGCGCTGCCGCGCAGGACGGCCAGCACCGGGTGGCCCTTGCGGCGGGCGTCGGACAGGCGTTCCACGAGCACGACGCCGGCGCCCTCGCCCCAGCCGGTGCCGTCGGCGTCGTCGGAGAACGCCTTGCACCGGCCGTCGGGGGACAGCGCGCGCTGACGGCTGAACTCCAGGAAAGCGCCCGGGGTGCTCATCACGCTGGCGCCGCCCACGAGGGCGGCGTCGCACTCGCCGGACCGCAGGGCCTGCGCTGCCAGGTGCAGGGCCACCAGGGACGCCGAGCACGCGGTGTCGACGGTGACCGCCGGGCCCTCCAGGCCGAAGGCGTACGCCACGCGTCCGGAGAACACGCTGGCGGAGCTGCCCGTGGCCAGGTAGCCGGCGACGTTCTCGTCGGACTCGTGCAACGCGGCCGGATAGTCCTGGCCGTTGGTGCCGGCGAACACGCCGACCTGGCTGCCGCGCACCGAGCGGGGGTCGATGCCCGCCCGCTCGAACGCCTCCCAGGAGCACTCCATCAGCAGCCGCTGCTGCGGGTCCATCGCCAGGGCTTCGCGCGGGTTGATGCCGAACAGTTCGGCGTCGAACTCGGCGACGCCCTGCAGGAATCCGCCCTCGCGGGTGTAGGAGGTGCCGGGGTGGTCCGGGTCCGGGTGGTAGAGGGATGCGGTGTCCCAGCCGCGGTCCTCCGGGAACGCCCTGATGGCGTCCGCGCCGTCGGCCAGCAGCCGCCACAGGTCCTCGGGGGTCTCCAGCCCGCCGGCGAAGCGGCAGCTCATGCTGACGACGGCCAGCGGCTCGTCGTCCGCCGGCCGCGGCACGGTGATCTGCGCGGTCTCCTCGGCCGGGTCCGTGCCGCACATCTCGTCCAGCAGGTGCCCGGCGAGCGCTTCCGCGGTCGGGTGGTCGAAGGCCAGCGTGGCCGGGAGCGCGAGGCCGGTGAGGGCGATCAGGCGGCCGCGGAGGTCGAGGGCGAGCAGCGAGTCGAAGCCGAGGTCGGAGAGCGGGGCGTCGGGCTGCACGGGCTCGATCGACGGGTGGCCGAGGGCGGCCGCGGCTTCCGTGCGGACGGCCTCCAGCACGGCGGAGTGCCGTGCGGCCGGTGCCAGTGCCCGCACTTCGCGCCGCAGCGCGGCGATCTCCTCGGGCGCGGTAGCCGCGTCCCCGTCGGCGGCGTCGGCGGGGTCGAGGAGTGCGTTCAGCAGCGGGGCGCGGCCGGCCGCGCCCCGTCCGGCCGCCACGCGGTTCCAGTCGGCGTCCGCGACGGCGGTGTGCGCGTCCTGACCGGTGAGCGCCCGACCGAGCGCGGCCAGGGCGGGTTCCGGGGCCATGGGCACGAGTCCGCTGTGCCGCATCGCCTCGCCGGAGACGTCGGCGGCCATGCCGTCGCCGGCCCACGGGCCCCAGGCCACGGACAGTGCCGGGAGGCCGTCGGCGGCGCGGCGTTCGGCAAGCGCGTCCAGGTAGGCGTTGGCGGCGGCGTATCCGGCCTGACCGACCGACCCCAGCAGACCGGCCAGCGAGGAGAACAGCACGAACGCGGAGAGGTCGCGTCCGGTGAACAGCTCGTCCAGGTGGCGGGCGGCCGTGGCCTTGGCCGACCACATGGCAGCGAGCTGGTCCGCGGTCATGGTGTGCAGCAGGGCGTCCTCGACGACGCCGGCGGCGTGGACGACGGCGTCGACGGTGACGCCGTCGCCGTCGAGCCGGTCCAGCAGCGCGGTGAGCGCGGCACGGTCGGCGGCGTCGCAGGCGGCGAGCGTCACCCGGGCACCGGCGGCCTCGAGTTCCTCACGCAGGGCGCCGGCGCCGGGGGCGTCGGGGCCCCGACGGCTGAGCAGCACGAGGTGCTCGGTGCCGTGTTCGGCGGCCCAGCGGGCGACGTGGGCACCCAGCGCGCCGGTGCCGCCGGTCAGCAGGACGGTGCCGGACAGCGCCAGCGGCGTGTCGGCCTCGGCCTGCGCGGGTGCGTCACCGCGCACGAGGCGGCGGGCGTACACCCCGTCAGCACGTACGGCGATCTGGTCCTCACCGCCGGAGGCGACGAAGGCGAGCAGCCGGTCGAGGTCCTGCGGGGTGGGGTCGGCGGGCAGGTCGGCGAGCCCACCCCAGCGGTCGGGGTGTTCGAGCCCGGCGACCCGTCCGAGGCCCCAGACGGCGGCCAGTTCGGGACGCGGCGGTGCGTCGGTGCGGGTCGTCGCGACGGCGCCGCAGGTGACGCACCACAGCGGGGCGGTGATCCCGGCGTCGCCCAGGGCGCGGACGACGTCGGCCGCGGCCTCGACCGGTGCGGTGTCCGGTCCGCCGCTCCGCGTGGGACCGGACAGGAAGAGGACGCCGTCAACGCCGGTGTGCGCCGCGAGGAGCGCGGTGAGCGCCTCCCGGCTCGCGGCCGGGTCGAGGGTGACGGGCACGGGTTGTGCGCCGTGGGCGGTGAGCGCGTCGGCCAGTGCGCGGGCCCCCGGGTCGTCTCCCTGGGACAGCACGAGCAGGCGTCCGGCGGGTCCGGTGCCGGAGGCAGCGGTGACCGGCTGCCAGTCGACCCGGTAGCGCCAGCCGTCGGCAGGGTCCGGGCCCTGCCAGGCCCAGCCTTTGAGCCAGTACGGCTGGTGCTCGAAGGGGTAGGTGGGCAGGTCGGTGACGCGGGCACCGGTGGGGGCGAAGAACGCGGACCAGTCCGGATCGCCGCCGTGCGCCCACAGGCGGGCCAGGGCGGTGATCGCGGTGTGCGGCTCGGGCTTGTCACGGCGCAGCAGCGGCACCGCCAGGATGCCGTCCGCGCAGGTCTCCTCGACGGCGCCGACCAGGGCGGCGTCGGGTCCGAGTTCGAGGAACCGGATGACGCCCTCGTCCGCCAGCCGTGCGGCGGCGTCGGCGAAGCGGACGGTGCCGCGCAGCTGGTCCACCCAGTAGTCGGCGGTGAACTCCTCGACCGGCTCGCCGGTGAGCGTGGAGACGACGGGGAGGCGCGGACGCCGGTGGTCGATCTCCGCCGCGGCGCGGGCGAAGTCCGCCAGCATCGGGTCCATCAGGGGGCTGTGGAAGGCGTGGCTGACCTCCAGCCACCGCGACTGCCGCCCCTCCCCCAGCGCTCCGGCGACCTGCTCCACGGCCTCGCGGGCCCCGGACACGACGACCTGGCCGGGCGCGTTGACCACGGCGATCGACACTCCCTCCACCAGGTGCGGTTCGACCTCCTCCGGGGTGGCGCGCACCGCCCACATGGCGCCGCCCTCCGGCAGCGCCTGCATCAGCGACGCACGGGCGGCGACCAGCGTGCACGCGTCCGTCAGCGACAACACCCCGGCCGCGTGCGCGGCTGCCAGCTCGCCAACGGAGTGCCCGGCGAGGTAGTCCGGTTCCAGGCCCCAGGACTCGGCGAGGCGGAACAGCGCCACCTCGACCGCGAACAGCGCGGGCTGCGCCCAGCCCGTCTGCCGCAGCAGGCCGTCCGGGTCCTCGAACATCACCTCGCGCAGCGGACGGTCCAGCAGGCCGTCGAAGTGCGCACACACCTCGTCCAGGGCGGCCTCGAACACCGGGAAGGCCGCGGCCAGTTCACGGCCCATGCCGGCACGCTGACCACCCTGGCCGGAGAACACGAAGGCGGTCAGCCCGGCACGCGTCCGGTCGGAGACGACGGCTGGTGACGTTTCACCGGCCGCCAGGGCACCGAGCCCGCTGCGGATTCCGGCCGCATCGGCGCCCAGCACCACGGCGCGCCGGTCCAGCCCGGCCCGGGTGGTGGCGAGGGACAGCGCGACGTCGAGGGGCGGCCGGTCCGGGACGGCGGCGAGCAGCCGTTCGCCCTGGCGAGCCAGCGCGGTGGGGGTCTTGGCGGACACCGGCAGCGGAATGAGCGGCAGCTCCACCGACCCGCCGGTGGGCGGCGCCGCAGGGGCGCCGTCACCGGTCTCGGCAGGGGCCTCCTCCACGATGACGTGCGCGTTGGTGCCGCTGATGCCGAACGAGGAGACACCGGCGCGCCGAGGACGTCCGGTCGGTGCCCACTGTCGGGGCTCGGTCAGCAGCTCCACGGCTCCGGCCGACCAGTCCACCTGTGACGAGGGGGTGTCCGCGTACAGGGTCTTCGGCATGACGCCGTGGCGGAGCGCCAGCACGGCCTTGATGACCCCGGCCACGCCCGCGGCGGCCTGGGTGTGCGCGAGGTTGGACTTGACCGAGCCGAGCCAGGCGGGACGGCCGTCCTCCCGGTCCTGCCCGTACGTGGCGAGCAAGGCGTGCGCCTCGATCGGGTCGCCCAGCGAGGTGCCCGTGCCGTGCGCCTCCACGAGGTCCACCTCGGCGGCGGTCACGCCCGCGTTGGCCAGCGCCTGCCGGATGACCCGCTGCTGCGCGGGACCGCTCGGCGAGGCCAGACCGTTGGAGGCGCCGTCCTGGTTGATCGCGGAGCCCTTGACGACGGCCAGCACCCGGTGGCCGTTCCTGCGGGCGTCGGAGAGCCGTTCCAGCACGAGGATCCCGACGCCCTCACCCCAGCCGGTGCCGTCGGCGTCGTCGGAGAACGCCTTGCACCGGCCGTCGCCGGCCAGTCCGCCCTGGCGGCCGAACTCGGTGAAGCTGCCCGGAGTCGCCATCACCGCGACACCGCCGACCAGCGCCATGGAGGACTCGCCGGAGTTGAGCGAACGGGCCGCCCAGTGCAGTGCGACCAGCGACGAGGAGCACGCCGTGTCCAGCGTGACGGCGGGCCCTTCCAGGCCGAGGGTGTAGGCGACGCGGCCGGAGACGACGCTGGTGGCGTTGCCGATCAGGAGGTGGCCCTGCACGTCCTCGGGGATGTCCGGCCCACCGCCGTACCCCATGTTGTTGCAGCCCACGAAAACGCCGGTCGGGGTGGAGCGCAGCGATGCGGGGTTGATTCCGGCGTGCTCCAGGGCCTCCCAGGAGGCTTCCAGCAACAGACGCTGCTGCGGGTCCGTCGCCAGCGCCTCGCGGGGGCTCATGCCGAAGAACGCGGCGTCGAAGCCGGACGCGTCATCCACGAAACCGCCCTCGCGCACGCCGCCGACGGCCGTCGGCCAGCCGCGGTCGGCAGGAAGTGGCGACAGGGCGTCGCCGCCCCGTTCGAGCAGGCGCCACAGGTCGTCGGGCGACCGCACGTCGCCGGGGAACCGGCAGCTCATGCCGACGATGGCGAGGGGCTCGTCGGCGGCGGAGACCTGTCCGGCGACGACGTCCTCCGATGCGTCCCCGCCGAACAGCTCGTCGCGGAGGTGGGCGGCGAGCCGGCGCGGCTGGGCGTGGTCGAACACCAGCGTGGCGGGCAGCCGCAGGCCGGTCACGGAGCTGAGCCGGTTGCGCAGTTCGACAGCGGTCAGCGAGTCGAAGCCGAGTTCGCGGAACGCGCGGCCGTCCTCGATGCCGCCCGCGTCGGCGTGGCCCAGCACGGCGGCGGCGTGCGTGCGCACCAGGCCCACCAGTTCGCGGAGCTGTTCGGCCGGCGACCGGCCGCCGAGGCGGCTGCGCAGCACACCGCCGTCCTCGTCGGCCGCCCCGGCGGGACCGTGCTCGGGCTCCTGGGCCAGCTGGACCGCGGGCAGTTCGTTCAGCAGCGGTCGGGGGCGGGCGGCGGTGAACCCCTTGGCGAAGCGTGCCCAGTCCATGTCGGCGACGACCGCGCAGGTCTCGTCCCGCTCGACGGCGCCGCGCAGTGCGGCGAGGGCGAGTTCCGGTTCCATCGACAGGATGCCGCGGGCCTGGAGGTGCTGCGCCATGCCGGCGTCGGCCGCCATGCCCGTTTCACCCCAGGCGCCCCAGGCCACGGAGGTGGCCGTGCGCCCGCGGAGGCGCCGGTCCTCGGCGAAAGCGTCGAGGAAGGCGTTCGCGGCGGCGTACGCGGCCTGCCCGCCGCTGCCCCAGACGCCCGCGTTGGAGGAGAAGAGCACGAACGCGTCGAGGTCGCGGTCGCCGAGCAGGTCGTCGAGGTGGAGCGCCCCCAGCACCTTGGCCCGCAGGACGTCGCTCAGGTCGCTCAGGCCGGTGTCGGCGAGCTGCTGGAACTGGCCCACGCCCGCGGCGTGCAGGACGGCGGTCAGCGGGTGTGCGTCGGGCACGGCGTCGAGGGCGCCCGCGAGCGCGTCGCGGTCGGCGACGTCGCACGCGACGAGCGTGACACCGACGCCGAGTTCGGCAAGCTCCGCCTGGAGTTCGGCCGCGCCGGGGGCCTCCGCACCGCGTCGGCCGGTGAGGACGAGGTGGTCGACGCCCTGGTGGGCGAGCCAGCGGGCGGCTGCGGAACCGATGCCGCCGGTTCCGCCGGTGACGAGGACCGTGCCGTGCGGCTGCCACGTGCGGGAGGTGCCGCGGGCGGCGGGCCGGGCGTGCACCAGCCGGCGCACGAAGGCCCCGGAATCACGCAGCGCGATCTGGTCCTCTCCCCCGTCGGCCAGCAGCGCCGCGAGCCGTTCCGCGCCCCGTCCGTCCAGCCGCGCGGGCAGGTCCACCAGGCCGCCCCAGCGTTCCGGGTGTTCGAGGCCGACGACGCGGCCGAATCCCCAGACGGCAGCCTGGACGCGGCTGCGCTGCGGGTCGGACGGGCCGATGCCGACGGCGCCGGAGGTGGCGATCCACAGGGGTGCGTCCACGTCGGCGTCGCCGAGTGCCTGGACGAGCGCCAGCAGGCCGGCGAGCCCCGTAGCGGTGGCGGGCGAGACGGGGTGGGGCCGTTCGTCCAGGGCGCTGAGACAGAGCACGCCTACGAGCTCGGGCACGTCCCGCAGGCGCGAGGCGAGCACCTCGCGGTCGGCGGCCTCCTCGTCGGGGAGCGTGAGGGTGTGCACGTCTGCGCCGTGTGCGGCGAGCGCGTCCGTCACGGCGACGGCGTGCGCGGAGTCCGCCACGACAGCGGGCAGTGCGACGAGCCAGGTACCGGAGAGGGCCGGAGCGGCGTCGATGCGGCCTCGCGGCCGCCACTTCACCTCGTAGCGCCAGCCGTCGGTGGTGTTCTGCTCCTGCTGCTGCCGGTGCCAGCCCGCGAGGGCCGGCATCAGCGGATCGAGGACGGAGGTGTCGGTGTCGAGCGCCGTCGCGAGCGCTGCGGCGTCGCCGCGCTGGACGGCGGCCCAGAACTCGGCGTCCACGACGCTACCGCCGCCCTCGGAGCCGGAGACGTCCTCCCTCGTGGCGAACGTCGGCCAGTACGACTGGCGCTGGAAGGCGTAGGTGGGCAGGTCAACGGTCGGCGGCGGAGTGTCGCCGAAGGCAACCGACCAGTCCACATGCGCCCCACGCACCCAGATCGCGGCGAGCCCGGCGAGGAACCGGTCCAGACCACCGTCCTCACGACGCAACGACCCCGTCACCACAACGGGTTCACCACCCATGGCGTCCACCGTCGCCTCGACCGCCGAGGTCATCACCGGATGCGACGACATCTCCGCGAACACACCAAAACCCTCCGAGGCCAACTTCGCCACACCCTCGGAGAACCGAACCCGCTGCCGCAGATTCGTGAACCAGTACCCCGCATCCATGCTGAGCGGATCCACCAACTCCGCCGACACCGTCGACATCAACGGCACACTGCCCGCCTGCGGCGTCACACCAGCCAAGGCAGTCGCCAGGGTCTCGCGCAGCTCCTCCATCGCCACCGAATGCGACGCATAGTCCACCGCCACCCGGCGGAACCGCACCTCTTCACGCTCACAGACCGCACCCAGCTCATCCAGAGCCGCAGCCTCGCCCGAAACCACCACCTGCGAAGGCCCGTTGACCGCAGCCACCGAGACACGGCCCTCGAACCGAGCAATCAACTCCTCCGCCCGCTCCACCGACACAGCAACGGACGCCATGCCACCCGAGCCCGCGACCTCCGCGATCGCCCTGCTCCGCAGACACACCACCCGCGCCGCATCCTCCAGCGACAAAATCCCCGCCACACACGCAGCAGCGATCTCACCCTGCGAATGCCCGATCACCGCCTGCGGCTCCACACCAAAAGACCGCCACAACGCCGCAACAGACACCATCACCGCAAACGACGCAGGCTGCACCACATCCACCCGCTCCAGCGACGGCGCCCCCTCCTCACCCCGCAACACAGCCGCCAGCGACCAGTCCACATACCCCGACATCGCCGCCTCACACGCAGCAACCGACCCAGCGAACACCGGCGAAGCATCCAGCAGAGCGGCACCCATACCGACCCACTGCGCACCCTGACCCGGAAACACAAACGCCGTCCGCCCCACAGGCCCCGACACACCCGCAACCACATTGTCCGCAGGCTCACCCCCCGCCAGAGCCGCAAGCCCCGCCCCGAAATCACCCGTCACCACCGCACGGTGCTCCAGCACCGCACGCGTCGACAGCAACGACCAACCCACCGCGGCACGGTCGAGGTCACCACCCGCCAACGGCACCAACGCCGCCGCCTGACCCCGCAAACCCGCCGCACTACGCGCCGACACCAGCCACGGCAGCGCCGCGGGGATGTCGCCGGGCTCGTCCGCAGGCGTCTCCGCCGGGGGCTCTTCCAGGATCACGTGCGCGTTGGTGCCGCTCATACCGAAGGACGAGACCCCGGCGCGGCGCGGGCGGTCGTCCTCACGCGTCCAGACACGCTCCTCCGCCAGCAGTTCCACCGCGCCCGCCGACCAGTCGACGTGGGTCGAAGGGGTGCCGACGTGCAGCGACTTGGGCATCACGCCGTGCCGCATCGCGAGGATGCTCTTGATGATGCCCGCCGCGCCCGCCGCGCCCTGGGTGTGGGCGAGGTTCGACTTGACCGAGCCGACCCACAGCGGCCGCCCCTCCGGGCGGTCCTGGCCGTAGGCGGCGAGCAGGGCCTCTGCCTCGATCGGGTCGCCCAGCGTGGTGCCCGTGCCGTGCGCCTCCACGAGGTCCACGTCGGCCGGGGTGAGGCCCGCGTTGCCGAGCGCCTCCCGGATCACCCGCTGCTGCGAGACGCCGTTCGGCGCCGTCAGGCCGTTGGACGCGCCGTCCTGGTTGACCGCCGTGCCACGGACGACCGCGAGCACGCGGTGCCCGTTGCGCCGCGCGTCGGAGAGCCGTTCGACGAGCAGCATGCCGACGCCCTCGCCCCAGGCCGTGCCGTCGGCGTCGTCGGAGAACGGCTTGCAGCGGCCGTCGGGGGCGAGGCCCTTCTGCGCGCTGAACTCGCTGAAGGTGGCGGGACTGGCCATGAGGGTGGCGCCGCCGGCCAGGGCGAGGGAGCACTCCCCCGAACGCAGCGACTTGACCGCGAGGTGGAGCGCGACCAGCGTGGAGGAGCAGCCGGTGTCCAGGGTGACGGCCGGGCCCTCCAGGCCGAGGGTGTAGGAGATGCGGCCGGAGGCGATGCTGCCGGCGCTGCCGGTCGCCAGGAAGCCGTCGGTCTCCATGCCGGACCGGCTCACCATGGGCCCGTAGTCCTGGCCGGTGGCCGCCGCGAACACGCCGGTGGCGGTGCCGCGGAGGGACGCGGGTGAGATGCGGGCGTGTTCGAGCGTCTCCCAGGCGACCTCCAGCAGCAGCCGCTGCTGCGGGTCCATGGCGACGGCCTCGCGCGGGCTGATGCCGAAGAAGCCCGCGTCGAACAGGTCGGCGTCGTGCAGGAAACCGCCGCGGCTGACGTAGGTGGTGCCGCTCCGCTCGGCGTCGCGGTCGACGAGGGAGTCGAGTTCCCAGCCCGGGCGGTCGGGGAAGGAGGTGACGGCGTCGCCGCCGTCGGCCAGCAGGTCCCACAGCTTCTCGGGGCTGTCGGCGCCTCCGGGCAGCCGGCAGCCCATGCCGACGATCGCGATCGGGTCGCGGCCGTGCTGTTCCAGCTGCTGGTTGCGCTTCTTCAGCTGTTCGTTGTCCCGCAACGCTTTGCGCAGGGCATCGACGACCTTGGCGGCGGAGGAGGAATCCGTCATCTCAGTGTTCCTGTGAGTCGTTGTCGGTGCCGAGGGCCAGCTCGACGAGGTCGGCGACGTCCATGTCGTCGAAGTCCCGGTCGGGTTCGGCGGAGCCGTCCCGGGACGCGGCCGGATCGGACTGCCCGGGAGCGGCGGCCAGTTCGAGCAGGGCGTCCAGCAGCCCGCTCTCCCGCAGGCGGCTGAGCGGGATGGACCGTACGGCGGCCCAGGTGGCCGCTTCCTCCGGGCTCTGGACCGGCGCGCCGTCGTCGGCGGGGTAGAGGCGCGTCAGCAGGTAGCGGGTGAGTTCGGGGAAGGTCGGGTGGTCGAAGACGAGGGTCGTGGGGAGCTTCAGGCCGGTGACCGCGGACAGGCGGTTGCGCAGGGCGACGACCGTCAGCGAGTCGAAGCCCAGCTCGCGCAGCGGACGGTCGGCGCGCATCTCCGCGGCGGACTCGTGCCCCAGCGCGACGGCGGCCTCTCGGCGCAGCCGGTCGACGAGGCGCCGCTCGCGCTCGTCGGCGCTCAAGCCGGCCAGTTCCCGGACGAGTTCCGGCTCGCCGCCGTCCTCCGTCTCGGTGTCGCCGGTGGTGGTGAGGGCGTCCCGGGCTTCGGCGACGCCGTCGAGCAGCGGCCGCCTGCGGGCGGCGGCGTAGGCGGGGGCGAACGCCTTCCAGTCGATGTCGGCGACGACGAGTGCGCCCTCGCCCCGGCCGACTGCGTCGGCGCACGCCTGCACGGCGTGGTCGGGGTTCATCTGCCGGATGCCGAGCCGCTGGAAGTACCGGCCGGTGTCGGCGTCGACCATGCCCCCGCCGCCGCCCCACGCGCCCCAGGCCAGGGACGTGGTGGGCAGTCCGGAGGCGCGGCGCGCGGCGGCGAAGGCGTCCAGGTAGGCGTTGGCCGCGCCGTACGGGACCCGGCCGGCGTTGCCCCAGACGCCGGCGCCGGAGGAGAACAGCACGAAGGCGTCCGGCTGTTCGTCCAGGGCGTCGACGACCTCGGCGAGGTGGCGGGCGCCCTCGACCTTGGGGCCGAGCACGGCGGCCGTCTCGGCGACCGTGAGGTCGGAGACGGTGCCCTGCCGTCCGCTGGTGCCGGCCGCGTGCAGCACGGCGCGCACCGGCGGGCCGTCGACCGTGATCTTCGCGAACAGTGCGTGGACGGCGTCCCGGTCGGTGAGGTCGCAGGCGGCGACGACGGCTTCGGCGCCGAGGTCGAAGAGTTCGTCGCGCAGCTCCGGCATGCCGTCGGCGGCCTCGCCGCGGCGGCTGACCAGGACGACGCGTGCGGCGCCCGAGCGGGCGGCCCAGCGGGCGAGGTGGCCGCCGAGGGCTCCGGTGCCGCCGGTGATGAGCACCGTGTCGCGCGGCTGCCACGGCGGGAGTTCCGTCTCGGCGGGGGCGCGGACCAGGCGTCGTGCGGTCGTGCCGTCCGGGCGGAGTGCGAGCTGTTCCTCGCCGGTCGCGCCGGTGAGGACCGCGCGGAGCTGCTCGGCGCCGTCGGGGCCGAGGGTGCCGGGGAGGTCGACGAGGCCGCCCCAGGTGCGGGGCAGGTCGAGTCCGAGGACCACGCCGGCGCCCCAGGCGAGGGCCTGGGCGGGGTGGCGGGGCGGGTCCTGCGGCCCGGTCCCGACGGCCTGGGTGGTCGCCGCCCACAGCGGTGCGTCCACTCCGAGGTCCTCGAGGGCGGCGGCGGTGGCGAGGAGCTGGGCGAGACCCACGGGCACCACGCCGTCGCCGGGGGTGGGGGTCTCGTCGAACGCGGTCAGGCTCAGCACGCCGGCCGGCCGCGCGCCCTCCAGCGCGTCCCGCAGGCGCGCCGCCACGTCGGTCTTCCCGGCGCCGAATACCAGCTCGACGACGTCCGCGCCGCCGTCAGAAAGGGCACGGGTCGCCTCGGCGGCGAGTGCGGCGTGTCCGCCGTCGCCCTCGGCGCGCAGCACCAGCCAGGTGCCGGCCGGCGGCTCCGTGGCGGAAGGGGTGACGGGCGTCCACGCGGTGCGGTACGTCCAGCCCTCCAGGGTGGAGCGGAGGCGCCGGCCGCTGTGCCAGCGGGAGAGGGCGGGCAGCACGGATTCCAGCTGCTGCGGCGACAGGTCGAGGCGTTTGCCGACGGATTCGGCGTCCTCGGCGGCCACGGCGCGCCAGAACGCGGTCTCCTGCGGGTCCGCCTCCTCGTGGGTGAGGGGGTGGTCCTCCAGCCGGGGCCAGAAGCGGCGCCGTTCGAAGCCGTACGGGGGCAGGTCGACGCGGCGCGCCCCGGTGCCGACCAGGACGCGGTTCCAGTCGACGGGAGTTCCGGCGACGTGTGCCTCACCGACGGAGGTGAGGAAGCGGTCGAGTCCGCCGTCGTCGCGCCGCAGCGAGCCCACGGCGACGACGTCCTCGCGGTCGGCGAGCGTCTCGGTGACGGCGCCGGTGAGCACGGGGTGGCAGCTCGCCTCGATCATGGGGCCGAAGCCCTGCTCGGCGAGGGCGCGCACGGCGTCGGCGAAGCGGACCGGGCTGCGCAGGTTGCGGAACCAGTAGCCGGCGTCGAGCGGAAGGTCCTCGGTGTCGGCCCAGTCGGCGGTGACCGTGGAGAAGAACGGCACCTCGGGTTCCAGGGGGGTGATCGGGGCCAGCGCCTCGGCGAGACGGCCTTCGATCTCGTCGACGTACGGCGAGTGGGAGGCGTAGTTGACCGGTACCCGCTTCGTGCGGACGCCCTGCGCTTCGCAGTGGGCGGCGAGTGCGTCCAGGGCGTCGCCGTCGCCGGAGACGACGACGGCGCGCGGGCTGTTGACGACGCCGACGTGCAGTCGGCCGGAGTACGGCCGCAGCAGCTCCTCGACATCGGCGGGAGCGGCCTCCACGGAGAGCAGGCCGCCGCCGGCGAGGGTGGTGATCGCCTGTGCGCGCAGGCAGACGACGCGGGCGGCGTCGCGGAGCGACAGGGCGCCGGAGAAGCAGGCCGCGGCGATCTCGCCCTGCGAGTGGCCGACGACGGCGGCGGGTTCGACGCCGTAGGCGCGCCACAGCTCGGCCAGGGAGACGTTGACGGCGAAGGTGGCGGGCTGCACCACGTCGTCGCGGTCCAGGCCGGGGGCGCCGTCCGCCTGGCGCAGCACGTCGGTGAGCGACCAGTCGACGAACTCCGACAGGGCCGTTTCGCAGCGGGCGACGTGCTCGGCGAAGACCGGTGAGGCGTCGAGGAGGTCAGCGGCCATGCCGGCCCACTGCGAGCCCTGGCCGGGGAAGACGAACACCGGCCGGCTCAGCGGACGGGCGACGCCCTCCACGACGTGCCCGGACGGCTCTCCGGCGGCGAGTGCCGCGAGGCCGCCGAGGAGTCCGTCCCGGTCGGCGCCGACGACGACGGCGCGGTGGTCGAGCGCGGAGCGACCCGCGGCGAGGGTCAGGGCGACGTCCGCGGGTTCCAGTTCGCGGGCGGCGGGCAGCAGGCGGGCGGCCTGGGTGCGCAGCGCGGCGGCGGTGGGCGCGGACAGCGTCCAGGCGGCGGGCCCGGTCTCCCGCGGTTCGGCGGGGGCGGGTTCGGTGTCCTCGGGGGCGGGCTGCTCCAGGATGACGTGGGCGTTGGTGCCGCTGATGCCGAAGGACGACACGGCGGCGCGGCGCGGACGACCGCCGGTGGCGGGCCACGCCTGGTGGTCGGCGAGCAGCCGTACGGCGCCCGCGTCCCAGTCGACCTTGGACGAGGGGGTGTCCAGGTGCAGGATCTTCGGCAGCGTCCCGTGCCGCATGGCCATGACGCTCTTGATGACCCCGGCGACACCGGCCGCGGCCTGGGTGTGACCGAGGTTGGACTTCAGCGCGCCCACCAGCAGCGGCGCTTCGGCGGACCGGCCCTGGCCGTAGGTGGCCAGCAGGGCCTGCGCCTCGATCGGGTCGCCGAGCGGGGTGCCGGTGCCGTGTGACTCGACGGTGTCGACGTCGCCGGGGCCGAGGCCAGCGGTCTGCAGGGCCTGGCGGATGACGCGCTGCTGGGACGGGCCGTTGGGGGCGGTGAGGCCGTTGGAGGCACCGTCGGAGTTGACGGCGGAGCCGCGGATCACGCCCAGTATGCGGCGCCCGTTGCGGCGGGCGTCGGAGAGGCGTTCCAGCAGGATCAGGCCGAGGCCCTCGCCCCAGCCGGTGCCGTCCCCGGCCTCGGCGAACGGCTTGCAGCGGCCGTCGGGCGCCAGGCCGCGCTGGCGGCTGAACTGCTGGAAGACGGTGGGGGTGGACATCACGGTCACGCCGCCTGCCAGCGCCAGGTCGCACTCTCCGGCGCGCAGCGCGTTGGCCGCCCAGTGGATCGCCACCAGGGAGGAGGAGCAGGCGGTGTCGACGGTGACGGCCGGGCCCTCCAGCCCGAAGGTGTAGGCGACGCGGCCGGAGGCGACGCTGCCGGCGGTGCCGCTGCCGAGGTGGCCTTCCAGGTCGTGCTGCCGCCCGTGCAGGAGGATCGGGTAGTCGGTGTACATCAGGCCGACGTAGGTGCCGGTGCGGCTGCCCTTCAGGGAGCGGGGCGGTATGCCGGCGCGTTCGAAGAGCTCCCAGGTCGACTCCAGCAGGAGCCGCTGCTGCGGGTCCATGGCGAGGGCTTCGCGCGGGGAGATGCCGAAGACCGAGGGGTCGAACTTGTCGGCGTCGGTGAGGAATCCGCCCTCGCGCACGTAGCTGGTGCCGTGCTGTTCCGGGTCGGAGTCGAAGAGCCGGCCGAGGTCCCAGCCGCGGTCGTCGGGCATGGGCACCACGGCGTCGTCGCCGCGGAGCACGAGGTCCCACAGGTCCTCGGGCGACTCGACCCCGCCGGGGAGGCGGCAGGCCATGGAGACGATGGCCAGGGGCTCGTCATCGGCCGGGCGCGACGGCTTCGGTGCCGACGGGGCCTGTGCGGCGGCGTCCGCGTGCTGGTCCGCCGAGGCGGCCTCCAGGTAGGCGGCGAGCGCGGCGGGCGTCGGCTGGTCGAAGATGACCGAGGCGGGCAGGCGTACTCCGGTCTCCTCGCTGAGCCGGTTGCGCAGTTCGACCGCCATCAGCGAGTCGAAGCCCAGCTCGGAGAAGGCCTTCTCGGGGTCGACGGTCCCGCCGGAGGAGTGCCGGAGCACGGCCGCCACCCGGTCGCGGACCACGTCGATCATGGCCTTCGTACGGCGGGCGCCGCGCGAGCGGGTCGCCCGCCGGGTGACGAGTCCGCGCAGCAGCGCGGGCAGGGTGGGGCCCTGCCGGCGCAGGACGGTGAAGTCGAGCGCCACGGGCACCAGTCCGGCTTCGTCGCGGTGCAGGGACGCGTCGAACAGCGCCAGGCCCTCCGGCCCGGTCAGGCTCAGCACGCCGATGCTGCCGGCGCGGGCGAGGTCCACTTCGGTGAGCCCGCCCACCATGCCGTCCTCGCCCTCCCAGAGCCCCCAAGCCAGGGAGAGGCCGGGGAGGCCGGAGGCCCGGCGGCGTTCGGCGAACGCGTCCAGGTAGGCGTTCGCCGCCGCGTAGTTGCCCTGTCCGGGGCCGCCGAAGGTACCGGCGGCGGAGGTGAAGAGGACGAACGCTGCCAGGTCGGCGTCGCGGGTCAGCTCCTCCAGGTGGAGCGCGCCGGCCACCTTCGGGGCGATCACGGCGTCGATGCGTTCCGGGGTCAGCGACTGGACGATGCCGTCGTCGAAGGTGCCGGCCAGGTGGATGACGGCGGTCAGGGGGTGCTCGGCGGGGACGGCGTCCAGGAGGCGTTCCACCGAGGCGCGGTCCGCGATGTCGCAGGCCTCGACGGTGACATCGGCGTCGAGGCCGCGCAGTTCCGCGGCGCCGGCGGCGTGCGGCCCGGACCGGCTGGTGACCAGCAGGTGCCGTACGCCGTGGGTGGCCACCAGGTGGTGGCACAGGGCGCGGCCCAGCCGGCCGGTGCCGCCGGTGACGAGCACCGTGCCGTCCGGGTCGAACGGGGTGCCGGCCTGCTCGGGTTCCGCCGGCACGCGCACGAGCCGGGGCACGTACCAGCGCCCGTCGCGCAGCGCGAGCCGGGGCTCGTCGCGGCCGAGGATCTGCGCGGGAGGCGGGGTGGCGCCGGGGCCCGTGTCGTCGGCGTCGACCAGCACGAAGCGGTCGGGGTTCTCCGACTGGGCGGAACGCACCAGGCCCTGCACGGCGGCGGCGACCGGGTCGGGAGCGGTGTCCCCGGGCAGGGCCACAGCGCCGCGCGTCCGGAGCACGCAGCGCACATCCTCGCCCGCGGGGCGCGCCAGTTGGTCCTTCACCAGCGCGAGGGTGCGGTGCAGGGCCTCGCGTACGGCCTGGTGCGGGTCGTCCGGCAGGTCGTCGGAGGCGCCGGGCAGGTCCACCACGACGGGCGTCTCCCCGGGCGTCGCCCCGTCCTGGGACGCCGGGACGCTGAGCTCCTGCCAGTCGATGCGGAACAGGGCGTCCCGAGGCCGGGTGCGCGGGCGCTCCCGCAGTCCGTCCTCCGTGACGGGCCGGACCAGCAGCGACTCGACGTTCAGGACCGGGGTGCCGGTCCCGTCCGTGGCGGTGAGCGCGAGCACCTGGTCCGAGGTGCGGCGGAGCGTGACGCGGAGCGCGGCGGCGCCGATGGCGCGCACGGCCACGCCGGACCAGGTGAACGGCACGGCGCCGTCCGTGGCCCCGTCGAGAGCGGCGGCGTGCAGGGCGGCGTCGAGCAGCGCCGGGTGCAGGCGGAAGCGTTCCGCGTCGACGTGGCTCTCCTCGGGCAGCCGCACCTCGGCGTGGATCTCGTCGCCGCAGCGCCAGGCGCCCGTCAGCAGGCGGAAGAGCGGGCCGTAGGCGAGGCCCGCGTCGGCGAGTTCGTCGTACAGTCCGGCGGTGTCCAAGGGTTCGGACCCGACGGGCGGCCAGACAGCGTGCGCGTCGGCCAGCTCGGCGTCCAGCTCGGGATCGGCGTCCGGGCCGAGGGTGCCCTCGAAGTGGCGGGTCCACTCCTGGCCGGAGGCGTCGTGCGGGCGGGCGTAGCCGGTGATCTGCCGGCGCCCGGCCTCGTCGGCGGCACCGACGACGGTCTGGAGCGCGACCCGGTCCGTCTCCCCCAGCACCAGGGGGTGCACGAGCATCAGCTCGTCCACCCCGGGGCAGCCGGTGAGGTGACCGGCGTGCAGGGCGATGTCGAGGAACGCCGTGCCGGGTACCAGGATGCGGCCGGACACCCGGTGGTCGGCGAGCCAGGGATGGGTGCGCACGGACAGCTCGCCGTGGAAGACGGTTCCCCCGGCGTCGGCGCGGTCGCGTCCGGCGTCCAGCAGCGGGTGGTTGTCGGCCTCGTCGGGGCGGGTGACGACGGAGTCGAGCCACAGCCTCCTGTGCTGGAAGGCGTAGGTCGGCAGGTCGACGCGTGCGGCGCCGGTGCCGTCGTAGAAGCGCCGCCAGTCGACCGGCACGCCGGCCGTCCACAGCCGGGCGAGGGCGCGGACGAGGTCGGTGGACTCCGGAGTGTCCTTGCGCAGCAGCGGCTGCACGACGACGTCCGCGGGCACGTCGTCGGCAACGGCGGCGGACAGCGGTCCCGCCGGGCCGAGTTCGACGAACCTGCGGGTGCCGAGCCGGCGCAGGGTGGCGGTGCCGTCGGCGAACCGCACCGGTTCCCGCACGTGGCGCACCCAGTGGTCCGCGGTGAACTCCTCCACCGTCTCGCCGGTCAGGTTGGACACCACCGGGATGCGGGGAGTGTGGTGCTCCACCGACTCCGCGACGGTGCGGAACTCACGCAGCATCGGGTCCATGCGCGCCGAGTGGAACGCGTGGCCGACGGTGAGACGGCGGGTGCGGCGGTCGCCGAACCGGTCGGCGGCGCGCAGCACCGCGTCCTCGTCGCCGGACAGCACCACTGAGCCGGAGGCGTTGACGGCGGCGAGGGAGACGCCGTCGCCGAGCAGAGGCGCGACCTCGTCCTCGCTCGCGCGGACGGCGACCATGGCGCCGCCCGCGGGCAGTGCCTGCATCAGCCGGCCGCGTGCGGCGACCAGCCGGCAGGCGTCGGCGAGCGACAGGGCGCCGGAGACGTGGGCGGCGACGAGTTCGCCGATGGAGTGGCCGATCAGGTGGTCGGGCTGCACGCCCCACGACTCCAGCAGGCGGAACAGCGCCACCTCGAGCGCGAACAGCGCCGGCTGGGTGTACTCGGTGCGGTCGAGCAGGTCCCCGTCCTCGAACATGACAGTGCGCAGCGCCGGCCGCGCGCCTCCGTCGAAGTGCGCGCACACCTCGTCCAGCGCGGTGGCGAAGGCGGGGAAGGCGGTGTAGAGCTCGCGGCCCATGCCCGCGCGCTGCGAGCCCTGGCCGGAGAAGAGGAAGGCGACCGGTCCGCCGAGAGTGCGTCCGCGGACGGTACTCGGCCCGGTCGGCTCGGCGGGCGCGTCCGTCTCGTCGCTCGCGTCCGTCGCCAGGGCGGCGAGGCCGGCGTGCAGTGCCTCGGGGGTGGAGCCGAGTGCCACCGCGCGGTGTTCGAGGGCGGCGCGGGTGGTGGCGAGCGAGTGACCGACGTCGGTGGCGTCGAGGCCGGAGACACCGGCCGCAAGCCGTTCCGCCTGCGCGGCGAGGCCGTCCTGCGTCTTCGCCGACACGGGCCACGGCACGAGGGGCAGCGTGCGCGCGTGCGGCCGGTCGCCGGGGGCCGGCTTCTGCTCGTCCTGCGGGCTCTCCTCGGCCGGGGCGGGCGCCTCTTCGACGATGACGTGCGCGTTGGTGCCGCTGACGCCGAACGCGGACACGCCGGCCCGGCGCGGCCGGTCCTGCGCGGGCCACGGCTGCGCCTCGGTGAGCAGCCCGATGCGGTCGGACCAGTCCACGTGCCGCGACGGGGCGTCCACGTGCAGGGTCTGGGGCAGCCTGCCGTGCCGCAGGGCCAGCACCATCTTGATGACGCCGGCGACGCCCGCCGCGGCCTGCGTGTGGCCGAGGTTGGACTTCACCGAACCGAGCCACAGGGGCCGGCCGTCCGGGCGCTGGGCCCCGTAGGTGGCGAGCAGGGCCTGGGCCTCGATGGGGTCGCCGAGGGTGGTGCCGGTGCCGTGCGCCTCGACGGCGTCCACGTCGCCGGCGGTGAGCCGGGCGTCGGCCAGCGCCTGCCGGATGACGCGCTGCTGGGACGGGCCGTTGGGTGCGGTGAGTCCGCTGCTGGCGCCGTCCTGGTTGATGGCGGTGCCGCGGATCACGGCGAGCACCGGGCGGCCGTTGCGGCGGGCGTCGGAGAGGCGTTCCAGGGCCAGCAGGCCGACGCCCTCGCCCCAGCCGGTGCCGTCGGCTCCGTCCGCGAAGGACTTGCAGCGGCCGTCCGGGGACAGGCCGCGATGCCGGGCGAACTGCACGAACGTCACAGGCGTGGACATCACGGTGACGCCGCCGGCGAGCGCCAGGGAGCAGTCCCCGGCACGCAGCGCCTGGCACGCCAGGTGCAGCGACACCAGGGAGGAGGAGCACGCCGTGTCGAGGGTGACGGCGGGCCCTTCGAGGCCGAAGGTGTAGGCGACCCGCCCCGAGGCGATGGACGGCGAACTGCCGTTGCCCAGATAGCCCTCCATGCCGCGCGGGGGGTGCTGGATGCGGGTGGCGTAGTCGTTGTACATCACGCCGACGTAGACGCCGGTGCGGCTGCCGCGGAGCGAGACGGGGTCGATGCCGCTGCGCTCCATGGCCTCCCAGGAGGCTTCGAGGAGGAGCCGCTGCTGCGGGTCGGTGGCCAGCGCCTCGCGCGGGCTCATGCCGAACAGCTCGGGGTCGAACTCGGCGGCGCCGTGGAGGAATCCGCCCTCGGTGGCGTACGTGGTGCCGGGACGGTCGGGGTCCGGGTCGTAGAGCGCCTCCACGTCCCAGCCGCGGTCGGTGGGGAAGGCGGAGACGGCGTCCGTGCCGCTGTCCAGCAGTCGCCACAGCTGGTCCGGCGACTCGACCCCGCCGGGCAGCCGGCAGCTCATGCCGACCACGGCGATCGGCTCCGAACTGCGCGCCTCGAGTTCGCCCAGTCGCTGACGGGTGCGGTGCAGGTCCGCGCTCGCCCGCTTGAGGTACTCGCGGAGCCGTTCCTCACTCATGTGTCGCCCCTCCGGCCGGGTTGGCCCTCTTCCACGGCGTGCGCTGGCGCACCGCCGATCTCACGCTTCCAGTTCGTCGTCGAGGAACCGGAAGATCTCCTCGTCACTCGCCGCCGCGAAGCGGTCGGCGGGCTCGGCCGCGGCCGGACCGGCTGCGGCGGCCTCGTCGCCCGTCACCTCGGCCAGCAGTGTGCGCAGCGTGTCCGCGACCCTTCCGCGCAGCGTGTCGTCCGCCGTGTCCGGCAGGTTGACGCGCAGCTTGTCGAGTTCGGTGAGGATCGGGGCGACCGCGCGCTCGGCGTCCGACGGGAAGATCTCGCTCAGGTGTCCGGCGAGGCCGTTGGGCGTCGGGTAGTCGAACAGCACCGTCGCGGGCAGCGGCAGGCCGGTCTCCTTGCCGAGCCGGTTCCGCAGCTCGACGGCGCTGAGCGAGTCGAAACCCATCTCCAGGAAGCCGCGTTCGACGTCGACGAGGTCCGGCGTGTCGTAGCCGAGGACGAGAGCGGCCTCGTTCCGGACCAGTTCCCGCAGCGAACGCTCGCGTTCGGGGCGGGACATCCGGCCGAGCCGCTCGGCCGTGGCCACGATGCCGGATGCCGGGGGCGCGGCCGCAGCGGCGAGCTGGCGGGCGTCGGGACGCCGGTGCCGCACGAGGTCCCGCAGCAGCGGCGGCACCTCGGCCGCGTCGGTGGAGGAGGCGACGGAGAGCTGCACGGGCACCAGCACGGCGTCGTCGTACGTCCGGGCGAGGTCCAGCAGTGCGAGGCCGTCCTCGGACGTCAGCGGGACGACGCCGCCCCGGGCGATGCGGGCGTGATCGGAGGCACCGAGCCTGCCGGTCATGGTGCTGACCTCGGCCCACGGCCCCCAGCACAGGGACTGGCCGGCCAGACCCTGTGCACGGCGGTCCGCGGCGAGGGCATCCAGGAAGGCGTTGCCCGCGGCGTAGCTCGCCTGGCCCGCTCCGCCGAAGGTGGCGGCGAGGGAGGAGAACAACACGAACGCGGACAGGTCGTGCGCCCGGGTGAGTTCGTGCAGGTGGAGGGCGGCGTCGACCTTGGCGGCGAGGACCCGGTCGACCCGGTCCGGGGTGAGGGAGGTGATCACGCCGTCGTCGGTGACGCCGGCCGTGTGCACCACCGCGGTCAGCGGGTGTTCGGCGGGGACGGCGTCGAGCAGCCGTGCCAGGGCGTCGCGGTCCGCGACGTCGCAGGCGGTCAGGGTGACGTCGGCGCCCAGGGCTTCCAGTTCCTCGCGCAGCGCCGCGGCGCCGTCGGCCGCCGGGCCGCTGCGGCTGACCAGCAGCAGCCGCCGTACGCCGTGGGCGACGACCAGGTGCCGGGCGACCAGGCGCCCGAGGGTGCCGGTGGCGCCGGTGACCAGGGTGGTGCCGGACGCGTCCCAGGTGGGGGCGGTCCGTTCGGCCGCTTCGTCCGCGCGGACCCGGGTGAGACGGGCCGCCCGTATCTCCCCGCCGCGCACCGCCGTCTGCGGTTCCTCACCGAGGACGGCGGCCGGGAGCGCGGCGAGCGAGGTCTCGGCGCCGTCGAGGTCGACGAGGGCGAACCGGCCGGGGTTCTCCGAGCTCGCGGTGCGGACCAGGCCGTGCACGGTGGCCGACGGCAGGTCGGTGACCGCCTCACCCGTGTCGGCGGGCAGGGCGCCGCGGGTCACGAACACCAGCCGCGAGGCGGCGAACCGCTCGTCGGACAGCCAGGTCTGCACCGCGGCGAGAGCCCGGTGCGCCGCCACCCGGGCGGCCGCGGCGGGCTCGCCCGTGGCGGGCGGTTCGGCGACCACGACGCGGTCGGGCAGCGGCGCCCCGGCGGTGACGGCCTGGAAGAGGGCGTCGAGCGTGGGGTAGGAGGCGGTGCCTGCGGTGCCGGTGAGGGCTGCGGCCAGGTCGGGCGCGGCGTCGGCGCTGCCGATCAGCGCGCAGGTCCGCCCGGCGGGAGCCGTGGACTCGGCGACCGGCACCCAGCGGGTGCGGAACAGCGCGTCCCGCACGGCGCTGCGGGGCCGCTTCGCCGCGGTGCCCGTGGACGGGCGGAACGCCAGCGACGCGACGGACGCCACCGGGTTGCCCTCGGGGTCCCACAGCCGGACGGCGACGGAGTGCCGGCCGGTGCTCTCCAGGTGTACGCGGAGGCTGGTCGCGCCCGCGGCGTGGAGGGCGGCGCCGCTCCATGCGAAGGGCATCACACCCTGGCCGTCGTCGCCCGCCTCGCCGAGACCGAGCGTCTGCAGCGCCGCGTCGAACAGGGCGGGGTGCAGGCCGTAGCCGACCGCGTCCGCGCCCTCGGGCAGGGAGACCTCGGCGTAGACGTCGGACCCGTCGCGCCAGGCGGCGCGCAGCCCCTGGAACACGGGGCCGTAGTCGGCGCTGCCCTCGGCCAGCCGTGCGTAGAAGCCGTCGAGGTCCACCGCGGCGGCACCGGCGGGCGGCCACTGCGCGGGAGCGGGCTCGCCCGCCGGGGACGCCTCCTGGAGCAGCGTGCCGGTGGCGTGCCGCTGCCAGGGCGTGTCCTCCACCGCGTCCTGCGGCCGGGAGTGCACGGTCAGCGAGCGGGCCCCGGCCGCGTCCGCGTCGCCCACGCGCACCTGGACGTCCACCGCTTCCCCGTCGGACAGCGGCAGCGGCGCCTCCAGGGTGAGTTCGCCAACCCGGCCGCAGCCGACCTGGTCGCCCCCGCGGATCGCGAGTTCGGCGAAGGCGGTTCCGGGCAGGACGACCGCGCCGTCGATGACGTGGTCGGCGAGCCAGGGGTGGGTGCGCAGGGACAGTCGGGCGGTCAGCAGGCAGCCGTCGTCGGCGGCGAAGCGCACGGCGGCGCCGAGCAGCGGGTGTCCGGCGGTCTCGAGTCCGGCCGCGCCGACGTCGCCGCGCGGTGCCGGCGTGTCGAGCCAGTAGTGCTGCCGCTGGAACGGGTAGGTGGGCAGCTCGACGGGTGCGGTGCCGGCGGGGTGGAAGGCCGCGAGGTCGCAGTCGCCGCCGAGGACGTGCATCCGTGCGGCGGCGGTCAGTGCGGTCTCGGCCTCCGGGCGTCCGCGCCGGGCTGCGGACGCCACCGTTCCGGCTGACTCCTCGGGGAGGCAGTCGGCGGCGAGCGCGGTGAGTACCGCGTCCGGGCCGATCTCCAGGTAGCGCGTGACGCCCGCGTCGTGCAGGAACGCGACGCCGGCGGCGAACCGTACCGGCTCGCGCACCTGGGACACCCAGTAGTCCGGGCTGCAGAGCTGCTCGGCGGTGGCGGGACGTCCGGTCACGTCCGACACCACCGGGATCGTCGGCGGGGACAGGGGGACGTCCCGGACGATCTCCTCGAAGCGCTCCAGCATCGGGTCCATATGAGGGGAGTGAAACGCATGGCTGACCCGCAAACGCTTAGTCTTCCGGCCCAGTCCGGCGAAGTGCTCGGCGATGCGGTCCACCTCGGCGGTGTCGCCGGAGACCACGGTGGCCTCCGGGCCGTTGACGGCGGCGACGGCGACCCGGTCGGCGAGGCCGTCCAGCAGTGGCAGCACCTCGTCCTCGGGCGCGGCCACAGCCGCCATGGCGCCGGTCGCGGGGAGCTGCTGCATCAGCCGGCCGCGCGCGACGACCGTCCGGCAGGCGTCGGCGAGGGTGAACACCCCGGCGACGTGGGCGGCGGCGAGCTCGCCGATCGAGTGCCCGATGAGGTAGTCGGGGGTGACGCCCCAGGAGGCGAAGAGCCGGTACAGCGCCACCTCGACGGCGAACAGCGCCGGCTGCGTGAAGTCGGTGCGGTGCAGCAGTTCCGCCTGCGGGTCGCCCTCCTCGGCGAACACCACGTCGCGCAGGGGGCGGTCCAGCTCCAGGTCCATGTGGGCGCAGACGGCGTCGAAGGCGTCGGCGAAGACCGGGAAGACGGCGTAGAGCTCACGCCCCATGCCGAGTCGCTGGGCGCCCTGGCCGGAGAACAGGAAGGCCGTGCGACCGCCGTTCGCGACGCCCGCGGCGGCGGGTGCGACAGTCCTGCCCTCCGCCCAGGCGGTGAGCTGCTTGCGCAGCTGTTCCCGGTCGGTGCCCCAGCACACCAGGCGGTGTTCGAAGCGGGCGCGGGAGGCGAGGGTGCGGGCGATGCCGGCCGGGTCGACGTCCGGACGGGAGTCCAGGACGTCCAGCAGACCGCGGGCCTGCGCGGTGAGCGCGTCGGCGCTGCGGGCGGAGAGCGCCCACGGCAGCCATCCACCGTTGCGGTCCCCCGCGTCCGGGTCCGCCGGTTCCGCATCCGCCGGTGCGGTGCCGGCGTCTTCCGCCGGCGCCTGCTCGATGATCATGTGGACGTTGGTGCCGCTGACTCCGAACGAGGAAACTCCCGCACGGCGCGGACCGTCGTGCTCCGTCCACGCGCGCGCCTCGTTCAGCAGGCGCACGGTGCCGGCCGACCAGTCGATGTGCGGCGAGGGCTCGTCGGCGTGCAGCGTCCGCGGCATCAGGCCGTGCCGCAGGGACAGCAGCGTCTTGATGACTCCGGCCACGCCGGAAGCGGCCTGGGTGTGCCCGATGTTCGACTTGGCCGAGCCCAGCCACAGCGGGCGGTCCTGCGGGCGGTCCGCGCCGTAGACGGCCAGCAGCGCCTCCGCCTCGATGGGATCGCCGAGCGTGGTGCCGGTGCCGTGCGCCTCGACGGCGTCGACGTCCGCGGCGGAGAGCCGGGCGTTGGCGAGGGCCTGACGGATGACGCGCTGCTGGGCAGGTCCGCTCGGCGCGGTGAGGCCGTTCGAGGCCCCGTCCTGGTTGACGGCGGCGCCGCGGATGAGGCCCAGCACGGGGTGGCCGCGCCGCCGGGCCTCGGACAGCCGCTCGACGAGGAGCATGCCGACGCCTTCCGCCCAGCCCGCTCCGTCGGCGTCCGCCGAGAACGCCTTGCAGCGCCCGTCGGGCGACAGGGCGCCCTGGCGGCTGAACTCCACGAAGGTGTCGGGCGACGAGATGACGGTGACGCCGCCGGCCAGGGCCATGGTGCAGTCGCCGGACCGCAGGGCCTGGCTCGCCTGGTGCAGGGCGACCAGGGAGGAGGAGCAGGCCGTGTCGACGGTGACCGCCGGGCCCTCCAGCCCGAAGGTGTAGGCGATGCGGCCGGAGGCGACGCTGGACGCGCTGCCGGTGGCGAGCTGCCCCTCGAACTCCCCGGGGGACGCGCTGAGGCGGGACCCGTAGTCGTTGTAGTTGGCGCCGACGAACACTCCGACGGGGGTGCCCTTGACCGTCTCCGGGTCGATCCCTGCGCGTTCGAACGCCTCCCACGATGTTTCCAGCAGCAGCCGGTGCTGCGGGTCGATGGCCGGCGCCGTGCGCGGCGAGATGCCGAAGAAGTGCGGGTCGAAGCGGCCCGCGTCGTGCAGGAAGCCGCCGCCGCGCGTGTAGAAGGTGCCGGGGCGGTCCGGGTCCGGGTCGTACAGGCCGTCGAGATCCCAGCCGCGGTCGGCGGGGAGCGGCGTCACGGCGTCGCCGCCGGTGGCGAGCAGCTCCCAGTACTTCTCCGGGGTGTCCACCCCGCCGGGGAAGCGGCAGCTCATCGCGACGACCGCGATGGGGTCGTCGTCCGGGCCGCCGACGGCGGGAAGGGGAGCGGGGAGGGCGGGCTGCGCCGAGTCCTCCCGGGCGCCGAACAGTTCACCGGCGAGGTGCCGGGCGAGCCGGCCGGCCGTGGCGTGGTCGAACACCACAGTCACCGGGAGCCGCAGACCGGTGACCGTGTTCAGCCGGTTCCGCAGGTCGACCGCGGTGAGCGAGTCGAAGCCCATGTCGCGCAGGGCGCGGTCGAGGTCGATCTCCTCCGCGTCCGCGAGGCCGAGCGAGGCCGCGGCCTGGGCGCGTACCAGCGCGGTCAGGGCCTGTTCGCGCTCGGCGGGCGAACTGTCGGCGAGGGTGGCCGCGAAGCCGTCCTGCGGTGTGTCGTCGACCTGCTGCGTCTCGGCGGCGCGGGGACGTGCGTCGGGCAGGGCGGCCAGCACCCGGCCGGTCCGGCCCTCGGTGCAGACGGCCGCGTAGCGCGACCAGTCGATGTCGGCCACAGCCAGGTAGGTCAGGTCCTCGTCGAGGGCCTGCCGCAGCACGGTGAGCGCGGTCTGGGGCGCCATCCGGCCCATGCCGGTGGACCGCAGGCGCTCCTCCCACTCCACACCTGCGGCCAGTCCGACCTCCGCCCAGCTGCCCCACGCGAGCGAGGTCGCGGGCAGGCCCTCGGCGCGGCGGGCGGCCGCCAAGGCGTCCAGGTAGGCGTTGGCCGCCGAGTAGGCGCCTTGGCCGGGGCCGCCCAGGGTGCCGCCGAGCGAGGAGAACAGCACAAAGGCGTCGAGGTCTGTGTCCCGGGTCAGATCGTGCAGGTTGCGGGCCGCGTCCGCCTTCGGGCGCAGGACGGCCGCCGCGCGCTCGGGCGTCAGGGCGTCGAGCAGGCAGTCGTCCAAGACGGCCGCCGCATGCACCACGGCGGTGAGGGGGCGTGCGGCGGGCACGGTGTCGAGCACGCGGGCGAGGGCGTCGCGGTCCGCCACGTCGCAAGCCGCCACCGTCACCTCCGCGCCCAGCGCCTCCAGCCGGGTGACCAGTGCGTCGGCGCCGGGGGCGTCGGGGCCGCGCCGGCTGGTGAGCAGCAGGTGCGGGGCTCCCGACGCGGCCAGCCAGGCCGCGACTTCGGCGCCCACGCCGCCGGTGCCGCCGGTGACGAGCACGGTGCCGCGCGGCTGCCAGCTCCGCACGTCCGGCGTGCCGGCCGACGGGCGGCGCACCAGGCGCCGTGCATAGAGACCGCCGGACCGCACGGCCAGCTGGTCCTCGCCGTCGGGCGCGGTCAGGGCGCCCACCAGCCGCTCGGCGGCGCGCTCGTCCTCCGTCGCGGGGAGATCGACGAGACCGCCGACGCGGTGCGGGTACTCCATGGCGGCGATGCGGCCGAGGCCCCACAGGAGTGCGTGGTCGGGGCGGACGTCCTTGTCCGAGGAGCCGACGGACACCGCGCCGCGCGTCGCGCACCACAGCGGCGCCGCGATACCGGCGTCCCCGAGCGCCTGGATCACCGCCACAGCGGGGTCGAGCACCGGCCGGGCGTCGAAGGCCAGCAGGGACAGCACCCCGGTGACGCCGTCCGCGGCCGTCCGCAACTGGTCTGTCAGGGCGGCGCGTTCGGTGTCCGAAACCTCTAGGAACCGGACCTCGGCGCCGTGCGCCTCAAGCGCCTGGGCGGCGAGCGAGGGCCAGCCCTCCGCGCCGGAGGGCACGAGGAGAAGCCAGACGGCGCCCGCGAGGCGCGGGCGTTCGCCGCCGGTCACCGGGCTCCAGGTGATGTCGTAGCGCCAGGAGTCGGCCTCGGTGGCCGCCTCCCGGTCGCGCCGCCAGTCGGCGAGCACGGGCGCCAGTTCCCGGAGGGGGCCGGACGCGTCGTCGTCGAGGCCGAGAGTACGGGCGAGGGACGACGGGTCGTTCGCCGCGACGGCGGCCCAGAACTCGGCGTCGATGGCGTCGACCTGACGGCCGGGCTCGTCGGGGGCCTGGTCCTCCAGCCAGTAGTGACGACGCTGGAAGGCGTAGGTGGGCAGGTCAACGGTCGGCGGCGGAGTGTCGCCGAAGGCAACCGACCAGTCCACCTCGACGCCCCGGACCCAAACGGAGGCGAGCCCGGCAAGGAACCGGTCCAGACCACCGTCCTCACGACGCAACGACCCCGTCACCACAACGGGTTCACCACCCATGGCGTCCACCGTCGCCTCGACCGCCGAGGTCATCACCGGATGCGACGACATCTCCGCGAACACACCAAAACCCTCCGAGGCCAACTTCGCCACGCCCTCGGAGAACCGAACCCGCTGCCGCAGATTCGTGAACCAGTACCCCGCATCCATGCTGAGCGGATCCACCAACTCCGCCGACACCGTCGACATCAACGGCACACTGCCCGCCTGCGGCGTCACACCGGCCAAGGCAGTCGCCAGGGTCTCGCGCAGCTCCTCCATCGCCACCGAATGCGACGCATAGTCCACCGCCACCCGGCGGAAGCGCACCTCTTCACGCTCACAGACCGCACCCAGCTCATCCAGAGCCGCAGCCTCGCCCGAAACCACCACCTGCGAAGGCCCGTTGACCGCAGCCACCGAGACACGGCCCTCGAACCGAGCAATCAACTCCTCCGCCCGCTCCACCGACACAGCAACGGACGCCATGCCACCCGAGCCCGCGATCTCCGCGATCGCCCTGCTCCGCAGACACACCACCCGCGCCGCATCCTCCAGCGACAAAATCCCCGCCACACACGCAGCAGCGATCTCACCCTGCGAATGCCCGATCACCGCCTGCGGCTCCACACCAAAAGACCGCCACAACGCCGCAACAGACACCATCACCGCAAACGACGCAGGCTGCACCACATCCACCCGCTCCAGCGACGGCGCCCCCTCCTCACCCCGCAACACAGCCGCCAGCGACCAGTCCACATACCCCGACATCGCCGCCTCACACGCAGCAACCGACCCAGCGAACACCGGCGAAGCATCCAGCAGAGCGGCACCCATACCGACCCACTGCGCACCCTGACCCGGAAACACAAACGCCGTCCGCCCCACAGGCCCCGACACACCCGCCACCACATTGTCCGCAGGCTCACCCCCCGCCAGAGCCGCAAGCCCCGCCCCGAAATCACCCGTCACCACCGCACGGTGCTCCAGCACCGCACGCGTCGACAGCAACGACCAACCCACCGCGGCACGGTCGAGGTCACCACCCGCCAACGGCACCAACGCCGCCGCCTGACCCCGCAAACCCGCCGCACTACGCGCCGACACCAGCCACGGCACCGTCTCCGGCCCGGACTCCGCCGCCTCCACGGCGGGTTCCTCGTCGGCTTCCTCCAGGATCACGTGCACGTTCGTGCCGCTGACGCCGAAGGACGAGACCCCGGCGCGGCGCGGACGGTCGTCCTCACGCGTCCAGGCACGCTCCTCCGCCAGCAGTTCCACCGCGCCCGCCGACCAGTCGATGTGCGAGGACGGCTCCTCGACGTGCAGCGACTTGGGCATCACGCCGTGCCGCATCGCGGTCACCATCTTGATCAGTGACGGAACGCCGGCCGCGACCTGGGTGTGGCCGATGTTGGACTTGATCGACCCGAGCCACAGCGGCCGCCCCTCCGGCCGGTCCTGGCCGTAGGTCGCCAGCAGGGCGTGCGCCTCGATCGGGTCGCCCAGGGACGTGCCGGTGCCGTGCGCCTCGACCACGTCCACGTCGGCGCCGGTGAGGCCCGCGTCGGCCAGCGCCTGCCGGATGACGCGCTGTTGCGACGGCCCGTTCGGCGCCGTCAGGCCGTTGGACGCGCCGTCCTGGTTGACCGCCGTGCCACGGACGACCGCGAGCACGCGGTGCCCGTTCTTCCGGGCGTCGGAGAGGCGTTCCAGCAGCAGCATGCCCGCGCCCTCGGCGAAGCCCATGCCGTCGGCGTCGTCGGAGAACGCCTTGCAGCGGCCGTCCTCGGCCAGTCCGCGCTGGCGGCTGAAGCCGACGAAGCCGATGGGCGATGCGATGACTGCGGCGGCCCCGGCCAGGGCCATCGAGCAGTCGCCGGACCGCAGTGCCTGGACGGCGAGGTGCAGCGAGACGAGGGCGGAGGAGCAGCCGGTGTCGAGGCTGACGGCCGGGCCCTCCAGGCCGAGGGTGTAGGAGATGCGGCCGGAGGCGATGCTGGTCACGGTGCCGGTGAGCAGGTGGCCCTCGACACCTTCGGGGACGTGGCGCAGGTTGCTGCCGTAGCCGCTGTGGGCCGAGCCGACGAAGACACCGCAGTCGCTGCCGCGCAGCGACGCGGGTGAGATGCGCCCGTGCTCGATGGCCTCCCACGCGGTCTCCAGCAGGAGGCGCTGCTGCGGGTCCATCGCCAGGGCCTCTCGCGGGGAGATCCCGAAGAAGGCGGCGTCGAAGTGCCCGGCGTCGGAGACGAATCCCCCGGTGCGGACGTAGGTGGTGCCCTCCTCGTCCGGGTCCGGGTGGTAGAGGTCGTCGAGGTGCCAGCCGCGGTCCGCCGGGAACGCGCCGACTGCTTCCCCTCCTTGGCTGACGAGTCGCCACAGCTCGTCCGGGCCGTTGACGCCGCCGGGCAGCCGGCAGCCCATGCCCACGATGGCGATGGGGTCGTCGGCCGCGTCCTCGCGCACCCGCACCGGTGCCGTCGTCGCAGCTCCGGCGGGGGCGAGGTCACCGAACAGGGTGGTGTGCAGGTGCTGGGCCAGCTTGCTGACGCTGGGGTAGTCGAAGACCAGCGTGGCGGTGAGGCGCAGTCCGGTGGCCGCGTTGAGGGAGTTGCGCAGGGTGACGGCGAGCAGCGAGTCGAAGCCGAGGTCGCGGAAGGGGCGTTCGTTGTCGACGGCGTCCGCGCTGTGGTGGCCGAGGACGGCGGCGACCTGGCCGCGGACCAGTTCCCGGAGGGCTTCCCTGCGGTCGTCGGACGGCAGTGGGGTGAGGCGCTCGCGGAGGGCGTCGGCGTCGTTCGCGGGCCCGTCGTCCGCGGGCTTCGCACCGACGTCGAGTGCTGAGCGGGCCTCGGGGATGTCGTCGAGCAGGGGGCGCTGCCGTGCTGCGGCGAAGACGGGGGCGAAGTGCTCCCAGTCGACGTCGATGACGGCGAGGAAGGTCGCGTCCTCATCGAGCGCCTGCTGGAGCCCGGTGACGGCCGTCTCCGGGTCCATGAACGGCATGCTGCGCCACTTGAGGGCGGTGCTGTCGACGCCGCTGGCCATGCCGCGGCCGTCGGCGTCCGCGTGCCAGATGCCCCACGCGATGGTGGTGGCGGCGAGTCCGCGGGCACGGCGGTTGCGGGCGACGGCTTCGAGGTAGGCGTTGCCGGCCGCGTAGGAGGCGTGGTCCCCGGCGCCCCAGACCGCCGCCGCCGACGAGTGGAGCACGAAGGCGTCCAGGTCGTCGCGGTCGAACAGGCGGTCCAGGTTGTCGGTGGCGGCGAGCTTGAGCCGTGCGCCGTCGAGGAACTCCGGGAGGTTCCACTCCGTGAGCGGGTTCAGCAGTCCGACGCCCGCGCTGTGCACGACGGTGCGGATGGGCGGCCCCGCGGCCTGGAGGTTCGCGACGAGTCCGGCCAGCGCCTCATAGTCGTTCACGTCGCAGGCCGCGACGGTGACGCGGGGGCCCAGCGCGGTGAGCTCCTCGACCAGTTCCCGGGCTGCCGGAGAGTCGGCTCCGCGACGGCTCAGCAGGACCAGGTGCTCGGCTCCGGACCGGGCCAGGAACCGGGCGGTCTGTGCGCCGAGCCCGCCGGTGCCACCGGTGATGAGCGCGGTGCCGCTGGTACGCCAGGGTCGGTCGCCTTCCCCGGCCGGAGGGGCGGGGGCGCGCCGCAGGCGGCGCAGCAGTACGGCACCCTGGCGGATCGCCGCCTGGTCCTCGCCGCCTCGCGCGGCGAGCAGTGAGCACAGGGCGGCACGGTCGTCCTCGCCGACCACGAGCGGCAGGTCGATCAGGCCGCCCCAGATCTGTGGTGCCTCCAGACCGGCCACCAGACCCATGCCCCAGGTGGTGGTCTGCTGTGGGTGGGTGACGCGGTCGCCGTCCCACGCCTCGACGGTGTCCTGGGTGCACAGCCAGAGCGGCATGCCGTGCTCCCGGTCCGCGAGGACTTGCGCGAGCTGGACGTTGAGTGCGAGGCCCGTGGTCATCCCGGCCACGTGCGGGTGGGACGCCTCGTCGAGGGCGAGCAGGGAGACGATGCCGGACGCCTGGGGTCGATCCGCGAGGAGGCCGGCGATGCCCTCCCGCTCGGCGTCCGGGCCGAGCACCACGTCCGTGACGTCCGCACCGCCGTCGGTGAGCGCCTGCCGCACCGCGACGGTGGTGTCGTCGTCCTCGCGGCCCGCGACCACCGCGAGCAGCCAGCTTCCGGCCAGCCGCCCGGGGGCGGCTCCTGGCCGGCGCGGCACCCAGTCGACGCGGTAGCGCCAGGAGTCGAGGACGGAGTGGGCGCGGTGGCGGGCGCGCCAGTCGCCGAGGGCGGGGAGGACCGCGCTGAGCGGCGCGTCTTCGGCGAGACGCAGCGACTCGGCGAACGCGGCGGGGTCGCCGTCGGCGACGGCGGACCAGAACGCGGCGTCCACCGGGTCGGCCTCGGCCGGGCCGTCGGGGGAGGCGTCGAGCATCCAGTAGTGGCGGCGCTGGAAGGCGTAGGTGGGCAGGTCGGTGACACGCGCGCCGGTGGGGGCGAAGAAGGCTCCCCAGTCGACGTCCACGCCGGAGGTGAACGCTTCGGCGAGCGAGGTCAGGAAGCGGCGCAGCCCGCCCTCGTCGCGGCGCAGCGAGCCGCCGACGAAGACCGGTCCGGCGTCCGCCCCGGCGTCCTCCAGCGTTTCCTGCACGGGCACGGTGAGGACCGGGTGCGGGCTCATCTCCAGGAACGTGCGGTGGCCGTTCCGGGCGAGTTCCCGGACGGCGGGGTCGAGGAGCACCGGTTGGCGCAGGTTGCGGAACCAGTAGTCCGCGTCCGTCTCCGCGTCGCCGATCCAGGTGCCGGTGACGGTGGAGAACATCGGTGTCTCGGGGCGGCGGGCCTCGGTGGGGGCCAGCGCGGCCCGCAGTTCCTCGCGGATCGGGTCGACGTCAGCGGAGTGCGAGGCGTAGTCGACGGGGATGCGCCGCGCCCGGATCTCGCGCTGCTCGCAGACCTCCAGCAGGGCGTCGAGGGCGCGGGCCTCGCCCGAGACGACGACGGAGGCCGGGCCGTTGACGGCGGCGATGCCGAGGCGTCCGTCGTACGGCGACAGCAGCTCACGGACCGCGTCCTCGGGGATCATCAACGACGCCATGCCGCCGCCACCCGTCAGCGCGGTGAGGGCCCGGCTGCGCAGGCACACGACGCGAGCGGCGTCGCGCAGCGACAGCGCACCGGCGACGCAGGCGGCGGCGATCTCGCCCTGCGAGTGGCCGATCACCGCGTCGGGCTTCGCGCCGAGGGAGGTCCACAGCTCCGCCAGGGAGACCATGACCGCGAACAGGGCGGGCTGGACGACGTCCACCCGCTCCAGCGTCGGGGCGCCCTCGGCGCCCCGAAGGACGTCGGTCAGCGACCAGTCGGTGAACTCCGCCAGCGCTGCCCCGCACTCCGCGAGGCGGGCGGCGAACACCGGGGAGGCTTCGGCGAGTTCGGTGGCCATGCCAACCCACTGGGCGCCCTGGCCGGGAAAGACGAAGACGGTCCGGCCGACATCGGCGGCGAGGCCGCTGACCACGGTGCCCTGTGCGGTGCCCTCCGGGCCGGGGAATGCGCCGGGGGTGGCCCGGCCTTCGACCAACACCCCCAGACCGGCGCGCAGTTCGGCAGCGTCCGCACCGAGAGCCACGGCCCGGTGCTCCAGCACGGTGCGGGTGGTGGCCAGGGAGAGGCCTACGTCGGCGGGCGCTCGGTCGTCGCCCGTCGCCGTCAGCAGCCGTTCCGCCTGGGCGGGCAGGGCGGAGGCGGTGCGGGCGGACACCACCCACGGCACCACGGGGGGCGTGACCGCCGGGGCGGCCGGTTCCGCCGGGGCCGTCTCCTCGTCGGGGGCGGGCGGGGCGGGGGCCTCCTCGACGATGACGTGGGCGTTGGTGCCGCTGGCGCCGAAGGAGGAGACGCCCGCGCGCCGGGCGCGTTCGCCCCGGGGCCAGGGCCGGGCCTCGTCGAGGACCCTGACCTGGCCGGCGGTCCAGTCCACGTGGGTGGAGGGGGTGCCGGCGTGCAGCGACTCGGGCAGCGTGCCGTTCTGGAGGGCGAGCACCATCTTCATGACGCCGGCCACGCCGGAGGCGGCCTGCGTGTGGCCGATGTTGGTCTTCACCGACCCGAGCCAGAGCGGTGCGTCACCCGCGCGGGCCTGGCCGTAGGTGGCCAGCAGGGCCTGCGCCTCGATCGGGTCGCCCAGCTTGGTGCCCGTGCCGTGCGCCTCCACCGCGTCCACATCGGCGGCGGTGAGGCCCGCGTCGGCCAGCGCCTGCCGGATGACGCGCTGCTGGGAGGCCCCGTTGGGCGCCGTCAGGCCGTTGCTGGCGCCGTCCTGGTTGATCGCGGAGCCGCGGATGACGGCGAGCACCGGGTGCCCGTTGCGCTGGGCGTCCGACAGGCGCTCCAGCAGGAGCACGCCGACGCCCTCACCCCAGCCGGTGCCGTCCGCGTCGTCGGAGAACGCCTTGCACCGTCCGTCGACGGCCAGTCCGGACTGGCGGCTGAACTCGGTGAAGTTGAGGAAGGAGCTCATCACCGTCGCACCGCACGCCAGGGCGAGCGTGCAGCCGTCGGAACGCAGTGACTGGACCGCCTGGTGCAGCGCCACCAGCGACGAGGAGCAGTTGGTGTCGATGGTGAGCGCGGGGCCCTCGAGGCCGAGGGTGTAGGCGACGCGGCCCGAGAGCACGGCCGTGGAGCCGCCGGTGAGCAGGTGACCCTCGACGCCCTCCGGCGCGGTGTGCACGGCCGAGCCGTAGCCCTGGTTGCTGGACCCGACGAACACCCCGGCGCGTGCGCCGCGCACGGTCTCCACGTCGATGCCGGCCCGTTCGAAGACCTCCCAGGAGGTCTCCAGGAGGAGCCGCTGCTGCGGGTCCATGGCCAGGGCCTCGCGCGGCGAGATGCCGAAGAAGTCGGCGTCGAACTCGGCGGCGTCGGAGAGGAACGCGCCGCGCCGGGTGTAGCTGGTGCCGGGGTGGTCCGGGTCCGGGTGGTAGAGGCTCTCGACGTCCCAGCCGCGGTCGGTGGGCAGGTCGCCGACGAGGTCGACGCCGTCGGCGAGGTGCCGCCAGTACTCCTCGGGGGTGCCGATGCCGCCGGGGAAGCGGCAGCTCATCGCGACGATCGCGACGGGTTCGGACTGCCGGGCCTCGAAATCGCGGAGCCGCTTGCGGGTCGTCCGGAGATCCGCGGTGACCCTGTTCAGGTAGTCACGAAGCCGCTGCTCGTTCGTGGCGCCGCTCATCAGATACCCAACTCCCGGTCGATCAGGTCGAAGATCTCGTCGTTGCTGGCGATCGCGAGGTCGTCGTCCGGCGCGTCCGCCGCGTCGCCTCCGGTCGTGCCCGCGCCCGCTTCGACGCGGCGCACGAGGGCCCGCAGCCGGTCGAGGACGTCGAGTTGTGCCCATTCCTCGGGGCCCGAGGACGCCAGGGACGCCTCGAGACGGTCGAGGTCGGCGGGCACGGTGGTGGTGCCGTCGGTGAGCTCCCGGCGCAGGTGCGCGGCGAGCTTCGACGGGCTGGGGTGGTCGAAGACGAGCGTCGCGGGCAGCTTCAGCCCGGTCGCCGTGTTCATCCGGTTGCGGAACTCCAGGGCCGTCAGGGAGTCGAAGCCGAGTTCCTTGAAGGCGCGGCGGGGCGGGATCTCCTCGGGCCGGTCGGCCTTGAGCACGGCGGAGATCTCCCGCCGCACCAGGTCCACCAGGATGTCCTCCTGCTGCTGTTCGCCCTGTCCGGCCAGCTTCGCGGCCAGCGCGCCGCCGGGACGGTCGGCGTCCGGGCCGCCTTCCGGCCCGGACAGGTCGGACGGGGACGGCTGCTCGGCGGCGGACAGGGCCGCGACCAGGCGCCGGTCGCGGGACATGGTGTAGAGCGGCAGGAAGCGCGCCAGGTCGAAGGAGGCGATGGCGAGCCGGGTGTCGCCGTTGCCGACGGCGGTGGCGAGGGCCCGTACGGCGGTCCCGGGCTTCATCAGGCGCATGCCGCGCTGGGTGAGGAGGTCGGCGACCTCGCCCTCGACCATGCCGCCGCCGCCCCAGGCGCCCCAGGCCACCGAGGTCGCGGTGACGCCGCGGGCGCGGCGCTGCTGGGCCAGGGCGTCCAGGTGGGCGTTGGCCGCGGCGTAGCCGCCCTTGCCGGCGTCGCCCCAGGTGGCGGCGCCGGAGGAGAACAACACGAACGCGTCCAGGTCGCGGTCGGCGGTCAGCTCGTCCAGGTGACGGGCGCCTTCGACCTTGACCCGGGAGGTGCGGGCGAGGTCGGCGGGGGTGAGGTCGGCGACGGGGATCTCGGGCTGGGTGAGGCCGGCGGCGTGCACCACGGCGCGCAGCGGGCAGTCCTCGGGGATGCCGTCGAGGACGGCGGCGAGCGCGTCGCGGTCGGCGACGTCGCAGGCGGTGATCGTGACCTCGGCGCCGAGCGCGGTGAGTTCGTCGTGCAGGTCTCCGGCGCCGGGGGCGTCCGTGCCGCGGCGGGAGGTGAGCACGAGGTGCGCGGCGCCGTTCGCGGCGGCCCAGCGGGCGACGTGCGCGCCGAGGGCGCCGGTGCCGCCGGTGATCAGGACGGTGTCGCGGGGACGCCACGGCTCTGCGTCCCCGGCGGGTGCGGACACGAGGCGCCGGGCGTAGGTGCCGGTGGCGCGGACGGCGAGTTCGTTCTCGCCGCCGAGGCCGGTGAGCGCCTCCGCGAGCCGTTCGACGGCGCGCGCGTCCAGGACGGGCGGCAGGTCGACGCGGCCGCACCAGCGGTGCGGTTCGTCCAGGCCCAGGACGGTGCCCAGGCCCCAGACCTGCGCCTGGAGCGGGTGGTCGACGCGGTCGCCGTCGACGGCGCCGACGGCGCCGCGGGTAACGGTCCACAGCGGGGCGTCCGGGAGCATCGCGGCGAGGGCCCGTACGGCGGCGACGGTGTCGGCGAGGCCGGTGGGGACGGCCGGTTCTCCGGCGTGCGGGCGTTCGTCGAGCGCGGTGAGGCAGAGGACGCCGTCGACGTGGGCGGGCAGGGCGGAGCCCGCGTCGGCCAGTGCGGCGGCGGTGTGGCGGTGCACGGTGGCGCCGTGCTCGGCGAGTCCGGCGGCCACGGCGTCCACGGTGCCCGCGCCGTCCGGGTCCGGGACCTGCGGGACGACGAGGAGCCAGTCCCCTCCCAGCTCGGTGGCGCCGGTCTCCGGCACCTCGGTCCAGTCGACGCCGTACCGCCAGCCGTCGGCCTCGGCCTGTTCGGCGCGGGCGGCGGCCGCGGCGGGCGGCTCGATCCAGTGCCGGCGGCGCTGGAACGGGTAGGTCGGCAGCACCACGTCCCCGGATGCGGGCCGGGCGGGGAGCGCGGGCGTCCAGTCCACGGCGGCGCCGCGCGTCCACGCCTGGCCCACGGAGAGCAGGAAGCGGTGCAGGCCGCCGTCGTCGCGGCGCAGCGAGCCGACGGCGTACGCGTCGTCGCGGTCCTCGACGGCCTCCTCCAGGGCCGTGAGCAGCACCGGGTGCGGGCTGTTCTCCACGAAGAACCCGTAGCCCTGCTCGGTCAGCGCGCGCACGGCCTCGCCGAAGCGGACCGGCTGCCGCAGGTTGGTGCACCAGTAGGCGGCGTCGAAGGCGGCGTCGGACACCCAGTCGCCGGTGACGGTGGAGAAGAAGGGCACCTCGGGGCGGCGGGGCTCGACGGGGGCGAGGATCTCGGCGAGTTCGCCGAGGATCGGCTCGACGTGCGCGGAGTGCGAGGCGTAGTCGACGGGGATGGCCTTGGCCCGCACGTGCCGGGCCTTGCATGCGGCGACGAGGTCCTCGATCGCGTCCCGGTCGCCCGCGACGACGGCCGAGCGGGGGCCGTTGACGGCGGCGAGCGAGAGCCGTCCCCCGTACTCGGCGAGCAGCTTCTCCGCCTCGTCTGCGGGTACGGCGACGGTGGCCATGCCGCCGCTGCCCGCGACGGCGGTGATGAGGCGGCTGCGCAGGCACACCACGCGCGCCGCGTCGCGCAGCGACAGGGCACCGGCGACGCAGGCGGCGGCGATCTCGCCCTGCGAGTGGCCGACCACCGCCGCGGGCTCGACGCCGTAGGACCGCCACAGCGCCGCCAGGGACACCATCACGGCGAACGACGCGGGCTGGACCACGTCGACGCGGTCCAGTGACGGGGCTCCGTCCGCGCCGCGCAGCACGTCGGTCAGCGACCAGTCGGCGAACCCGCGGATCGCTGCCTCGCACTCGGCCATGCGCGCGGCGAACACCGGCGACTGCTCGGTCAGTTCGACGGCCATACCGGCCCACTGGGCGCCCTGTCCGGGGAAGACGAAGACGGTGCGTCCCAGGGGGCCGGCGCTCTCGGTGACGGTGTCGTGCCCGGGTTCGCCGTCGGCCAGGGCGGTCAGCGCGGCGGCGAGGCCGTCACCGGTGTGCGGGGCGACGACGACGGCGCGCTGCTCGAAGCGGGCCCGGGTGGTGGCGAGCGCGTGGCCGACGGCCGCGACGTCCCCGTCCCGGGCCGGGTCCGCGAGGGCCGTCGCCTGTGCGCGCAGCGCGGCCGGGGTGCGGGCGGAGAGCAGCCACGGCACGACCGCGGGAGCGGGCACGTCCGCCTCGGGTGCCCCTCCGGGCTGTTCGGGAGCTGATTCCAGGATGACGTGGGCGTTGGTGCCGCTGATGCCGAACGCGGAGACGCCGGCGCGGCGCGGCCGTTCGCCCGCGGGCCACGGCTGCTCCTCGGCGAGCAGGCGTACGCCGCCGGACTCCCAGTCGACCCGGGTGGTGGGCCGCTCGGCGTGCAGGGTGCGCGGCAGGGTGCCGTGGCGCAGGGAGAGCACCGTCTTGATGACGCCGACGACGCCCGCCGCCGCCTGCGTGTGGCCGAGGTTGGACTTGGCGGAGCCCAGCCACAACGGCCGGTCGGCGTCCCGGTCCTGGCCGTAGGTGGCGAGCAGTGCCTGAGCCTCGATGGGGTCGCCCAGCTTCGTGCCGGTGCCGTGCGCCTCGACGGCGTCCACCTCGGAGGGCTTCAGCCCGGCGCGGTGCAGCGCCTGCCGGATGACGCGCTGCTGGGACGGTCCGTTCGGGGCGGTGAGACCGTTGGACGCGCCGTCCTGGTTGATCGCCGAGCCGCGGACGACGGCCAGCACCTGGTGGCCGTTCCGCCGTGCCTCGGAGAGCCGTTCGACCAGCAGCACGCCCACGCCCTCGGCCATGCCGAAGCCGTCGGCGTCCTCGGCGAAGGAACGGCAGCGGCCGTCGCCGGACAGGGCTCGCTGGCGGCTGAAGCTGACCATGGGGGTGGGCGTGGACATCACGGAGGCGCCGGCGACGACGGCGAGCGAGCACTCGCCGGAGTGCAGCGACTGCGCGGCCATGTGCAGGGCGACCAGCGAGGACGAGCAGGCGGTGTCGACGGTGACGGCGGGGCCGGTGAGACCGAAGGTGTAGGCGATGCGGCCGGAGGCGACGCTCGGAGCGCTGCCCGTGACGTGGTAGCCCTCGAGCTCGCCGGGCATGCCGTGCGGCTGGCCGTAGTCGGGGGTGAGCGCGCCCGCGAACACGCCGGCCTCGCTGCCCCTGAGGTCGGCGGGCACGATACCGGCGTTCTCGAACGCCTCCCAGGTGGTCTCCATCAGCAGGCGCTGCTGCGGGTCCATCGCCAGCGCCTCGCGGCCGGAGACGCCGAAGAAGTCGTGGTCGAAGTCCCCGGCGCGCATCAGGAATCCGCCGTTGCGGACGTAGCTGGTGCCGTGCCGGTCGGGGTCGGGGTCGTAGAGAGCGTCGACGTCCCAGCCGCGGTCGCCGGGCAGGCCGCCGACACCTTCGCGGCCGTCGCTGAGCAGCCGCCACAGGTCGTCCGGGCCGGTGATGCCGCCGGGCAGGCGGCAGGCCATGCCGACGATCGCGAGGGGTTCGCCACAGACGGACGCCGGGGCGCCGCCGGCCTGCGGGTCCGCTGCCGAGGTGTCGCAGGTCTGCCGCCACAGGTGGTCGGCGAGCAACGCGGGGTTGGGGTGGTCGAAGACCAGGGTGGTGGGCAGGCGCAGTTCGGTGGCCTCGGCGAGCCGGTTGCGCAGTTCGACGGCGGTGAGTGAGTCGAAGCCGGCGTCCTTGAAGGCGCGGTCCACGTCGACAGCGGCGGCGTCGCGGTGACCGAGGACGGCGGCGGTGTGCTCGCCCACCAGGCGCAGCACGGTCGCGCGCTGCTCGTCCTCGTCGAGACCGTCGAGCCGGGTGCGCAGCGCGGTGGCGGCCTCGTCGGCCGTGGTCGGGTCCGGCTCCGCGGCGGTGACCAGCTCGCGAAGCAGCGGGCTGGGGCGGGAGGTGGTGAAGACCGGCCCGAAGCGGTCCCAGTCGACGTCGGCGACGGCCAGGGCCGTCTCGTCGTGGTCGAGGACGAGTTGCAGGGCGTCCAGGGCCGGTCCGGGGTCGAGGACGGGCAGGCCGGTGGCGGCGAGCCCGGAGAACAGGCTCTCGTCGATCATGCCGCCGCCGCCCCACGGGCCCCAGGCGATCGAGGTGGCGGCCTCGCCGCGGGCACGGCGGCGTACGGCGAGGGCGTCCAGGCAGGCGTTGGCAGCGCCGTAGGTGCCGTGGTCGGCGACGCCCCAGGTGCCGGAGATGGAGGAGAACAGCACGAACGCGTCGAGCGGCGTGCCGGTGAGGAGTTCGTCGAGGAGCAGCGCGCCGTCCACCTTGGCGCTCAGGACGGTGGCCAGTTCGTCGGGACCGGCCTCGCGGAGCGGGCCGAGTGCGACGGCGCCGGCGGCGTGGAAGACGGCGGTCAGCGGCCGCTCCTCGCCGATACCGTCCAGCAGGGCGGCCAGAGCGTCGCGGTCGGTGGTGTCGCAGGCGACGGCGGTGATCTCGGTGCCGGTGCCGCACAGTTCGTCGGCCAGCGCGGCGGACTCCTCCGTCGCGCCGCGGCGGCTGGTCAGCAGGACGCGTTCGGCGCCGCGTTCGGCCAGCCACCGGGCGAGGCGGAGGCCGAGCGAGCCGGTGCCGCCGGTGACCAGCACCGTGCCGCGTGCGGTCCAGGTGCCGTCGGCCGGGCGGCGCGTGGCGCGGACGAGGCGGCGGGCGACGACGCCGGCGGGGCGGATCGCGGCCTGGTCCTCGCCTCGGGCGCCGGCCAGTACGGCGGTGAGCCGTTCGGCCGTGCGGCCGTCCCGGACGGCGGGCAGGTCGATCAGGCCGCCCCAGGTGCGGGGGTGTTCCAGGGCGGCGGCGCGTCCCGCGCCCCAGACGGCGGCCTGCGCGGTGTCGGGCGCGGCGTCGGACGGGCCGGTGGCGACGGCACCGCGGGTGGCACACCACAGCGGGGCGGTGACGCCCGCGCCGTCCAGGGCGCGCAGCAGTCCGGCGACGGCGGCGACCTGGGCGGACGGGCCGTCGGCGTCGAGGGCGAGCAGGGAGAGCACGCCGCCGGTGACCTCGCCTCCGGCCAGTGCGGTGCGCAGCGCGTCGCCGTCCGGGCCGGCCCCCGCCTCGGGGGCGTGCTGCACGAGGTCGGCGCCGGCGTCGCGGAGGGCCGCGCACATGTCGTCGCGGGTCGCGGTGTCCGTCGAGCCGCCGACGACCAGCCAGGTGCCGGAAAGCGCTTGCGGGCCGGCGTCGGGCACGGGCCGCCAGGCGACGTCGTACCGCCAGGCGGCCACGCCGGACGGCTGCTCCGGGACGCGTTCGGCAGAGGGCGCGGGCGGCGTCCACCAGTAGCGGCGCCGCTCGAAGGGATAGGTGGGCAGGTCGACGCGGGCGGGCGTGAGTCCGGCGAAGACGACGGACCAGTCGGGTGTGAGCCCGTGGCAGTGGGCCGCGGCCAGGGCGGTGAGGAAACGGTCGAGGCCGCCCTCGTCGCGGCGCAGCGAGCCGAAGGTGGCGCCGTCGGTGACGTCGGCGGCCTCCAGCGTCTGCTGCACGGCGATGCCCAGCGTCGGGTGCGGGCCGGTCTCGACGAAGACGCGGTGCCCGTGCTTCGCGAGCAGCCTGGTGGTCTCCTCGAAGCGGACGGTGCCGCGCAGGTTGCGGTACCAGTAGGCGCCGTTCAGCTCGGCGCCGTCCAGGACGCTCGCGGTGACGGTGGAGTAGAACGGCACGCGGGTCGTGCGGGGTTCGACGGGGGCGAGCAGGCCGGCCAGTTCGTCGCGGATCGACGCGATGTGGGCGGAGTGCGAGGCGTAGTCGACGGGGATGGCGCGGGCGTGGATCTCCTGGCGTTCGCACGCGGCGAGCAGTTCGGCGACGGCGTCGGACTCGCCGGAGACCACGACGGTGGACGGGCCGTTGTGGGCGGCGACGGAGATGCGGTCGCCCCAGGGCGCGATCATCTCCTCGACCCGTGCGGCGGGCAGGGAGACCGACGCCATGGTGCCCTGTCCGGCCAGGCGGAGGATCGCGCGGCTGCGCAGGCACACCACGCGCGCGGCGTCACGCAGCGACAGGGCGCCCGCGACGCAGGCGGCGGCGATCTCGCCCTGCGAGTGGCCGACCACGGCCGCGGGCTCGATGCCGTAGGACCGCCACAGCTCGGAGACGGACACCATGACCGCGAAGAGCGCGGGCTGCACGACGTCGACGCGGTCGAGCGACGGGGCTCCGTCCGCGCCGCGCAGCACGTCGGTCAGCGACCAGTCGGCGAACTCGCGGATCGCCGCCTCGCATTCGGCCATGCGGGCGGCGAACACCGGCGAGGTGTCGAGGAGTTCGGTGGCCATGCCTTCCCACTGACCGCCCTGGCCGGGGAAGACGAACACCGGGCGGTCGTCGCCCGCGGGGACGCCGCGCACCGGGCCGGCGGCCTCGCCGGGGTCGGCGAGGGCGGCCAGGGCGGCGTCCAGAGCGGGACGGCCGTCGGCGACGACCGCCGCGCGGTGCGGGAGGTGGGCCCGGGTGGTGGCCAGCGCGTGGGCGACGTCGGCCGGGCGGAGGTCCGCGTCGCGGTGGAGCGCGGCGCGCAGGCGGCGGGCCTGCTCGCGCAGGGCGGCGGGGGTGCGGGCGGAGAGCACGTACGGCAGCGGCGCGCCGTGCTCCTCAGCGGCGGCGACGGGTGCGTCCTCGCGTGCCGGTGCGGGTGCGTCCTCGCGGGGCGCCTCGGTGACGACGACGTGCGCGTTGGTGCCGCTGACGCCGAACGCGGACACCCCGGCGCGGCGCGGCGTGCCCTTCCGGGCCCACGGCACGGCGTCCCCGAGCAGCCGCACGCCGCCGCCCGACCAGTCGACGTGGCCGGTCGGCGTGGCGGCGTGCAGGGTGCGCGGCAGCAGGCCGTGCTGGAGGGCCAGCACGGTCTTCATCACGCCGGCCAGTCCGGCAGCGGCCTGGGTGTGGCCGATGTTGGACTTCAACGAGCCCAGCCACAGCGGGCGTTCGGCATCCCGGCCCTCGCCGTACACCTCGATCAGCGAGGTCGCCTCGATCGGGTCGCCGAGGGTGGTGCCGGTGCCGTGGGCCTCGACGGCGTCCACCTCGGAGGGCCGCACGCCGGCGTCAGCGAGCGCCTGCCGGATCACGAGCTGCTGGGACGGTCCGTTGGGTGCGGTCAGGCCGTTGGACGCGCCGTCGGAGTTGACGGCGGTGCCGGAGAGGAGGGCCAGCACACGGTGGCCGTTGCGCCGGGCGTCGGAGAGACGTTCCAGCACCAGGCTCCCGGCCCCCTCGGCCCAGCCGGTGCCGTCCGCGTCGTCGGAGAAGGCCTTGCAGCGGCCGTCCGGGGCGAGGCCGCGCTGCCTGCTGAACTCGACGAAGATGCCGGGCCGGGCCATCACGGTGGCGGCGCCGGCCAGCGCCAGCGAACACTCGCCGCTGCGCAGCGACCGCACGGCGAGGTGCAGCGCGACCAGCGAGGCGGAACAGGCGGTGTCCACAGTCAGGGCGGGCCCCTGGAGGCCGAGCACATAGGCGATGCGGCCGGACAGCGCGCTGTTGGTGGTGCCGGTCAGGGCGTAGCCCTCGACGCCGTCGGACGCCTCGTGCAGCCGCGGGCCGTACTCCTGCGCCATGGCGCCGACGAACACGCCGGTGCGGGTGCCCGCCAGGGCGGTCGGGTCGATGCCGGCGCGTTCCAGCGCCTCCCAGGAGGTCTCCAGCAGCAGGCGCTGCTGCGGGTCCATGGCCAGCGCCTCGCGGGGGCTGATGCCGAAGAACTCGGCATCGAAGTCGCCCGCGTCGTAGAGGAACCCACCCTGGGCGACGGTGGAGCCGCCGGGCCGGTCCGGGTCGCCGAGCAGCCGTTCCAGGTCCCAGCCCCGGTCGGTGGGGAAGGCCGAGACCGCGTCGGTGCCGGCCAGCAGCAGCTCCCACAGGTCCTCGGGGCTGCGCACGCCTCCGGGGAGGCGGCAGCCCATGCCGACGACGGCGATCGGGTCGTCCGCCGGGGAGCCCCCGGCCACGGGAGCCGGGGCGGCCGGGGCGAGGCTGCGCGGCGCGGCGATGCGGTCCGGCAGCAGCGCGGTCAGCCGGTCGGCGAGCCGGACGGGCGTGGGGTGGTCGAACAGCACGGTGCTCGGGAGCGTGAGGCCGAGGGCGTCGCAGAGCCGGTTGCGCAGCCGCACCGAGGACTGCGAGTCGAACCCGGCGTCGCGGAAGGTCGTGCGCGGGGCGACGGCGGACGGATCGCCGTGGCCGAGGACGGCGGCGGCGTGCGCGCGCACCAGGTCCAGCAGCAGGCGCGGACGTTCGCCGGGCTCGGCCTCGGCGAGGGACGCCAGGGCGGCGCTCAGAGTCTGGTCGTCGCCCTCGGGGGCGACGGTGTCGAACCAATGGCGGCGGCGCTGAAAAGCGTAGCCGGGCAGGTCCACGACCCGGGTGCCGGCGCCGGTGAACGCGGCGGTCCAGTCGGCCTCGACGCCCCGCACCCACAGCTCGGCAAGCCCTTCGGTGAAGCGGTCGGCGCCGCCGTCGTCGCGGCGCAGCGACCCGGTCACGACGTCCGGGGCGTCGCCGGACGCCTCCAGGGTGGCCTCCACGGCGGCGGCCAGCACCGGGTGCGGGGACGACTCGACGAACACGCCGTAGCCGTCCGCGGCGAGGCGCCGTACGGCGTCGGCGAACCGCACCCGCTCGCGCAGGTTGGTGAACCAGTAGCCGGCGTCCATGGCCGCCGGGTCGGCCCAGTCGCCGGTGACGGACGACATCAGCGGGATGTCGCCGGCCTGCGGGGTGATGCCGTGCAGGGCCTCGGCCAGCCGTTCGCGCAGTACGTCCATCGCCGGGGAGTGCGAGGCGTAGTCCACGGCGATGCGGCGGGCCCGCACCTCGCGCTCCTCGCATCGGGCGACGATCTGCTCCACGGCCTGCGGCTCGCCGGAGACGACCACCTGGGAGGGGCCGTTGACCACGGCGACCGACGCGCGGCCGGACCAGGGCCCGATGAGCGCTTCGGCCTCGTCGGCGGGCAACGCGAGGGAGGCCATCGCGCCGTGTCCGGCGGCGAGTTCGGCGATGGCCCTGCTGCGCAGGCACACCACGCGGGCCGCGTCCCGAAGGGACAGCACCCCGGCGACGCAGGCGGCAGCGATCTCGCCCTGCGAGTGGCCGACCACGGCCGCCGGCTCGACGCCGTGGGACCGCCACAGGGCGGCGAGGGACACCATCATCACGAACGAGGCGGGCTGGACGACGTCCACGCGGTCCAGTGAGGGGGCGCCGGGGTCGCCGCGCAGGACCTCGGTGACGGACCAGTCGACCAGGCCGGCCATCGCGCGCTCGCAGTCCGCGACGCGGCGGGCGAACGTCGGGGAGGAGGCCAGCAGATCGCGGCCCATGCCGGTCCACTGGGCGCCCTGCCCGGGGAAGACGAACGCGGTCCTGCGGACGGGGCCCGCGACGCCGGAGACGACGTTCGCGGCCGGGTCGCCGCCGGTCAGGGCGGCCAGTCCGGCCGCGTGGTCGCCCGTCACCACGGCGCGGTGGCCGAACGCGGTGCGGGTGGTGGCCAGCGACCAGCCCGCCTCCACCGGGTCCGTGCCGCCCGCGGCGAGCGGGCGCAGCGCGGCGGCCTGGCCGCGCAACGCGGCGGCGCCGCGCCCTGACAGCACCCACGGCACCACCGCGGGCACGACGACCGGGGCACCGCTCGGCGGGGCGTCGGGAACGGTCTCGGGTGCCTCGGAGAGCACCAAGTGGCAGTTGGTGCCGCCCATGCCGAAGGCGCTGACGCCTGCGATCCGGGGCCGGTCCGTCTCCGGCCAGGCGGTCGCGCGGTCCACGACCCGCAGGTGCAGTGCGTCCAGCGGCACGTCCGGGTGGGGGGCCTCGAAGTGAAGGCTGGCGGGAAGACGTCCGTGGCGCATGGCCAGCAGCACCTTGAGCAGACCGGTGACGCCGGCGGCGCTCTCCAGGTGGCCGAGGTTGGTCTTCACGGAGCCGACCAGCAGCGGGTGCGCGGCGTCGCGGGCGCCGCCCAGCACCTCGCCGAGCGCGGCGGCCTCGATCGGGTCGCCGACGGGCGTGCCGGTGCCGTGCAGTTCGACGTACTGGGCGGCTGCGGGCGGCAGCCCGGCCGAGGCGTAGGCCTCCCGCAGCACGTCCGCCTGCGCCTGCCGGCTGGGGACGGTGAGGCCGTCGGTGGCGCCGTCGTTGTTGACCGCGCCACCGCGGATCACGCCGTGGACGCGGTCGCCCGCGGCGACCGCGTCGGACAGCGGCTTCAGCACCAGCGCGACGCCGCCCTCGCCGCGGACGAAGCCGTTGGCGCGGGCGTCGAAGGTGTGGCAGCGGCCGTCCGGGGACAGTCCGCCGAACTCCTCGGCGACGGAGGCGGTCTCGGCGGCCAGGTTGAGGTTGACGCCGCCCGCGACGGCCAGCCGGCTCTCACCACGCTGGATGCTGCGCACCGCGCTGTGCACGGCGACCAGCGAGGACGCCTGCCCGGTGTCGACGACCATGCTGGGCCCGCGCAGGCCGAGGAAATGGGAGACGCGATTGGCGATCAGGCCGCGGCTGACGCCCGTCATCGCGTGGTGGTTGGCCGCGCCCGCTCCGGCACGGCCGAGCAGCGTCGCGTAGTCGTCGCGCATGGCACCGACGAACACGCCGGTGGCGCTGTCGCGCAGGGTGGCGGGAAGGGTGCGGGCGTCCTCCAGCGCGGTCCAGGCGAGTTCCAGCATCAGCCGCTGCTGCGGGTCGAGCACGGCCGCTTCGCGCGGAGTGATGCCGAAGAACGCGGCGTCGAAGGTGTCGACGTCGTCGAGGAACGCACCCCAGCGCCCACCGGCCCCTTCGCGTCCTGCGGGCACCTCGGTGACGGCGCACTCTCCGTCGTTCAGCAGCCGCCAGAAGGCGTCCGCGTCAGGCGCTCCGGGGAGCCGGCAGGACAGTCCGACGATCGCGACGGGCTCGTCCCGGCGGCCGTTCGCCGACGAGGACGGGGTGTGGGAGTGCGCGACTCTCGTTTCGTCCATGGATCGTACTGCTCCCGCCTACTGAAGCGATCTTGTGTGTCCGAACCGCTCGGAAAGGGGCGCCGGCCGCGAGGGCCGCTCGGAACGCCCCTCGCCGTCCGTCCGGGGGCCGGGTCAGCCGGCGACGGCCCGCAGGCACGCGACGAGGCTCCGGGCCTGCACGTTGAGGTAGTGCCGGTGCTGGAGCAGCCAGCTGAGCTGAGGAACGGTCACCCACCGGAATCCGGGCGGCTCCTGGTCGGGGTAGTCCGCACCGACCTCGACGATCGTGTAGCGGCTGCGCGAGTGGTAGAACCGCCCGCCCTCCTCGGACATCTCGGCGTCGAACAGCACCGTGTCGTGCGCCAGGTGCCGCTCCACGTCCGCGAACGGCTGCCGCTCCTCGTCCGGGAGGCCGGCGTAGTTCTCCGGAGTGCCCTGCACGGTGGGGGCGAGTTCGATGGCGTCGATGTACCCGGGCTCGATGCGGGCCCGCAGCAGCGCGTGCAGGACCCCGTCGAAACGCTTGACGATCAGCGAGACGACACCGAGGCCGTGCGGCTCGATCAAGGGCTGGCTCCAGCCGCTCACCTCGCGGCTGTTGGCCACCACGTCCACCGCGCGGACGCTGAAGAACGCCCCGCTCTCGTGCGACACGGCGTCCTCGGTGCGCCGCCAGCCGGGCAGCCCGGCCAGGCCCACGACCTCGGTCTCCACGTCCGGCATGGCCTGGTGCGTGGTGATCCAGTTCAGCAGCTCGGTGCCGGTGTGCACACCACCGGCCGGCTCGGCGCCGGGCAGGCAGGACAGCACGGTGCGAGCGTCCATGTTGACCCGGTGGTCGATCCGCAGCTGCTCCTGCACCTGCCCGAGGGTCAGCCAGCAGAAGTCCTCGCCGGCTTCCACCTCGGGGCCGACCTCGATCACCATGTTCCGGTTCCGCTTGCGGTAGAACCAGGCTCCGTGCTCGGACTGGAGGACGTCGGCGACGACCCGGTGCGGCTCGGCGTCCCGGAAGTGCTCGATGTACGGCACACCCCGGCCGCGGTGCACGCCGGTGTAGTTGCTCTTGGTCGCCTGCACGGTCGGCGACAGCTGCACGCCGTTGGGGTTGCCGGGCTCGGTCTTCGCCTGCATCAGCAGGTGCAGCACGCCGTCGATCTCTCGGACGGCGATGCCGAGCAGACCGATCTCCTGCTGGAGAATGATCGGCTGCGACCACTCGCGGACCGGCCCGCGGTCGACCCGCACGTCCAGGCCGGCGACGGTGAAGAACCGGCCGCTGTCGTGCACCAGGTTCCCGGTGCCGGAGGCGAAGGTCCAGTTGCGCATGGACCGGAACGGAATCGGCGTGACGTCCTGCGACTGGCTCGCACACCGGTCGGCGAACCACTTCGCGAACTCCTCCGCGCCGGTGGCGACGCCGTCGACCGCGCGTGCCGACTGCGCGAGTCGCTCGGTCAGCCGGGGGTCTTCCTGACGGAGAACGCCGGGTCCGGTGGTTGGCGGCATGGGAGTCTCTCTCCGGTTCGTGAGGTCGACGGATCGCTCCGTTCCGGCCGGGGGACGTGGCCCGTGCGACCGGCTTGTCAGTCCGTGGCGTCCGTCCCAGACGACCACGCCCCGCAGAAGGGTCCTAGGAGGGCAAGTGGCTCTCTAGGGGTTCACTCAGATCCCCGCCGGCGGCCCGCCTCGTGGCACGTCAGAGCCGACATGCTGGTCCGTGCCCGCGAACCAGAGAGGCAAGGATGAACGACACCGCCACGTGGATTCGGCGCTTCTTCCCGAGCGACGAGGCTGCCGTCCAGCTGATCTGTCTGCCGCACGCGGGCGGGTCGGCGCCCTTCTACCGACCGGTGGCGCAGGCGCTGAGCCCGCAGATCGAGGTGCTCGCGGTCCAGTATCCCGGCCGCCAGGACCGTCGGCGCGAACCGATGCTGGAGACCATCGAGGACCTCGCGGACGGCGTCGCCGCGGCCGTGCGTGAGGCCGTGGACCGGCCGTTCGCCCTCTTCGGGCACAGCATGGGCGCCACCCTCGCCTTCGAGGTCGCGCGGCGGCTGGAAAGCAACGGCAGCGACCCGCTGCGGATCTTCGCCTCCGGCCGCCGGGCCCCCTCCACGCACCGCGACGAGCAGGTGCACCAGCGGGACGACGACGGCGTCATCGCCGAGCTGCGCACGCTCAGCGGCACCGACCAGCGGGTTTTCGGCGACGAGGAACTGCTGCGCATGGTGCTGCCGGCCATCCGCAACGACTACCGCGCCGCCGAGACCTACACCTGCGCCCCGGACGTGCGGGTCAAAGCGCCGATCACGGCGCTGACGGGCGAGTCGGACCCGAAGGCCAGCCACGAGGAGGTGGAGGCCTGGCGCGGCCACACCGAGGGCGCCTTCGACCTGAGGACCTATCCCGGCGGCCACTTCTACCTGATGGAGCACTCCGCCGACGTGCTGCGCGTCATCGGCGAACGGCTCGGCGCCCCCTCAGCGGCCCTGCGATGACCGGCGGGGGCGGCACGATGAAGCACGTGGCGGTCTTCGTCTTCCCGGGCTACGGACACGTCAACCCGACGCTGGAGCTGACGCGCACCCTGCTCGCCCTGGGCCACCGGGTGACGTACGTGCTGGACGAGCACCTGGCCGACCAGGCCGCGGCCACCGGCGCCCGGGTGGTGTCCTATCCCACGCAGCGCGCCCGGCTCGGCAGCGGCGCGGTGACCGGCGAGGACATCGGCAGCCTGGGGCTGAGTTTCCTGCGCGAGTGCATGGACGTCGTCCTGCCCCGGACGCTGGAGGCCTTCGCCGACGACGTGCCGGACCTGATCCTGTACGACCTGGAGAGCTTCTTCACCGCGCGCAACGCCGCGTTGGCCTGGAACCGGCCCACCGTGCAGATGTACGCCTACGCCGCCACCAACGAGACCTACTCGCTGGCCCTGGAGGTCTTCGACGGCGCCGGCGCCAACATCGGGCGCTGCATCGAGCTGGTGAGCGAGTACCTCGAGGCGAAGGGCGAGAGCCCGGACGCACTGATGCCGTTCCTCACCAACTACGACGACCGCAACCTCGTGCTGATGCCCCGGTGGTTCCAGCCGCACGGCGAGACCTTCGACGACCGGTACGCCTTCGTCGGCCACAGTCTCGCGCAGGAGGTGCCCGGCAGTGGCACCTGGACCCCGCCGGCGGAGGCGGAACGGTCCGTGCTGATCACCCTCGGTACCGAGGTGAACGACCACCCCGAGTTCTTCCGGATGTGCGACACGGCCTTCGCCGACGGCGGATGGCACACGGTGCTGGCCCTGGGCAGGGAGAGCCTGCCCGGGGACCCGCCCGCGGGAGGCCACGTCGAACTGCACGAGTGGATTCCGTTCCACACCGTCGTCCCGAACGTCGACGCCGTGGTGTGCCACGCCGGGATGAGCACCATGCTGCTCGCGCTGTACTTCGACAAGCCGCTGGTGATCGTCCCGTACTCGCCCGAGGAGAAGGTCAGCGGCCGGATGGTCGAGCAGCTCGGCATCGGCCGCACGCTGCTCCCCGAGGACGTCACGGCGGACTCGCTGAGGGCCGCGGTGGAGCAGGTGACGACGGACCCGGAGATCCGGCGCCGCGTCTCCCGCATGCGCATGCACCTTCTGGCCGAGGGCGGCCCGTCCCGGGCGGCCCTGCTGGTCGACGACTGGCTGAACGCCCCCCCGGCCGAGGACGCCCCCGTGTGGGCGCCCCACGCCGGCCGAGTAGCTACGGAGATCTCATGAGGTTCTGCACCCGGCGCGCGGCGCCTGCGTCGGACGGGGAGACGCCATGACCTACGCGATCGAGACGCACGGCCTGGTCAAGCGGTTCGGCAAGGTCACCGCCCTGAACGGCCTCGACCTGCAGGCCCGGGAAGGCACCGTACTCGGTGTCCTCGGCCCGAACGGCGCGGGCAAGACCACCGCGGTGCGCATCCTGGCCTCCCTGTCGCGCCCGGACGGCGGCAGCGCCCGGGTCTGCGGCTACGACGTGGCCTCCAAGCCGCACGAGGTGCGCCGCGTCATCGGCCTCACCGGCCAGTACGCGTCGGTCGACAAGGGACTCACCGGCATCCAGAACCTCACCCTGGTCGCCCGGCTGCTCGGCCACTCGCGGAGCTCGGCGAAGAAGCGCGCGGCCGAACTGCTGGAGCGTTTCCGGCTGTCGGACGCCGGCGGCCGGAAGGCGTCCACGTACTCGGGCGGCATGCGCCGCCGGCTCGACCTGGCCGTCAGCCTGGTCGGCGAACCGTCGGTGCTGTACCTCGACGAGCCGACCACCGGGCTCGACCCCGAGAGCCGCCTCGAGATGTGGGACATCGTGCGCGACCTCGTCTCCCGCGGCTCCACCGTGCTGCTGACCACGCAGTACATGGAGGAGGTCGACCGGCTCGCCCACGACATCGTGGTGATCGACGAGGGCGTCACGATCGCCCGCGGCACCCCCGAGCAGCTCAAGGCAAAGATCGACCGGCAGGCGCTGGAGATCGTGCCGGCGGACGACACACGGCTCACCGAGACGGCGAAGATCGTCGAGGACCTCAGCGGAACGGAACCCGCCGTCGAGGGCCGCGGGCTGCTGGTGCGGGTCAACGACTCGGCGCTGCCCGGCATGGTGATGCGCCGGATGGACGAGGCCGGCATCGAGGTCAGCGAGCTGGCTCTGCGGCAGCCCAGCCTGGACGAGGTGTTCCTGTCGCTGACCGGGACACGCGGCAAGGCCGCCCGCAAGGCGGAGGCCGAAGCCCGGACCGCGGCCGCGGAGGCCGGGGACGAACAGCCCACGGATCGAGGGAACGCATGAGCGCGGTCGGCGACGTCACGAAGACCCACCGGATCGGACTCCTGGCGACGGTCCGGCACTGCCTCACCCTGTGCGGCCGCAACCTGCTGCACCTGAAGTCGAGCCCGGGTGAGATCGTCGGCTTCGCGCTGGTGCAGCCGCTGATGATCATCGGTCTGCTGGTGTACGTGTTCGGCGGCGCCATCGCCGGCAGCTCCGAGCAGTACCTGCAGTACGCCCTCCCGGGCCTGCTCGTGCAGGCCTCGGTGTTCGCGGTGCTGGCCACCGGATCGGGTCTCCACCAGGACATCACCAACGGCGTGTTCGACCGGCTTCGCAGTCTGCCGATCGCCCGCATCGCCCCGCTGGTCGGCCACCTGCTCGGCACCCTGGTGCGGGTCACGGCCGGCGTGCTGGCGATGCTCATCGTCGGCGCGATGCAGGGCTTCGAGGTGAAGACCGACATCGTGCGGACGGTGCTCGGGCTGCTGCTCGCCCTCGTCTTCGCCAGCAGCATGGCGTGGATGTCGATGCTGGTCGGCCTGCTGGCCAAGTCCGCTTCCACGGTCTACCTGTTCAGCGGCGTACTGCTCTTCCCGCTCACCTTCGGCAGCAACATCTTCGTGGAGACGATGACGATGCCGGGCTGGCTCCAGGCCTGGGCCGAGGTGAACCCGATCACGCACGCCGCGACCGCCATCCGCGGGCTCATGACCGGAACCCCGCTCGGGAACTCGGTGTGGTGGACGCTCGGCTGGACCGTCGCACTGACCCTGCTGTTCGCTCCGCTGGCGCTCCGCGCGTACCGGCGACAGGTCTGAGAGTCGGGGACGTGGTGCAGGTGAAGGGTGGCATCGACGATCTGGCGCTGTTCGGCGGCGCCAGGGCGTTCGAGCGGAACCACCGGGTCGGCCGGCCGAACCCGATCGTCCGGGAGCGGTTCCTGGAGCGGCTCAACCGTGCGCTGGACACCGAGTGGCTGTCCAACATGGGTCCGCTGAGCGAGGAGTTCGAGCAACGGGTCGCCGAACTCGCCGGCACCCGGCACTGCGTGTCGATGTGCAACGCCACCGTGGCGCTGCAGATGCTCGTCGGCGATCCGGGGACCGGCGCGGAATCCGGCGACGAGGTGATCGTCCCGGCGCTGACCTTCCCCGCCACCGCCCACGCCGTGGCGTGGCGCGGGCTGCGGCCGGTCTTCTGCGACGTCGACCCGGTGACGGGTCTGATCGACCCCGACCGCATCCCGGAGCTGCTCTCCCCCCGCACCCGCGCGATCCTGGGCGTGCACCTGTGGGGTCAGGCCTGCGACGTGCCGCGGCTGGAGAAGATCGCGGCAGGGGCGGGGGTACGGCTGTTCTTCGACGCCGCGCCGGCGGTGGGCTGTACCCACGACGACACCCGGATCGGCGCCTTCGGGGACGCGGAGGTCTTCAGCTTCCACGCCACGAAGGTCGTCAACAGCTTCGAGGGCGGCGCCGTCGTCACCAACGACGACGACCTCGCCGAACGGCTGCGCCAGGCACGGAACTTCGGCTTCACCTCGGACGGCACGGTGGGGCTGGTCGGCACCAACGGCAAGATGAGCGAGGCGGCCGCCGCCATGGGCCTGACCTCGCTGGAGTCGCTGGAGGAGACGATCGCCCACAACCGGGCGAACCACCGCACCTACCTGCGCGCGCTGGCTGACGTGCCCGGCGTGACCCCGTACGACTACGGGCTCCGGCACCGCAACAGCCATCACTACATGATGGTCACCGTCGAACCGGAACAGACCGGCCTGGACCGCGACCTGCTGCTCCAGGTGCTGCACGCGGAGCATGTGCTGGCCCGGCCGTACTTCTCCGAGCCGCTGCACCGGATGAAGCCCTACGCCGGAGCCGCCCCGACCACCCTGCCGGGTGCCGAGTACCTGTGCCGGCGTCTCCTCGCGCTCCCCACCGGCCCCGCTGTCCGCGACGAAGACATCGAGATCATCTGCGACGTCGTCCGCGTCGCCGTCGCGCACGGCCCGGAGGTCAGACGAAGACGCGCGGCACGGACGTGAAACAGCACACGACGTAGCGGACGGCGTCCGGCCGGCGTCGGACCGTCCGGTGCACCGCGCCGGGGAGCATCAGGGGCAAGGAGAGAGAGTGATGGTGGCCAAAACCACCGACACGCCCGTCGGCAGGGTCAAGCCATGCCGACTCATCGGGCTCGAACAGCACCACGACGAACGCGGCAGCCTGTCGATCGTCGAATCGGAGTGGACCACCGGGTTCCCCATCCGGCGCATCTACTACCTGCACCACACGCGTACCGGCACCGCGCGCGGCGCCCACGCGCACCGCGCGCTGGAACAGCTCTTCGTCGCGGCTCACGGCAGCTTCACGGTCAAGGTCGACGACGGCCACCGGCAGAGCGCGTACCGGCTGGACGATCCGGGCACCGGCCTGTACGTGGGTCCGATGGTGTGGCGCGACATCACCGACTTCTCGGACGACAGCGTCTGCCTGGTCCTCGCATCCGAGCACTACGACGAGACGGACTACTACCGCGACTACGCGGCGTTCCTGGAAGACGTCAGGAGGCAGCCGTGAGCTGCGTTCCGTTCTTCGAGGTCCGGCGACTGCACGCACTGGACGACGTCCAGGGGGAGATCGACGCCGCGGTCCTCCGAGCCACACGCTCGGGGTGGTACACGCTCGGGCCCGAACTCGACGCCTTCGAGGCGGAGTTCGCGGCCTACTGCGAGAACGCCCACTGCGTCGGCACCGGCAACGGCCTCTCCGCCCTGGAACTCGCCCTGCGGGCCCACGGGGTCGGCCCGGGCGACGACGTGCTCGTCCCCTCGCACACGTTCATCGCCACCTGGCTGGCGGTGTCCGCGACAGGTGCCCGTCCGGTCCCCGTCGAACCCGCCGAGGACGGCTTCCTACTCGACACCGAGCAGCTCGGTTCCGCGGTGACCGCCCGCACCCGTGCGGTGATACCGGTCCACCTGTACGGGCACCCGGTCGACCTCGACGCCGTCGGCCGCTTCGCCGCCCGGCACGGCCTCGCCGTCGTCGAGGACGCCGCTCAGGCCCACGGCGCACGCCACCGCGGCCGTCGGGTCGGCAGCGGCAACGCCGTCGCGTTCAGCTTCTACCCGGGCAAGAACCTCGGAGCGCTGGGCGACGGCGGCGCCGTCGTCACGGACGACCCCGCACTGGCCGACCGGCTGCGGCTGCACCGGAACTACGGCGCCCAACAGGGCTACGACCACCGGATGCAGGGCACCAACTCCCGGCTCGACGAGGTGCAGGCCGCGGCGCTGCGGGTCAAGCTGCGCCACCTGGACGACTGGAACGCGCGGCGCGACCGGGTCGCGAGCCGCTACACGGCAGCGCTGGCCGGCGTCCCGGGGATCGTCACGCCGGACGTGGCACCGTGGGCCGAGCACGCGTGGCACCAGTACGTGGTACGCATAACGGACCGGGACGCCGTGCAGGCACGCCTGTCGGCCGCCGGGGTGGAGACGCGGGTCCACTATCCCGTGGCCGTGCACCGCACGCCGGCCTACGCGGAGGAAGGCTTCGGAGCGGACGGCGGGCTGCCCCGCGCCGAGCGGCTCGCCGCGGAGGTGCTGAGCCTGCCCGTGGGGCCGTACCTGTCGGACGAGGCCGTCGACACCGTCACCGAGGCGCTCGGCGCCGTCCTCGCCCCGTCCTCCTGAGGGGCCCTCTAGATGTTCACTCAGACCCCGGCCGCACCACGCCGTCCGGCCCCGCGCGGCCGACATGCTGACCCGTGCCCGCACCCGCGGCGGACCGCACGGCCGCGTTCGCGCCCCGCCCACACCGACCCACGTTGAACGGGTGATCTCCCCTTGACTCGCCGAAACGCCCACGTCGCCGTGATCGGCAACCCGGACCCCGGCCACATCATGCCCATGCTGGAGGTCATCCACGAGCTGGTGTCCCGCGGCCACCGGGTGACCGTCGCCAACGAGCCCGCCGTCGCCCACCTGGCGACGGTCACCGGCGGCGAGTTCGTGCCGGTGCTCCGCGAACTGCCGGAGGCGGGCGGCGAGTGGGCCGAGGACGCGCTCTCCGCGATCAACGTGTTCCTCGACGGCAACATGCGGGCCCTGCCGCAGCTGAAGGCCGCGTACGACGACGACCCCGCCGACGTCTACCTCTACGACACCGGCTCCTACGTGGGCCGCCTGCTGGCCGAGTCGCAGGGCCGTCCGTGCGCCCACCTCTCGCCGACCATCGTCACCCCCCGGGGCGGCGAGGACGCGGCGCCGGAGCCCGCGCCGAGCACGGACGCGGTGCGGGAGGCCGAGTACCAGGAGCGGTTCGCCAAGTGGCTGGCCGAGAACGGCGCCGTCACCACGGACGTGGGCGAGTTCACCGGCAGGGCGCCGCGGCTGGTGAGCCTGTGCGCGAAGGTGCTCCAGCCGAGGGCCGACGACTTCGACCCGGACCGGGCGGCGTTCGTCGGTCCGTGTCTCGGCGGACGCGAGGCCCAGGGCAGCTGGACGCGGCCGGACGGCGCGGAGAAGGTGCTGCTGATCTCCTTCGGGTCCTCCTTCACCGACCAGCCGGAGTTCTACCGCCAGTGCCTCGCGGCGTTCGGCGACCTGCCGGGCTGGCACGTGGTGCTCGTGATCGGGCTGAAGGTCGACCAGGCGGACCTCGGGCCCATCCCCGCGAACGTCGAGGTGCACCCCTGGGTGCCGCAGCTGGCGGTGCTGGAGCAGGCCGACGCGTTCGTCACCCACGCGGGGACCGGCGGCTGCGCGGAGGCCCTGTACCACGGGGTGCCCATGGTCGCCGTGCCGCAGGGGGCCGACCACTTCAGCAACACCGAGCAGCTGGTCGGACTGGGCGTGGCCCGCCACGTCCCGGCCGCGGACGCCACCGCCGAAGCGCTGCGGGACGCGGTGACCGCGATCGTCGCCGACCCGGAGGTGCCGGCCCGGCTGGCGCGGCTGCGCGAGGAGGTCCGGTCCGCGGGCGGTGCCGCGCAGGCCGCCGACCTCATCGAGGACATGCTCGGCTGAGCCGCCGCTCCACCTGGGGCACGGGCGGGGGAACGCCCGTGCGCGGGCCGGGTTTCCCCATGCCCGCCGCCCGCTTCGCCTCTATGACATTCACTAGCCGATCCACTTCTATGATCCTGGCTCCAGTCTCCTCTGGGATGCCCCCGTTCCCCCTGGGTGCATGCTCCGGAATTCGCAAGTGAGCCCGCAGGGAGTCGACGATGAGTCATGCCATTCCACCCGAGAAGGAGACGGGGCGGACGGCGCAGCACACCGTCGTCACGGGCGGCGCGGGATTCGTCGGCTCCCATCTGTGCCGGACCCTGATCGAATCGGGGGAATCCGTCACCTGCGTCGACAATCTGAGCACCGGGCGGCTGAAGAACATCGCCGACCTGAGGGAGAATTCCCGCTTCACCTTTCTCGAGGCGGACATCGTCGAGCCGTTCCAGGTCGCGGGCGACGTCGACTGCGTCCTGCACCTCGCGTGCCCGGCCTCGCCGGTCGACTACTTCGGCATGCCGGTGGCGACGCTCCGCGCCGGCGGACACGGCACCTTCCACACGCTGGAGCTGGCGCGTGAGAAGCAGGCCCGGTTCGTGATCACCTCAACCTCCGAGGTCTACGGCAATCCCCTGGAGCACCCGCAGCGCGAGGAGTACTGGGGGAACGTCAACCCGGTCGGGCCGCGCGCCTGCTACGACGAGTCGAAGCGCTTCTCCGAGGCGATGACCATGGCGTTCCGGCAGGAGTACCAGGTGGACGCCGCGATCGCGCGGCTGTTCAACTCCTACGGGCCGGACATGCGCGGCGACGACGGGCGCGTGGTGCCCACCTTCATCAAGCAGGCACTCGCCGGCGAGCCGCTGCCGGTCATGGGGGACGGCTCCCAGACCCGGTCGCTGTGCTACGTCGAGGACACCGTGCAGGGCATCCTCGCCCTCGCCCGCAGCGGCGAGACCGGCCCGGTCAACATCGGCAACCCGCAGGAGATCACCGTGCGGGAACTGGCCGAGCACGTACTCGAACTGACCGGCAGCACATCCTCCGTCTCCTTCGTCGAGGCCCACCCGGACGACCCGCAGCGCCGCCGGCCGGACATCGCCAAGGCGCGCCGGGTGCTGGGCTGGGAGCCCCGCGTCCCGCTCGCCGACGGGCTGAAGAGGACCATCGCGTCGTTCGCCGAGGAAGCATGACCTCCCTCCCCCACGACCTGCCACACGACCCGCCCCGCAACACGCTCGTCGTCGGGGCGGGTTCCTCGATCGGCGCCGCCGTGGTCGACGCCTTCGCGCAGCGGGGCGACCACGTCCACGGAACCGGGCGCACGGGGGTGGTGCCGGGGCTGGCCCCGGACCGCACTCTTGCGCTGGACCTGCGCGATCCGGCGTCGCTGGACGCCGCCGCCGCTGCCTGCGCCGAACGCGTCGCGCGGCTGGACGTCGTGGTGTTCCTCGCCGGCATCCTTCCCGGCGACTCGCTGGACGCCTACTCCGACGAGCAGATCGCCGACGTGCTGACGGTGAACGTCGGCGCGCAGGCCGCGCTGCTGCGCCGCCTGCTGCCGCTGATGGGCGACGGCGGCCAGGTCGTCATGACGGCCTCCGTCTCGGGCGAGCGGGGAAGCTTCGACCCGGTCTACGCCGCCTCCAAGGCGGCCGTGATCGGCCTGGTCAAGTCGCTGGCCACCTGGCTGGCGCCGCGGATCCGGGTGAACGCCGTCTCTCCCGCGCTGATCGAGGACAGCACCATGTACCGGGACATGGCGCCGGAGCGCCGCTCGGTGCACCGCGAGCGCACGCCGACCGGCCGGCTGGTGACCGCTCAGGAGGTCGCCGGAGTGATCGCGGGCCTCTGCGACCCGGCCTGGGCCGGCCTGAACGGACAGATCATCGGGGTCAACGGAGGCGCTCATGTCTGAAGCGGGTGGTGTGGCCGTCGTCGGCTGCGGCGTGTTCGGCGCCGTCGCGGCGCTCCGGCTGGCCGAGGAGGGCTACCGGGTCACGGTCTTCGAGCGGAACCGTCGGCCGCTCGCCCAGGCGTCGTTCAACAACCAGAACCGCCTGCACCTGGGCTTCCACTACCCGCGCGACCGGACCACGGCGGAGCAGTGCATCCGCGGCTACGAGAGGTTCCGCAAGGAGTTCTCCGAGTGCGTCGTGACGGACTTCCCCAACGGCTACTTCGTCGCCGAGGAGGACTCGGCGGTGACGCCGCAGGAGTACCTGGACTTCTGTGACGGGGTGGGCCTGACCTACGAACTGGTCGAACCGGCGCGCTACAGCCCGCCGGTGACCGGCGTCTCGCTGGGGATGCTCACCGAGGAGGCCGTCATCGACTGCGCGCACCTCCGCGACATGCTCGTCCGGCGGCTCGACGCGTCGCCGGCGACCGTGCGCCTCGGCACGGACGTGGAGGCCGTCGAGGCCCGCGGGGAGCAGTTCGCCGTGCGTACCGCCGACGGCGTCGCCGGCGTGTTCGACGCGGTGGTCAACTGCACCTTCTCCGACACCAACCGGCTCACCCGGCAGCTCGGCCTGCCGGCGCCGGACCGGCAGTACGAGTACACGGCGGTGTTCGTCGTCGACTGGGACCACCCGCCGGTGGGCGTCACCGTCATGGACGGGAAGTTCACCACGCTGCTGCCGTTCGGCCGCTCCGGGAAGTTCCTGCTCTACCACGTCGAGCACAGCGTGCTGGAACGCGTCACCGCCGAGGTCGCCCCAGCCGCGTGGCGCGACCCGGACTTCGGCACGCTCGACCGCGCCGGTCTGGAGGCCAGGTTCGGCCGGGTGCTGGAGGGAGCGACACGCTTCGTCCCGTCCCTGCGCACGGCCCGGCTGCACGACGTGCTGCACGGCCCCCGAGTGGTGCTGGCGCGTCGTGACGACACCGACGCCCGGCCGTCGATGGTCGAGTCCCCCGGCCCCGGCTACGTCACGGTCTTCTCGGGAAAGCTCGACCACTCGGTCTGGGCGGGCGACGAAGTCGTCCGGATGGTACGCGCCCACACGGCGGCCCGGTAGTCGGGGGCATCCCGCGTCTCCGGGCCCGCGGCGCGCCCGGCGTTCAGTCGGTGCGGGTGGCGGACGTCGCCCGCACCCACGCCGCGAACGCCTCGACACCGTCGACGACGGCCTCGGAGCGGATCGAGTGGAACAGGTCGTACGCGTGGTGCGCCCCCGGCAGCTCCGCGTACACCACCGGGCTGCGGGAGACCTCCCGCAGCCGCCGCACGAACTGCCGCGCCCCGTCCACGTGCACCAGCGGGTCCTTGTCGCCGTGCGTGACGAAGAACGGCGGCGCGTCCTCCCGCAGCACGCCGTGCGGCGACGACGGCACCCGCTCCCCGGCGTTCACGTTCCCGTACCACCCGTACAGCGAGACCACCGCGGTGACGGAGGTGTCCGCCGACTCGAAGCCGGGCTGGTACGCCGGGTCGTTCGGGGTGAGGCCGGCGCACGCCGCCAGGTGGCCGCCCGCCGAGCTTCCCCCGACGAACACGGTCGACGGGTCGGCGCCGAACTCCGCCCCGTGCCGCCGCACCCATGCGAGGACCTTCTTGACGTCGACCAGGTGGTCGGGCCAGACCGCCGGGGGGCTCAGCCGGTAGTTGGCGCTGACGCACACCCAGCCCTGCCGGGCGAGCCGGTGCAGCAGCGGCAGCGCCTCGCGGTTCTTCCTTCCGCTGACAAAACGGCCGCCGTGCAGGTAGACGAAGACGGGGGCGTCCGACGTTACGCCCCGCCTGCGGTAGAGGTCGAGCGTGTTCTGGCGGCCCGCCGGCCCGTACGCGACGTCCGCGATCCGCTGCACGCGCCACCCGCGTCCCAGGAACGGGAAGGGCCACAGCGCGATCCGCGCCCACGGCGTCCGGCGCCGCAGCGCTGCCGCCCCGGGCGGCAGCGACCGGCGCCACTCCTCCCCCAGGCCGTCGGCCAGCGCCTCCCGCACGGCCCCCGGGGCGGGCAGCGCCCGCACCGCGACCACCACGAATCCCAGAGCGGCCAGCATGGCGACCCCGAAGGCGACCCACTCGGCGGGGGTGTCCAGGTCGCCGCGCACCGCCCTGGGCAGCGCGGACGCGGCGATCAGCCAGCAGGCGACGAAGGGGAGTTCGTTGAAGACGAGGCCGAAGTAGTAGCCGACCCCGCTGAGCGGCAGGGGCCTGCGGATCGGGACGAGGGCGAACAAGGCGAAGCATCCGTCGATCACAGCCGACACCAGGTAACCGTGGCCCATGCCCGGCACTGTAGCCAGCGGCTCCGGAGCCGGGCACGACGCCCCGGGGGCGCCGTCCAGGCCCTAGGAGACTCACTCGAATCACGCGCCTAGCATCAGGAACTCCGCGCCCCCGCTTTCCTGCTCCGACCTTCTTCGAGGTGACCCGTGGCTCTCGCGTCCATCTTCGGTACGAACCTGTTCCAGTACCAGCCGGACGGGGTCATCGAGTTCTACGACGCCCACGAGGAGGTGCGCGAGTCCTTCCGGCAGGCGTCGGAGTGGACCGGCATCGACGTGGAGCCGCTGCTGAAGCAGAACGGCGAGTACGCCGACGACGGGGAGCGCATCCAGGTCGTCTCCGTCGGCCTGGCCGCAGCGCAGCTCGGCATCCAGGACGTGCTGATGAAGAAGGGCCTGCGCCCGGAGATGACCGGCGGTCTCAGCCTGGGCGGCCTGGTCGGCAGCTGCGTCGCCGGCGCGATCGAGCGGCGCGACCTGATGGAGCTGCTGACCCGGGGCGAGCACAGGCCGCAGGACGAGGAGACGGGCGGCGGCCGTCCCGAGGGCATCGCCGCCGCGTACCTGGCCCTGGACCACGACCCGGACCACTACTACGGCGAGCAGCGCGAGGGTGTCTGGAAGGCCGCGGACTTCGGGTGCGACGCCGGCGGGAAGATCCGCATCGTGCTGCTCGCCGGCTACCGCGACGCGCTGGAGAAGCTGGCCGCGGGCGAGCCGGAGGGGGTCGTCAACGTCACCGAGGGCGCCGACCTCGCGGTGCACAGCCCGCTGCGGGCGGCCGCTCGCGAGGCGAGCCGGGCACGCATCGAGCGGGTCCCGTTCAAGGACCCCTCGCTGACGCTCTGCTCCTGCCTGGAGCAGAAGACCCTGACGCGGGCGGACGAGGTCTGTTCGATGTTCGTGGACAACGTCTCGGCGCCGATCAGTGTGGTGGACCTGACGCAGGGGATGAAGGACCACCGGGCGCAGCTCGGCCTGGTCATCGGCCCCTCGCCGGTGATGAACGCGCTGCAGTACCCGTTCCCGGTGGTGTTCGTGGACCGTCCGCAGGCGGTGTCGCAGGCCGTCGCCGCGGTCTTCGAGCACGGCGTCCGCCTCCGCCGCGGCTGAGGCCCGCAGGGCGAAGGGCGCCCGGCGACCGGTGCGGTCGCCGGGCGCCCTTCGCGTGTGCGGTCCGGCGGAGAGACGGGTCGGCGGACGGTTCAGGCGCAGAGCCGGGACAGCCAGCCGCGTACAGCGTCGGCGGTGGTGTCGGCGTGCGCCTCCATCAGCGTGAAGTGGTCGCCGGGCACGTCGAGCACGGTGCCGGCGGCCGACCAGCTCGTGCGCCACCCGTCGTCCCCGGCGTCGGGGAGCAGCGACTCGGAGGCCCGCAGCAGGAGCTGCGGTACGTCGAGCGGCGGCTGCGTCCAGTCCGAGAACAGGTCGAAGTAGCGGCCCATGGCGGTGAGCCGGGCGAAGTCCATGCGGGCGACGCCGTCCTCCTGGCGCTGGTACATGCCGTCGACCAGGGCGTCCAGGAAGTGGTTCAGCGGCGAGTCGACCGGGGTCGGCGGATAGGTGTCGAGCAGGACGACCGCCTCGGGGGCCTTGCCCTCTCCGGCGAGGCGGGCGGCGACGGTGTGGGCGAGGACGCCGCCGGAGGAGGAGCCCACGAGGACGAACGGGCCGTCCTCGGCGGCCCGCAGCGCCGTTTCGGCGAGCAGGCCGACGACGGCGTCGGCGGACTTCGGCAGCGGGTCGTCGGCGTCGAAGCCGGGGTTGGCCAGGGCGCGCACGGCGCGTTCGCCGCGGAACCGCGCGGCGAGACGGGCGTACTCGTGCACGCCGCCCAGCGCCACGTACGAGCTGAGACAGATCAGGGTCGGCCGTGCGGTGTCGCCGCCGGGGGCGAGACGGGTCGCCTGGAACGCGCGCCCGAAGTCCCCGGGCGTGCTGTACGCGGGGCGCAGTCCGGCGGCGCTGTGCAGGAAGGCGAATCCGGCCTGGGAGCGGCCGTCGAGGCAGGCCCGGCGGAACAGTGCGCTCAGGGTGTGTTCGGCGCCGTCGCCCAGCAGGGCGAAGAGCGAGTCGGCGGGGACGGGCGCGTCCGGCGACTGGGGTTCTCTTGTGGGCGCGGCGCCGGCGGACGGCGGGCCCGCGGGTGCGGGCGGTTCGGTGGGCGCGGAGGTGCCGGCGGGCGCGGCCTGCCCCGCGGCGAGGCGTTCGCCCAGGTGGGAGGCGAGCGCGGCCGGGGTGGAGTGGTCGAAGACCAGGGTGGTCGACAGCCGCAGGCCGGTGGCGGCGCCCAGCCGGTTGCGCAGCTCGACGGCGGTCAGCGAGTCGAACCCCGACTCGCCGAGACTCTGCTCGGCGGTGACGTCCTCCGGGCCGGCGAAGCCGAGCACGGCGGCGACCTCGGCGCGCACCAGCTCGCGCAGCGCGGCCTCCCGTTCGGCCGGGGGAAGCGCGGCGAGGCGCTGCCGCACGTCGGGTGCCGGGGCGGCGGCCGCGGCGGTGCGGCGGGCCGGACGGACCAGGCCGCGCAGCAGGGACGGCAGGGGCGTCGTGCCGGCGCGCAGCGCGGCCAGGTCCAGCCGTGCCGGGACGAGCAGCGCCTCCCCGCGTGCCCGGGCGGCGTCGTACAGCGCCAGGCCCTCGTGTGCGGAGAGCGGGCGCATGCCGTCGCGGGACATCCGTTTGCGGTCGGCGGCGGTGAGGTCCGCGGCCATGCCGGTGGCGCCGGAGTCGTCGCCCTGCGGTTCCCACAGGCCCCAGGCGAGCGAGGTGCCGGGCAGTCCCTGGGCGCGGCGGTGGTGCATCAGGGCGTCGAGGAACGCGTTGGCCGCGGCGTAGTTGGCCTGTCCGGGGCCGCCGAGGACGCCCGCGACGGAGGAGAAGACGGTGAATTCGGCCAGGTCGTGTTCCCGGGTGAGCCGGTGCAGGTGGAGCGCGGCCTCGGCCTTGGGCCGCAGCACCCGGTCCAGGCGCCGGGCGTCGAGGGCCTCCACGACGCCGTCGTCCAGGACGCCCGCGGTGTGCATGACGGCGGTGAGCGGGCGGTTCAGTCCGGCCAGCAGCGCGGCCAGCGCGTCCGGGTCGCCGGCGTCGCAGGAGGCCGTCCGCACCTCGGCGCCCAGCTCGGTCAGTTCGGCGGCCAGGGCCTCGGCGCCGGGGGCCTGTGCCCCTCTGCGGCTGGCCAGCAGCAGGTGCCGGGCGCCGCGTTCGGTCACCAGGTGGCGGGCGAAGGTGCGGCCGAGCGCGCCGGTGCCGCCGGTGAGGAGCACGACGCCCTCGGGGTCGAGCGGCCGCACCGCGCCGTCGGGCGCGGGAGCCGGGGTGCGGGCCAGGCGCGGCACCAGCACCGCGTCGCCGCGCAGCGCGAACTGATCCTCGCCGGACTCCACGGCTGCGGCCAGCGCGCGCCAGTCCGCAGCGCCCGTGCGGTCCGGTGAGGACGGGTCGAGGTCGGCGAGCACGATCCGGCCCGGGTGCTCGGTCTGGGCGGAGCGGGCCAGGCCCCAGACTGCCGCGTGCACCAGGTCGGTGACCGTGCCGGGCGTGCCGGGGGCGGCCGGAGCGGCGACGGCGCCGCGGGTGGCGATCACCAGCCGGGTGGACGCCAGCCGGTCGTCGGCGAGCCATTCCTGCAGCCGTCGCAGCACCAGCGCCATCGTGTGCCGTACGGCCTCGGCGGGCGGCAGGTCGGGGGCGTCCTCCGGCTTGGCGCAGGGCACCAGCACCAGGTCGGGGCTCGGCGCGCCGCCGCTCACGGCGGCGCTCAGCGCGGCGGCGTCCCGGTAGGACGGAACCAGGGCGCCGGCCGCGCCGGGGGCGGGACCGGTGCCGTTCAGCACGGCCCAGCGGCGGCCGGGGACCGTCGTGGGGGCCGGCACGGGTGCCCAGTCGACGCGGAAGAGCGCGTCCCGCACGGCCGCGCCGGGAGTGGCCCCGGCGCGGGCCACGGGCCTGGTGCGCAGCGCGGCGATCTCCACCACGGGCGCGCCGGTGTCGTCCGCGGCGTGCACGGCGAGTTCGCCGTCCGGTCCGGGACGCAGCAGCACCCGCAGCCGGGTGGCGCCGGAGGCGAAGAGGCGGACCTCGTGCCAGGAGAACGGCAGCCGCATCTCGCCCGCCTCGCGGGTGGCGGCGCCGCTGACGACGTCGGCGTGCAGCGCCGCGTCCAGCAGTGCGGGGTGGATGCCGAACCCGTCGGTGTCGCCGGGGATCTCGACCTCGGCGAGCAGGGCGTCGTCGCTGCGCCACAGGGCCCGCAGCCCCTGGAAGGCGGTCCCGTAGCCGTGGCCGCCCTCGGCCAGCCGGTCGTAGACGCCGTCCAGCGGCACGGCTTCGGCACCGGCAGGCGGCCAGGCGCTCAGCTCGGGCCTCGGCGCGGCGCCGCCGGCCGCCGGGGCGGCGGCGAGGTGGCCGCCCGCGTGGCGGGTCCAGACGGTGTCGACCTCGGGGGCGCCGTCGTCGGTGGCGGCGTGCACGTCCACCGGCCGGCGGCCGGAGGCGTCCGGTTCGCCGACGCGCACCTGGAGGCGGACGTCGCCGTGTTCGGGGAGCGGCAGCGGTGCTTCGACGACGAGTTCGTCCAGCACGGTGCAGCCGACCTCGTCTCCGGCCCGGATCGCGAGCTCGACGAAGCCGGTGCCGGGGAAGAGGGCGGTGCCGCCGATGACGTGGTCGGTGAGCCAGGGCTGCTCGCGGACGGAGAGCCTGCCGGTGAGCAGCACCTCGTCGGTCTCCGCGAGCCGTACGGTGGCGCCGAGCAGCGCGTGGGAGGCCGGCCGTTGGCCGAGCGCCACCGGGTCCTGGGCGGTGGACGCGGGCTGGAGCCAGTAGGTCTGCCGCTGGAACGGGTAGGTGGGCAGGTCGGTGGGACGGGCCCCGGTGCCGGCGAAGAGGGCGGACCAGTCGACGTCCGCACCGACGGTGTGCAGCCGGGCGAGCGCTTCGGCGGTGGCGTCGGCCTCGGGCAGCGTGCGGCGCTGCGCCGCGACGCAGGCGGTCTCCCCCGGGGCGGCGTACCCGGCGAGGCAGTCCTCGGCCATGGCGGTGAGCACGCCGTCGGGGCCGAGTTCGAGGAAGGTGCGCACGCCGGAGTCGTACAGGGCGTGGATGCCGTCGGCGAACCGGACCTCCTCGCGGACGTGCCGCACCCAGTAGTCGACGGTGCGGATCTCGTCGGGTTCGGCGAGCCGGCCGGTGAGGTTGGAGACCACGGGGATGCGCGGACGGTGGTAGGTGAGGCTATCGGCGACTTTGCTGAAGTCGGCCAGCATCGGTTCCATCAGCACCGAGTGGAAGGCGTGCGAGACCTGGAGGCGCTTGACCGGCCGGCCGGTCACCGCGATGTGTCCGGTGACGCGCAGCACGTCGTCCTCCAGCCCGGAGACGACCACGGACTCGGGGCCGTTGACGGCCGCGATGTCGACGCCGTCGGTGAGCAGCGGCCGCACCTCCTCCTCCGAGGCGCGCAGCGAGACCATGGTGCCGCCCTCGGGCAGCTCCTGCATCAGCCGTCCGCGTTCGGTGACCAGGACGGCGGCGTCCTCGAGGGAGAGCACCCCGGCGACGTGGGCGGCGGTCAGTTCCCCGACGGAGTGGCCGCACACGGCGTCCGGGCGGAGCCCCCAGGAGGCGTACAGCCGGAACAGGGCGGTCTCCACGGCGAACAGCGCGGGCTGGGTCCAGGCGGTGCGGTGCAGCAGTGCCGGCTGGTCCAGGATGACCTGACGCAGCGGACGGTCCAGCTCGCGGTCGAGCGCGGCGCACACCTCGTCGAACGCGTCGGCGAACACCGGGTAGTGCGCGTGGAGTTCGCTGCCCATCCCGGCGCGCTGCGCGCCCTGCCCGGTGAACAGCACGGCCAGACCGCCGTCCAGCGCGCGCCCGGTGCGGGCCCGGGCGAAGTCGCCCCCGACGACGGCCGCGCGGTGCTCCAGGTGGGCGCGGCCGGTGGCCAGGGTGCGGGCGATGTCGCCGCCCTCCCGCTCGTCGTGACCGGTGGTCGCGATGAGCAGCCGGTCCAGCTGGTCCTCCAGCGCGGCCTCGGTGCGGGCGGAGACCACCCACGGCAGCGGAGGCGTGCTCGCCGCCCGGTCGGGTGCGTCCGGCTGCCGGGCGGGGGCCTGTTCCAGCACCAGGTGGGCGTTGGTGCCGCTGACACCGAAGGAGGAGACACCGGCGCGGCGTGGGCGGCCCTCGTCGGGCCAGGGCAGCGCCTGGGCGAGCACCCGCACCGCTCCGGCCGACCAGTCGACGTGCGGGGTGGGCTCGTCGATGTGCAGGGTGCGGGGCAGCAGGCCGTGGCGCATCGCCATGACCATCTTGATGACGCCGCCGACGCCTGCGGCGGCCTGCGTGTGGCCGATGTTGGACTTCAGCGAGCCCAGCCACAGCGGTCGTTCGCCGTCGCGTCCCCGGCCGTACGTCGCGAGTACCGCCTGGGCCTCGATGGGGTCGCCGAGGGTGGTGCCGGTGCCGTGCGCCTCGACGGCGTCCACGTCGCCGGCGGCGAGCCCGGCGTCGGCCAGCGCCTGCCGGATGACGCGCTGCTGGGACGGGCCGTTGGGCGCGGTGAGTCCGTTGGAGGCGCCGTCCTGGTTGACCGCGCTGCCACGGATCACGGCCAGCACCGGGTGACCGAGGCGGCGGGCGTCGGAAAGGCGTTCCAGCAGCAGGAGCCCGGCGCCCTCGCCGAAGGCGGTGCCGTCCGCGGTGGAGGAGAAGGCCTTGCAGCGGCCGGCCGTGGACAGCGCCCGCTGCCGGCTGAACTCGACGAACGGCGAGGGCGTGGCCATCACGGTCACGCCGCCGGCCAGGGCCATGTCGCACTCGCCGGAGCGCAGGGACCGGGCGGCAAGGTGCAGCGCCACCAGCGAGGAGGAGCACGCGGTGTCGACGGTGATGGCCGGGCCCTCCAGCCCGAAGGTGTAGGCGACACGGCCGGAGGCGACGCTGCCGGCGCTGCCGTTGCCGAGGTAGCCCTCGACGCCGTCCGGCAGTCGCTGGTGCAGCCGCGTGCCGTAGTCGCCGAACATCACGCCGGCGAACACGCCGGTGCGGGTGCCCTTCAGCGACGTCGGGTCGATGCCGGCGCGTTCGAAAGCCTCCCAGGAGCACTCCAGCAGCAGCCGCTGCTGCGGGTCCATGGCCAGGGCCTCGCGGGGGCTGATGCCGAAGTGCGGGGCGTCGAAGTCGGCGGCGTCGTGGAGGAATCCGCCGGCGGGCGCGTACGACTTGCCGGCGCGGTCCGGGTCGGCGTCGAAGAGGTCGTCCAGGTCCCAGCCGCGGTCCGTGGGGAAGTCGCCCATGACGTCGGCCTCGTCGGCGACCACGCGCCACAGGTCCTCGGCGGAGGCGACGCCGCCGGGGTAGCGGCAGCCGACGGCGACGATCGCCACGGGATCGTCTCCGTCGGCGGGACGCGGGGCGGCGGGGGCCGGTTCGTCGCCGGGGACGTCGTCCCCGTACAGCAGGGTGGTCAGGTGGGCGGCGACCGCGGCGGGCGTGGGGTGGTCGAAGGCGAGTGTCGCGGGCAGCCGGGTGCCGACCGCCCCGGAGAGCCGGTCGCGCAGCCGTACGGCGGTCAGCGAGTCGAAGCCGAGGTCCTTGAAGGCGCTGCCGGTGCGGACGTCGTCCACGCCCAGCACCTCGGACGCCACCGCCCGCACCAGGTCGAGCAGGACACGCCCGCGTTCTTCGGGGGCCGCGTCGGCGAGGCGGCGGGCGTGCGCGTCGGCCGCCTCGCTGCTCACGGCACCGCCCTCGGGCCTGCCGTGCACCTTCCGGGCGGGCAGGCCGAGCAGGGCCTGCCGCTGGATCTTGCCGATGGCGGTGCGCGGGATCGCGTCGACCTCGTACACCTCGGCCGGGACCTTGAAGTACGACAGCCGGTCGCGGCAGTGGGCGACCAGCGCCTCGGGGTCGACGCCTCCGGGCCCGGTCACCACGAAGGCGACCGGCACCTCCCCGAGGAGTTCGTCGGGCGCGCCGACGACGGCGGCCTCGGCAACCCCGGGCACCTGGGCGACGACGTCCTCGACCTCGCGGGGGTGGATGTTCTCGCCGCCGCGGATGATGAGTTCCTTGATGCGGCCGGTGATGGAGAGGTAGCCGTTCTCGTCTGCGCGCGCCAGGTCGCCGGTGCGGTACCAGCCGTCGGTCAGCACCTCGGCGGTGGCCTCGGGTCTTCCGTGGTAGCCCAGCATGGTGGCGGGGCTGTCCACCCAGATCTCGCCCTCCTCGCCGTCCGGCACTCCGGTGCCGGTGCGCGGGTCGGTCAGGCGCACGGTCAGGCCGGGGACCGGCAGGCCGCAGGAGCCGGGCGTCCAGGGGCCGCCAGGGAGGTTGGTGGTGATGGGCCCGCCGGTCTCGGTACTGCCGTAGCTGTCCAGCAGCCGCATGCCGGTGGCGGCCTCGAATTCCTGGTGCAGCACGGTGGGGCAGGCGGAGCCGGCCACCATGCACAGCCGCAGGTCCGGGGCGTCCAGGGCGCCGTCGCGGGCGACGTCCAGCATCTGCTGGTACAGCGTCGGCACGCCGCAGAGGAAGGTGAGGCGTTCCTCGCGCAGCGCGGTGACGACGTCGTCGACGGCCAGGCCCTCCATGATGCGCGCGGTGGCACCGACGGCGACGACGCCGAGCACGCCCAGGTTGTGGGCGACCATGTGGGTCAGCGGCAGCGGCCACAGCACCCGGTCGTCCTCGCTCAGCCCGAGGACGGGGGCGTAGCAGGCGGCCGTACCCCACAGCGACTTGCGGTGGGTGGAGAGCACGCCCTTGGGTCTGCCGGTGGTGCCGGAGGTGTAGAGCATCCACGCCGGGTCGTCCAGGCCGGCGTCGTCGCGGGCGGGCTGCGGGGGCTCGGAGGCGGCCAGCGCGTCGAAGCCCACGAGTCCGTCGGGCAGCGGGCCGTCGCCGGTGACCAGGACCCGCAGTCCGGGGTGGTCGGGCAGCAGCCGCATCACCTGCTCCAGATGCGGCCGGTCGGTGACGAGCAGGGCGGCGCCGCTGTCGGTGAGCAGGTGGGTGAGTTCCTCGTCGGTGGCGTGCGGGTTGAGGGGCACGCCGACGGCGCTCGCCCGTGCGACGGCCAGGTAGCTCTCCACGGTCTCGACGCGGTTGCCGAGGCAGACGCCGGCCCGTGCGCCGCGGACCAGGCCGAGCGCGGCGAGGTGCCCGGCGAGCCGACGGGTGCGTTCTTCGAGTGCGGCGTAGTCGACCGCCCGGTGCTCGTCCCGGAAGGCGGTCTTCGTCCCGAGGCGGTCGGCGTGTTCGCGGAGCAACTCGTGCAGCGGCCTGATCAACTCGGTGCGCAACATTCCGCCATGCCTCTCGAAGGAGTGTCGAGGTGATACGGGAACGGCCGCCGGGCGGCACCGGCGGCCGGAACGTGCGGGGCCCGCGACGCGGAGCCGTCCCCGGGCGCGAGCCCGGGGGGCGGACGCGCGGCGGGCCGCCGTCAGTACAGGCCCTCGGGCTTGTCGGCGGACACCACGAGCGGCTGCACGTTGGCCACGCCGTCGCACGGCCAGTCGTCCCCGGTGTCGAAGCGGATCGCCTGGTCCCGCTCCAGGACGTTGGGCATGAACAGGTCCTCGTGCAGGACCATCAGCCGCACCCGGCCGATCTCGCCGTATTCGACGACGCGGGACTCGTCCGTGCGGTCGACGATCGTCATGGTGGTGTGCGGGAAGTTCGGCACGTACGGCAGCGTGGCCCCGCCGTCGGGCGAGGGCATGCCGTTGGCGTTGCCGAAGGTGTTGCCATAGGTCATGCCGATGACGCCGTGCGGCATGGCCTCGGCGAACTTCCGGTACGCGTCGGGGGTGAACTGGGTGCCGCCGAGGTAGACGCCGGACAGCTTCGCCATCAACTCCGGGCGCTGGTTGATCAGTGCCTGCACGGTCGCCGGCGTGGTGCGCAGGTAGTCGACCGGGCGGGTGTCCAGGATGTCGACGATCTGCTCGACGACGTGGTCGACGTACTCCTGCATCTCCGCGAGACGGCCACCGCGGATGAGCGTCTTGATCCAGCGCGGGTCGAGGTCGATGGAGTAGACCATCGAGCCGTACATGTCGGCCAGGTGGTCGGCCTCCTCACCGACCAGGTGCGGGCCGCTGGGGCAGGCGTCGATCCACACGCCGCCCGGCCGGAACCCGGCCATCAGACGGCCCTTGTGCCGCCACGCGGCCCAGTGCTGCGCCATCGCCTCGGTGTAGAAGGCGCGGCACGGCTTGCCCGTGGTGCCGCCCGACTCCCAGACCCGTCCGGCCAGCGGACGCGGCACGCTCTGCGGCACGAAGTCGGCGGGGTCGGAGTCGCGGAGGATCGCCAGGTCGAAGTGGTCGAAGGCGGACAGCTCGTCGTACCGCTCGATCTCCAGCGGGTCGAAGTCGAGTTCGGCCCGCTTCTTGAGCCAGTAGGCGGAACCGCCCTCGGGATCGAAGTGGCGCCTCAGAACGTGGCGCGTCCACGCGTCGAGGTCCTCGGCGAGCCAACCGTCGGTCAGCCCCTGCAGCGTTTCCGTACTCACCCTTACCGACATGCGCCGAGTATCGGAGCGAACGGAGTGGGGAGGTCCCTAAGACTTCATCCGGCTCACGTCTTTGAGCCGGTCCGGAGCCCCTGGTCGGCAGGCCGGCCGTCCGCCCCGCAGGGCCGCCGTCCGCCCCGCTTCCGATGGCATGGGGACACGCGACCGGAAGCGGGCGGACGGCGGGCGGCCGAGGGGCCCGTCAGCTGCCGAAGGGCCAGCGGACCTCGGGGGTCCGGTAGTAGTTGACGCCGGCCTGCCGCAACCGGGGGCCCTGCGCGGCGACCCGCTCGGCGAAGCCGTCCCAGTCCTTGGCGGCGGCGGGCGACCAGCCGGTCTCGGCCACGGCCAGCAGCCGCGGGAAGGCCAGCAGTTCGGCCTGGTTGATACCGAAGACGACCTCCGTCCACAGCGCCGCCTCCACGCCCATCACGGCCTTGGCGGGGAGCCCGTCGAGCAGGTCCTCCGGCTGCCACGCGTAGGATTTGCGCAGGTCCACGGTGCCCGCCCAGTCGGTGCCGACGGGGTACTCGGGCTTGCCGGGCGCGTAGCGCATGTCGAGGTAGGCGTGCTCGCAGGGCGCGACGATGACCTTCGCCCCGCCTTCGGCCGCGGCGATCACCTGCTCGTCGTTGCGGCCCTGCACCCAGAACTCGGTGACGGTGTCCGCGGGCTCCAGGTGGGCTGCGGACTCCTGCCAGCCGATCAGCTGCTTGCCGTACTTGCGGACGAGCTGAGCGATGCGCCCGAAGTAGTGGGCCAGGTCCTCGGGCGTGCGGTTGTCGGTCTCGTCGCCGCCGACGTGCAGGTAGGGGCCCGGCGTCATCGCCGCGACCTCGCGGATCACGTCGTCGAGGAGCGCGTAGGTCTCCTCCCCCTGGATCGCGAGGCCCTGCTGGCTCGGGCCGTAGCCCACGTGCAGCGGCGGCGCCGTGCCGTCCTCGCTCAGCTCGCCGTAGGAGGCCAGCGCCGCGTGGGCGTGGTTGGGGCCCTCGATCTCCGGGACGACCGTGATGCCGCGCGACCAGGCATGGGCAACCAGGTCCCGGTACTCGTCCTGGGTGTAGTGACCCTTGCTGATGCCGCCCGCGCCGCTGCCGCCGCCGGTCGCCGTCAGCTCCGGCCGCGAGGTGATCTCGATGCGCCAGCCCTGATCGTCGGTGAGGTGCAGGTGCAGGTGGTTGATCTTGTAGCGGGCGAGCGAGTCGATGTACCGCTTGACGTCGACCGGGGGCATGAAGTTGCGCGCCACGTCGAGCATCGCGCCGCGGTACACGTACCGGGGCCGGTCGATGACGCGTCCGCCGGGTATCCGCCACGGGCACCCCTCGACCCGCTCGGGGCTGTCGATCCGCACGGGCAGCAGCTGCCGCAGCGTGGCGACGCCGTTGAAGAGGCCCTCGCGTTCCCCGGCGCGGATCGTCACCCCGCGCGGGGTGACGTCCACCGTGTAGCTGCCCGGATCGGTCGCGGTGTCCGCCTCGTCGAGCAGCAGCGCGACGCCGCCCGGCGACTCCTCGCCGGCGGGCACCTCTCGCACCGGCAGCGGGAATCCGGTCGGGGTGCGGAGCAGCTCCGCCAGGAAGCCGGCGGCGTCCTGCGCGGCCCGGGAGCCGGCACTCGCGTGCACGGCGTCGCCGGCGGTGAGTTCGTACGCGGCCCCGGCGTCGGGCTGTACGCTCACGGGCTGCGGCACCACCGCGATCCGGGACGCGGCTCCACCGTCCGAAGGACCGCCCGCACCCTGCGTCGTCACACTCATCTGGGACCGGCTCTCCTTTGCGAAGGCGTCTGGGGGCTGTCGAAAACTCACCGGCCGTGGCCGTGCGATCAGCTTCGTCGGTGCTCTCTAGCGAGAGCCCTAGTGTTGACCGTGCTGTCCGAAACGTGCCTCTCCTCCGTCCCATACTCGCCGCGTGCACGGAATCCCCGCAGCCCGCACCGAGCGGGCACGCCGCAGCCACGTGGCCGTGTTCACGTTCCCGGCCTACGCCCACATCGCCCCGGCGCTGCCCACGCTGACCGAACTGGTCCGGCGCGGGCACCGGGTGACGTGCTTCGTCGCGAAGCGGTTCGCGGACAAGGTGCGTGCCGCGGGTGCGGAGCCGGTGGAGTACGCGTCGTCCTTCCCCTGGCAGGACGGTCCACCCGGATTCGGGGCGGAGAACCTGCTGGCCTTCTTCGAGGAGGGCCTGGCGCCGCTGCCGACGGCGGTCGCGTATCTGGACGACGACCGGCCGGACCTCATCGCGCACGACCTCGCGGCGTCCGAGTCTGCCCGGCTGCTGGGCCGCAACTGGAACGTGCCGACGGTGCAGCTGTGCCCCACCTTCGCCGACAGCCCGGACTTCTCCATGACCGACCGGCAGGCGCAGGAGGCCACGGACGAGAACCCCGTCGAGCCGATCGACCCGCAGGACCCGGCGATCACCGCGTTCGTCGCCCGGCAGCAGCGGCGCCTGGCGGAGACGGGTCTGGAGGTCCTGTCCTGTCACGACGTGCCCGGAGCGGAGCACGGCGACAACCTCGTGTTCCTCCCCGAGGTTTTCCAGATCGCCTCCGAAACCTTCGACCCGGCACGCTGCGCGTTCGTCGGGCCGTGCACCGGGCCTGCCGAGGACGGCACGAGCGACCCGGACGACGAGCCGTCCTGGACGCCTCCCGGCAACGGCCGCGAGGTCGTTCTGCTGTCCCTGGGCAGCTCGCACACCCCCGGCCAGACGGAATTCCTGCGCTCCTGCGTCCAGGAACTCGCCGACTCCTCGTGGCACCTGGTGGTGACGCTCGGCCACCGCGTCTCCCCCGACGAGCTGGGCCCGCAGCCCGACCACGTCGAGATCCACCAGTGGCTGCACTACCCGGACGTGCTGCGGCACGCCTCCGCGTTCGTCACGCACGGCGGGATGGGCAGCCTTCTGACGTCCATGGCCTGGGGCGTGCCGACAGTGCTGGTTCCCTACCACTGGGACCAGCGGGTCGCGGCTCGCCGGGCCGCCGAACTGGGACTCGGCCGGGCGTTGTTCCGGGAAAGCAGCAGCCCCGGGGACCTGCGCGACGCGGTCGACGAGGTCGTCGGCAGCGGCAGCGTGCGCGCCGCGGTGACCGGCATGCGCCGCCACATCGAGGAGGCCGGCGGCGCCGTGCGGGGGGCGGACTTCCTCGAATCACGCCTGCCCGCCGCAGGCCGGCCGCCTCTGCGCCGCAACCCCGGCCCGATCACCCGCAACCTACGGAAGTGACGCAACGATGAAGGGCATCATCCTCGCGGGAGGCGCCGGAACGCGTCTGCACCCCGTGACGTTGGCTGTGTCCAAACAGCTGCTCCCCGTCTACGACAAGCCGATGATCTACTACCCGCTGTCCGTGCTGATGCTCGCCGACATCCGGGACGTCCTCATCATCTCCACCGCCGAGGACCAGCCGCTGTTCCAGCGCCTTCTCGGCGACGGCTCCGAGCTGGGCATGCGGCTGGAGTACGCCGTGCAGGACGAGCCCAACGGGCTCCCGGAGGCGTTCCTGATCGGCGCGGACTACGTCGGGGACGACTCCATGGCGCTGATCCTGGGCGACAACATCTTCCACGGCCCCGGCATGTCCGACTTCCTCCGCGACAGCCGCCGCGACCTGGACGGCTGCGTGCTGTTCGGCTACCACGTCTCCGACCCGGAGCGGTACGGCGTGGGTGAGGTGGACGAGAACGGCCTGCTGGTCGCCATCGAGGAGAAGCCGAAGCAGCCCAAGACCAACCGCGCGATCACCGGCCTGTACTTCTTCGACAACCGGGCGCTGGACATCGCGAAGAACCTCACCCCGTCGGCGCGCGGCGAGCTGGAGATCACCGACGTCATCCGCCCCTACCAGCAGGAGGGCAGGGCCAAGGTGATCGACCTCGGCCGCGGCTTCGCCTGGCTGGACACCGGCACCCACGACTCGCTGCTCGACGCGGGCCAGTACGTGCAGGTGCTGGAGCGCCGGCAGGGGGTGCGCATCGCCTGCATCGAGGAGATCGCGCTGCGGCGGGGCTTCATCGACGCCGACGCCTGCTACCGGCGCGGTGCCGCCCTGACCAAGTCGGGTTACGGCGAGTACGTCATGGAAACGGCACGGAGGGAAAGGGAAGCCCGATGACCGAGGGCCGGCACATCGCCTTCTTCAACTACGCGGCCCACGGGCACATCAATCCGACGCTGCCGGTGGCCGCGGAACTGGTCCGGCGCGGGCACCGGGTGACGTACACCGTGGCCTCGCACTTTGCCGACGTCGTCGCCGCGACCGGCGCCGAGGTGATTGCGTACGACTCCGTGGTCCCCAAGTCCTGGAACACCGTCGCCATCCCCGAGAAGATCACCGGCGACGACATCGCCGAGGCCTCGATCGCCCACCTGAGGGAGGCCTTCACTCCGCTGGCGGACGCGGAGCGGCAGCTCGACGGCGACCGGCCCGACCTGATGGTCTACGACTCCTTCGGCTTCGCCAGCGGACGGCTGCTGGCCCGCAAGTGGAACGTGCCCGCCATGCTGACGGCGACCACCTTCGTGGTCGGCGAGCACGCCAACCCGTACGCCGACATGGCCATGGCCCCGGACTTCACGCCGCCCTCCCCCGACCACCCGTCGCTGGTGGAGGCGCAGGAGCTGATGCGCGAGACGCTGGACGCGCACGGACTGCAGGACGTCTCCAACGAGGAGTTCTCCGCGGGCGGCGAGGAGAAGCAGACGCTGGTGTTCGTCCCGCCCGAGTTCCAGCCGGGTTCGGACACCTTCGGCGCCACGCACGCCTTCGCCGGGCCCTGCATCGGCGACCGGGCCCACCAGGGCGAGTGGCAGCCCCCGGGCGACGGCAGGCCGGTCGTCCTCGTCGCCCTGGGCAGCTTCGGCTACGAGAACCAGGCCGACTTCTACCGGCACGCCCTCGCCGCGCTCGCCGACCTGCCCTGGCACGTAGTGCTGTCGCTGGGCGGCCTGGTCACCGCCGACGACCTGGGCCCGCTGCCGCCCAACGTCGAGACCCACGCCTGGGTCCCGCAGCTCGCCGTACTGGAGCACGCCTCGGCGTTCGTCTCGCACGCCGGGATGGGCAGCACCATGGAGGCGCTGTACCACGGCATCCCGCCGGTGGTGGTGCCGCGCACCGCCGAACAGCACGTGGTGGCCGGCCGGCTCGTCGAACTCGGGCTGGGCCGCACCATCGCGCCCTCCGAGCTGACCGCCGAGGCGCTCCGCGAGGCCGTCGTCGGCCTGTACGAGGACGGCGCGACCCGGCAGCGGGTGAAGGACATGGCCGCGAGCATCGCCGCCCGCAAGGGCCCGCAGTTCGCCGCCGACGCCATCGAGGCGCAGCTGGCGGCGTCATGACGGGGACGTCGCCCGCGGAACGGCCCCGCCGGCACCTCGCGTTCCTGCCGTATCCGTCCTACGGGCACACGATGCCGGTGATCGCCGTGCTGTCGGAGCTGGTGGCACGCGGGCACCGGGTGACCTGTTTCGCCAGCGAGGAGTTCGCGGAGCGGGTACGGGCGACGGGCGCCGAGGTGCGGCTCTACGAACCGCCGCTGTCCACCGCCTCCCCACCGGAGGTCATCGACGCCGACGAATCGGCCCGCTCGGCGCTGCGGCTGCTGGAGTCGAGCACCGCCGTCATGCCGGCGATCGAGGCGGCGTTCGCCGACGGGCCGCCGGACGCCGTGGTCTACGACACGACGCTGTGGCTCACCGGGCGGCTGCTCGCGGCCGGCTGGGACCGCCCCCGGGTCCAGGTGTCCCCCACGTTCATCTCCAACGAGCACTTCAACCTGTCGGACGAGTGCAACGAGTTCGCCGGGGAGATCGACCCGAAGCACCCGGCCCTCGCCGAGTTCGCGACCCGGCTCACCGAGCTGGTGACCGGCAGCGGGCTGCCCGAGGAGGCTCAGGCGGAACTCTTCTACGGCCACGAGGAGTTCACGGTCGCGTTCCTGCCGAAAGAGTTCCAGTTCTCCGCCGGGACGTTCGACGCGCGCCACGCCTTCGTCGGTCCGACCGTCGGGCAACGCCGGGAGGACCACGCCTGGACGCCTCCGGCGGACGGCAGGCCGGTGCTGCTGGTGTCGCTGGGCACCACCATCCACGGCCGGCCGGACTTCTTCCGCGACTGCGCCCGCGCGTTCGCAGGCTCGCCCTGGCACGTCGTGATGGCCCTCGGCAGCCGCGTCGACCCGGCGGACCTCGGCCCGCTGCCGCCCAACGTCGAGGCCCATTCCTGGGTCCCGCTGAGTGCCGTGCTCGCCCACACCTCGGTCTTCCTGTGCCAGTCCGGCATGGGCAGCATCATGGAGTCGCTGCACAAGGGCGTGCCCATGGTGGTCGTCCCGCACCACCCCGAGCAGAAGGTGAACGCCAAGCGTCTCGCCCAGCTGGGGCTCGCGGAGACGGTCCGGCCGGAGGACGCCTCGGTGGAGGCGCTGCAGGCGGCCGTCACCCGGGTCTGCGAGGACTCCGGGATGCGGGAGCGGGCGCAGGAGATGCGGCGCCACATCCACGCGGCCGGCGGTGCGGCGCGCGCCGCCGACGTCATCGAGGACCGGCTGTCCACCCGTTCGCTGGAGCACTCGTGACCGAGACGACCGACGACCACCCCACCCCGGCGACGCTCCCGGTCGAACGGACCTGCCCGTTCGACCCGCCCCCGGCCTACGCGGAGCTGCGCGAGACGTGCCCGGTGTCGCCGCTGCAGCTCACCGTCGGGCCGGGCGACGGTGGCGGCTGGCTGGTCACGCGCCTCGCCGCGGCCCGCGCGGTGCTGAGCGACCGGCGTTTCAGCCACCGCAACGAACTGATCGGCCTGCCGATCCCGCCGCCGTTCCCCCTCACCGAATACCAGCCACCGGCCGCGGGGCCCGGCGCGTTCATCAAGATGGACCAGCCCGACCACTCGCACTACCGGCGGCTGATCACCCGTCGCTTCACGATGCGCGGGGTCGCCGAACTGACCCCGATGATCACGCGGCTCACCACCGAGCACCTGGACGCGATGGCCCGCACCGCGCGCGACGAGCGGCCGGTCGACCTGGTCGCCACCTTCGCGGAGCCGCTGCCGGTCCGGGTCATGTGCGAGATGCTCGGCGTCCCGGACCACGTGCGTGAGCCGCTGAGCGAACACCTCGCCCTGCTCTCCCGGATGACGTACACCGTGGAGGAGCTGATCGAGTCGTGCACCGTCATCGGGGAGGCGTTGCAGAAGCTGGTTGCCGAGAAGCACGCCGCCCCGGGCGACGACCTGCTCGGCGACCTGGCCGCCGGGGGGAAGGTCACCGACGAGGAACTGGTCAACATCGCGTGGGCGCTGCTCGGCGGCGGCTTCGACACCACCGCCAACATGCTGGCGCTGGGCACCTTCGCGCTGCTGGAACACCCGGACCAGCTCGCGCTGCTGCGCGAGCGGCCGGAGCTGGCGGACAACGCGGTGGAGGAGCTGCTGCGGTACCTGACCATCTCCCACCTGGGAGCCAGCAGGGCCGCCCTCGAGGACGTCGACCTGGACGGCAGCGCTGTCCGTGCCGGCGACACCGTGGTGGTCTCCCTGCCGGCGGCCAACCGGGACCCGGAGCACTTCCCCGACGCGGACCGCCTCGACCTCACGCGTTCCACTCAGGGGCACCTGGCCTTCGGCCACGGCGAGCACCAGTGCATCGGCCAGCATCTGGCCCGCAGCATCCTGCGCGTCGCCTACCCTGCGCTGTTCGCCCGTTTTCCCTCACTCCGTCTCGCCGTCCCCGCGGAGGAGGTCCCGCTGCGGACAGACATGCTCCACTACGGGGTGCACGCGCTCCCGGTCACCTGGGACGACGAGGCGTAGGCCGGGCCTGGCAGGGCCCTGCCCCACCCCTCACCGTCCGGTCGGCACGTGCCGACCGGACGGTGAGGGGTGGGGATGAACCCGGGTGGTGAGGGGCGGGGTGCAGGGTCAGGACGCCGGTGACCCCGGCGCCCACCAGTCGGAGCGGTCGCGGTACCACTCGACCGTCGACTTGAGCCCGTCGGCGAAGTCGACCGCCGGGCTGAACCCGAGCTTGGTGATCTTGCCGAAGTCGAGGGAGTAGCGCAGGTCGTGGCCCTTGCGGTCCTCCACGAACCGCACGAGACTCCGGTCGGCGCCGCACAGGTCGAGCAGGTGGTCGGTGATCTCGGCGTTGGTGACCTCGACGCCGCTGCCGATGTTGTAGACCTCGCCCGGCGCGCCGTCGGTGAGCACCAGCTGCAGCGCCGCGCAGTGGTCGGCGACATGCAGCCATTCGCGGACGTTGCTTCCGTCCCCGTACAGCCCGACGGGCTCGCCGGCCAGCAGGTTGGTGATGAACAGCGGGATGAGCTTCTCGACGTTCTGGTACGGCCCGTAGTTGTTGGAGCAGCGGGTGATCCGCACGTCCAGGCCATGAGTGCGCCAGAAGGCACGGGCGATGAGGTCGCTGCCCGCCTTGGACGCCGAGTAGGGCGAGTTGGGCAGCAGCGGTTCGTGCTCGTCCCAGGACCCGGACGCGATCGAGCCGTAGACCTCGTCGGTGGAGACGCACAGCACGGTGCGGACCTCGGCCCGCAGGCTCGCGTCCAGCAGCTGCTGGGTGCCCAGCACGTTGGTGGAGACGAACGGCTCCGCACCGGCCACCGACCGGTCCACGTGGGACTCGGCGGCGAAGTGGACCACGACGTCGTGCCCGGGGAGCACCCGGTCCAGCGCGGCGCCGTCGCGGATGTCGCCCTGGATGAACGTCAGCCGCTCGTGGTCCATCGGCAGGTTCGCCGTGTTGCCCGCGTAGGTGAGCAGGTCGAAGACGGTGACCTCGGCGTCCTCGTAACCGGCGTAGTCCCCCGCCAGCATGGCGCGGACGTACTGCGAGCCGATGAAGCCCGCGCCGCCCGTGACGAATACCTTCATCGCTCGCGCCACCCCTCAGCCGGCCGTCGGCAGGACCTTGAGGGCCCGGCGCTTGCGGATGCCCTCGCCGGAGTCGACCGTGGACGACAGGTGCGAGACGACCTTCTCGTCGACCGGGTCGTTCGCCGGGTCGTCGTGCACGCGCAGGATCTCGTAGGTGGTGTTGCGCTGCGCGGGCACCCGGTCCGAGCCGCGGATGAGCTCGATCAGCTCGGGCAGGTTGGAGCGGTGCTTGGCGCCTGCGGAGGAGACGACGTTCTCCTCCAGCATCACCGAGCCGAGGTCGTCGGCGCCGTAGTGCAAGGTGAGCTGGCCCAGCTCCTTGCCCGTCGTGAGCCAGGAGCCCTGAATGTGGGCGACGTTGTCGAGGAAGATCCGCGCGAGGGCGATCAGGCGCAGGTACTCCAGGGAGGTGGCCTGCGTACGGCCCTTCAGCGCGTTGTTCTCCGGCTGGTAGGTGTACGGGATGAACGCGCGGAAGCCGCCGGTGCGGTCCTGCACGTCCCGGATCATCCGCAGGTGCTCGATCCGCTCCGCGTTCGTCTCCCCCGTGCCCATCAGCATGGTCGTGGTCGACTCGACGCCCAGGTTGTGGGCGATCTCCATGATCTCCAGCCAGCGTTCGCCGGACTCCTTCAGCGGCGCGATCGCCTTCCGCGGCCGTTCCGGCAGCAGCTCCGCGCCCGCCCCCGCGAACGAGTCCAGACCCGCCTCGTGGATGCGGCGGACCGCCTCCTCGGGAGTGACCTCGGAGACCTTCGACATGTGCGCGACCTCGGAGGCTCCCAGGGAGTGGATGACCAGCTCCGGGTAGGCCTTCTTGATCTCGCTGAACATGCGCTCGTAGTACTCGACGCCGTGGTCCGGGTGGTGGCCGCCCTGGAACATGATCTGCGTGCCGCCCAGCTCGACGGTCTCGCCGCAGCGGCGCAGGATCTCCTCCAGGTCCCGCTCCCAGCCCGCCTCCGACTTCGGCGGGGCGTAGAACGCGCAGAACTTGCACGCCGTCACGCAGACGTTGGTGTAGTTGATGTTCCGCTCGATGATGTACGTCGCCAGGTTCTCGCGGCCGGCGTACCGGCGGCGGCGCACGGCGTCGGCGGCCTGCCCGAGCGCGTGCAGCGGAGCGTCGCGGTAGAGCTCCAGCGCCTCTTCGGGCGTGATGCGGCCTCCCTCGGCGGCACGGTCCAGAGCAGCGGTGAGACGACTGGTCGGGTTGGCCACTTCGGGCCGCCTTTCTCTCTCGGGTGAGGTGCGCAGACCGGCGGCGTCAGGCCGAGGGTCCGGTCTCCAGCAGGTCGATCCGTACGTCCGGCGGGAAGCCCGCCTCGGCGCCGCCGACGCGGCGGGCGAACTCCTTGAGGCCGGCGAGCTGCCGCTCGCCGAGCCGGAAGTCGAGGGCGGACAGGTAGTACCGCTTCAGCGTCTCCGCGTCGAAGTCCTCCCAGCGCGCGGCCTTGGTGCACACCTCGTCGATCTCGTCGAGGAACAGCTCGCGGGAGGCGAGGAATCCGGCGTGCACCTCGCGGACCGTCTCCGGACGGGCCTTGAGGAATTCCCGCCGCGCCGCGAAGACGGCGAAGACGAAGGGGAGGCCGGTCCACTCCCGCCACATGTCGGCCAGGTCGTGGACCTCGAAGCCGAACGTGCCGGCGTCGAGCAGCGAGGCGCGCAGCGCCGCGTCACCGATGACCACGGCCGCCGGGGCGCCGGCCATCATGGTCGGTAGGTCGGGCGGGCAGCTGAAGTACTTCGGCTTCACCCCCACCGACTCGGCGAGCAGCAGTTCGGCGAGCCGCACCGAGGTGCGGCTGGTCGTCGTGCAGGCCAGCGGCACGTCGTCCAGCTCGTCCAGCGGCACCTTGCTGAGCAGGAGGCAGGACATCACCGGGCCGTCGGCGCCGACCGCGATGTCCGGCAGCAGGACCAGGTCCTCGGCGTTGCGCAGGTACTCCATGACGCTGATCGGGCCGACGTCCAGTTCTCCGGCCACCAGCGCGTCGCTCAGCCGCTCGGGCGACTCCCTGCGCAGGTCGAAGTCGAGCAGGTGGCCCGTGCGGGCCAGGCCCCAGAACAGCGGGAGGCAGTTCAGGAAGTCGATGTGTCCGACCCGGGGACGGCGCGCCGTCTCCCGGGTCTCCCCTCCGGCGGACGGCCGGCCCGCGACGACCGGCATCAGTCGTCTTCTGCGTTCGGTCCGTACACCTCGACGCCGTCGCTCTGCCGGCGCACGTGGATGCAGTCGCCCGGACAGTCCTTGGCGGAGTCGCGGACGTCGCGGACGGCGATGGTGGGGACGAGGACGGAGGAGCCCTCCTTCTGCAGGAGCTCGCCCTCCTCGTCCTTCACGTACGCCAGACCGTCGATGTCGAGTTCGAAGATGTCGGGCGCGTACTGGCAGCAGATGCCGTCACCCGTGCACAGGTCCTGGTCGATCCAGACCTCGAGCTTCTCGTCCTGGTCAGTCATCACGTGCCTACCGATCTGTGAGGTCGTCTTCGGGTCGCCGTGTGCAGCGGGCGGTTCACACCCGCATCGGCTGCGGGGTGTCGCGTCGCGCGGCGTCCGGGCCGTCGAACTCGGCGATGACCTCGTAGCGGGTGTTGCGCTCCACCGGCTGGAAACCCGCGTCCCGGATCAGGTCGAGCAGGCTCTCGCGGTTCATCTTGTCGGGGGTGCCGTAGGCGTCGGCGTCGTGCGTGATCTTGTACTCGACGACCGAGCCGTCGATGTCGTCCGCGCCGTGCGAGAGGGCGAGCTCGGCGGTGCGCAGGCCGTGCATGACCCAGAAGACCTTCACGTGCGGCACGTTGTCGAACAGCAGACGGGAGACGGCGAAGGTCTTCAGCGCCTCGGCGGGCGAGGCCATCTTGGTCCGCTCCATGAGGCGGTTGCGGACCTTGCCGTCCATGGAGTCGTGGAAGTCGTGCTGGTAGCGCAGCGGGATGAAGACCTGGAAGCCGCCGGTCTCGTCCTGGAGTTCACGCAGCCGCAGCACGTGGTCGACGCGGTGGCGCGGCTCCTCGATGTGGCCGTACAGCATGGTGCACGGGGTCTTGATGCCCTTGGAGTGCGCGAGGCGGTGGATGCGCGACCAGTCCTCCCAGTGGGTGTCGTGGTCGACGATGTGCTGGCGGACGTCCCAGTCGAAGATCTCGGCACCGCCGCCGGTCAGCGACTCCAGGCCGGCGTCGATCAGCTCGTCCAGGATCTCCGAGGCGGGCATGCCGGAAATCCGCTCGAACCAATGGATCTCGGTGGCGGTGAACGCCTTGACCGCGACGGTGTCCGGCAGCGCCTCCTTCAGCGCGCGGATGGAACGCGGGTAGTAGCGCCAGGGCAGCGTGGGGTGCAGGCCGTTGACCACGTGCAGCTCGGTGAGCTGCTCGTTCTCCATGGCCTTGGCGAGCTTGACGGCCTCCTCGATGCGCATGGTGTAGGCGTCCTTCTCCCCCGGCTTGCGCTGGAAGGAGCAGTACGCGCACGACGCCGTGCACACGTTGGTCATGTTCAGGTGCCGGTTGACGTTGAAGTGGACGACGTCGCCGTTCTTCCGCGTCCGCACCTCGTGGGCGAGACCGCCGAGCCAGGCCAGGTCGTCGCACTCGTACAGCGCGATGCCGTCCTCGCGGCTGAGCCGCTCGCCGGCCGCCACCTTCTGCTCGACCTCGCGCTTGATCCCTGCGTCCACCCGTGCCATCTCCTCAGGTATGTGTTCGGCATGAGTACAGTCCGGTCGGCACCGCACGGGTCGTCCGCGCCGGTCCCCGCGAACGCCACCGCGCCGACGCGGCTTTCCGCGCGGTTCGGCGCGTCGGTGCGTACGGGACGCCCGAGGTGCTCCGGGCATGCGGAGGGAACGGCTCGTCACGGGGAGCGGTCGGTTCGCGGTCGCCCTGGACCGGTCGGCCGAGCGAGCACAACACCCCAAGCCAGTGCGGCTCCAGCCTGGACGAGAGGCCCCTAAGGGAATCCCTACAGGCCAGCCCGGACGGTCCGCGCGCCGCCCGCAGCGGGTGCCGCTGCCGTTACCGTCAGCCGCGCCGAGAGCCTCCGCGCACCCATGCCGGGGATCGGCACACCCCCACCCCCCAGCAGGAGGCTGACGCCATGACCAGCACGAACGCCGCCCCCGGCCTGACGCCGGTGAAGCAGAGCACCAACGGCCCCCGAATCGTCACCATGGTCGTGGCGACGCTGGTGGGGGCCGCGGTGTGGTTCGTCGCCCGGGTCGCCTTCGACGTGAAGGTGATCGCGAAGACGGGTGCGACCGAGACGACCGTCCAGCTGCCGTCGGTCATCGTCGCCGGCGTCCTGTCCGGCCTGCTCGGCTGGGGCCTGCTGGAGCTGCTGGAGCGCAAGGCGTCGAAGCCCGGAACCGTGTGGAGCGTCATCGCCTCGGTGGTGCTGGTGCTGTCCCTGTTCACCGGCCCGCTGAACGGCGTCACCACGGGTGCGAAGGTCACCCTCGTGCTGCTGCACCTGGCCGTCGGTCTGGTGCTCATCGCAGGGCTCGCCCGCACCGCGCGCAAGCGCTGAGCGCTGCCGACGGCGCAGGGTTGGCCCGGCCGGGGAGGCTCTAGAACAACCACTACCGTCTGCCCACGACCGTGGCCCGCCCCGACGGCGCGTCCCTACGCTTCCGGCCTGTTCCGACCGTTTCTCCCGGCAGGCCGCACCCGGGTGCAGCCTCCCGTGGAGACGGGTCACCTGCTCCACGGGAGGCTCCATGCACAGCGGTGGGCCGCGCGTCGCCGACTACCTGGTGGAATCCCTGGCAGCGCTGGGGGTCCGACACGTCTTCGGCGTCGGTGGCGCGAACATCGAGGACCTCTACGACGCCGCCCACCACTCGGGCCGCCTCACCCCCGTGGTGGCCAAGCACGAGTTCGCCGCGGCCTGCATGGCCGAGGGCAGCCACCGCACGGGCGGCGGCCTCGGCGTCGTGATGACCACCTCCGGCGCCGGAGCGATGAACCTGGTGCCGGGCGTCTCCGAGGCGTACGCCGCACGGGTCCCGCTGCTCGCACTCGTCGGCCAGCCGCCCCGCCCGCTCGAGGGTCGCGGCGCCTTCCAGGACTCCAGCGGCCTCTCCGGCTCGCTGGACGCCGTACAGCTCTTCGGCTCCATCAGCCGCTTCTGCGCCCGGATCGACGATCCCGCCGACGCCGGCGAACTGCTCGCGGCGGCGGTGGACGCCACCCGCGGCCCGCGCGGCGGCCCTGCGGTCCTGCTGCTGCCCAAGGACGTCCAGCAGGCGGCCGCCGAGGGGCTGCTCCCCGTGCGGGACCTGCTGCCGGTCCGCGAGGAACCAGCCGCCGTCCTGCGCGGCGCCGCCGCCGAACTGCTCACCACGGAGGCGGCGCGCGGCGCGGACGTGGTGCTCGTCGCGGGCGACGGCGTGGCGCACCAGGACGCCCGCGCCGAACTCGCCCGGCTGGCCGCACTACTGGACGCCACGGTGGCCGTCACCCCGGAGGGCAAGGACGCCTTCGACAACCACGATCCGCGGTTCCTGGGCGTCACCGGTGCGATCGGCCACCCCACGGTGCTGCGCGGCATCGAGAAGGCAGCGGTGTGCGTACTGGTCGGGACCCGGCTGCCGGTGATGGCGCGGGCGGGCCTCGACGTGGCGCTCGCGGATACCCCGCTGGTCGCCTACGACCCCGAGCCGCCCTTCCCCGAACCGCGCCCGGGGGGCCCTCCCGCCCTGCACGTGGACGGCTGCCTGCGCACCGAACTGCACGCGCTCAACGAGGCGCTGGCCGCTCTCCCCGAGCGCCCCGCGACCTGCGCGGCGGAGGGTCCCGAGCACCTGCTGCTGCCCGACACCGGCACCAGCGGCGTACGGCTGGTGGACGCGGTTCGGGCCATCGAGGCCGCCGTGCCCGATGACGCCACCGTCGTCTCCGACGCGGGCAACGCCAGCGCCGCGGCCATCCACTACCTGGCGACGCCCCGCCGCGGGAACTACGTCATCGCCATGGGCATGGGCGGCATGGGCCACAGCTTCGGCGCAGGCATCGGTGCCGCCTTCGCCACCGGCCGCCGCACCTACGTGCTCTCCGGCGACGGCGGGTTCTACGCCCACGGCATGGAGCTGCACACCGCCGTCGAGTACGGCCTTCCGGTGACGTTCGTGATCTTCGACAACAACGCGCACGGCATGTGCGTCACCCGCGAACAGCTCTTCTACGAGGGCACCTACTCCTACAACTCCTTCAAGCCCGCGGACATCGCGGCCGGAGCTCGGGCGATGTTCCCGTCGCTCACGGCCGTCGAGGCGCACACCGCCGAGCAGCTCCGCGACACGCTGCTCGACACCAACGAGACGGCGGGTCCGGCGCTGATCGGCGTCCGATGCGACCCGGACGACATACCGCCGTTCACGCCGTTCCTCCACCTGCTGAACGCCCGGAACACCCACACCTCAGGAGCACCACATGGCCACCCTGCCCCCCCAGTTGGCTGACATCCCCGGCATCGTCCACTGCGAGATCACGCCCCCCGAGCAGCTGATCCAGGACGCCCGCGAGATGCAGAAGGACGCCTACCCGCACGACGAGATGTTCGGCGACTTCTGCCCGATCCAGAGCTACATCGACTGCCCGCCGGAGGACGTCTTCCGCTACCTCTGCGACGTCAAGAGCCTGGAGGAGTACACGGTCAGCACCCGTGACTTCGAGCCCACCGACGTCCCGGGCGTCTACCTGGGCCGGGACATCATCGTGCCGGACACCAAGATCTACATGCGCCTGGTGGCGAGCGCCGAGGCAATGACGCTGGACTACCACTGCGCGTGGGACCAGGGCGACGACCTGTGGATGCGTTACTTCTTCCGGGTGCTGCCCGCCGAGGAGGTCCTGGGCAAGCCGGGCTCGGTGGTGACCTGGATCAACTGCCACCACCAGAACTACGACAAGAACCCCTACCCCGAGCTGGCCCCGAACTCCGAGCGCCCCTGGGTCGGCGACCTGTGGGACATGTTCTACGCGGGCCACATGATCGAACTGACCAACCTCAAGCGGATCCTGGAGTACCGGCACGCCAACGGCCTGCCGATCCTGGGCTCCGAGCAGCCCGGGGCCGCCGAGTGATACCGGTCAGCCTGGTCGACGTCGACGCGTTCCTCCCGGAGCGCGTCGTCGGCGCCGACTTCTACCTCGCCCCGGACGCGGAGGAGGCCGACTCCGAGAACCACTTCCTGCGGGCGCCCTCCGAGCGGCGGCACATCGACCCGCGGGAGACTGCGTCCCAGCTGATGGAGCGGGCTGTCGCACCGATGCTCGAACGCGTCCGCGCCCGGGGCGAGGACGCCCACGTGGACATGGTGCTGACCAACGTCACCATCCCGGACCGCATCATCAACGGGTCCGGGGCGGAGCTGGTCAACCGGCTGGGCCTGAAACCGGCTCCCGAGTGGATCATCGACGTCCACAACAGCGGGTGCATCTCCTTCGTCCACATGATCAAGATCGCGCGGCAGGTCATCGCGAGCGGAGGCGCCCGCAGCGCACTGATCTGCAACGTGGCCAACATGGCCGGCCAGTTCTTCGCCCGGCCCGAGATGCGGCATCGGCGGCACGCGCCGATCCCGGGCGACGGTTGCGGCGTCGCGTTCCTGCGGGCCGGGGACGAGTCTCCGATCCTGGACGCGGTGACGCTGCACGAGCCGCGCTACACCTACGACATGAACCTCTCCGTCGACACCCGCAAGTACTGGGAGCCGGGCGAGGGCGAGGTCGACTTCGGGTTCACCAACTCCGGTGTGCAGGAGATCGTCGAGCGGGGCAACCGCATGGTTCCCCGCGTCACCACCGAGCTGTGCGAGCGCCTGGGCACCCGGACGGCGGACATCGACCTGCTGGTCACCAACCAGCCGAACCGGATGTTCCTCGCCAACTGGCGGGAGTCGCTGGGGGTCAAGCCCGAGCGGCACCCGGACACCTTCGACTCCTACGGCAACCTCTTCGGCGCCGGCGTCCCGGTGACCCTGGCCAAGGCACGCGACGACGGAATGCTGCGCAAGGGCGACCTCCTGGTGCTCTCCGGCTTCGCCTACGCGGGTGACTTCGCCGCCGCCACGGCCGTCCGCTGGTGACCTTCCGCGCCAGGCGCCGCACGCACCCGACTCCCCCGGTCTTCCCCTGGAGATACCGCCGATGAACGACACCCCGTCCACCGCACCGACCTCGCCGAGCGGTGACGAGCTCGTCGCCCTGGACCGCCGACACCTGCTGCACCCGTGGACCCCACACGGGATCTCGGAGCAGCTGATGATCGTCGCCGGGCAGGGCTGCGAGGTGACCGACACGCACGGCCGCACCTACCTCGACGGCCGCAGCGGCCAGTTCAACGCCACCCTGGGCTACGGCAACAAGCGGGTGCTGGACGCCCTCTCGGAGCAGGCCGGCAAGCTGATGACGTACGCCTTGCTGGGCGCGTCCAACGAGCCGGCCGTGCTGCTGGGCGCCCGCCTGGCGGAGCTGCTGGGCGAGCCGCTGACCCGGACGCTGTTCTGCAACTCCGGTTCGGAATCGACCGAGGCGGCGCTGCGCATCGTCCGCATGTACCACGCGATCAGCGGGCGTCCGGAGCGGACCACGATCATCTCGCTGGCCGACTGCTACCACGGCACCACCACCGCGGCCACCGCCATGATGGCCAACCCCATGGCCTGGACCGGCTGCGGGCCGCGTCCCGAGGGCTTCGTCCAGATCCCCTCGCCGACGCGCTGCGGCGCGTGCGCCGCGGGCGCGGAGCACGAGGAGTGCGTGGCCCCGGGCCCGGAGGCGCTGGAGGAGGCCATCCTCGCGGCGGGCGCCGACACCGTCGCCGCGTTCTTCGTCGAGCCGGTGCTCGGTGTGGGCGGCATCCGCCCGCTCCCGGACGGCTACCTCCGCACGGTGCGCGAGATCTGCGACCGGCACGGTGTCCTGCTCGTGCTCGACGAGGTGACCACCGGACTGGGCCGCACCGGCGCCTGGTTCGCCCACCAGCGGGAGGGGATCACACCCGACCTGGTCACCATGGCGAAGGGCCTGACCAGCGGGTACGCGCCGCTCGCCGCCGTCACCATGACCGAGCGGATCGCGGACGTGTTCGCGACGGACCCGATGCTGGGCGGCCTGCGCCACGGCCACACCACCAGCGGGCACGGCCTCGGCACGGCGGTGGCGCTGTCCGTGCTGCGGGTCATCGAGGAGGACGGCCTGGTCGAGAACGCCGCGGCGATGGGCGGCCGGCTGCAGAACGGGCTGCGGGAGCAGATCGGTTCCCTGGACGGCGTGCGCGACGTGCGCGGGCTCGGCCTGATGGTCGGCGTCGAGTTCGACTCCATGGCCCGCGGCTTCGAGGTGCAGGCCGCGTGCGCGGCCGCCGGCGTGATCGTGCGCTGCGAGGGGACCGTGCTGTCGGTGGCGCCGCCGCTGATCGTCACAGCCGAGCAGGTGGACCGGATCGTCGAGGCCCTGCGGGGCGCCGTGGCGGCGAGCACCGGGGAGTTCCCGGGCGTCTGACGCGGGACGGTGAGACGCCCGGTGGCGGCGCCCCTGCGTGGGGCGCCGCCACCGGCATGTCAGGGGGTCCGGGGGGTGCGCCTCAGGCGAACACCTCGTCGCCGGCGCGCCGTGCGTCGCGGCCGGTGCCCACTCCGAGGCCGGCGGGGACGCGTGCGGGGAAGGCTATGGCGGTGACCAGCAGGCCGTGTGCGGCGGCCCAGCGCCCGGTGAACTCCTCGGGCGCTCCGGAAATCCCGCGTACGGCGTGCGGAAGCAGTCGAGCGGTGAACTCCCCGTCGGCGGGGTCGAAGGTGATGAGGGCGTCCTCGAATTCCAGCGGACGGCGCATCATCGGAAACCACGTCTTGTAGACGCTTTCCTTGGCGCTGAAGAGCAGCTTGTCCCAGTGCACGGCGGGCAGGTCGCCGAGCAGTTCCTTGACCGCCACCTGTTCCTCGGGCAGGGCAACGGCTTCCAGGACGCCTTCCGGAAGCGGTGCGTCCGGTTCGGCGTCGATGCCGAGGGAGACGGTGCGGGACACGTCGGCGACGGCGGCGGCGCGGTAGCCGCGGCAGTGGGTGATGGTTCCGGTGACGCCGGCGGGCCAGGTCACGGCACCCCGGGGGCCGCGGGGCAGCGGCTGCGGGGTGGCGACGCCGAGGCGGGTCAGGGCGGTGCGGGCGCAGTGCCGGCCGGTGGTGAACTCGCGTCTTCGGGACTCCACGGAATCCCGTATCAGCGCTCTCTCCTCCGGGAAGAGATAGGCGTCGGGCCGGTCGTGGAACGTGTCGAAGGTGGCGACGTGCGTCGGCAGGATCTGTTCAATCATCAGCTTTCCATGGATGAGGGGCCATGACCGTGCGACAGCGGTGTACCGACTCTCCCGGGGAGGTCCCGGGCTCAGCCCGGAGCCTAGGGAGCCGGGCTGCGCGGCGGCAGCCCCGGAAGCCCCCTTGTAGGGGGTTCACCAGGGAATTTCCTCACCGCACGGAAGGCGGAGCGAGTTCGAGTTCGAGCTCCAGCTCGACGGGGAGATCCGTGCGGCTCTTCACCTTGAGCTTGCGGAAGACCTTCGTCAGGTGCTGTTCCACGGTGCTGACGGTGATGAAGAGCTTCGCGGAGATCTCCCGGTTGGTGTAGCCGAGGGACGCGAGCGCGGCCACTTTGCGTTCGGAGAGCGTGAGCACGTCCGTCGCCTTGACCGGGGGCGGCGGCGTGACCGGCCACCGGTCGGCGTCGGAGGGGAGGAGGACGGCGGGCTCCTCCTCCTTCACGGCCGCGGGCTGGGCCGGAGGCTGCGGGGCCCCGCACTCCCGGGCCAGGCGCGCCGCCCGGCGGGAGATCATGCGGGCCTTGCCGACCTCGCCGGCCGCCTGGTGCGCCCGGCCCAGGTCGTGCAGCGCCTGGGCGAGCTGCAGCCGGGCGCCGCGGGCCTGGAGCACCTCGACGGACTCCTGGAGGAGCCGCAGCCGGTCCCGGACACCGGAGGTCGCGGCGAGCAGGCGGAGCGCCGTGCCGTGGGCACGGCCGCGGCGGGAGCCGTCCAGTGCGAGCTGTTCCTCCGCGTAGCGGCGCGCGGTCTGCTTGTCCCCCATGCGCAGGTGCACCTCGGCCAGGTCGTTGCGCCAGGGGAGGAAGGCAGGGGCGTCGATGCCCCAGGAGGTCATCAGCTCCCCGCAGTAGCGGAAGTCGTCGAGGGCGGCCTGGAGACGGTCGGTGGCCAGATAGAAGTGGCCGCGCGCCTGGAGGAACTGGAGGCCGTACCGGGTCTGGAAGGTGCCCTCGGGCACGGGCTTGCGCAGGTACGCGCGGGCGCTGTCGAAGTCGCCCATCGCGGTGGAGACCCGCAGCAGCATCCCGAGCGGTGCGCCGACGACGACGCCCCAGCCGGACATGCCGATCAGCGACAGCGCACGGGCGGCGTACCGTTCGGCCTCGGTCAGTTCACCGCCGCGCAGCGAGATCTCGGCACGGCAGCCGGTGAGGATGGCCTGCCACCAGGCAACCTTTCGGGTGGCCGCCTCGGCGAGCAACTCGTCGCACCAGCGGGCGGCCAGCGGAAGGTGGTCGGTGAAGATCAGCGTCTGGAGCGCGGACGCCACCGGTTCGATGGAGTCGTCGGAGAGCGGGGTGCTCTGGAGGATCTGCTCCGCGACCCGGCTGCACCGCTCGTCCTCCTCCGGCCCCTCGGTGAGGAGGACACTGAGCAGCGTCGCGGCCTGCGTCTTCCGGCCGGGCGGCCGGGCGGTGGGACGGTCGGCGTCCCGGGGGGCCAGTTCGGCTCCGTGCGGCAGGAAGTGCGGGAAGGCGTGCCGCAGCCAGTGCTGGGTGCTGGTCAGCACCGATTCGGCGTGCTCGCTGCGGGGCGGCGTGGCCGCCGCGAGGTGGTCGATGATCTCGGCGCCGTCCCGCATCCGGCCGTGCCACATGCCCACCCGCAGCAGGGCGGTGAGCTGGGAGGTGTCCAGCAGACCGGCGTGGTGGGCGCGCATCAGCTGCTGCCAGTGCCGGTCGACGGCCTCCAGGTCGTTGCGTCGTTCGGCTCGCAGCAGCCGCAGGCGCAGCGCCGCGCTCTCCTCGGGGTCGCCGCACACCGACAGGGCGAACTCGAGGTAGCGCACGGCCGACTTCTCGTCGTCCTCCGCCAGGGCCTCCTCGGCGGCGCGGCGGAGCTCGGCGACGGCCCAGTCGGCGTTGACGCAGCGGGCGGAGACCAGGTGCTCGGCGACCTCGCTGAAGTGGCCGTCCTTGCACATCAGGCGGGCTGCGCGGGTGTGGAGGTCGGAGAGTTCCCCGGTGTCGAGGTCGTCGTAGACGGCGGACCGGGCGTGCGGGTGACGGAAACGGCCGTCGGCGACCAGCCCCACGGTGGCAAGTCCCTGGAGGGCGCGGGTCACGACGTGCGGGTCGCGGTCGAGGAGCTGGGCGATGCGGCTCACCGAACCGGTCGCGTCCAGCACCGCCATCGCGCGGGCGGCCTCCAGCACCTCGGGCCCGCTGCGGTGCAGGCAGGTGAGGACGGCCTGCCGGTAGCTCTCGCCGACCTCCCAGGCGCCGCCGCCGACGTGGTCGAGGGAGTCGAAGTAGTCCTCCACCAGCGCTCGGACGAGGAGCTGGTTGCCGCCGGTGGTGCGGTGAACCTCGGCGGCGATGCTCCGGGCCGCCTCCGGGCCGAGGTGCCGGGAGAGGACCTCGCAGACGCCGCCGATGCTGAGGGGCGCCAGCCGTATGCGGCGGAAGTGCGCCTGACGGACCAGCTCGATACGGCAGCCGACGTGCGTCGGCCAGTTGGAGGCGGATTCCGCGAGGGTCAGCACGATGCGTTCGGAGCGGATGCGGTTGGCGAGCCGCAGCAGCCATTCCATGGACGCGCGGTCGGTGAAGTGGACGTCGTCGACGACGATCACGAGCGGTGCGGTGGTGGAGAGGTCGAGCAGTGCGGTGGCGGCCGCCCGGGCGGTGTTCGGGCCGACGTCCTGCACCGCGAACTCCTCGAGGCCCGGTGCGTCGGCGGGTACGCAGTCGAGGAGCTGACGGACGACGCCGAACGCGTCCTCACGGTCCGCCGTGCTGGCCGTGGCGGACAGGACCAGGCCGCCGTCGGTCGCGCACGCGTCGGTGAAGGAGCGCAGCAGCTCGGTCTTCCCGCTGGCGACGGCCCCGCTGATCAGCGCAATGCGGCCATGCCCCTGGACGCATTCCGAGAATGCCGTCTCGAGAAATCTGATTTCACTTTCTCGTTCCACCAACATTGTCGGGATACACCTTCCCCCGCAATTCCATTCCGAATGCCAAGAAGGGAGCGAGGCCGCCGACCGGACTTCCGTCGAAAATTCTTCCAGCTGAGGTGCGCCGGCAACCTGACGTTCTCTCAATCATGCTGTGACCTGGCCCCTCGTGGTCGTCGAGCCCTGGTCATGCCCGGAACACTAGGCGGCGGTCAGCGGACTGTAAACCCTCGCCCAAGGCACTCCGTGCCACCCCGGAAACCGTCATTGGACGTGACCAATCCGGGCGGGCGGCGCTGCGGGCGCCCTCCGTCGCAGGTCGCACCGTCATGACGTCGGCGGGTCAAATCGGGGCCCGTCACCGGTGAGGTTCAGGCCAGCCCGGCGAATCCCATGACACCTGTCACTGGGGCGGGTTGCCGTGCTTGCGGGAGGGCAGGTCCGCGTGCTTGCTGCGCAGCATCCGCAGCGAGTCGACGAGCACCTGCCGCGTCTGCGCCGGGTCGATCACGTCATCGACCAGCCCCCGCTCGGCCGCGTAGTACGGGTGCATCAGCTCCGCCTTGTACTTCTTGACCATCCGGGCCCGCATCGCCTCCGGATCGTCCGCCGCCGCGATCTGCCGCCGGAAGATCACGTTCGCCGCGCCCTCCGCGCCCATCACCGCGATCTCGTTCGTCGGCCACGCGAACGTCAGGTCCGCCCCGATCGACTGCGAATCCATCACGATGTACGCACCCCCGTACGCCTTGCGCAGCACCACCGAGATCCGCGGCACCGTCGCATTGCAGTAGGCGTACAGCAGCTTCGCCCCGTGCCGGATGATCCCGCCGTGCTCCTGGTCCACTCCTGGGAGAAAACCCGGAACGTCGAGCAACGTCACAATCGGGATGTTGAACGCGTCGCACACCTGCACGAACCGCGCCGCCTTCTCACTGGCCTCGATGTCCAGCACACCCGCCAGCACCTGCGGCTGATTGGCCACGATCCCCACGACCTGGCCACCCATCCGCCCCAGCACGCACAGGATGTTCCCCGCCCACCGCTCGTGGACCTCCAGCAGCTCACCGTCGTCGACGAGCTGCGAGATCACCGCCCTCATGTCGTAGGGCACCTGGCCCTCGGAGGGCACGAGTTCCAGCAGCGCCTCGCTCCGCCGGTCCGCTGGGTCCTCGCAGTCGGTGAACGGCGGCAGTTCGCGGTTGTTCTGCGGGAGGAGGGACAGCAGGTACCTGACCTCCTCCAGACACGTCTGCTCGTCGTCGTACGCGAAATGACACACACCCGACGTCGCCGCGTGCACATCCGCACCACCCAGACCGTTCTGCGACACCTGCGCACCGGTCACCGCCTGCACCACATCCGGACCCGTGATGAACATCTGCGAGGTCTCCCGCACCATGAACACGAAATCCGTCAACGCCGGCGAATACGCCGCACCCCCCGCACACGGCCCCAGCATCACACTGATCTGCGGAATCACCCCCGACGCCCGCGTGTTCCGCTGAAAAATCCCCCCATACCCCGCAAGCGCCGAAACACCCTCCTGAATCCGCGCCCCCGCACCGTCGTTCAACGACACCAACGGCGCACCCGCCGCAATCGCCATATCCATGATCTTGTGAATCTTCGCCGCATGCGCCTCCCCCAGCGCACCACCGAAGATCCGGAAATCGTGGGCGTACACGAACACCGTCCGCCCCTCGACCTCACCCCACCCCGTCACCACACCATCGGTGTACGGCCGCTTCGCCTCCAGCCCGAACCCCGACGCACGATGCCGCCGCAACGTCTCCACCTCACGGAACGACCCCGCATCCATCAGCAGATCGATCCGCTCCCGAGCCGTCAGCTTGCCCTTCGCATGCTGCGCCTCCGTCGCCCGCTCACTCGGCCCCGCATGAGCCTGCTCCCGCATCGCCTGCAGTTCGGTGACCAGGCGCCGTGTGGTGGCTGCGGGCGGCGCATTCTCGGTGCCGCCGTGCGGGACGGTCATCTCACACCACTCCAACTCTGCGACGGCCCGGGCCCCGAGCCGGATCGGTCAGGAAGGGGAACGCGCGGGTTCGGCCTCGGGCAGGACGGGCACCAGCCGACCGGGCACGCCCTGCCGCCGCTGCCACTCGCGCGGGTAGCCGAGCGAGACCTCCCGGTGAGGGACCCCGTCCCGGCTGATGGTCCGTGGGATGTGCAGGTGTCCGTAGACGACGGTCCGGGCCCGGAAGCGCCGGTGCCAGTCGGCCGTGGCGGTCGTTCCGCACCACAACGCGAACTCCGGGTGCCACAGCACGCGTGTGGGTTCGCGGATCAGCGGCCAGTGATTGATCAGGACGGTGTCCCGGTCGGAGGGGATCTCCGCAAGGCGCGCCTCGGTGGCCGCCACGCGCGCGCGGCACCAGGCCTCCCGGCTCGGGTACGGGTCGGGGCGCAGCATGAACTCGTCCGAGCAGATGACTCCGGCCTCGTCGGCGACCCGCAGGGCCTCCGTCTTGTCTGCGGTGCCGTGCGGGCGGAAGGTGTAGTCGTAGAGCAGGAACAGCGGAGCCACGACGACGGGCCCGCCCCGGCCCTCCCACAGCGGGTACGGGTCCTCGGGCGTGACCACGCCGAGGGCACGGCACATCTCGACCAGATGCCGGTACCGCTTCTCGCCGCGCAGCTGCAACGGATCGTCGGGGACGGTCCACAGCTCGTGGTTGCCCGGCGTCCACACCACCTTGGCGAAGCGACGGCTCAGCGTGCGCAGCGCCCATTCCACGTCGGCCGCCGTCTCGCCGACGTCTCCGGCCACGATGAGCCAGTCCTCGTCCGACTGCGGCCTGAGCTCGTCGACGATCCGCCGGTTCTCGGCGTAACGGACGTGCAGGTCGCTGACGGCGAAGAGCCCTCCCGGCCGGTTCTCAGACACACGTCCACTCCATCGCAGACCCCGGAGTGCGACAACCCCTAACCGACGGTCGCGTACCCCTGTCCGGGGCGGCCGGCGTCGTAGGTGTGGAGCGGGGCGCGGTGCGTGCCGCCGTCCGCGCAGTGCAGGGGCACGCCGTCGGCGTCCTCGGTCAGTGCGGTCGCGGTCCGAGCGGTGTGCAGCGCCCCGGCCGGGACGCCTACCCGCAGGGCGGCGCGGAGGTCGGTGTGCCGGACGGCGTAGTGGGGCGCGCCGAGAGCCGTTCGCAGGGAACGCCGTGGGGGATGCGGGCGACGGGACGGCCGTCCCCTCCACGGATCCCGGTCGCCTCCACGCGGCCGGCACAGGCCCTCAGTACGGGTCCGAGGCCGAGCCGGCGCAGGGGCCGGACCGCGTTCGGCGCGAGTTCCTCACCCGCGCCGTCCCCGGCCGACTCCCGCTCCCGCTCGAAGACCTCGCACCGCGTACCGGACGCGGTGAGTGCGGCCGCCGGTGCCAGTCCGCCGATACCGGCACCGACCACAGCGATGCGCGGCCGGTCCTCCACTCCTGCAACGCGCACCGCTCTGCCTTCTCTCCACATCTCAGGCACAGAGGATGTCCACGCCGCGGGGCGGGCACAACGCCGCCCGGAAGGCTGCTGACTTCTGTCGCGTGTGGCATGACATCGGTCATCGTCCCGGCCGTACCGGGTCGCGTCCCGGCCGGGGGTCGCCGCAAGCTGACGTCACCGCAGCGGCGCACCGGCGGCGTCCGGGTCATCCGGGCGTGCGTCGCGGCGGGGCGCCGAATGTGGAGGACTGAGAAGGAGAGGGGCTGAGGCGATGGCGTGGTCAGAGCCAACCGCGGCTGTTCGCTATCCGGGCGGCGTCGAACCTGTTGCGCCCCTCCAGCTTCTTGATGGCGCTGGAGGTGACGTTGCGGACCGTGCCGGGTGACAGGTAGAGCTCCGCAGCGATCTCCTTGATCGGTGCTCCGCCGGCCGTCAGTCTCAGCACTTCTCTCTCCCGGTCGTTCAGCTGGCGGCTGTTGCGGGAGGGAGGGCGCAGCAGGGACGGGTCGATCGTCGGACAACCCGCCACGATGCCCCGGATGGCATGCACCAGATGAGTTAAACGGGCGTGGTTCGGGATGACGCTGAAGACGCCGGCCATGGCGCGGTCCAGGACCGCCCTGCTGGGCTCGGCCGCGATGACGGCGATGCCGCAGTCGGGTGCGGCGGCGCGCAGTTCGTCGGCGAGGTGGAGCTCGTCGCGACCCGTGGTGGTCGCGCCGAGGACGGCGACGGTGGGACGTACGCGCAGCACCGCCGGGACGATCTGCCGGCTGTCGTTGACGGTCTCCACGACGTCGAAGTCCCGTACCTGCTTGAGGGTTTCGGCCAGAGTCTCCGAGATCAGGCGACGTTCGTCGGCCACTAGGATGCGAATTGTCACTGCTTGAACTCCCCGCGTGGACCCGGTGAGCCCGTGGTTCCCAGGCACGCCGAAGTCCCAGCTTGAACGTGAACATACACTGGCCCGTACCGCGAAAACGCCCCGGAGGGTGCCACCCCTCCAACCCCAGTGTCGGCACAAATTCAAACGAACAGCAGAACCCTCTCGGACGCTCTGCCGTGCTCCACCCCTGTCGGTTCACCCCCGTTCGGCGTTGCTCCAGGGTGGAGATCCAAGGCGATCGACCACACCGCCTGCGTTCCGTAGAGTTACAGACCGACTTGAGACCGGTCAATGGCCCTTCACAAAGAGAAGGCGCCCAGGATGTCGCTCTACCTCCCGCTATGCCGGGAAGGCCGATGTCGATTTGAGCTGGACCTGAGCTTCTCCGGTGTGCTACCTACGCGTAGCCGACACGCGCGTATCAGCTGTAACACCCACGACTCCGCCCCGGCGCTTCCACGGTCGCACTCCCTCTCTTCACAAGGTGAACGTCCGGACCCCTGCCTCCCGGCCCATCCCTCCCCGAGTGCGATCGACCGGCTCGACGCCACGTCAGGAGAAGGGCTGCGGCGGCGCGTTCGGTCTCCCTCCAGAGGAGTGACGCTCGCGCGGCGGCATGCACGTCCGACACACCGTCACCACCTGCGGAATCACCGGTTCGGCGCAACACCGGAACACCCGGACGTCCTGTATGTCGGTTTTTGAACACTCCGGTGCGATGTGCTTACGGTCGCATCGCTCGTCGCCTGACGGGCACCGCGGCCGTCACGCCGAATCCTGCCGGCGGCCGGGGGCACTTCGTCGCGTGAGCGCCGTAGGCAGGAGCGGGGGACCCAGGTAGGCCGCCGCACCCGAAGGAGGGAGCGGCTCGGGGCGTATCCGCCCGCGTCAGCGGACGGACGGGCACTCTCCGGCCCGAGCCCGACAGCTCACCTCGCAGGCGTCGGTGAGGAGACGAACATGCTGTTCACTGGCAAGTACCGGGCACACCTGTCCAGCACCCGCGCACGCGTCGCGGCCCTGGTGAGCACGGCGGGAGCCGCGGTCGCGCTTCCGCTGATGTCGGCGTCCAACGCCAGAGCCGCTTCCGTCGACACCTGGGAACAGGTCGCCGCATGCGAGTCGAGCGGAAACTGGCGCATCAACACCGGCAACGGCTACTACGGCGGGCTGCAGTTCTCCCAGTCCAGCTGGGAGGCCGCCGGCGGCACGCAGTACGCCCCGCGTGCGGACCTGGCCAGCAAGCAGGAGCAGATCGCCGTGGCCGAGAAACTGCTGGAGATGCAGGGCCCGGGTGCCTGGCCGGTCTGCGGCAGCGAGGGCGGGCTGACCGCAGGGGCTCCCCCCGCGGAGGCGGCTCCCGACACCGGTGTGCCGGACCAGCAGGCGACGGAGCCGACGGCACCGTCGGCTCCCCAGCAGCAGTCCCAGCCCGTGCAACCGGTGCAGCCGACCGGGTCGGACTACACCGTCCGCTCGGGTGACACCCTCGGCGCCATCGCCGTCGCGTACGGCACCACCTGGCAGCAGATCTACGAGGACAACCGCTCGGTCGTCGGCGACGACCCCGATTTCATTCTTCCCGGTCAGCAGCTCGTGATCCGCTGACCCGCCGTCAGGCCGCCCGCACGACCTTTCCGGCCCCGCGGTCCGCGCCCGCCCGGCTCCCCTCCGGCGCAGGCGCGGACCGCCCCCCCCGTCTCCTCCCCGTTCCTCCACCCCCGAGGCAAGAACCGGGCAACCAGGCCCGGCAGTCGCCCTCCCCCGGCCGGGCGGGCCGGGATCTCCCCGGCGCGGGCCGCCCTCGGGCCGCAGGCGGCTCCGGCGTACCGGCGCCGATACCCCCACCCCCGTGGGAGGTATCGGCGCCCACGCCTTTCACCTGCACAGACAGCCGGTGTCCGATCCCCTCCCATGGGCGGACCCGATCGGACCGGCGCGGGAACCCGGCGCTTGACGCGCCGAGGACTCCTGCGCCGCACCCCCGTGCCGACTGCCTTGCGGGCCTCATCGTGACACGCGGCGCAGGACCCGCACATTGCCAGAACCCGGCAAAGTTCACGGCGCGTTGACGTCCGACTCCAGCGAGCACGCCCCCGTTCCGCCCCGGCGGGGCGCTCAGTGGTTCTCCTACATCGGCGACGACGGGGAGCCTCCCCTCCACGCGCGGCCGTACGTTGCACCGATGACACGTGAAATCCCGCTGCTGTTCGCGCGGAGCATCGTCGACCGGGAGGGGGCCTCCGGCGAGAGATGGCTGGCGGACCTGCCGGGCATCGTGGAGGCCCTGCTGGGCCAGTGGGGCTGCGTACCGGACGGCGAGGCGGCGCACGGCGGCATCGGGGTGGTCATCCCGGTGTCCGGGCCCGCCGGGCGGCGCTGCGTGCTGAAGGTGTCGTTCCCGCACCCCGACCGCGTCCACGAGCCGGACGCGTTCGCGATATGGGCCGGGCGCGGAGCCGTCCTGCTGCACGAACGCGACGACGGCCGGTGCGCGATGCTCCTCGAGCGCGCCCGCCCCTCGACGCTGGCCGACGTCGCGGACGGCGACGAGGTGATGGAGGTCGCCGGACGGCTCAGCCGCCTGCTCGCCGTGCCGGCTCCGCCCGGCCTGCCCAGGCTGCGGGACCGGGCCGACGCCTGGGAGGAGCAACTGCTCAAGGACGCCGCGGAACTGGAGCCGCGGCTACCGGATCACCTGGTGGACGCCGCCCTGGCGACCGTCCGCGAACTCGGCCGGGACCAGCCGGACACGCTGCTCCACGGCGACCTGCACGAGCGCAACATCCTGCGCGCCGACCGGGAGCCGTGGCTGGCCATCGACCCCGAGGGCTGGGCGGGGGACCCCGCGTTCGACGCCGGGACGCTGCTCAAGTCCCGCGCCCTGACATTCCTGACGACCGGCGAGGTGCCGAAGGCCGCCCTGCTCCGGGCGCTGAACGTGTTCGCAGACGCCGCGGAAGTCGACCGTGAACGGGCCCGTCGCTGGGCCCAGCTGCACGCCGTCCAGGACGCGTTCCACGGGCGCCGCCACGGCATCCGCACGGGCACCGGCCCCTCGGGACTGGACTGGCTCACCGCGCTCGGCGACCACGTGGCCGAGTCTCTGACGCAGCGGTAGGGACCCTGGCTCCCGGCCCCGGCCCGTCCTCGCCTCGGGGAAGGCAGCCTCGTCACAGCCCGTCGGCGGGCCAGTTCAGCAGGCGCGCACCCATCGCGGCGGTCTCCAGGGTGTAGCGGTGCAGGGCGTCGCCGGGGTCGTATCCCGTGAGGCTGCGGATGCGCTCCAGCCGGTACGACAGAGTGCGCACGCTGACGCCCAGCCGGCGCGCGGCCTCGGCGTTCACGTAACCGGCGGCGGCGCACTCGGACAGGGTCTCGAGCAGGGGTTCGGCGCCGCCGCGCGCCTCCATCAGCGGGCCGAGCACGGTGCGGACCAGGTCGGCCATCGCCTCCCGGTCGCGCAGCAGCACCGGAAAGACCAGGAGTTCCGACGCGTGCAGCCGCACGCCGTCCAGACCCAGGCGGTCCGCGAGGTCGAGGGCGTTCAGCGCCTCCTCGTAGGAGCGGACCACCCCGCTCGCACCGCTGTGCTGCCGCCCGAACGCGACCCGCCGGGCCGGGGCGTAGGCGGGCCCGCCCGCCTGCGCGTGCGCGGCGAACGCCTCCAGCACGGTGGCCTCGGTGCTGGGCGCGATGCACACCAGCCGGCCGTCCTTGGTGGACAGCAGCACGTCCCGCTCGCCGAACCGGCCCAGCAGCTCGCGCTCGATCCAGCGCACCTTGGGGTGCACGTCGTCGTACTTCTCCGGTCCGCTCGCCACCGCCACCGCGTGCGCGCCCGCAAGCCGCAGCCCGAAGCGCTGCGCGCGTTCGGCGAGGCGGCCCAGGTCGCTGCGCCCGTACAGCAGGTCGTCGATGAACTCGCGGCGCTCGCCCTCCTCCTGCCGCATGGCGAAGCGCAGCGCCCGCTCGTGCCCCTCGCCGAGCGCGGCGACCGCGGCGTCGAGCGCGGCGAGCAGGGCGTCGCCGGTACGGGCCCGCTCAGCACCCGTCGCGGAGCGGGCGATGCCGGGCAGCGAGCCCCACAGCGCCCGGGTGGAGCCGATGTACAGGCCGGCGAGGCGCCGCAGGCCGTGCCCGCGCTCGGCGGCCCGTTCGCCGAGTTCGCGGAACGCGTCCAGTTCATCCCGGCGCGGCAGGCGGCCGGTCTCGGAGACCTCTGTCAGCAGCTCCGGGTAGGGACCGAGGAACTCGTCGGAGATCGCGTCGTCCTGCACCGTGGCGTCCGCCCCCCTGGCGTCGTTCGGCCGTGCTCCGGCCCTGTTCGGGGGCTCAGCGTAGGCGAGCGGGATCTTCGGGGCCACGGACGGGCCCGGCACCGATGGCGCGTCGCGACCCCCGAGGGCGAGCCCGACGGCGATCGAGGTGCCGGCGACTGTGACGGCGACCACTGTGCCGACCTCGGGTGATGCGTATACGGTGGAGGAACAACGTCAAGATCGCACCATGGTGAGCCGGGAAGTCTGGTCGGCAGCGCTTCGCCCTGCCCAGACGCACTCCGGAGTCCCTGATGCGCCTCTTTTCCGACAAGCAGCCCACAGCCCTGTTCGGGCTGCCCTCCGCCCGTGAACGGAAGCTGCTCACCGACGCGCTGCGCACCGAGACGGCCGGCGGCCTCCTGCTGCTGATAGCCGCGGTGGTGGCGCTGGTCTGGGCGAACAGTCCGCTCGACGACGTGTACGAGACCGTCCGCGACTTCCACTTCGGCATCCCGGCTCTGGGCCTGGACCTGTCCGTCGGCCACTGGGCCTCGGACGGCGTCCTCACCATCTTCTTCTTCGCCGCGGGCATCGAGCTCAAGCGCGAACTGGTGGTGGGCGAGCTGCGCCGGCCCGCCGCCGCCGCGCTGCCGATCGTGGCGGCCGTGTGCGGCATGGTCGTGCCCGCGCTGTTCTACGTGGGAGTCAACGTCGCGGGCGGCGGGCAGCTGGACGGCTGGGCGGTGCCGATGGCCACCGACATCGCCTTCGCGCTCGGCGTGCTGGCCGTGATCGGCACCAACCTGCCGTCCGGCATCCGCGCCTTCCTGCTGACGCTGGCGATCGCGGACGACCTCGGCGCCATCCTGGTCATCGCCGTTTTCTTCACCTCGACGCTGAACCTCTTCGCCTTCGCCGGAGCGGTCGCCGGCCTGGTCCTCTACTGGCTGCTGCACCAGAAGCTGCGTGTCCACGGCTGGTACGTGTACGTGCCTCTCGCCGTGGTGATCTGGGCGCTGATGTACAACAGCGGCGTCCACGCCACCATCGCCGGTGTGGCGATGGGTATGCTGCTGCGCTGCACCCCGCGCAACGGCGAGGAGACGTCGCCGGCCGAGCACATCGAACACCTGGTGCGTCCGCTGTCCGCGGGCTTCGCCGTGCCCTTCTTCGCCCTCTTCGCGGCGGGGGTGAGCGTGTCCGGGTCGGCGCTGGCCGAGACCTTCCGGGAGCCGGAGGCCCTCGGGATCATCCTCGGCCTGGTCGCGGGAAAGTTCCTGGGCATCTTCGGCGGCACGTATGTCGCGGCCCGCTTCACGAAGGCCAAGCTCAGTCCCGGCCTGTCCTGGACCGACGTGGCGGGTCTCTCCCTACTCGCCGGCATCGGCTTCACCGTGTCGCTGCTGGTGGCCGAGCTGGCCTTCACCGACGCGGCCACCCGGGAGCACGCGAAGGCGGCGGTGCTGATCGGCTCGCTGATCTCCGCGGTGCTGGCCTGCGTGCTGCTGAAGCTGCGCGACGCGCAGTACGCGAAGCTGTGGGAGGACGAGATCCGGGACGAGGACCTCGACGGCATACCGGACATCGACCAGCCGGAGGACCTGGAGCACCGGCCGACGGAGTACAAGCGCCGCGCGATGGCCGCCGCCAAGGCCCGCATGGAGGCGGAGGCCCAGCGTCGCGTGGAGCAGGAGGAGTAGGGCAATCCGGTCCGGGTCGGGCCGGTCGGTCCGGTCAGCCCCGTCCTCCCGGTCGAGATCGACACGCAGGAAGCGCGACCGGTACCGGGCCACGTCCGCCTGCACGGCGCTCGGGTCGCCCACCACGTCGACGTCGCAGGCGAGCAGCAGCCCGGGCCCGTCGTGGTCCCCGTGGGCCTGCACGTTGTACGCCGTCGCCCAGGCCTGCCGCCGCCCGGCGGCAGGCCGGGGACGGTCACCGCGTCCGGCCCGTGCGGTGTGCACGACCGGTACGACACGACCGTCTGCGAGGGGCGCCCGTCCGGCCCGCCCGCATCCATGCTGAACCGCAGCCACGTGCCGCCGGGTCGTCGAGGCTGCCGCACGGGGCCCGCGCCACGTAGGTGCGGGACGGGCCGCCGCCCTCCGCACCCCGCTCGTCAGACCCCGAAGACGTAGGTCCAGCCGCCGTCCCGTACCGCCGAGGTGCCCCACAGGACGCGATCCCCCGGCGGGGACGAGAGCGGCGGCCGGTGCACCTCGGGGATGTTCTCCAGGCTCGGCCCGGGCAGGGACAGCATGGCCACCTCCGTCGCCCGCGGGACGCCGAAGAGCCACGGCGCTCCGGCCGCCTCCCGCTGCCACAGCAGCACCCGCACCACCCGCGCGCCGGAACCGGGACGGCGCGGCTCCACCACCGCGTCGACCGGCCACCGCCACACCTCCCGGCCGTCCGGCGTGGCCGTGCCGGGGAAGAGGGCGGTGGGGCGGCCGTCGGCGGCCGGGAGGTCGCCCGTGAGGGTCCGCGGGCGTGACGCCCCGGCTGGACGTCACCCGGCAGCGCGACGACCAGCGCGGCGACCACCACCAGCAGCAGCACGAGCGGCACGGCGTGCCGCGGGCGCGGCGGGCGCCACCCGAGGGCCTGGGGTCGTACGGCCGGTCGCTCCATCACGCGTCAGCGTAGGACCTGCCGGTCAGCACCAGGGGATCTCCGCGCACCGGGAGGGGGTGGGCCAGCTGGAGGGCCAGGAGAACGAGGGCCGGGGAGTGGTGGGGGCCGGTTCCGGTACGGCCGGAGTCGGGGCGGGCGGCGTCGGCGACGGTGGCGGCGGTGACGGCTCCGCCGTCTTGGTGGAGGGCGCGGGGCGGGGGTCGGAGCCGGCGATCCGCGGGCTGGGCGTGCCGGAGGGCGTCGGGGCGGAGTCGCTCGGGCGGTCCGTGCGGGGCTGCTCGGTGCGGCGGGTCCCGGGCGTGCCCCCGGCCTGTTCACCGGCGGGCGCGAACACCAGGAAGCCTCCGCACGCGAGCGCGGCGACCAGGACCGCCGCAGCCGCGCCCTTGGCCAACGGCCCGCCCCGGCGACGCCGGTCCGGTACCGCGGGCGGCTCGGCCGGAGGGACGGCGCCGCCCCTCGGTGCGGCGGGCACCGCGGGCGGCAGCGGTCCCGGGCCGACGGGCGGCACACCCACGGATATCGGCGCCGCGTCGGGGGCGTCCGCCTCGGGTGGCAGCGGGCCGGGCCCCGCTGCGGAGCCGTCCGGCTCCACCGGCGTACCGCAATCGGGGCAGCACAGCGACCCGTTGAGGGTTCTCCCGCAGGTCTGGCAGGAGGTGGCGGGTGTCATGGGCGGTCACCTTGTCGCGACGGGCCGGGCGGGGGGCCGCTGCATCCTCCCACCCCCGCCCGGACCGCGGGCAACCCCCGTACGCCGGGATCGCGTTCGCACCTCCGGTCGCTGACGCACCGTCATGCACGTGCCGGGGCACCGCCGGCCAGGGCCCGTGAAGGTCACAGGTGCCGACGGCGGTCGGCGGCGTGCCGGTCGTACTCCCGGCGCGCCTCGACCGCGGCCGGCCGGCTCGCCGTCTCGGCGACGGGCACGTCCCACCAGGCCTGCGGCGCCAGCGCCTCGCGCACCCGGGGGCGCTGGTCCGCGTCGGCGGCACGCGTCTCCACGTACACGCAGGTGGGGCGGCTGGACGCGCGCGCCGCGCGCAGCGCGGCCCGCAGTTCGTCGACCGTTCCGGCGCGCAGCACCTCCAGGCCCAGCGAGGCGGCGTTGGCGGCGAGGTCCACGGGCAGCGGGTCGCCGGTGAAGCGGCCGTCAGCGTCGCGGAAACGGTAGGCGGTGCCGAGGCGTTCGCCGCCGGTGGCCTCGGACAGACCGCCGATGGAAGCGTAACCGTGGTTCTGCACCAGCACCACGTTGATATTCAGGTTCTGCTGGACGGCGGTCACCAGTTCGGTCGGCATCATCAGGTATGTGCCATCGCCGACCAGCGCCCACACCGTGCGGCCGGGAGCGGCGAGGCGGACGCCGAGGGCGGCGGGGATCTCGTAACCCATGCAGGAGTACCCGTACTCCACGTGGTACTGCTGCCGGGAGCGGGTGCGCCACAGCTTGTGGAGGTCGCCCGGGAGCGAGCCCGCGGCGTTGATCACCACGTCCTCGTCGCCGACGACGGAGTCGAGCGCACCGAGGACCTGCACCTGGGTGGGCCGCACCCCGCCGTCCTCGGCTCCCAGCGCCGTCTGCACGAGGCGGTCCCAACGGGCCTTCGCCCCTTCGTACTCCGTCTCGTACCGCGTCGGCACCCGGTGGCCGTCCAGTGCCCCGGCGAGGGCCTCCAGACCGGCCCGGGCGTCGGCGACGAGGGGCAGTCCGCTCATCCGGCCGCCGTCGCACGGCGCGATGTTGAGGTTGACGAAGCGGACTCCCGGCTGCCGGAAGAGCGTCATCGAGGCGGTGGTGAAGTCGGTCCAGCGGGTACCGACGCCGAGCACCACGTCGGCCTCGCGGGCGCGGTCGTCGGCGTTCGGGGTACCGGTGTGGCCGATCCCTCCGAGGTCGCAGGGGTGGTCGTGGCGCAGGGAGCCCTTCCCGGCCTGGGTGGAGGCGACGGGGATGCCGGTGGCCTCGGCGAAGGCGGCGAGGGCCGCCTCGGCCCCGCTGTGGTGGACGCCGCCGCCGGCGACGATCAGCGGGCGTTGCGCCGCGCGGAGGACGGCCGCCGCCTCGGCGAGGGCGTCGGGGTCGGGGAGCGGGCGGCGCACCCGCCAGACGCGTGGCGCGAAGAAGTCCTCCGGCCAGTCGTACGCCTCGGCCTGCACGTCCTGCGGCAGGGCGAGGGTGACGGCGCCGGTCTCCGCCGGGTCGGTGAGCACCCGCATCGCCTCCAGCGCGGCGGGGATCAGCACCTCGGGGCGGGTGATCCGGTCGAAGTAGCGGGAGACCGGCCGCAGCGCGTCGTTGACGGACACGTCGCCGGCGTAGGGGACCTGGAGCTGCTGGAGCACGGGGTCGGCGGGGCGGGCGGCGAAGACGTCGCCGGGCAGCAGCAGTACCGGCAGCCGGTTGACGGTGGCCAGTGCGGCGCCGGTGACGAGGTTGGTGGCGCCGGGGCCGATGGAGGTGGTGACCGCGTGGGTGCGCAGCCGATCGCTCTGCCGTGCGTAGCCGACGGCCGCGTGCACCATGGCCTGTTCGTTGCGGCCCTGGAGGTAGGGCATGGCGTCGCCGCTCTCCAGCAGCGCCTGTCCGACGCCGGCCACATTGCCGTGGCCGAAGATGCCCCAGCAGGCGGTGACCAGGCGCTGCCGGACGCCGTCCCGTTCGGTGTGCTGGGCGGCGAGGAAGCGGAGCAGGGCCTGGGCGACGGTGAGCCGTCGGGTCGGGGTCATCGGGGCGTCTCCTCCCGGGCGGTCGTCAGCGGCAGCCGCGGGTCGATCTCCTGGTCGCGCCAGCTCCGCCGGATCCAGGCGTGGTCGGGGTGGTCGCGGATCAGCCACCGGCGTTCCGTGTCGGGGCCGGCCATCACGTTGAGGTAGTACATCGGGTGGCCGGGGGCGGCGATGGAGGGTCCGTGCCAGCCGTCGGGGATGAGGACCGCGTCACCGGTGCGCACCTCGGCCAGCACGTCGGTGCCGGCTCCCCGACCCGAAGGGGTGACGCGCTGGTAGCCGACACCCTCGGTGCCGTCGTGCGGGGCGATCTCGAAGTAGTAGATCTCCTCCAGTTCGCTTTCCTCCCCGGGCCGGTGCTCGTCGTGCTTGTGCGGCGGGTAGGAGGACCAGTTGCCCCCGGGGGTGAGGACCTCGACGGCGATCAGCCGGTCCGCCTCGAAGACGTCCGCGGCGGCGAAGTTGTTGACCTGCCGGGAGCAGTTCCCGGCGCCGCGCAGTTCGACGGGGACGCCGGACGCGGGCCCGTAGCGGGCGGGCAGCCGCTCCGTGCAGCGTGCGCCGGCCAGGGCGAAGCGCCCGCCGGCGGAGCTGTCGATGCGGACGTGGGCGTCCCGGGGTACGTAGGCGAAGTCGGTGACGGCGGTGAACGGGGACGCGCGGCCGCCGAGGAGGAACGTCTCCCCGTCGGCGTTGACGCCGCAGCCGCCGGACAGCGGCAGCACGATCCATTCGCTGTCTCCGGTGTCGAAGCGGTGGCTGCCGCGTGGCGGGAGTTCCAGCACACGCAGGGCGGAGTGCCGCCATCCGGCGTCAGCGGGCGTGATGTCCAGCCGGTACGGGCCGGGGGCGGCGTCGGCCGGGGTGCGGTGGTGGTGGCCGTGGTGCGAAGTCATGTCGTTCAGCCTCCCCCGGGAGGGGCGTGGTGATGACTTCCCGCGCGCGGATGCGGTGAACCCGGGCCGGGGTGTCAGCCGGTCGGCGTGCGCGCGGGCGGGTTCCCGTCGGGTGCGCCGAGGAAGTCGTCCAGCTCGGCGTCGGTCGGCATGGCAGTGGAGCAGGCGAGGCGGGAGGCGACGAGAGCACCGGCCGCGTTGGCGCGGCGCACCGTGTGCTCGAGGTCCCAGCCGGCGAGCAGTCCGTGGCACAGCGCGCCGCCGAACGCGTCGCCGGCACCCAGGCCGTTCAGCACCTCCACCGGGTGCGGCGGGACCTGCACCCGGGTGCCGCCGCGGTGGGCGGCGAGGACGCCGTCGCCTCCGAGTTTCACGACGGCGAGTTCGGCGCCGCCGTCCAGCAGGGCGTCGGCGCAGGCGGCGGGGTCGCGCACGCCGGTGGCGACCTCGCATTCGTCGAGGTTCCCGACCGCCACGGTGGCGTGTGCGAGTGCGGCGCGGTAGATGGGGCGGGCGGCCTGCGGGCCGTCCGGCCAGAACACCGGACGCCAGTCCAGGTCGAGGACGGTGGCGACGGTCCCGGGGTCCCGGTCCGCTCCGCCACGGGAGTCCGCTCCGCCGCCGCGGGCCGCCAGGGCGGCCAGGGTGGCTTCGCGGCTCGGTTCCTCGCACAGACCGGTGCCGGTGGCCCAGAAGACGCGGGCGTCCCGCACACCCGCCAGGTCGAGTTCGCCGGCGACGATCCGGAGGTCGGGAGCGGACTGCCGGTAGAAGTACAGCGGGAAGTGGTCGGGAGGGAAGATCTCGCAGAAGGTCACGGGCGTGGCCAGACCGGGCACCGGCGTGACCCAGCGGTCGTCGACGCCGAAGTCGGTCAGGGCGCGGTGGCAGTAGTCGCCGAACGGGTCCTGCCCGGTGCGGGTCACCACGGCGGTGCGGCGGCCGAGCCGGGCGGCGGCGACGGCCACGTTCGTCGGGGAGCCGCCGAGGAACTTGCCGAACGTCTCGACGTCGCTCAGCGACACGCCTGCCTGCAACGGATAGATGTCCACGCCGATGCGTCCCATGGTGACGACGTCGAAGCGGTCGGCGGGCGGGGCGGTCATCGAATCGGCCCTCCTGTGGCGTGGACGGGGGTGATCGCACACGGCTCGGTGTCCCATTGTGGACCTGGGCGGTGGTGGCATGGGTAGTTTGAGGCGACAGCGACGTGAGGAGTCCTCTCCATGACCGTCACCCTCGACCGCCTGCGCGTCGGCTCCGCACCCGACTCGTGGGGTGTCTGGTTCCCCGACGATCCGCAGCAGGTCCCCTGGCAGCGCTTCCTGGACGAGGTCGCGGCGTCGGGCTACGAGTGGATCGAGCTGGGTCCGTACGGCTATCTGCCGGTCGATCCGGGCCGGCTGGCCGACGAGGTGGGCAGGCGGGGGCTGCGCGTCTCGGCCGGCACCGTCTTCACCGCCCTGCACCGGGGGCCCGCCGTGTGGGAGGAGACCTGGGCGCACGTGCGGCGCGTCGCGGAGCTGACCCGCGCCATGGGTGCGGAGCACGTGGTGGTGATCCCGTCGTTCTGGCGGGACGACCGGACCGCGCGGGAGATCGAACCGCCGGAGCTCACCCCCGGGCAGTGGCGGCACCTGGCCTCCGGCATGGAACGCCTCGGCCGCGAACTGAGGGACGGGTACGGCCTGGACATCGTGGTGCACCCGCACGCGGACACGCACATCGACACCGAGGAGCACGTCGAGAGGTTCCTCGACGCCACCGACCCGGACCTGGTCGGACTGTGCCTGGACACCGGCCACTACGCGTACTGCGGCGGAGACAGCGTCAAGCTCATCGAGACCTATGGCGAGCGCATCGGCTACCTGCACCTGAAACAGGTCGACCCGGAGGTGCTGGCGGACGTCCGGGCCCACGGGACGCCGTTCGGGCCGGCGGTGCGGCAGGGCGTGATGTGCGAGCCGCCGCGCGGCGTGCCGGCGCTGGAGCCGGTACTGGCGGCGGCGCAGAAGCTGGGCATCGACATGTTCGCGATTGTGGAGCAGGACATGTACCCGTGCCCGCCGGAGCAGCCGATGCCGATCGCATTGCGCACCCGGCGGTACCTGCGGGGCTGCGGGGCCTGACTCCCGCCCGTACGTGTGGAGTCGCGGGTCAGCACCCGGCCGGACGCCCCCTCACGCCCGCCGTGCGGAGGGCCGTTCGGCCGGTTTCCCGGGGGTCACCGGAGTCACTGTTTCGCGCCTCCCGCGTCACGGGGTGGCTACAGAGCCTCGCGGCGGTGACCGGAGGTCGCCTTCCGGTCACAGGGTGGCCCGGGCAATACCGCCGCCCCGTGGGAGGTGCAGGGACATTGACCGACCGTCGGCTCTGGTCCTACAAGGAGATCGCCGCGCACATCGGCGTCCAGCCGGACACCGTGCGCTCGTACCGCAAGCACGGCCTGCTGCCGCCACCGGACCTGGTGGAGGGCGGCAGGCCGTACTGGTGCGCGGACACCGTGCGGGAGTGGGTGGCCCGGCGCCCGGGAAACCGCGGGGGACGGCGCTGAGGGGCACGGCGGCGCGATGGGCGGGGCGAGCGGGGGAGTGCCCTCGCGCCCCGCCTCCCAGGAGGATCGCCTGCGGTGCGATACCCTTGGGGGGTATCGACCGAGGTATCGACGACCGGAGAAGAACCGGCCCGAGGGCGAGGAGCACTGCGATGAGCACCGTCACGACCACCTACAAGGTCACCGGCATGAGCTGCGGCCACTGCGAGAAGGCCATCACCAAGGAGGTCGGCGGCGTCGCCGGCGTGACCGCCGTGCAGGCCGACGCCAAGAGCAGCCTGGTGACGGTGACCTCCGCCGCCGAGCCGGACGACACGGTGATCGGCGTCGCGGTGGACGCGGCAGGTTACGAACTGGTCGGGCGCGCCTGAGACGCCGCCCCCCACGGGCGGCGCGACACGCACACGGAAAACGCCCCGGCCGGCAGGTCCCCCCACGGGCCCACCGGCGGGGCGTTTCCATGTCCCGGTCATGGATTCCCCCCACGGGATCCTGGCCGGGTGCCTTCGGGTGCATCCGCTCCGGGAGGGCCGCTCAAAGCTCTTTCGGTCCGGTTGCACCGTGAGCCGACTCCGCCGGGTGTCGACTCACACCCCTAAGACCCACGACCCCCGCAAAGGGTTGGACTCCTTTTACTGTGACCTGCGTCACATTTTTGCACCCTCTTCACCACTGGCGCCATACCCGCACACCGCGTGCGAACAGAACGAGCCGAGGCCCCGGTCCGGGGACCGAGGCCTCGAAGGGCGGTGCGGGACGCGGGGCGCGGGACGCGTCAGCGGGACTCGACGGGGACGTACTCTCGCTCGACGACACCCGTGTAGATCTGCCGCGGACGGCCGATGCGGGAGCCCGGTTCCTTGATCATCTCGTGCCACTGGGCAATCCAGCCGGGCAGCCGGCCGATGGCGAACAGCACGGTGAACATGCTGGTCGGGAAGCCCATCGCGCGGTAGATCAGGCCCGTGTAGAAGTCCACGTTCGGATAGAGCTTGCGCTCGACGAAGTAATCGTCTGCAAGCGCGTGCTCCTCCAGCTTGAGCGCGATGTCCAGCAGCTCGTCGCTCTTGCCCAGGGCGGACAGCACGTCGTGCGCGGCCGCCTTGATGATCTTCGCGCGCGGGTCGAAGTTCTTGTAGACCCGGTGGCCGAAGCCCATCAGCTTGACGCCGTCTTCCTTGTCCTTCACACGGCGGATGAAGGAGCCGACGTCGCCGCCCTCGCGCTGGATGCGCTCCAGCATCTCCAGCACGCTCTGGTTGGCGCCGCCGTGCAGCGGGCCCCACAGGGCGTTGATGCCGGCCGAGATGGAGGCGAACATGTTCGCCTGCGAGGAGCCGACCAGGCGGACGGTGGAGGTGGAGCAGTTCTGCTCGTGGTCCGCGTGCAGGATGAGCAGCTTGTCCAGGGCGCTGACCACGACCGGGTCCAGCTCGTACTCCGCGGCGGGGACGGAGAACGTCATCCGCAGGAAGTTCTCGACGTAGCCGAGGTCGTTGCTCGGGTACACGACCGGGTGGCCGATCGCCTTCTTGTAGGCGTAGGCCGCGATGGTCGGGAGCTTGGCGAGCAGCCGGATCGTCGAGAGGTGCCGCTGCTCCTCGTCGAACGGGTTGTGACTGTCCTGGTAGAACGTCGACAGCGCGCTGACCACCGAGGACAGCATGGCCATCGGATGGGCGTCGCGCGGGAAGCCGTCGTAGAAGCGCTTGACGTCCTCGTGCAGCAGGGTGTGCCGGGTGATCTCGTTCTTGAAGTTCGCCAGCTGGTCGACGGTGGGCAGCTCGCCGTTGATGAGCAGGTAGGCGGTCTCGATGAAGGAGCCGCGCTCCGCGAGCTGCTCGATCGGGTAGCCGCGGTAGCGCAGGATGCCCTGCTCACCGTCGAGGTAGGTGATGGCGGACTTGTAGGCCGCCGTGTTGCCGTAACCGGAGTCCAGGGTCACCAGACCGGTCTGAGCGCGCAGCTTGCCGATGTCGACTCCACGGTCGCCGACCGTGCTGTCCACCAGCGGGTAGCTGTACTCGCCGTCCCCGTACCGCAGTACTACGGCGTTGTCATCGCGGTTGTCGCTCACTTCTTCCCTCACCGACGTCGTGCCTCTTCTTCGAGGTGCCCTGACTCTCTCCACTGTCCCCCATCCGGTGCCGTGCGGTGCACTCGGGGTCGGCGAACGGGCCCCACGGTGGCACGGAGTGCCGCCGTCAGGACCATCCTGCACCCTCCCGGGGGCGCTGGTCACCCCCGCCGACACGGGCACCTCCCCCGCCCGGCCGGGGAGCGGGCACCGCCCCACTCAGCCGGTGGTCCAGCGCCGTGCACCGCCGGCCCGCCGACACCGTGCGCACCGCCTGGGCGATCGCCCTGCGTGCACCCACCAGAACGACCAGTCGCCTGGCCCGCGTGACCGCCGTGTAGAGGAGGTTCCGCTGGAGCATCATCCAGGCACTGGTGGTGACGGGGATCACCACCGCCGGGTACTCGCTGCCCTGCGAGCGGTGGATGGTGACGGCGTAGGCGTGGGCCAGTTCGTCCAGTTCGTCGAAGTCGTACCCCACCTCCTCGTCCTCGTCCGTGCGCACGGTGAGGCGCTGCTCCTCGGCGTCGAGCGCGGTGACGACGCCGACCGTGCCGTTGAAGACGCCGTTCGCCCCCTTGTCGTAGTTGTTGCGGATCTGCGTGACCTTGTCGCCGACCCGGAAGACGCGGCCGCCGAACCGCTTCTCCGGCAGGTCCGGCCGGGCGGGGGTGACGGCCTGCTGGAGCAGCCCGTTGAGCGTGCCGGCGCCGGCCGGGCCCCGGTGCATGGGGGTGAGCACCTGTACGTCCCGTCGCGGGTCGAGCCCAAACTTCGCCGGGATGCGCCGGGACACGACGTCGACAGTGAGCCGGCCCGTCTCCTCGGTGTCGTCCTCGACGAAGTGGAAGAAGTCCGGCAGGCCATGGGTCACCGGGGGCACACCGGAGTTGATGCGGTGCGCGTTGGTGACGACACCGGACTGCTGCGCCTGCCGGAAGATCCGCGTGAGCCGTACGGCCGGGACCGGGCCGCCCTCGGCGAGCAGGTCCCGCAGCACCTCCCCCGCGCCGACGGAGGGCAGTTGGTCGACGTCGCCGACCAGCAGCAGATGGGCGCCCGGGGGCACGGCTTTGATCAGCTTGTTCGCCACCAGCAGGTCGAGCATCGACGCCTCGTCGACCACCACCAGGTCCGCTTCCAGGGGACGGTCCCGGTCGTAGGCGGCGTCACCGCCGGGCTTGAGTTCGAGCAGCCGGTGCACGGTGGACGCCTCGGCACCGGTCAGCTCGGACAGCCGCTTCGCGGCCCGGCCGGTCGGCGCGGCCAGCACCACACGCGCCTTCTTCGCGCGCGCCAGCTCCACCACGGAGCGCACCGTGAAGGACTTTCCGCAGCCCGGGCCGCCGGTGAGCACGGCCACCTTCTGCGTCAGCGCGAGCCGGACGGCCTGCGACTGCTCCGGGGCGAGGTCGGTGCCGGTGCGACGGCCGAGCCAGCCCAGCGCCGCCTCCCAGTCGACGTCGCCGAAGGCGGGCAGCCGGTCCTCGTCGGTCCGCAGCAGCCGCATCAGCTGCGCGGCGAGGGAGATCTCGGCTCGATGGAAGGGCACCAGGTAGACCGCGGTCACCGGCTCCCCGTCCTCCCCCGGCACCCGCTCCCGCACCACGCCCTCCTCGTCCTGCGCCAGCTCCGTGAGGCATTCGATGACGAGCCCGGTGTCGACCTGGAGGAGCTTGACCGCGTCGGAGATCAGCTGCTCCTCGGGGAGGAAGCAGTGGCCCTGGTCGGTGGACTGCGAGAGGGCGTGCTGCAGGCCGGCCTTGACCCGCTCCGGGCTGTCGTGCGGGATGCCCAGCGCCTGCGCCAGCCGGTCCGCGGTGAGGAAGCCGATGCCCCAGACATCGGCGGCCAGCCGGTAGGGCTGGTTCTTCACCACGGAGATGGAGGCGTCGCCGTACTTCTTGTAGATGCGGACGGCGAGCGAGGTGGAGACGCCGACGCCCTGGAGGAAGACCATCACCTCCTTGATGGCCTTCTGTTCCTCCCAGGCGGCGGCGATCTTCTTCGTCCGCTTGGGCCCCAGGCCCGGCACCTCGATCAGCCGCTGCGGCTCCTGCTCGACGACGTCCAGGGTGTCCAGGCCGAAGTGGTCCACGATCCGTTCGGCGATACGCGGCCCGATGCCCTTGATCAACCCCGATCCCAGGTAGCGGCGGATGCCCTGCACCGTGGCGGGGAGCACCGTCGTGTAGTTCTCCACCGTGAACTGCCGCCCGTACTGGGGGTGCGAGCCCCAGCGCCCCTCCATCCGGAGCGACTCGCCCACCTGCGCGCCCAGCAGCGAGCCGACGACGGTGAGCAGCTCACCGCCCCGGCCGGTGTCCACCCGGGCGACGGTGTAGCCGTTGTCCTCGTTGGCGTAGGTGATGCGCTCGAGGACACCCTCGAGCACGGCGGGCTGGAACGACATGTGACAGACCGTAGCCCCCGCCACCGACAGTCCGCACCGGTGCGGCGGCGGCGAACGGCAGGAGACGACCGAGTGTCACCCTCCGGGGTGAGATTCCGGGCGGGGTCTTCCGCCGTCGACCCGGAGGCACCTATCTTTGACTCAGTCAAGTTTCTCGGGGCTTCCGGGCTCCGGGCGCCCTGCCCGGTGGCCGCACGCCCCGGAGCCGGCGTCGTTCCCCAGGGGGCCTGTCATGACCGTCCAGGAAGTCCGCGCGTTCAACCGCTTCTACACCAACCTGATCGGCGCCCTCGACTACAGCCGTCACCTCTACACGCCGTACACGCTCACCGAGGCCCGCATCCTCTACGAGCTGGCGCACGCCAGCCGGCTGGACGCCGCCGATCTGCGCACCTCGCTGCACCTGGATGCCGGCCACCTGAGTCGGCTGCTGATGAAGTTCGAGAAGGATGGGCTGCTCACCCGGGAGCCCTCCGCCGAGGACGCACGGCGGCAGCGGATCACCCTCACCGAGGACGGACGCGAGGCGGCGACACTGCTGGAGGAACGCTCCCTGGAATCGGTGGGTGCCCTGCTCGACCGGGTCTCCTCGGACGACCGCGACCGACTGGCCGAGGCGATGAGCACCATCCGCACCGTGCTGGGCGAGGGGCGGTCCGTGCGGCCCTCGTCGCGCGTGCGGCTGCGCGGGCCGGAGCCGGGCGACCTGGGCTGGATCGTCCAGCGCCACGGCGAGCTGTACGCCCGCGAGTACGGCTGGGACGCGGGCTTCGAGGCGCTGGTGGCCCGCATCGTAGGCGAGTTCGCGGCCGGGCACGACGCGGAGCGGGAGCGGGTGTGGATAGCCGAACTCGACGGGGAGCGCGCAGGTTCGGTGATGTGCGTACGGGACACCGGCATACCGGGCGCCGCCCGGCTCCGGCTGCTGCTCGTCGAGCCCGACGCCCGGGGCCACGGGCTGGGCGACCGCCTGGTGCGCGAGTGCGTCGGGTTCGCCCGGGAGCAGGGGTACCGGGAGATGGTGCTGTGGACCAATTCCGTCCTGGACGCGGCCCGGCGCATCTACCAGAGGGCCGGCTTCACCCTGACCGGAGAGAAGTCGCACCACAGTTACGGGGCGGACCTGGTGGGGCAGGACTGGCGCCTGGAGCTGTGAACGGACGGCGTGGGGGCGCTGCCGCCACCCACGCCGTCCGTGGTCAGGTCACGGGCGGAAGGTCCGCTGCCGCTCGACCTGCTTGTCCAGCTTCCGGTCCGGCTCGGTCAGCCGCTTGGTGGCGGTGTCGGTCTCCGGCTGCTCGTTCTCCACGTCCGCCCAGTCGAGCAGGGCTTCGGTGGCGATCCGCCGTTCCCCGTCCTTCAGGCTCGCGATGTCGGCACCGTGATTGGCGCCCGGCGCGGTGAAGACGTAGGAGTCGTCGGCCTTCTTGCCGACACGGAAGGGCTCGGCGCCCCACGGGTCGTTCTCGCCGTTGACGAAGAGCATCTCGGAGGAGTGCTTGCGCACCCAGCGGTCGATGTCCCGCATGGCGCGCCGCTCGAACTCCATCGGGATGTCCTCGGGCACGAAGCTGCGCGGCGCGTTGATGCCCGGGTAGCGCAGCAGCCCGTCGAGGTGCGCGTTCTCCATGTCCGGGTTACCCATCTGGGTGCCCGCCTGGTAGTAGTACGGCACGTACGGCGTCAGGCCCTGGTCGGTGTAGAAGGAGAAGCCGGAGACGGCGTCGACGAAGTTCCAGATCTCGTCGGTCGAAGCGTCGGCGGCGGGCACGTTCGCGCACTCGGTCTCCGGCTGGTACTGCCAGAAGGCGTACACCAGGTCCAGCACGACGACCTCGTAGGCCCGGTCGACGTCGCCGATCAGGTCGAAGGTCCAGCCTTCCGCCTCCGCCTGCTGCCGGTAGCGCTCGACCATCTCGTCGCGGCGCACGAACGCCTCGCGCTGCACCGCGTTGAGCGCGGTCCGGCATTTCTCGGTGCCCACGGTGGCGAAGAACTCGTCGTACGCACGGTCGTCGCGGTCGTCGACGTTGTTCGGCGCCACGTAGGCGATGGTGCCGTCCATGTCGTACGGGTAGAAGCGGCGGTAGTAGGTGGCCGTCATGCCGCCCTTGCTGCCGCCGGTGGCCACCCAGTTCTGGTCGTAGACGTCCTCCAGTGCGTCGTGGATGCGGTGCTGGTCGCTGGCGGCCTGCCAGATGGTCAGCTTGCTCCAGTCGGCGGGCTCCGGCCGCGAGGGCGTGAAGAACCGGTACTCCATGGACACCTGGTTGCCGTCCACGATCTGCGTCGGTTCGCTGCGGCGCGGCTGGGTGCTCAGGTTGTAGCCGGAGGTGAAGAAGACCGTGGGCCGGTCGACGTGCTTGTGCAGGATCGAGAGCCGCTGCTGGAACGTGCCGGCCTCCGGGTTCCGGTGGTCGACGGGCTGTTCGTAGTTCAGGAGGAAGAAGCGGTAGCCGTCGACCGGCTTCTCCTCGATGAGACTCATCCCGGGTATGGCCAGGAGTCTCTGCTTGATGTCCGCGTGCTCGGCCGATTCGGCCGACGCGGAAGCGGTGCCGATCCCGACGGTGCCTATGAGCACCACCAGCGACAGCAGCCACCTCAGCGCCTTGCGCATACGCCCTCCCCTGGGTCGCAAAGGTCGCCCGCGAACCTATCCCCGCACCGCCCGGCCCGCCAGAGTCGTTCGGGGATTCCAGCCGACCGGCTACCCGGCGAGCCCGGGGACCGGCACCGTTCGCAGCGCCGCGCGCGGGCCTCGTCCGCGGCGAAGGATGTCGTGGCGAAGGAGGTCATGTCGTCGGAGCCGGTGCCCTCGGTGATCCACCAGTGGGTCGGGTACTCGCCGTACAGACCGAACGACAGGCCCGGACCCCTGTGGAGGACCAGTTCGTCGTCCCCGTCGGCGTCGAAGTCGGCGGCTCCGGCGGGACGCGCGCGCAGGTACTCCTCCGGCATGCACTCCTCGCCCTCGTCCGTCGCAGGTGCCGGGTCACGCCCGATCTCGACGCGCCGGTCGCCGTCGATCAGCGTGGCGCCCTGGTAGGTGGCGACCAGGATGCCGTCGCGGCCGTCACCGTCCGGATCGGCGGCGAAGAACGCGCCCGGACCGTAGTCCGTCGCGCGCCCCTCCGGCACCTCGGGCAGTGTGTGCGTCACCGGTGCCTCCCACTGCAGGGATACACCGCCAGCGACCCGGCCACTTCCGGCGCCTCCGTCCGGTAGCCCGGCTCGTCGTTGCGGCTGCCGCTGTCGCCGACGGCAACATCCCGCAGCCCGTCGCCGTCGAAGTCCCCGCGGACCAGGGACCGCAGGCCCTCCTCGGCCACGCTCCGCGGCATCCGTACCGGAGTGGCCCCGCCCTCCTCCGCCCCGGGACCGCGGGGACCGCCCTTACACGGGAAGGAGCAGGTCGCGGTGCCCGTCGCCGTTGAGGTCGTCCGGATCCTCCGAGCCCGTTCCGGCGGCCGGACGGCGGCTCTCGGCAGGCTCGGCCGGCAGCTCGTCCGCGGAGCATCCGGCCAGACCCGCGAGGACGACGAGAACGGCGAGGACGAGCCACGCCACGGGCGGTTGGGGCGCGGACGGGCGGGCGGGACGCGTCATCGTCCGAGCGTCACCCGCATACCACCCCGCGCTCCAGGGGGGACGACGGGCTTGTTGCGGAATCGTCGCACGCCCGCGCGGGCCGGACCGCGCGGCATAGGGTCGGGGCATGAGCGACGCCGAGGCGACGACGCCCCTTGCGACCGGTCCGCTGGGCTTGGAGCTGCTGTCCTTCCACCCCGAGCCCGAGGACACATGGTTTCCCGACGCCGCGGTGGGCTACGCGCTGGTCGTGCTCCGGCACGAGGACCGGGTGCTGATGGCGCTGGAACGGCACCGCGGCTGCTGGGAGATCCCGGGCGGCGGCATCGAGCCGGGTGAGACGCCGCGCGAGGCGGCGGTGCGGGAGTTGCGGGAGGAGGCGGGCCAGCACATCGCGCCGGAGGACCTGCGCTTCGCCGGTTTCGCACGCACGAAGCTGCCGGGCCGGTCCGTTCTCTACGGCGCGGTGTTCACCGGGAGCGTGAACGTCCGGCAGCCGTTCACCCCCAACGAGGAGATCTCCGCGATCCGTTGGCGTCGCGAGGGCGAGAGCCTGCCCGGCGGTCGGGTGCAGACGGTCGACGAATATCTGGTGGCGCGCTGCGCAGGGTGACGTACTGTCGCGGCATGCCGAGACCTCACGGGTTCGCCTACGCGCAGCACGGCGACGGAGCCGTCGTCGTCACCCACCACGGCCGGGAGGCCGCCACCCTCCGCGGGGGCCGCGCCGCGCGGTTCCTCGCCGAGGTGGCGGCCGGGGGCGAGCAGCTGGTGATGGCCCGCTGGACCGGCGCCTACAAGCACGGCAACGAGCGCACCGCCCGCAACCACCCCCGCAACCGGGGGCGTTGACCGCCCCCGGCGGTCACGCGGCGGGTGTGGGAGCGGTCTCCCCCGCGTAGACGCGCCACAGCTCGGCGTAGCGGCCGTCGCGGGCCAGGAGCTCCTCGTGCGTGCCGGTTTCCGCGATGCGGCCGTGGTCGAGCACGACCACCCGGTCCGCGCGTGCCGCGGTGGAGAGCCGGTGTGCCACAACGAGGGTCGTGCGGCGGCGGGCGAGCCGGTCCGTGGCGCGGTTCACCAGCGATTCGGTGGCCAGGTCGAGCGCGGCGGTCGCCTCGTCGAGCAGCAGCACGTCCGGGTCGACGAGCTGTGCCCGGGCGAGGGCGATGAGCTGCCGCTGACCGGCGGAGAGGTTGCGCCCGCGTTCGGAGACCGGGTGCAGGTAGCCGCCGGGCAGGGAGGCGACCATGTCGTGTGCGCCGACCGCACGTGCCGCCGACTCGACGTCGGCGTCGGTCGCGCCGGGGCGGCCGTAGGCGATGGCATCCCGGACGGTGCCGGGGAACAGGTACGGCTCCTGGGGCACGACGCCGAGGCGGTGCCGGTAGGCGGTGAGGTCGAGTTCGCGCAGGTCTGCGCCGTCAACCCGTACCGTGCCGCGGGTCGGGTCGTAGAACCGGGCCACGAGCTTGACCAGCGTGGACTTGCCGGCCCCGGTCTCGCCCACGAAGGCCACGGTGGTGCCCGCCTCCACCGTGAGGTCGATGCCCGCCAGCGCCGCCTCGTGGGGGTCGGAACCCGTCCCGTCGGCGGTGGCGTAGTGGAAGTGGACGTCCTCGAACGCGACCTCGCCGCGCAGCTCACGGACCTCGCGCGGCGTCGCGGCGGGCGGCGTGGTGGTCTGCTCACCGAGGAGCTGCTGGATGCGGCCCAGCGCGACGGCCGCCTGCTGGTAGCCGTCGAAGACCTGGGAGAGCTGCTGCACGGGGGCGAAGAACAGCTCGATGTACAGCAGATAGGCGACCAGGGCACCGGCTGTGAGCGTCCCGTCGTCGACCCGGCCGGCGCCGACCACCAGCACCGCGGCGGTCGCGAGGGCGGCGAGCAGCTGCACGAAGGGGAAGTAGACGGAGATCAGCCACTGGCCGCGGATACGGGCCCGCCGGTAGGCGCCGCTGCGGGCGGCGAACCGCTCGGCGCCGCCGTCCTCCCGGCGGAACGCCTGCACCATGCGCAGCCCGGCGACGCTCTCCTGGAGGTCGGCGTTGACCACGCTGACCCGCTCACGGGCGAGTTCGTACGCCTTCACGCTCTGCCGGCGGAAGAAGACGGTGCCGACGATCAGCAGCGGCAGCGCGGCGAACACGACCAGCGCGAGTTGCAGATCGATGACCAGCAGGGCCACGAGGATTCCGAAGAAGGTGAGCAGCGCGACGAGCGCGGTGACCAGCCCGGTCTGCAGGAACGTGGACAGCGCGTCGACGTCCGTGGTCATGCGGGTCATGACGGCGCCGGTCAGGTGCCGTTCGTAGTAGTCGAGGCCGAGCCGTTGGAGCTGGGCGAAGATCTTTACACGCAGCGCGTACAGCACGCGTTCGCCGGCACGGCCGGTGAAGCGCATGGCGGCGAACTGCGCGCCCCACTGCCCGACGACGATGAGCAGTGCGAGCGCGGACGCCCACCACACGGCGTCGAGGGCGCGCTGGGAGACGCCCTCGTCGATGCCGTGCCGGATCAGGACGGGCAGCAACAGCGCGGCGAGCGCGTCGAGAGCGACGAAGGCGAACGCGACGGAGAGCGGGCGGCCGAAGCCGTGCAGCAGCCGGCGCAGGCCGTAGGAGGGCTCGGGGCGTGTGGCGTGCCGCTCGTCGACCTCCGGCTCGTCGTCGGCAGGTGGCAGCGCGGCGACGCGGGCGAGGAGTTCGGGGCTGCCGGGCATGGCGGCGAGTTCGGCGGCGAAGCTTCCCGGGCGTCCGGCCTGGGCGTGGGCGGTCGCCGTGCGGCCGCCGTCGGAGCCGGTGGTGGCGGCGTCCTCGTCCTCCTCCGGGCGCACCCACAGCTCGGGGGTCACCCCGTCGACCCGGCGGTGCGCGTCGTGGCCGGCGAGTCCGGCCGGGTCGCGTTCGACGTCGGCGAGTTCGTCGGGGTCGGTGAGCAGGCGGCGGTACAGGGAGCAGCGGCCGGTCAGTTCGTCGTGCGTGCCGAGGTCGACCAGGCGGCCGCCGTCCAGGACGGCGATGCGGTCGGCCAGGGCGAGGGTGGAGAGGCGGTGCGCGATGAGCAGCGTCGTCCGGCCGGCCATCACGCCGCGCAGCGCCTCGTGGATCTCGTGCTCGACGCGGGCGTCCACGGCGGAGGTGGCGTCGTCCAGGACGAGGAGCCGGGGGTCGGTGAGGATGGCGCGGGCGAGCGCGACGCGCTGCCGCTGGCCGCCTGAGAGGGTCAGGCCCTGCTCGCCGACCATGGTGTCGTAGCCGTCGGGCATCTCGGAGATGAAGCCGTCGGCCTGGGCCGCGCGGGCGGCGGCGCGGACCTGCTCGTCGGTGGCGTCCGGGGCGCCGTAGGCGATGTTGTCCCGCAGCGACTCGGAGAAGAGGAAGCTGTTCTCCGGGACGAGGCCGATCGCGGCGCGCAGTGAGCCCATGGAGAGGTCGCGCACGTCGTGTCCGCCGACCCGGACGGCGCCGCCGGTGACGTCGTAGTAGCGGGGCAGCAGCAGCGAGACGGTCGACTTCCCGGATCCGCTGGTGCCCACGACGGCGACCGTCTCGCCCGGCTCGATGCGCAGGCTGAGCCCGTCCAGCACCGGTGGGCCGTCGCCGTAGCCGAAGGTGACGTCGTCGAACTCGACGGAGGCGTCCGCGTCGGCGGGCAGTTCGTGCGCGCCCGGGCGCTCGGTCAGCTTGGGCTCGGTGTCGATGAGGTCGAAGACGCGCTCGACGCCGGCCCGAGCCTGCTGGCCGACGGTGAGCACCATGGCCAGCATCCGCACCGGCCCGACGAGCTGGGCGAGGTAGGTGGAGAAGGCGACGAACGTACCGAGGGTGATGCGCCCCTCGGTGGCGAGCCAGCCGCCGAGCGCCAGCATGGCGACCTGGCCGAGCGAGGGCACCGCCTGGAGGGCGGGGGTGTAGCGGGCGTTGAGCTTGACGGTGCGCAGCCGGGCGGCGAAGAGCGTGCGGCTGATGCGGCGCAGCTTCGCCGTCTCCTGCTCCTCCTGACCGAAGCCCTTCACCACGCGCACGCCGGTGACCGCGCCGTCCACGACCGAGGCCACCGAACCGGCCTGCTGCTGGGCGTACCAGGTGGCTGGAAACAGCCGGGCGCGGCTCCGGTTGGCGATGATCCACAGCAGCGGCGCGACGGCCAGCGAGACGAGGGTCAGTAGCGGGGAGAGCACGAGCATGACGACCAGCGCGACCAGGAAGAGGAGGGCGTTGCCGATCATCATGGGGAGCATGAACAGCAGGCTCTGCACGAGCTGGAGGTCGCTGGTGCCGCGTCCGACGACCTGGCCGGTGCTGAGTTCGTCCTGCCGGTGGCCGTCGAGGCGGACGAGCGCCTCGTACATGTCGGTGCGCAGGTCGTGCTGGACGTCGAGCGCGAGGCGTCCGCCGTAGAAGCGGCGGACGTAGGTGAGGCCGTAGACGGCGACGGCGACGGCGACCAGCAGGCCGACCCAGATCTCCAGGCCGCCCTGGTCGCCGACCACGACGTCGTCGATGACCACCTTGACGAGGAGCGGCACGAGCGCCATCAGGCCCATGCCGGCCAGCGAGGCGCCGAGGGCCAGCAGTACGTTCCGCCGGTAGTGCCAGCAGTACGCGCTCAGCCTGCGGGCCCATCCGCGGCGGCCCTCCGGCCCGTCTCCGCTTCCGGTCCGCCCGGCGGCTCCGGTCACCTTCTCCCCCACGCTCGCGCTCCCCTCCGGTCGGTCACTGACGGAAGGGTGCAACGTCGCGGGCGGGGGATTTCATCCCGGAGGCTGCTGCCGGCGGGGCATTGCCTCCGCGATCGGGGGAAGAACCCGGTCGGGCCCCGGAGGAGCCGCATACTTCTCCGGGGCCGTACCGGCTGGGGGCGTCCGTCTCGGTGGCCTTCGGTGGACCAGGCACCCCCCACAGGGCCGGCCCTCCGTCCGCTCGACGGCGCCCCATCCCGCGGGGCAGCGCTCAGGATTCTGTCGGAAACTTTTACGCCGCGCACATCGACCGCACAGAATCGGTAACGTTGCGTATTAAACTGCTTTCATAACGTCACATGACAACAGAATGTCACCCGGGTGCGGCACGCCACCCACCAGCGGTTTTTCGCCAGTGGCCCCCACCAGGGAATGTGACGCACCGCACAGGATTCGCCACGAACGGTGCCGGCTCTGCGTCGCCAAGTTGGCCGAGAACCGATGCTCCCCGGCGTGGAACCGGCGTTCGACGAGGCGTGGGAGCACCGGCCGCCCGGCCGGGCGGGTGCTTCAGGAGGTCCCGCCCCGGGCCTCGGCGATCTGCCGCGTCATCAGGGTGGTCAGCTCGTACGCGGTGTGCGAGGCGGCGACCGCGGTCATCTCCGCGTGGTCGTACGCCGGGGCCACCTCCACCAGGTCGGCCGAGACCAGATGGCAGCCTGCCAGGCCACGCAGAATCTCCAGCAGCTCGCGCGAGGTCAGGCCGCCCGCCTCCGGAGTGCCGGTGCCGGGCGCGTGCGCCGGGTCGAGCACGTCGATGTCGATGGACACGTACAGCGGGCGGTCGCCGATGCGCTCCCGCAGCTGCTGGGCGATCTCGTCCACGCCGCGCCGCATCACGTCGGCCGAGGTGACGATGCCGAAGCCCATCTTCTCGTCGTCGGTGAGGTCCTTGCGGCCGTACAGCGGACCGCGGATGCCGACGTGGCTGAGCGCCTCGGTGTCGAGGATGCCCTCCTCCACCGCCCGGCGGAACGGCGTGCCGTGGGTGTAGGCAGCGCCGAAGTAGGTGTCCCAGGTGTCCAGGTGCGCATCGAAGTGCAGCAGCGCCACCGGGCCGTGCTTGCGCGCGACCGCGCGCAGCAGGGGCAGCGCGATGGTGTGGTCGCCGCCCAGCGTCATCATCCGGGCGCCGGAGCCGAGGATCTCGTCAGCAGCCGCCTGCACCGTCTCCACGGCCTCGTCGATACGGAACGGGTTCGCCGCAATGTCCCCCGCGTCCGCGACCTGGGCCAGGGCGAAGGGCGACGCGTCCTGCGCCGGGTTGTAGGGGCGCAGCAGCCGGGACGCCTCCCGGATCGCGTTGCCGCCGAAGCGGGCGCCCGGCCGGTAGGAGACGCCGGTGTCGAACGGCACGCCGACCACCGCGACGTCGGTCCGGCCGCCCACCTCGTCCAGGCGGGGCAGCCGGGCGAAGGTCGCCGGCCCGGCGTAGCGGGGGATGCGGGAGGAGTCGACGGGCCCGACGGGCTCGGGGCGTGCAGCGGACTGCTCGGAGGGGGTGCTCATGAGGGGAAGGGTAGGCAGCCCGCGAGGGCCTCCCCATGGACGGATGTGCAGATCCCGGACCACCTATTTGGACACTCCGTCCATCGACCAGGCGTACGGGACACAATGGCGGCATGTCTTCGTCGCTCCCACTGCCCGCCGTTCCCAGCCGCACCGCGCTCCTCGAGCACCTGGTGCACACCCGGATCGCCGGGCACGTGGCCACGCCGCGCGAGAACAACCTGGCGCACTACCGCGAGCTGGCGAACGGCAACCGGCACTACTGGCTGGGCCTGGAGCTGGGCGACCGGTGGTCGGACGAGCAGGACGTGCTGGCGGTGATGGCCGAACGGGTGGGCGTGAGCGACGACCCCGACCACCGGCACGGCCAGGACACCATCGACCCGGAACTGACCGTCGGCGCGCTCGACCGGGCCGCCGCGGAGCTGCGCAAGGCGGCGGAGGACCGCAAGAGGGTGCTCTTCGCCACCGGCCACCCCGGCGGCCTGCTGGACGTGCACGGCACGGTCGCCCGGGCGCTGCGGTCGGCGGGCTGCGACATAGCCCGCGTGCCGCTCGGGCTGTACGCCGACGAGGGCGTGGTGGTGCAGTTCGCGGGCGTCGCGGTGCACGAACGCGGCGCCTCGCTGTGGCACACGCACTCGCCCGAACCGATGCGGCAGATCCTGGACGCTTACGAGCGGGCCGGGCACGGCATGCCCGACCTGGTCTTCGCCGACCACGGCTGGGCGGGCTGCGCGGCGCAGCGCGGCCTCGACACGGTCGGCTTCGCCGACTGCAACGACCCCGCGCTCTTCCTCGGCGAGGCGGAGGACACGCTCTCCGTCGCGGTGCCGCTGGACGACCACGTGGCCGACCCCCGGTTCTACGAGCCGATGATCGCGTACCTGCTGGACGCGGCCGGCCTCACCGACGCCTGACCCTCGGTGCCCGACACCCGTGCGGCCCTGCGGGGGCCGCCGGAAAACCGCTTGCCGCGCCCGCACCGGGCGGCCTAGCGTTCCCCTCATGTCCGCCTCCTTCGCGGCGATCATCGACGGCGCGCACGCCGACGCGCGGCGCACCGGCTGGTCCGCCCGGCTCTGCCTCCGCCCGCGCGCTCGGCGCTGGGCCCTGGCCGCGCGCCAGGACGCCCTCGGCGCCTGAGTCCGCCCCGCGCTTCCCCGCCCGCCGCACGCACCGTCGTGCGCGCGGCGGGTCGCACCCTCGCGCACTCCTGATCCGAGCCGCGCTCCGTCAACGTGCCCGCCCAGGGCCTCCGGTGTCCCCATCACCCCGGACAGGCCCGGCCGCCGCCCGCGCGCACCCGCCTGTCCTCACACCAGAGGACTTCACCGTGGCACGCCGCCGCAGCACGCTCTCCCAGAACTTCCTGCACGACCCCGCCGCCGTACACCGCCTCGTGCGCGCCTCACGGCTGCGCCCGGACGACCTGGTGGTCGAACCGGGCGCGGGCGAAGGGGTGCTGACCCGCGCCCTGGCCCGCCGTTGCCGGCAGGTGGTGGCGTACGAGATCGACCCGCGCCTCGGCGCCGCGCTGCCCCAGCGGCTGCGGAACGAACCCAACGTGCGCACCGTGACCGGCGACTTCCTGCGGGCGCGGCCGCCCCGGGAACCGTTCACCGTCGTCGGCAACATCCCCTACGCGCGCACCTCGGACATCGTCCGGTGGTGTCTGGGCGCGCCCGCGATGACCTCCGCGACCCTGCTCACCCAACTCGAGTACGCACGCAAGCGCACCGGCGGCTACGGGCGCTGGTCACTGGTGACCGTGGGCAGCTGGCCGGAATTCACCTGGCGGGTGGAGGGGCGCGTGCCGCGCGGGTCCTTCACGCCGGTGCCGCGGACGGATTCGGCAGTGCTGCGGATCGCACGCCGGCCGGCGCCGCTCCTGCCGCGTCCGGTACTTCCCGCCTACAGAGAGTTCGTCGCCCACGGCTTCACCGGCGTCGGTGGTTCCCTCGGCGCCACCCTGGCCCGCCGGCACCGCACCCATCGGGTCCGCGAGGCCTGCGCGGCCGCCGGGCTGGAGCCGGGCACGCCGGTCGGCCTGGTGCCGCCGGACACGTGGGTCGAGCTCTTCCGGCGCCTGGGCTGATCCCGCGCGGTCGCGCCGGGCGGCGGGGCACGGGGCCGTCGTCCGGGTCAGCGCGGGACGCGGACGACGCCCTCCTGAATAACGGAGACGGCGAGCCGGCCGTCGCGGGTGAAGATCCGTCCGGCGGCCAGCCCTCGGCCGCCCTGCGCGGTCGGCGACTCCTGGTCGTACAGCAGCCATTCGTCGGCCCGGAAGGGGCGGTGGAACCACATCGCGTGGTCCAGGCTCGCGCCCACGACGTCGCCGACCGCCCAGCCGCCGCGCCCGTGCGCCAGCAGCACCGAGTCCAGCAGGGTCATGTCCGAGACGTAGGTGGCCAGGCAGATGTGCAGTGTGGGGTCGTCCAGGAGACCGTCGAGCTTGCCGTTGGTGCGGAACCACACCTGGGAGCGCGGCTCCCGGGGCTCGCCGGCGCGGGCGAACGGCGGCGCCTCCACGTACCGCAGGTCGACCGCCGCCCGGGCCTTGAGCAGCTTCTGAGGCACCCGCGGGTCGCTGAACAGGTGCGCGTACCGCGGCATCATCTCCTCGGCGCGCGGCAGCGTGTCGGGGTCCGGGGTGGCGGGCATCCGGGCCTGGTGCTCCATGCCGTCCTCGTGCGCCTGGCAGGAGGCGGAGAGGTGGAAGACGGGCTGCCCGTGCTGCACGGCGACGACCCGGCGGGTGGTGAAGGACCGGCCGTCGCGGATGCGGTCCACCGTGTAGACGATGGGCGCCCCGGGGTCTCCGGGGCGCAGGAAGTACGCGTGCAGCGAGTGCGGCAGCCGCCCCTCCGGAACGGTGCGGCAGGCCGCGACCAGGGCCTGCGCCGCCACCTGGCCGCCGAAGACCCGGGGGATCACGGCCTGGCGGCTCGTGCCTCGGAAGATGTCCTGCTCGATCCGCTCCAGGTCGAGCAGATCGAGCAGGTCGAGCAGGTCCTCCGGGGCCGGGTCGTGCGGTTCGGGGGTGACGGGGTCGTTCACACTCCTCACAGTCCCATGGACTTGGCGATGATGGAGCGCATGACCTCGCTGGTGCCGCCGTAGATCCGGGTGACGCGGGTGTCGGCGTACAGCCGGGAGATGGGGTACTCCGTCATGTAGCCGTAGCCGCCGTGCAGCTGGAGGCACTTGTCGATGACGTGCGCGGCGGTCTCGGTGGTGAAGAGCTTCGCGGAGGCGGCGTCGGCCGCGGTCAGCTCGCGGGCGTCGTGCGCCTCCAGGGCACGGTCGACGACGGCCTGCATGGCGTCGACGTCGGCCTGGCAGTCGGCGAGCACGAACTTGGTGTTCTGGAAGGAAGCGACCTCCTTGCCGAAGACCGTGCGTTCCTTGACGTACTCCTTCGCGAAGCGGACGGCCGCGGCGGCCTGCGCGTAGGCCCCGAACGCGATGCCGAGGCGCTCCTGCGGCAGGTTGTGGGCGAGATAGCCGAACGCCTCGCCCTCCTCGCCGAGCAGGTCCTCGACGGGCACCTTGACGTCGGTGAAGGAGAGCTCCGCGGTGTCGGAGGACTTCAGGCCCAGCTTGTCGAGGGTGCGGCCGACGGCGTACCCCTCCGAGGAGGCGTCCACCACCAGGATGGAGATGCCGGCCCGGCGGTCCTCGGGGCTCGGGGGGGCGGTGCGGCAGCAGACGAGCACCCGGTCGGCCTGCGCGCCGCCGGTGATGAAGGTCTTGGCACCGTTGAGGACGTAGTGGGTGCCGTCCTCGGACAGCTTGGCCGTGGTGCGCATACCGGCCAGGTCGGAACCGGTGCCGGGCTCGGTCATGGCGATCGCGGTCATCATCTCGCCGGACACGAACGCGGGCAGCCAGCGCTGCTTCTGTTCCTCGGTGCCGTAGGCAAGGATGTAGGGCAGGCACAGCGCGGTGTGCACGCTGGAGCCGCCGAAGCTGACCCCGGCGCGGGCGCACTCCTCGCTGATGACCGCGTTGTACTTGAAGCTGGTCTCGCCCGCGCCGCCGTACTCCTCGGGCACCTCGATGCCGAAGACGCCCAGATCGCCCAGCTTCTTGTAGAAATCGCGCGGGACGTATCCCTGCGCGGCCCACTCGGGGTAGACCGGGACGACTTCGGCCTCGATGAAGTCGCGGACGGTCCGCCGGAACGCCTCGTGGTCGTCGTGGAACACCGTACGCCGCACTGCGCCACCTCCCGCTGTCTAAGCGCTTGCTCAGAAAAGTTACCCGGCAGTCAGTGCGGCTGTCCAGAGCCGCCGTCCGCCCGGGCGGCGGCCAGCGCGCCGCGCGCCAGCCGGTGCAGCAGGGCGGCGGTCGTGCTGCGATCCGGGAGGGAGGAGGACCCGGAGAGGTGGGGCGTGGAGTTGAGCAGCCCGAAGACGGTGTGCACCGAGACCCGGGCCTCCAGTTCGGTGAGCCCCGGATACACGGCGCGCACGGCGCCCACCCAGAGCTCGACGTACTGCCGCTGCAGCTTGCGCACCTGCTTGCGGTCGTCGTCCCGCAGCCGGTCCAGTTCCCGGTCGTGGAGGGTGATCAGCGAGCGGTCATCGAGCGCGAAGTCGATGTGACCGGCGATCAGCGCATCCAGCGTGGCCTCCGGGGCGAGACCGGCGGAGACCGACTCCTCCACCCGCGCCACGCCGCCCTCGTGCAGCCGTTCGCTGATACCCACCAGCAGCTCCGCCAGCATCGCGTCCTTCCCGGCGAAGTGCCGGTAGAGACCGGGGCCGCTGATGCCGACGGCCGCACCTATCTCGTCGACGCCCACGCCGTGGAAGCCGCGCTCGGCGAAGAGCCGGGCCGCCTCCCGCAGGATCTGGTCGCGCCGGGTCGGGGTGGCTCGGTCACGTGCCGCGCTGGTGGTCATGCCGACCATTCTAGACAGGCACGTTAATGAGCGTTAACCTGTGGGTGCGAAGTTAACGCTCACTAACGCACGCACGGAGCAAGGGGGCTCAGCGGCATGGAGCAGGCAACGGCGCTGGTCAGCGGCGTCGATCCGGCATCGGACAACTGCCGGGCGAACGAGGCCGCGCACCGCGAACTGGCGGCGCGGCTGCGCGAGAAGCTCGCCACGGCCCGGCTGGGCGGCGGCGAGAAGGCCCGCGCCCGGCACACCGCGCGCGGCAAGCTGCTGCCGCGCGACCGGGTGGACGCGCTGCTCGACCCGGGCTCCCCGTTCCTGGAAATCGCGCCGCTGGCGGCCGACGGGATGTACGGCGGGGCCGCTCCCGCGGCCGGCGTGATCGCCGGCATCGGCCGGGTGTCCGGCCGCGAGGTCGTGATCGTGGCCAACGACGCCACGGTCAAGGGCGGCACGTACTACCCGATGACGGTGAAGAAGCACCTGCGGGCCCAGGAGATCGCCCTGGAGAACCGCCTGCCGTGCGTCTACCTCGTGGACTCCGGCGGCGCGTTCCTGCCCATGCAGGACGAGGTGTTCCCGGACCGCGAGCACTTCGGCCGCATCTTCTACAACCAGGCGCGCATGTCCGGCGCCGGCATCCCGCAGATCGCCGCCGTCCTCGGCTCCTGCACCGCGGGCGGCGCGTACGTCCCCGCCATGAGCGACGAGGCGGTCATCGTCCGCGAGCAGGGCACGATCTTCCTCGGCGGCCCGCCGCTGGTGAAGGCCGCGACCGGCGCGGTGGTCACCGCGGAGGAGCTCGGCGGCGGGGAGGTCCACTCGCGCACCTCCGGCGTCACCGACCACCTCGCCGAGGACGACCCGCACGCGCTGCGCATCGTGCGGAACATCGTCGGCACCCTGCCCGGCCGCCCGGCCCCGCCCTGGACGGTCACCCCGCCGGAGGAGCCGCGGGCGGACCCGTCCGGCCTCTACTCCGCCGTCCCGGTCGACTCGCGCACGCCTTACGACGTGCGCGAGGTCATCGCCCGCGTGGTGGACGGCTCCCGCTTCCAGGAATTCAAGGCCGAGTACGGCACCACCCTGGTGACCGGCTTCGCCCACATCCACGGCCACCCGGTCGGCATCGTGGCGAACAACGGCATCCTCTTCTCCGAGTCCGCCCAGAAGGGCGCCCACTTCATCGAGCTGTGCGACCAGCGCGGCATCCCGCTGCTCTTCCTCCAGAACATCTCCGGCTTCATGGTCGGCAAGGACTACGAGGCGGGCGGCATCGCCAAGCACGGCGCCAAGATGGTGACGGCCGTGGCCTGCACCCGGGTGCCCAAGCTGACCGTGGTGATAGGCGGTTCGTACGGCGCGGGGAACTACTCGATGTGCGGCCGGGCGTACAGTCCGCGCTTCCTGTGGATGTGGCCGAACGCCAAGATCTCGGTGATGGGCGGCGAGCAGGCCGCCTCCGTGCTGGCCACCGTCAAGCGCGACCAGATCGAGGGCCGTGGCGAGGCGTGGAGCGAGGAGGAGGAAGAGGCCTTCCGCGCTCCGGTCCGCGCCCAGTACGACGAGCAGGGCAACGCGTACTACGCCACCGCGCGCCTCTGGGACGACGGAGTGATCGACCCGATGGAGACCCGGCAGGTGCTGGGCCTCGCGCTGACCGCCTGTGCCAACGCTCCGCTGCCGCAGAAGGATCCGAACGCGCCCGCCTTCGGCGTGTTCCGGATGTGAGGGGGACGACGATGACGATGTTCGACACCGTGCTGGTGGCCAACCGCGGCGAGATCGCCGTGCGGGTCATCCGCACCCTGCGCGCCGAGGGCGTCCGTTCGGTCGCCGTCTACAGCGACGCCGACGCCGACGCCCGCCACGTGCGCGAGGCCGACACCGCCGTGCGCATCGGCCCGGCCGCCGCAGCCGAGAGCTACCTTTCGGTGGACCGCCTGCTGGACGCCGCACGCCGGACCGGAGCCCAGGCCGTGCACCCGGGGTACGGCTTCCTCGCGGAGAACGCCGCGTTCGCCGCGGCCTGCGCCGACGCGGGGCTGGTCTTCATCGGGCCGCCCGCCGCGGCCATCGACCTCATGGGCGACAAGATCCGCGCCAAGGAGACCGTCGCGGCGGCCGGTGTTCCGGTCGTCCCCGGCTCCTCCGGCTCCGGCCTCTCTGACGCCGAACTGGCATCCGCAGCCCGGGAGATCGGCATGCCGGTGCTGCTCAAGCCGTCCGCGGGAGGCGGCGGCAAGGGCATGCGCCTGGTGCGCGACGAGGCGCTGCTGGCCGACGAGATCGCCGCCGCGCGTCGCGAGGCCCGAGGCTCCTTCGGTGACGACACGCTCCTGGTGGAGCGCTGGATCGACCGGCCGCGGCACATCGAGATCCAGGTGCTGGCCGACGCCCACGGCAACGTCGTGCACCTCGGCGAGCGCGAGTGCTCCCTCCAGCGCCGCCACCAGAAGATCATCGAGGAGGCGCCCAGCCCGCTGCTCGACGAGGCCACGCGCGCCGCGATGGGCGAGGCCGCGGTGAACGCCGCCCGCTCCTGCGGCTACCGGGGCGCGGGCACGGTGGAGTTCATCGTGCCCGGCGGCGAACCGGCGGCCGACGGGCGGCGCGACTACTTCTTCATGGAGATGAACACCCGCCTCCAGGTCGAGCACCCGGTCACCGAGCTGGTCACCGGGCTGGACCTGGTGGAGTGGCAGCTCCGGGTGGCCGCGGGCGAGCCGCTCGCGTTCGGCCAGGACGACGTCACCCTCACCGGACACGCGGTGGAGGCCCGGGTCTGCGCCGAGACCGCCCGGGTGTCCGGCGGTCGCGTGGACTTCCTGCCCTCCGCCGGCACGGTCCGGCTGCTCCGCGAACCGCAGGGCGAGCGGGTCCGCACCGACTCCGGACTGTCCGAGGGCACCGAGGTCGGCACCTCCTACGACCCGATGCTCTCCAAGGTCATCGCGTACGGCCCGGACCGCGCCGCGGCGCTGCGCGGGCTCCGCGCCGCCCTGGGCGTCACCACCGTGCTCGGCGTGGACACCAACGTCGCGTTCCTGCGGGCGCTGCTCGCGCACCCGGACGTGGTGACAGGCGACCTGGACACCGGGCTGGTCGACCGCGACGCGGCCGGCCTGGTCCCCGTCGGCGTCCCGGACGAGGTGTACGCCACTGCGGCGCTGCTGCGTCACGCAGCGCTGGAGCCCGCCGCACCGCGCAGCGGCGCGGGTGACTGGGTGAACCCGTTCACCGTGCCGTCCGGCTTCCGGATGGGCGGCGAGGCCGCCTGGACGGTGCACCACGTGCGCGTCCCCGGCCACGAGCCGGTGGCCGTGCGGGTCCGCGGCCTGGCGCACGACGCGCTGGTCCGCGTCGGGGACGCCGAGCCGGTCGTCGCGCGACTGACCGACACCGCTCCCGCCGGTACCCGGCTGGAGTGGGGCGGGGTCACGCACCGCTTCACCCGGGTGGCCGACGACAGCGGTGCCTGGCTCGGGCGCGACGGCGAGGCCTGGCACGTGCAGGCCCACGACCCGGTCGAGGCGGCGTTGCGCGGCGGCGCCGGGGCGCACGGCGCGGACGCGCTCACCGCTCCCATGCCGGGCACGGTCACCGTGGTCAAGGCGCAGGTCGGCGAGGAGGTCGCCGCGGGACAGAGCCTGCTGGTGGTCGAGGCGATGAAGATGGAACACGTCATCGCCGCCCCCTACGACGGCGTGGTCACCGAGCTGGACGTGTCGGCGGGGAGCACCGTCGCGATGGACCAGGTGCTCGCCGTCGTGGAGCCGAAGGAGCCGCAGGACTCCGAGGATGCGCAGCAGGCGAAGGGGGGCGATCCGGCATGACCGCCGCACCGCGCACCCCGGGCGTCGAGGGCCTGCCCATGGCGGTGCCCGCCCCCGGGCTGCCGCCCCGCGTCCGCATCCACGAGGTCGGACCGCGAGACGGCCTGCAGAACGAGCAGGCGATCGTCCCGGTCGAGGTGAAGGCGGAGTTCGTCCACCGGCTCGTCGACGCCGGCCTGCGGACCGTCGAGGCGACCAGCTTCGTCCACCCCAAGTGGGTGCCGCAGCTCGCCGACGCGGAAGAGCTGTACCCGAAGCTCTCCGACCTGGGCGACGGCGTGCGGCTTCCTGTGCTGGTGCCCAACACCCGCGGTCTCGAGCGCGCGCTCGCGCTGGGCGCCCGCGAGATCGCGGTGTTCGCCAGCGCCACCGAGTCCTTCGCCAAGGCCAACCTCAACCGCACGGTCGACGAGGCGCTGGCGATGTTCGAGCCCGTGGTGCGCGGGGCCCGGGAGGCCGGAGCGAGCGTCCGCGGGTACCTCTCGATGTGCTTCGGCGACCCCTGGGAAGGCCCGGTGCCCGTCGAGCAGGTGGTGCGGGTGTGCCGCAGCCTGGTGGACATGGGCTGCGACGAGCTGAGCCTCGGGGACACCATCGGCGTCGCCACGCCCGGACACGTCGGTGCGCTGCTCGCCGCGCTGGACGCCGAGGGCGTCGGTGCCGACCGGATCGCGGTCCACTTCCACGACACCTACGGCCAGGCACTGGCCAACACGCTCGCCGCGCTCCAGCACGGCGTGCACACCGTGGACGCCTCCGCGGGCGGCCTCGGCGGCTGCCCGTACGCGAAGAGCGCCACCGGCAACCTCGCCACCGAAGACCTCGTGTGGATGTTGCACGGCCTCGGCATCGAGACCGGGGTCGACCTCGGCCGGCTCACCGCCACCAGCGTGTGGATGGCCGAACGGCTGGGACGCCCCAGCCCCTCCCGTACCGTCCGAGCGCTCTCCCACAAGGAGCAGTAGTCATGTCTCTCGATCACCGTCTCGCCCCCGAGCACGAGGAACTGCGCCGCACCGTCGAGGAGTTCGCGCACGACGTCGTGGCTCCGAAGATCGGCGAGTTCTACGAGAACCACGAGTTCCCCTACGACATCGTCCGGCAGATGGGCGAGATGGGCCTGTTCGGGCTGCCGTTCCCCGAGGAGTACGGCGGCATGGGCGGCGACTACCTCACCCTGGGCCTGGCCCTGGAGGAGCTGGCCCGGGTCGACTCCTCGGTCGCCATCACCCTGGAGGCCGGTGTCTCGCTGGGCGCCATGCCGGTCCACAGCTTCGGAACCGAGGAGCAGAAGCGCACCTGGCTCCCGAAGCTCTGCTCCGGCGAGATGCTCGGCGCGTTCGGCCTCACCGAGCCCGAATGCGGCTCGGACGCCGGCGGCACCCGGACCACCGCCACCCGGGACGAGAAGACCGGCGAGTGGGTGATCAACGGCTCGAAGTGCTTCATCACCAACTCCGGCACCGACATCACCGGCCTGGTCACGGTCACGGCCGTCACCGGGCGCAAGCCCGACGGAGCGCCGCTGATCTCCAGCATCATCGTGCCGTCCGGCACGCCGGGCTTCACCGTCGCCGCCCCCTACTCCAAGGTCGGGTGGAACGCGTCGGACACCCGCGAGCTGTCGTTCTCCGACGTCCGCGTCCCCGGCGAGAACCTGCTGGGCGAGGAGGGCCGCGGCTACGCGCAGTTCCTGCGCATCCTGGACGAGGGCCGCATCGCCATCGCGGCGCTGGCCACGGGGCTGGCGCAGGGCTGCGTGGACGAGTCCGTGGCGTACGCGAAGACCCGCAGGGCGTTCGGCAAGGCCATCGGCGAGAACCAGGCCATCCAGTTCAAGCTGGCCGACATGGAGATGCGCGCCCACACCGCGCGCCTGGCCTGGCGGGACGCCGCGTCCCGGCTGGTGGCGGGCGAGCCGTTCAAGAAGGAGGCGGCGCTGGCAAAGCTCTACTCCTCCGAGGTCGCCGTGACCAACGCCCGGGAGGCCACCCAGATCCACGGCGGGTACGGCTTCATGAACGAGTACCCGGTGGCCCGGATGTGGCGCGACTCCAAGATCTTGGAGATCGGTGAGGGGACGAGCGAGGTGCAGCGCATGCTGATCGCCCGCGAGCTGGGTTTCTGACCGCTCTCGCAGCCACGACCGTCTGCCCCGCCCGTGCCGCGCGGGGGCGGGGCACAGCGGGGCCCGAACCCGGCCCGGGGCGGGTCAGGCGTCCGGTTCGTCGACACCGTCCGGCCCCTCCGGGCCCTCGGAGCCGTTCAGGTCCTCAACCGCTCCCCTGCATGCGGCCCCGTCCAGGACGTCGACCCGCAGCGCGCTCAGCTGCTCGGGCTCGGCGATCAGGTCGATGCCGGTGATCAGTCCATCGGTGATCGTGAAGGCCATCACCAGCGCCAGCCGTCCGCCGTCGGCCATCAGGAGCGCCGGCGCCCCGTCCACCATTGCCGGCTGAGTGGCACGTGCCCGGGCCGTGGCGGCCGACGCGCCCCTGGCCACGTTGCGGGCACCGGCCACCACCAGCGGGTGCCGTGTCGGGCCGACCGCCGCGTCCGCCCGCAACACCACCTCGGGATCGAGGACCGCGAGCAGCGCGTCGAAGTCGCCTCCACGGGCCGCGGCGAGGAACGCCTCCACGACCCCGCGCCGCCTCGCCAGGTCCGCCGAGGGCATGGCCGAGCCGCCGCCCACCCGGCGGCGCGCGCGACTCGCGAGCTGCCGGGCCGTTGCCGGGGACTTCTCCAGCAGCTGTCCGATCTCGTCGAAGGGCACGGCGAACATGTCGTGCAGCACGAACGCGACACGTTCGGCCGGGGAGAGCGTGTCGAGCACCACCAGCATCGCCAGTCCCACCGACTCCGCCAGCACCGCTTCGTCCTCCGGCGCGGGGGCTTCCGTCCCGCTCCGGACACCTTCGGCATGCCCGCTCTCCAGCCCCTCGACGGCCTCGAGTCCTTCCTCGCGCCGCGCTTCCCGGGAACGCAGCAGGTTCAGGCACACCCGGGCCACCACCGTGGTGGTCCAGCCGCCGAAGTTGCGCACCTCTGCGGTATCGGCGCGGCTGATGCGCAGCCACGCCTCCTGCACGGCGTCCTCCGCCTCGCTCACCGAGCCGAGCATGCGGTACGCCACCGCCCGCAGCCGTCCGCGCTCGCCCTCGAATCGCTCCGCCAGCAGCTCGCCCTCGCTCACCTGTCACATTCCTTCCTCGCCGCGTGTCACAGCAGTAGAACCCGAAACCCGGCACGACGGAGCTGGGAAGCGCCACCTTCGGGCCGACGCGATGAGGAGAGACGATGGCTTCCACGATTCTGGTCACCGGCGGTACCGGCACCCTCGGACGGCACGTGGTGCCGCTGCTGCGCGGCGCGGGCTGCTCCGTGCGTGTCCTGAGCCGCCGGGAGCGGCCGGACGAGGACGGCGTCGTGTACGTCACGGGGGACCTGCGGGAGAACAGGGGCGTGGCCGCCGCCGTGGCGGGCTGCGAGACCGTACTGCACCTCGCCGGCGGTCCCAAGGGGGACGACGAGGCGACCGCGCACCTGGCCCGCGCCGCCGCGGAGGCTCAGGTGAAGCACCTGGTGTACATCTCCGTCATCGGCGCGGACCGGGTGCCGCTGGCCTGGCTCCGGTCCAAGCTCGCCGCCGAACGCGCCGTGGCGGACTCCGGCGTGCCCTGGACGACCCTGCGGGCCGCCCAGTTCCACGACCTGGCGCTGGCCATGGTGGAGAAGATGGCGAAGCTGCCGGTGGTCCCTTCCCCCGGCGGGCTCCGGCTCCAGCCCGTGGACGCGCGCGAGGTGGCGGAACGGCTGGTGGAGCTGACGTTGGGCGCGCCGGCTGGACTGGTCCCGGATCTGGCGGGGCCGCGGGTGTACGGCCTCTCCGAGCTGAGCCGCGGCTACCTGCGGGCGCGCGGCAAGCGGCGCCCCCTGATGCCGGTCCGCATCCCTGGCAAGGCGGGGCGCGCCTACCGGGCGGGCGCCAACCTGACGCTTGAGGGCGCCACCCTGGGCGAGCGCACCTGGGAGGACTTCCTGTCCGAACGGGTGGCCTGAACGCGGTGCCCGTGCGCGAGAATCGTCGGCATGGCGGAAATCATCCAGCGCGCGGGCACCTGGACGTTCGACGGCGACACGCTGCGGATCGTGCCGGGGAACGGCAAGTCCACCCACACGCTGCGCCGGGAGCTGGGCGAGGTCGCCGTGCCGTTGGAGGCGGTGGCGGGGATCGCGTACGAGGCGGGGCACGGCCGGAAGGCGGGACGCCTGCGTTTGCGGCTGCGCACCGGTGCGGATCCGCTGGCCCATGTCGCGGGCGGCCGGCTCCCGGACGCCGCCGACCCGTACCAGCTCGCGGTCGCCGGCGACCGGGCGGGCGTCGCCGAGTACGTCGTGGACGAGGTGCGGAACGCGCTGCTGCTGGAACAGGTGCCGGACGGTCCGTGCGACCGGTACGTGCTGCCCGGCCCGTCCGTGCCGCGCACGGCGGCCGGTACGGACGGCACGGCCGTCTTCGACGGCGAGCGGGTGCAGTTGGAGTGGAACTGGATGGCCGAGTCGAGCAAGTCCTCCGGCGGCCCGAGGACGTTGCCGCTCGACGAGCTGACCGCGGTGGAGTGGACTCCGGCGGTGGGCTGGCAGAACGGCAGCCTGCGGTTCCGGCAGCGCGGCGGCCACGCGGCGCCGAAGCCGGAGCACGACCCCAACTGCGTGCTCCTGTGGGGGTGCGGCAGGCGCGGGAGACGGGCGGCGCCGTGCTGCTGGCCGCCGCCGTCGCGGCCCGGCTTCCGCACCCCGGAGCCGGGCCGCCTCCCGCGCTCGCGGAGGGGGCCCCGCGGTGGCGGCGGGGGCGACGGCCTCCGCGCCGCCGTCCCTGATGAAGTCCGCTCCCGAGGACGCGGACCACGACGCGCTGCTGCGCAGGCTGCGGGAGCTGGGCGAACTGCACCGTGAAGGCGTCCTGACGGACGATGAGTTCGCGGCGGCCAAGCGCGCGGTGCTGAACCGCTTCTGACCCCGCCGCCCGGCCGTGCGACGTCGCCGCACGGCCGGGTCGGCACGCGTCAGCGCGTCCCGGAGTCCCAGGGGACCTGCGGGGAGCGGTAGTAGTCGATGCCCAGGGCCTCCCAGCGCGGCGCCTGCGCCGCGAGACGGACGCGGTAGTCCTCCCAGTCGTGGGTGGCCGCGGGCGACCAGCCGAGTTCCGCGACGCCCGGCAGCCGCGGGAACGCCATGTACTCGATGTGGTCGCTGTTCTCCAGGGTCTCCGACCACAGCGGCGCCTCGACGCCGAGGATGGCGCTTTCCGGCACTCCCTGGAAGTAGCGGCCCGGGTCCCAGTCGTAGGACTGCCGCACTTCGACGTATCCGGCCCAGCTCAGCCCCAGCGGCGTGTCCTCGTTGTACTTCATGTCGAGGTAGACCCGGTCGGCGGGCGAGAGCACCAGCCGGTTGCCGTTGCGGGCGGCCTCCGCGACGTCCTCCTCCTCGCCCGTGACGCCCCAGTACTGCACGACGGCGTCCTCGGCGGGCTCGGCACCGGTGAGCTGGTGCCAACCGACGACGGTCTTGCCGTACTTCCCGATGACGGTCTGTGCGCGGTCCATGAAGGCGGCGTAGTCCTCGTGGCTGGTGGAGTGCGCCTCGTCGCCGCCGATGTGCAGGTAAGGCCCCGGTGTCATGGCCGCGATCTCGCGCACCACGTCGTCCACGAAGTCGTACGTGCGCTCCAGCGGCACGCACAGCGAGCTGAAGCCGACCTCGATGCCGGTGTAGAGCGGCGGCGCGACACCGTCGCAGTTGAGTTCGGCGTACGAGGCGAGGGCCGCGTTGGTGTGGCCGGGCATGTCGATCTCCGGGACGACCATCAGCTGGTGGTCGTCCGCGTAGCGCAGGATCTCCCGGTACTCGGCCTTGGTGTAGTAGCCGCCGGGGCCTCCGCCGACCTCGGTGCTGCCGCCGTGGGTCGCGAGCCGCGGCCAGGAGTCGATGGCGATGCGCCAGCCCTGGTCGTCGCTCAGGTGCAGGTGCAGGCGGTTGAACTTGTAGAGGGCGAGCTGGTCGATGTAGCGCTTGACCTCCTCGACCGTGAAGAAGTGCCGGGAGACGTCGAGCATCGCACCGCGGTGCTCGAAGCGCGGGGTGTCGGTGAGGGTGCCGCCGGCGATCCGCCACGTTTGCGTCCCGGTCCGCGCGGCGTCCGACTCGACCTGCGCGGGGAGCAGTTGCCGCAGCGTCTGCACGCCGTGGAAGAAGCCGGCGGCCGCCCGCGCCTGGAGCACGATGCGGTGTTCGCCCACCCGCAGCCGGTAGCCCTCCTCCCCCAGGCTGTGCGGCCCGCCGTGGGCCAGCACGATCGCGCCGGAACCGCGGTGTGCGTCGCCGCCGGTGGTGACCGGCAGGTCGTAGCCGGTGAAGGGCCGCAGGATCTCCGCGAGTTCCTGCGCCGCGTCCCGCGCTCCCCGCGCGGCCGCGGCGTGTCCGCCCACCCGGATGCGGGTGTCGTCGGTGAGGGTGAACGGGTCGCCGTGCGCGCGCACGGACGCCGGTGCGGGGATGACCTGGTCCAGCGGCCGGGGGTCTCCCCCGGTTCCGGCCGGGGCGGGGGCGGCGTTCGCCGCGGCGCCGGTCGCCGGCACCGCGCCGAGCAGCAGCGCGGCGCTGAGCAGGAGGGGCCTGAGACGTCTCACGAGCGATCCCTTCGGCGGCGGTTCGTCCTCCGGGCCTCTCGCGGCCGGGGGCACGTTCCGAGCGATGGCATGTGCATGAAGCGACGCACGCTGACGTTCGTACCGCGCCCGGGACCCGGGGTCAAGGTGTAGACCATTTCCCGCGACCGGACACCTGAGCCGCATTTTCTCGTGATCCTGCCCGGTATCGGGCAGAAATGTTGCGAAGGCCGCCCTGGAGGCGCACTATCGACGGGTGCTGGAGCGCCGGACGCCGGTCCACGAGGACCTGATCGACCACCTGACCCGCACCACCGTGCTGCCGCGCAACGAGGCGGTCCGGGTGGTCCTCGACGTGCTGGCGTACTTCGACGAGACGACCGAGGACTACGTACGCCGCCGACACCGCGAGCTGAAGTCCGGCGGGCTGGTGAACTCCGACATCTTCGAGCGGATCGCCGCCGAACTGCCGCACCGCGCGGTGGCGCCGCCGGAACTGTCGCTGCGGCAGATCCGGCGCATCGTCTACGGCTGACGCGACGCGCCGCCCCGCGGCGCACCCGCCTCGGCGCGCCGGCACACCGACCGACCGTTCGAAGGAGAAGCGCCATGTGCGGGATCGTGGGATACATCGGGAAGCGCGACGTCGCGCCGCTGCTGCTGGAAGGGCTTCAGCGCCTGGAGTACCGGGGCTACGACTCCGCGGGCATCGCCGTCCAGACCCGCGGCTCCGGCCTGAAGTCCGTCAAGGCCAAGGGCCGGGTACGCGATCTGGAGGCGAAGCTCCCGAAGCGCTTCGCCGGCACCACCGGCATCGCGCACACCCGCTGGGCCACCCACGGCGCCCCCAACGACGTGAACGCGCACCCGCACCTCGACCCCGACGGCAAGGTAGCCGTCGTGCACAACGGCATCATCGACAACGCCTCCGACCTGCGGGCCAAGCTCGCCGCCGACGGCGTGGAGCTGGTCTCCGACACCGACACCGAGGTCCTCGCCCACCTGGTCGCCCGCGCCCAGGCCGGCACCCTCGAAGGGCGCGTGCAGGAGGCGCTGCGGCACATCGACGGCACGTACGGCATCGCGGTGCTGCACGCCGACTTCCCCGACCGCATCGTCGTCGCCCGCAACGGCTCGCCGGTCCTCCTGGGCATCGGCGAACACGAGATGCTGGTCGCGTCCGACGTCGCCGCGCTCGTCTCGCACACCCGCCAGGTCGTCACCCTGAACGACGGCGAGATGGCCACCATCAAGGCCGACGACTACCGCACCTACACCACCGAGGGCTCCCGCACCTCCACCTCCCCGGAGACCGTGGAATGGGCCGCCGAGTCCTACGACATGGGCGGCCACGACACCTACATGCACAAGGAGATCTCCGAGCAGGCGGACTCCGTGGACCGGGTGCTGCGCGGCCGCATCGACGACCGGTTCGCCACCGTCCACCTGGGCGGCCTCAACATGGACGCCCGCGAGGCGCGCGGGGTGCGGCGGGTGAAGATCCTCGGCTGCGGGTCCGCGTACCACGCCGGCATGATCGGCGCGCAGCTCATCGAGGAGGTGGCCCGCATCCCCGCGGACGCGGAGCCCGCCAGCGAGTTCCGCTACCGGAACGCCGTGGTGGACCCGGACTGCCTCTACATCGCCGTCAGCCAGTCCGGGGAGACCTACGACACCCTCGCGGCCGTGCAGGAACTCAAGCGCAAGGGCGCCCGGGTGCTGGGCGTGGTGAACGTCGTGGGTTCGGCGATCGCCCGCGAGACGGACGGCGGCGTGTACGTGCACGCCGGGCCCGAGGTGTGCGTCGTGTCCACCAAGTGCTTCACCAACACCGCGGTGGCGTTCGCGCTGCTGGCCCTTCACCTCGGCCGCATCCGCGACCTGTCCGTCGCGGACGGCAAGCGGCTGATCGCGGGCCTGCGGAGGCTCCCGGAGCAGATCGCCGAGATCCTGGACGGTGAGGAGGCGATCCGGCGGCTGGCCGCGGAGTACGCCCAGGCGCGCAGCATGATGTTCGTGGGCCGGGTGCGCGGCTATCCGGTCGCGCGTGAGGCGTCGTTGAAGCTGAAGGAGGTCTCCTACATCCACGCCGAGGCGTACCCGGCGTCCGAGCTCAAGCACGGCCCGCTCGCACTGATCGAGCCCGCCGTGCCGACGGTGGCGATCCTGCCGGACGACGAACTGCTGGAGAAGAACCGCGCGACGCTGGAGGAGATCAAGGCGCGCCACGGCCGGATTCTGGCGGTCGCCCACGCCGAGCAGGAGAAGGCCGACCACACCATCGTCGTGCCGCGCAACGAGGTCGAGCTCGACCCGATCCTGATGGGCCTGCCGCTCCAACTCCTCGCCTACCACACGGCGCTGTGCCTGGACCGGGACATCGACAAGCCGAGAAACCTGGCCAAGTCGGTCACCGTCGAGTAGCCGTCGCCCGGCCCTCGCGACCGGAGCAGGGCGGGGGCGTCGTAAGAGGCCGGACAGACGGGGGCGGACTTCCGCGCGGGCCACCACCGCGCGGGAGTCCGCTCCCGAGGTAGCCGGCGTCGCCCATTACGCCGGCTGGTGCTGCCGCTCCCGGGACCGTCACCTCCCGGCGGGCAGCATGTCGTTGTTCTCTGTATGCCCCTCACAAGCGCACAATGCACCTCCTGGCCCCGACGGATTTTCGGGGGACCGGGACGACCGGCGCGGAGGGGTGACGCCGGCTCAGCGCGAGGGCGAGCCGAGGGCAGGGCTGAGGCGCCGTCAGGGGATGGTGACGACGGGGCGTTGGGCGCGGCGGGCGAGGCGCCCGGCGACGGAGCCGAAGAGGCGGCCGACCAGGCCGTGGGTGGAACCGACCACGATCGCGTCCGCCTCGTACTCCTGCCCGACCTCTTCCAGCTCGTGGCAGATGTCGCCGCCGCGCTCGACCAGGACCCAGGGGACCTCGGCGAGATGGTCGGCGCAGGCCAGTTCGAGGCCGAGGACTTCGGTGCGGTGGTCGGGGACGTCCACGAAGACGGGGGGCTCGCAGCCCGCCCACACGGTGGTGGGCAAGCGGTTGGCGACATGCACGATGATCAGGCCGGAGCCCGACCGCCGGGCCATGCCGATCGCGTACGCGAGGGCGCGCTCGCTGGAGGTGGAACCGTCGAAGCCGACGACCACGCCGTGCCGGAAGGCCGGGTCGCAGGAGTGGCGCGTGCGCTCCTCCGCCTCGGGCACCGCGGGCACCGCATCCGGTGCCGCCCGGGGGTCGGCGACCTGTCTGCGGTCCGCGGGTTCGGGGATCTCGTGTCCAGCCATGGATGTCTCGGAGCTGTGAGTCCTCTGCGGGAAGCGGTTGCGGAAGGAGCCGGAGCCCGGAAGGGACGAAGGCGGCCGTCACGGGCGGGAACCCTCTTTCCCCTTCCTTTACCCCGAGGATACGGCGGCACTCCCCCGTGCCCGCAACGGGAGGAAGCGGTGCGCGGGCGCGCGCTGACCCCGGAGCATGCACCAGCACCGCCGCTTTGCGCAACGTGCCTCCGCGCCCCTTACACCCCCCGGCACCTGCCCGTGAGCCAGCCGGACGGACCGTCGTCACCCCCGCGCTTTTCAGCCAACTTCTTCGCCGGTCTCACCGGCCGCCGCCCTCACCCGTCAATACGGCTCCCACCAGGGCAGAAACGGGTACTCCGGGTGTGTGGACGGCCCCCCTGAAGGGCAGTGAGGTTATGCGTACTACCCAACGAGCCCGGTCAGTGCAACGCTTCGTGATCGAATGCTTCACGCCACGTGGCCATGTCGACATAGCACCGCGTGCTGAAGTTGGTTCGCCGAGGTCACGCGACACAGTAGATTCGATCTTGGCTATCGCCGCGGGGGAGAGAAGTGCAGGATCTTGAGGACGCGACGATGAGGGGGGCTTACAGTCCGATGAGCGTTCCCACGAGCCAGGAGGACTCCAGGGAAGGTCCGGCGTCGGCCACCGCACGCAAGCTGGCCGCGCGCCGGCGGCGAGAAGTCGTCGCCGTGCTGCTGTTCAGCGGCGGACCGATATTCGAGAGTTCCATCCCGCTCTCGGTGTTCGGCATCGACCGTCAGGACGCCGGTGTCCCCCGCTACCGGCTGCTGGCCTGTGCCGGCGAGGACGGCCCGCTGCGCACCACCGGCGGGCTCCAGTTGACCGCCCCGCACGGCCTGGAGGCGCTGTCCCGGGCCGGCACCGTCGTCGTCCCCGCCTGGCGTTCGATAAGCCAGCCGCCGCCCGCCCCCGCGCTGGAGGCCCTCCGTCAGGCGCACGACGAGGGCGCCCGGGTGCTGGGCCTGTGCACCGGCGCGTTCGTCCTCGCGGCCGCGGGCCTGCTGGACGGGCGCCCCGCGACCACGCACTGGATGTATGCGCCTACATTGGCCAAGCGCTACCCGGCGGTCCACGTCGACCCGCGGGAGCTGTTCGTCGACGACGGCGACATCCTCACCTCCGCCGGCACCGCGGCCGGAATCGACCTGTGCCTGCACGTGGTCCGCACCGACCACGGCGCCGAGGCCGCCGGCGCGCTCGCCCGCCGCCTGGTCGTGCCGCCGCGCCGGGCCGCCGGGGCGGACGGCGCGCACCCGCGCCACCTGGACAGGTCTTTACCGGAGGAGATCGGCGCCGACCCGCTGGCCGAGGTCGTCGCCTGGGCGCTGGAGCACCTCCACGAGCAGTTCGACGTGGAGGCCCTCGCCGCGCGCGCGTACATGAGCCGCCGCACCTTCGACCGGCGGTTCCGCACGCTGACCGGCAGCGCCCCGCTCCAGTGGCTGATCACCCAGCGCGTGCTCCAGGCGCAGCGACTCCTGGAGACCTCCGACTACTCCGTGGACGAGGTCGCGGCCCGCTGCGGCTTCCGCTCGCCGGTGGCGCTGCGCGGCCACTTCCGGCGCCAGCTCGGCGCCTCGCCGGCCTCGTACCGCGCGGCCTACCGGGCGCGCCGCCCGGACGGCGGCGGCGCGGACGACCCGCGGGTGCCGCACGCCCGCAAGGTCCCGGCGGCGCACGAGAGCGGCCGCGACCCCGACGGCTCCCGCAGCCACACGACCGCCCCGGGCAGCGCGGAGGGCCGCGCCGACGGCGCGGCCGAGCCGGGAAAGCCGCAGTCGGACGCCTGGTCGCACCGGCTGCCCCGGCAGCGGGGACGCGGCCACGGGCGGGCGACGTAGGGTAAAGCGCATGAATGATCGCATGGTGTGGATCGACTGCGAGATGACCGGCCTCTCCCTGACCGGCGACGCGCTGGTCGAGGTGGCGGCGCTGGTCACCGACTCGGAGCTGAACGTCCTCGGCGAGGGTGTGGACGTGGTGATCCGTCCGCCGGCCGAGGCACTGGCGCAGATGCCCGAGATCGTGCGGAGCATGCACACGTCATCCGGTCTGCTGGAAGAGCTGGACGGGGGCACCACGCTCGCGGACGCCGAGGAGCGTGTCCTCGCCTACATCCGGGAGCACGTGCCGGAGGCGGGCCGGGCGCCACTGTGCGGGAATTCCGTCGGCACCGACCGGGGGTTCCTCGCCCGGGACATGCCCAAGCTGGAGTCCCACCTGCACTACCGGATCGTGGACGTGTCCTCGGTGAAGGAGCTGGCCCGCCGCTGGTACCCCCGGGCGTACTTCAACAGCCCGGAGAAGAACGGCAACCACCGGGCGCTGGCCGACATCCGGGAGTCGATCGCGGAGCTGCGCTACTACCGCGAGGCGGTCTTCGTGCCGCAGCCCGGCCCGGACTCCGACACGGCGAAGGAGATCGCCTCCCGCCACGTGCTGTCCGGGCCGGAGTAACCCGAGCAGCCGGGGAGGCCGGGGAGGGGGCGGCGGGAAAGCCGCGCGCGAGCACCCCGGCGGACCCTGTACACTCTTTCTCGGCCGGTGCGGAACACAGCCGGTCATGGTGGGCGTAGCTCAGTTGGTAGAGCACCTGGTTGTGGTCCAGGAAGTCGCGGGTTCAAGTCCCGTCGTTCACCCCAGAGGATCAAGGGCTGACCTGCGGAATCGGGTCAGCCCTTGATCGCTTTCCGACGGCGGGGTCCCTCCGGGGCGCCCCGAACGGCATCGCTCCCGCCAAGGCGACCGAGGCCACCCCAGCCCGCCGAGGCCGCGTCGGGCGCTCTCCCGCGACACCGCATCGCCACGTCGCCACCCGCCCGGCGACCGCGCCCCAGAAGCGCACGGCCGCGTTCGTCGCCTTCGCGCACCTTCGGCACCCGCCGCTGCCCGCCGTCCCGCCCCAACCCCGGCGAGGCCCCCGGTTCTTCGACCTCCTCGGCGGGCTCTTCTGAACTCCTTGAGTCCGCGCAGGACTTCGCTCCGGTGAGGTCCGGCACGACGCGGACTCGGCCGTGAACGAGGCGTGAAGACTGCCGGGTTCCGGCAATGCCGCGCGTCCGCGCGCTGTGGCACGGTGAGGCCACACGACAACGGGCACGGGGGTGCGGCGATGGGGGATTTCCTGCGGGCGACGCTGGAATTCCCAGCCGTTCTCTTCACTCCCGCCCTGCCGGCGGTGCTCGTCTACTGGCTCTTCGTGCTGTTCGGAGGCGTGCCACTGGGCACCTTCGCGGAGGGCGGAGGCAGCCGGGAAAGCCCCACGGCAGTAGCCGCTGCCGGCCGTTCGACCCGGCGGGCGTTCCACGGGGCACCGCCGGCCGTGGTGGTCTCGCTGCTCGTCGCGATTGCCTGGTTCTTGTCCCTGGCCGTCACCGTGCTCGTTCCCGGCACACCACTCCGGCTCACCGCGCTGCCCGCGGTGCTCTGGGCCGCATGGCTCCTCACCCGGCTGACGCTGCGGCCGCTGCGCCGCTTCGCGCGGCCCGAAGAGGGCATCTCGCACGCGGAGTTCGTCGGCCGGGTGTGCGTGATCCGCACGGGACGGGTGAACGCACTCTTCGGCCAGGCCGAGGTCGCCGCGCCGGACGGGGCGACGGCCCTGGTCCAGGTGCGCGCGGACGACGTCCTCGCCCCGGAGCTCACCGCCGGCGACACGGCCCTCATCTACGCGTACGACGCGGAAGGCGGTCACTTCCACGTCGCGCCCCACGACGCTTCCTGAAGCTTCCTGAACGAAGGACATCCCCTATGGACGTCATCTCCACCGGACTCGGCGTGCTGATCGCCGCCGCCCTGCTCGTCACGGTCGCCCTGCTCTTCGTGCTGGGCCGCTTGTTCCGCAAGGTGCCGCAAGGCAAGGCGCTGATCGTCTCCCGGATGCGCAAGGTGGACGTCACCTTCACCGGCGCGGTCGTGCTGCCCGTGCTGCACCGGGCGGAGGTCATGGACATCTCCGTGAAGACCATCGAGATCGGCCGCACCGGGCGCGAGGGCCTGATCTGCCGGGACAACATCCGCGCCGACATCCGCATCTCGTTCTTCGTGCGCGTCAACAAGACCGTCGAGGACGTGGTGAAGGTCGCCCAGGCCATCGGCACCGAACGCGCGAGCGACCGGGCGACGCTGCAGGACCTGTTCAACGCCAAGTTCTCCGAGGCGCTCAAGACCGTCGGCAAGCAGCTGGACTTCGCCGACCTCTACACCAAGCGCGACGAGTTCCGCGACCGCATCGTCGCGGTCATCGGCACCGACCTCAACGGCTACAGCCTCGAGGACGCCGCCATCGACTACCTGGAGCAGACCCCGCTGGCGCAGCTCGACGGGAACAACATTCTGGACGCCCAGGGCATCCGCAAGATCACCGAACTCACCGCGGCCGAGCACATCCGCACCAACGAGTGGCAGCGGAACGAGGAGAAGGAGATCACCCGCCAGAACGTCGACGCCCGCGAGGCCGTGCTGGAGCTGGAACGCCGGCAGGCGGACGCGGAGATCCGTCAGCAGCGCGAGGTCGAGACGGTACGGGCGCGGGAGGAGGCCGAGACCGCCCGGGTGCAGGCCGAGGAGCGGCTCCGCTCGCACACCGCGCACCTCAAGACCGAGGAGGCCCTCGGCATCCAGAACGAGAACCGCGAGCGGGAGATCGCCGTCGCGAAGCTCAACCGCGATCGGGTCGTCGCGATCGAGAACGAGCGGATCGAGAAGGACCGCCTGCTGGAGGTCATCGCCCGGGACCGGGAGACCGAGCTGCGCCGCATCGCCGCCGACAAGGAGGTCGAGGCGGAGAAGCGCGACATCGCCGACGTGGTCCGGGAGCGCATCGCGGTGGAGAAGACCGTCGCCCAGCAGGAGGAGGAGATCAAGAAGCTGCGCACGGTCGAGGAGGCCGAGCGCGAGCGGCAGGCCCTGATCATCGCCGCCGAGGCGCAGGCGCAGGAGCGCCTGGTGAAGGACATCAAGGCCGCGGAGGCCGCCGAGCAGGCGGCCGGGCACCGGGCGGCGGAGGAGCTGACCATGGCGGAGGCCCGGCGCAAGGCGGCCGACCTGGACGCACAGTCGGCCGTACGGCTCGCCGAGGGCCGGCGCGCGGAGGCCGCGGCGACAGGGCTGGCCGAGGCCGAGGTCCAGGAGCGGATGGCCGACGCGCTCGCCCGCAGCCGCCAGGTGGAGGCGCAGGCCGCGAAGGACATGGGACTCGCGGAGGCGGAGGCCAAGCGAGAGCTGCTCAAGGCCGAGGCCGAGGGCATCAACGAGAAGGCGGCGGCCATGGCGGCGCTCGACGAGGCGAGCCGGGAGCACGAGGAGTACCGGCTGCGTCTCGACGCGGAGAAGGAGATCCGCATCGCCGGCATCGACGTGCACCGGCAGATCGCCGAGGCGCAGGCCACGCTGGTCGGCGCGGGCCTGGAGAAGGCGAACATCGACATCGTCGGGGGCGACTCGGTCTTCTTCGACAAGCTGGTCGGCGCCATCTCCGCGGGCCGCAGCGTCGACGCGTTCGTCGACGGCAGCACGTCGGTGCAGGCCATGGCCGGTCCGTGGCTGAACGCGGACGGAGACGGCTCGACCTTCACCCGGGACGTGACCCGCATGGTCGCGGGCCTGGGCGCCGGCGGCATGCGCGACCTGACCGTGGCGGGCCTGCTCAGCAAGCTCGTCTCGGCGGACGGGCCGCACACGGCGCAGCTGTCCGCGCTGCTGGAAGCGGTGCGGGGCACGGACGCGGGCGAGGTGCCGGTCTCGGCACTCGCCGCCTGAGGCCGCGCCGGCAGAGACACAGCGGCGGAGACACAGCGGCGCCGCGGCGCCGGGCGGAACGACGGGGCGGAACGGGAAGGGAAGCAGACGGATGGACGGTCGGCTGCAGGCCGGGCAGGGCTCCGGCACCGCCGGAACCGGGCCGGAGACGGACCGCGACGACACGACGTACGAGGTGCTGCGGCGCCGCATCGCCGTGGCCGCCGCGGAGTTGTCCCGGCGTACAACGGCGCTCAACGACCGCCGTACCGAGAGCTTCGGCGCGGGCCGGATCGTGCTCGGGGCGACCCACCGGATCGGGACCGCGGTGCCCTGCGTCCTGCGCGACGTGGCGCAGGTCGGCGGACTGCTGCTGACGGGCGGGGACCCCGTGGCGGGCGGCGGCGAGGCGGGTGTGGAGGACGTCCTCGCCCTCCACCGCCGCACCGCCGACGGGTTCGAGGCGCTGCCCGCGTCGGCGCTGCCCGGCCTGCTGGACGACCCCGCTTTCCGGCAGGACTTCGCCGAGCTCCAGCGCTTCTTCCGGGGCGCGCGCCTGCTGCGGCTGCGCCGCACCGGCTCCCGGCTGCTGGCGGTCTTCCGGACGGGCGAGGGCGCCGGGGACGTGCGCGTACTGCACTGGCGGCTCCCCGCGGACGGCGGCGCTCCGCGGTACGTGGACGCCCGCGGCGACCGGGCGGACGTCGCTCCGGCCGCCGTCCCGTCCGCCCTCGCCTGGACGGTCGCCGGACGCGACGCGCACGTGGCCGGGCGGCACCCGCACGTCTCGGTGGACGGGGTGGTCTTCGTCAGCACCGAGGGCGGGCGGCTGACCCTGAAGACGGAGAACGACACCGAGACCGCCGCCGGCGTCTGGTCGGAGCCGGTCGAGGAGCCGCTGCAGTCGCTGGCCGACGCCGACGTGCGGTGGGCCCGGGTCGGTCCGCTCGTGCTGCTGCGGGTCCGTCCCTACAACGAGTCCGCGTACCGGCATCTGGTCGTGAACCGGCGGAACGGCGAGGTCGTCCGTCTCGACGGGACGGCGCGGACGGCGCTGCGGCTGCCCGACGACCAGGGCGTGCTGTTCCCCGGCGGGTGCTACCTGGCCTCGGCCCCCGCGGGCGAGGCGGTACGCGAGTTCCCGGTGCCGGACGGCGACTGGCAGGTCGAGCGCAGCGTCGCCGCGCCGAACGGCGAGGACACGCTGTACGTGTTCCGCGAGGCCGGGAGCGACGCCGACGGCAGGCCGGACGCCGGCGGCGGCGCCCTGCTGGTGCCGTACAACCGGGTGCGGCAGGAGGCCGGTCCGCCGCTGGCCGTACGCGCCTGGACACTCTTCGAGGACGGCGGCCTGGCCGTGCTCAGGGCCGACGCGGACGCGACGGCCGAAGGCGTGCGGCAGCACCCGGCGCAGGTCTGGCGTACGCCGTTCGCCGCGGAAGGACACGACGACGGCGCGCGTCCCGTGACGGGGCCGCTGGCCCGGGTGGGCAACGCCGAGCTGGTCCGCTGCGTGGCCGAATGCCTCGACGTCGCGCGGACGGCCGCGCATCTGCCCCCGGGTACCGACGTGTTCACCGACGTCGCCGCCGCCTGCCGGCAGGCCACGGACCGCTTTCCGTGGCTCCCGGACGAGGGCCTCGGTGGTCTGCACGAGCCGCTCGCCGACCTGCGCGAGGCGGCGGACCTGATCGTGTCCGAGCAGGCACGGGAGGAGGAGGCGCGGGCGCGCGGCGAGGCGGCACTCGACTCCGCCGAGGAGGACGCCCTGGGCCTGACGCGGCGTGCCCGCGGAGAGACGCCCGCGAACTCCGGGCAGTGGGTGGCGCTGCTGACCGGGCTCCGTCGCGCCCGCGGTGAGGCCGAGGCGCTGCGCGAACTCCGCCACACCGACCCCGCCCGCGTGGCGGCTCTGGAGGAGAGCCTCGACGAGGCGCTGCACGAGGCAGGCCGGCGGGCCGTGAGCCGTCTGGCACGGCCGGAGGCGTTCGCCGACACGCTGGCGGAGGTCGCCGGGCTCGAGGCGGAGGCCGCCGAGGCGGCCACGGCCGCCGCGGTCGCGGCGCCGGCCGACGCGCTCGCCGCCCACGTCGAGCGGCTGCGCACGCTGACCGACGTGTTCGAGGCGCTCGAGGTGGGCGACGCCACCGTGCGGACGGCGCTGCTCGGCCGCTTCTCCGAGGTCAACGCCGCCCTCAACCGGGCGCGGGCGGTGGCCGACGGGCGGCGCCGGGACCTCGTGGAGCAGGAGGACCGGGAGGAGTTCGAGGCCGAACTCGCCCTGCTCGGACAGGCGTTGAGTGGCGCTCTGACCGGAGCCGCGACGCCCGAGGCGTGCGACGAGCAGCTCGGCGCGCTGCTCGTGCGGGTGGAGGGCCTGTCCGGTCGCTTCGGCGGTCTGGAGGAGCGGGCGTCGCAGCTCGACGACCGCCGGACGGAGATCGAGGACGCCTTCGCCGCACGACGTCAGGCGCTGCTCGACGAGCGGGCCCGGAGGGTCGAACGGCTCGCCGCCTCCGTCGAACGCGGTCTGGAGACCGTCGTCCGCCGCGCGGCGGCCATGGAGGACGCCGAGGACGTGCGAGCCTACTTCGCCGCCGACCCGATGGTGTCCCGGGTCCGTGCCACCGTGGAGGAGCTGCGCGCGGCGGGTGACGCGCTGCGCGCCGCCGGGTTCGACGGGCGACTCAAGGCGGCCCGGCAGGAGGCGCTGCGGGGGCAGCGCGACCGGGCCGAACTGCGGGACGGCGCTGGTACGGTGCGGCTGGGCCGTCACCGGTTCGCGGTGAACGAGGCGCCGGTCGCACTCACCCTGTCGCCGCGCGACGGGGCGATGTGCCTGGCGGTCACCGGCACCGGCTACCGGGAGGACCTTCCGGCGGAGGCGCTCGCCGGGACGGAGGAGTTCTGGGACCAGCCGCTCGTCTCCGAGTCCCCCGACGTCTACCGCGCCGAGTACCTGGCGGCGACGGTCCTGGAGCGTCTCGGCGGCGACCCGGAGACGTCGGCCGCCCTGGAGGCGGCGACCGACGGCGACGAGAGCCACGACAGGCTGCTCGCCGCCGTGCGGGAGGCCGCCGTCGCCGCGCACGACGAGGGCTACGACCGGGGCGTCCACGACCACGACGCGGCCCGCATCCTGGCCGTGCTCCTCGAGCAGCGCCGCACAGCCGGCCTGCTCCGCTTCTCCCCGGAGGTCCGGGCCGCGGCGCAGCTGTTCTGGGCCCGCGGGGCGGAGCAGGAGGCACGCGAGGCGTGGACGGTCCGTGGCCGGTCGCTGGGGCGTGCGCGCGCCCGGTTCGGCGACCCTTCGGCCAGGGCCGAACTGTCCGGGGAGCTGACCGCCGCCGTGACCGGCTTCCTCACCGACCGGCTGCCGGCCACCGGTTCGGGAGCAGCCCGCTGGGAGACCGCCGGCGGTGCACGCCTCGGCGCGGGCGCCTACCTGTTCGAAGAGCTCGCCGCCTCCGACGGCGACGTCCCCGGCCCCCGGTTCGTCACGGGCGGTGCCGCACGGGATCTCGCGGCCGGGTTCCGTGACGCCCTCGGCGGGGAGGACTCCCCGGCGGTCAAGGAGTTCACGGAGGAATTGCGCGCCGTGGGCGACGATCTGCGGGCCGGCTACCAGCTGGCCGACAGCTGGCTGCACGCCTACGCGTCGGCGCACGGGGCCGACCGGTCCGCGCTGGCCGAGGCCGTCGCGCTGGAGGTGTGCGGCACCGCGCTGCCCCGCCGGGACGCCGCCTCGCCGCAGGCGGACCCGGCGACGGGCCTGCTCGGCGTCCACCCGCGGGTGCGGCAGGGTCTGCTGCCGGTCCGCATCGACGAGTTCCTCGCCCGCACCGAGAAGTTCCGCACCGTCCGGGTGCCCGCCCACCGCGCCTACCGCAGACGGCGGGACGGCCTGCTGGCGCAGGCGCGGGAGCGGCTGGCGCTGGAGCGGTTCCAGCCCCGGGTGCAGTCCGGTTTCGTGCGCAACCGGCTCATCGACGAGGTCTACCTGCCACTGGTCGGGGAGGCGCTGGCCCGGCAGATCGGGTCCGCCGGTGTGGAGAGCCCGGCCGGACAGGGGCTGTTGCTGCTGCTGTCTCCGCCGGGCTACGGCAAGACCACGCTGATGGAGTACGTGGCCTCCCGGCTCGGCATGTTGTTCGTGGCGGTGGACGGGCCGGCGCTGGGGCGGCACACCACCTCCTTGGACCCGGCGGCCGCGCCGGACGGTGCCGCCCGGCGCGAACTGGAGAAGATCGATCTGGCGCTGCGGCTCGGTGACAACGTGCTGCTGCACCTCGACGACATCCAGCACACCTCGCCCGAGCTGCTGCAGAAGTTCATCCCGCTGTGCGATGCGCAGCGCCGGATCGACGGCGCCGACCGGCGTCACGACCTGCGCGGCAAGCGCTTCGCGGTGTGCATGGCGGGCAACCCGTTCACCGAGTCGGGCACCCGGTTCCGGGTGCCCGACATGCTGGCCAACCGCGCGGACGTGTGGAATCTGGGCGACGTGGTCGACGGCCGGGCGGACCTGTTCGCGCTCAGTCACGTCGAGAACGCCCTGACCTCGCACCCGGAGCTCGCGCCGCTCGCGGCACGGGAACGCTCCGACCTCGACCTGCTGCTGCGGATGGCGGAGGGCGACCCCGCCGTGCGGCCGGACATGCTGGCCCACCCGTATCCGGCGGACGAGCGGGAGCGGATCGTCGCCGTACTGCGCAACCTGCTCACGGTCCGGGACACGGTGCTGCGCGTCAACGCCGCCTACATCGCGTCCGCCGGCCAGGCGGAGACGGCCCGGACCGAACCCCCGTTCCTTCTCCAGGGGTCCTACCGGGACACCAACCGACTCGCGGGACGGCTCGCCGGGGTGATGAACGACGAGGAGCTGGAACGGCTGCTCGACGACCACTACGCGGCCGAGGCGCAGGCGCTGGCCTCCGGTGCGGAGGCCGCGCTGCTCAAGCTCGCCGAGCTGCGGGGACGCCTGTCCCCCGAGCAGCGCGAGCGCTGGGAGCACCTCAAGCGCGCCACGGTCTGAGAGCGGCGCCCGGGCCGGGGCCCGGGACCGGCGGACCAGGTGTGGAGCGGGCGCCGACCGGCGTGCCGCGGCCCGTCCCGCTCTGTGCAGGACGGGCCGCGGACGGTTCGGGGGTGGGCGGGGAGACCGACGGACCGGACGGCTCGTCAGACGACCTCGACGCCTCGTTCCTCCAGGTAGGCGACGGGGTTGACGTCCGTGCCGTAGTCACGCCCCTCGCGCACCTCGAAGTGCAGGTGGGGCCCGGTGCTGCGGCCGGTGTTGCCGGACTCGCCGAGCACGGTGCCGGCCTTCACCCGGTCGCCCTCCTCGACGTCGATCTTCGACAGGTGGGCGAAGAGGGTGTACTTGCCGTCGTCCATCCGGACGGTCACGGCCTTGCCGTAGGCGCCGGACCGGCCGGCGAACACGACCTTGCCGGAGCCGACGGAGTGCACCGGGGTGCCGACGGGGACGGCGAAGTCCACGCCGGTGTGGTGACCCGCCGCCCAGTCGCCGCGGATGCCGTACGGCGCGGAGACGGTCGACCCGGTGACGGGGCTGGCCCAGGACTCCGGCGGCCCGGACCGCCAGCCTCCGTAGAGCGCGGGGAGGTCCGACAACCAGGGCCCGCCGAGGGTGTGGGGGCCCGCCCCCAGCGGGTCGTCGTGCGTGTGGGCCGGCTGGGTCGCTGCGGCCGGGGAGGTGAGCCCCCAGCTGCCGCCGACGAGCAGAGCCGCCGTCAGCGAGCCGCAGGCGGCGCGGCGTAGAGCTGCTATCGGGCGTCGCGTTGCTGCATTCATAGCTGCGAGCAAACGGGAGCCGACGGTGCGTCGCATCCGGGGCGTGTCCACAGGGGTGACGCATCGCCAGCCGGCCGGAGGTCCGTGCAGGTGACGCCGGGTACCGGGCCAAAGGTTGGCGGGCGGTGACACCGCACCGGCCCGGCGGAGCCCGCACACCGGCTTCATCACGGTGTCGACATGGTCTCTCCCCGTCTCTTGACACCCCGGACGCACTGGGCAACCCTTCAACTCATCACATCTGGGAGCGCTCCCAAGGACCTGATCGCCTTCAGGTTCCGTACACGTTCGGGAGGATGCGATGCACAGCCAGTACCGACGCACGAACCGCACCACACGCAGATCGGCCCGGCGGCTGACGTCGCTCGGGATCGCCGCGGCCCTGGGCGCCGGGCTGCTCTCCGGCTGTGCCGGGGACGACGACAGCACGGCCGCGAACGGCAAGACGGAGGTCACTGTCGGCCTCTTCGGCACCTTCGGGTTCAAGGAGGCCGGGCTCTACGACGAATACGAGCGCCTCCACCCGGACGTCGTCATCAAGGAGAACGTCACCGCGCAGAACGCCGACTACTACCCCGCGCTGCTCAACCACCTGACGGCCGGGGCCGGCCTCCAGGACATACAGGCGGTCGAAGTCGGCAACATCAAGGAGGTCGCCACCCTCCAGGCCGACAAGTTCGTCGACCTCTCCGACGCCGCGGGCGTGAAGAAGGAGAACTGGCTGGACTGGAAGTGGGAGCAGGCCACCACCGACGACGGCAAGGTCATCGGCCTCGGCACGGACACCGGCCCGATGGCGGTCTGCTACCGCAAGGACCTCTTCGAGAAAGCCGGGCTGCCCACCGACCGGAAGAAGGTCTCCGACCTGTGGGCGGACGACTGGGCCAAGTACGTGGACGCGGGCGAGACGTACGCGGAGAACGCCCCGTCCGGCACCAGCTTCATGGACAGCGCCGCCGGGCTCTACAACGGTGCCGTCTCCAGCCATGCCGAGCGCTACTACGACGAGAGCGGCGAGCTGGTCTACCAGGACAGCGAGGCCGTGGAGACGTCCTGGGACCTGGCCATGCGGGCGGCCGAGGGCAAGCTGAGCGCGAAGCTCCAGCAGTTCACCCCCGCCTGGGACCAGGCGTACGCCAACGGCGACTTCGCGACCGTGGTGTGCCCCGCCTGGATGCTCGGCTACATCGAGAGCAAGGCGGGCAGGAAGAACGCCGACACGTGGGACGTCGCCGACGCCCCTCGCCCCGGCAACTGGGGCGGCTCCTTCCTCGCCGTGCCGGAGAACGCGAAGAACCGCGAGGAGGCCGTCAAGCTCGCCGCCTGGCTGACCGCCCCGGAGCAGCAGGCGAAGCTCTTCCAGAAGCGCGGCAGCTTCCCCAGCTCGCAGGCCGCGTTCGCGCTGCCCGAGGTCGAGGAGGCCACGCATGGGTACTACGGCGACGCCCCGACCGGGAAGATCTTCACCGAGGCCGCGAAGGGAGTCCCGGTCCAGATCCTCGGCCCGAAGGACCAGATCGTCGCCGAGACCCTCGCCGAAGGCATCCGGCAGGTGGAGCAGCAGGGCAAGTCGCCCGAAGAAGGCTGGGACTCCGCGGTCAAGTCCATCGACAACGCCCTCGGCTGACCGGAGCTGTGCGCATGACCTCCGAACGTCTCGACGCCGCGCCCCCCGCTCCTCCGGGGGGCGCGGCCCCGGCCCGGTCGCGCCCTCCGAGCGGCAGCGGCGAGGGCGGCCCGAAGCGTCCCCGCGGGGCGCCGTCCGGCGACGCCGACCGGGCGTCCGCCGCGCGGCGGGCCGCCCGGCGCAGCCGGCGCTACCAGCGCGACGCCCGCTGGAGCCCGTACGCGCTCATCGCACCGTTCTTCCTCGCCTTCGCCGCCTTCGGCCTCTTCCCCCTGCTCTACACCGGGTGGGCGTCGCTGCACCGCGTCTCGCTGCACGCGCCGACGGACATGGAGTGGGCGGGCCTGGAGAACTTCGCCCAGCTGATCCGGAACGACTTCTTCTGGAACGCGCTGGGCAACACCTTCGTCATCGGCGTCCTCTCCACCGTTCCGCAGCTGCTCATGGCCCTCGGCCTGGCTCACCTGCTGAACTACAGGCTGCGCGGCTCGACGTTCTACCGGGTCGCCCTGCTCACCCCGTACGCGACCTCGGTGGCCGCCGCCACGCTGGTCTTCGCCATGCTCTACGGCCGCGACTACGGAATGATCAACTGGGTGCTGGGCTTCTTCGGCGTGGACGGCATCGCCTGGGAGTCCGGTGACTGGTCCTCGAAGATCGCCGTGTCCACCATCGTCATCTGGCGCTGGACGGGCTACAACGCGCTGATCTACCTGGCGGCGATGCAGGCCGTGCCGCACGACCTGTACGAATCCGCGGCCCTGGACGGCGCGTCCCGGTGGCAGCAGTTCCGGCACGTCACGGTGCCGTCGCTGCGGCCGACGATCCTGTTCACCGTCGTCGTCTCCACGATCGGCGCGACGCAGCTCTTCGGCGAACCGCTGCTCTTCGGGACCACCGCGTCGGGCGGCGCCTCGGGGCAGTACCAGACGCTCGGCCTCTACCTGTACGAGCAGGGCTGGGTGAACTTCCATCTCGGCCGGGCCTCCGCCATCGCCTGGACGATGTTCCTGATCCTGGTGGTGATCGGCCTGGTCAACTGGCTGTTCGCCCGTCGGCTCGGCAAGAGCCAGTGAGGAGGCACGCCATGGCACATCCGACGGCCCGCCGCCCGGCACGGTCCGTGGCGCGACGTGCCGGCAGGCACCTGCACGGCGGCTGGATCACGTACACGGTGCTGACCGTCTTCACCGTCGGTTCGCTGTTCCCGCTGGTGTGGACGGCCATCGCCGCCTCCCGCGACAACGAACGGCTCGCCGAGACGCCACCGCCCTTCTGGTTCGGCCAGAACCTGTTCACCAACCTCTGGACGGCGTGGTTCGACGCCAACATGGGGCTGGCGCTGTTCAACACCGTCGTGGTCGCCGGCTCCGTCACGGTCGCCACGGTGCTCTTCGGCACGCTGGCCGGCTTCGCCTTCGCCAAGCTGCGGTTCCGCGCCAAGAATCTGCTGATGCTGCTGGTGATCGGGACGATGATGGTCCCGCCGCAGCTCAGCGTGGTGCCGCTGTACATGGCGATCGCCGAACTGGAGTGGACCAACCAGCTCCAGGCGGTGATCCTGCCGATGATGGTGAGCGCGTTCGGCGTGTTCTTCATGCGGCAGTACCTGGTCAGCGCGCTGCCGACGGAGCTGATCGAGGCCGCGCGGGTGGACGGCGCGCACAGCCTGCGCGTCGTGTGGCACGTGGTCTTCCCGGTGGCCCGGCCCGCCATGGCGGTCCTCGGCATGCTGACCTTCGTGCTCGCCTGGAACGAGTTCTTCTGGCCGATCATCGCGCTGACGCAGGAGAACCCGACCGTCCAGGTCGCCCTCACCGGCCTCGACCGCGGCTACATCCCCGACCAGTCGGTGATCATGGCGGGATCCCTGCTGGGCACGCTGCCGCTACTGCTGGTGTTCGCCCTGTTCGGCAGACAGATCGTCGGCGGCATCATGCAGGGCGCCGTGAAGGGCTGACCCGCAACCACTCGCCGGCCCGCCGGACCCTCTTGACGTGACTGTTCCGGGCGGACGGCCCAGACCTGAATTGGGAGCGCTTCCATGACTGCAGCAACTCCGGCACCCTCCACGACGGGATCCGCGACCCGCCGGTTTCCGCCCGGCTTCGTGTGGGGTGCGTCCACCGCCGCCTACCAGGTGGAGGGGGCGGCGCGGGAGGACGGACGCACGCCGTCCATCTGGGACACCTTCTCCCACACCCCCGGCCGGACGCTGAACGGCGACACCGGCGACGTCGCGTGCGACCACTACCACCGCTACCGGGACGACGTGGCGCTGATGTCGCGGCTCGGACTCGGCGCCTACCGCTTCTCGGTCTCCTGGTCCCGGGTGCAGCCCACCGGGCGCGGCCCGGCCGTCCAGCAGGGCCTGGACTTCTACCGCGCTCTGACCGACGAACTGCTCGACGCGGGCATCACGCCGGTGCTGACCCTCTACCACTGGGACCTCCCGCAGGAGCTGGAGGACGCGGGCGGCTGGCCGGCCCGTGAGACGGCGTACCGCTTCGCCGACTACGCGGCACTCGTCGGGGAGGCGCTGGGCGACCGGGTGGAGATGTGGACCACCCTCAACGAGCCCTGGTGCAGCGCCTTCCTCGGCTACGGCTCCGGTGTGCACGCGCCGGGTCGCACCGACCCGGCCGCCGCGCTGCACGCCGCCCACCACCTCAACCTCGCCCACGGGCTGGGCGTCTCCGCGCTGCGGACGGTGCTGCCGTCCCGGGCGCAGGCGATGGTCAGCCTCAACCCCGCCGCAGTGCGTCCCCGTTCGGACTCCGAGGCGGACCGGGACGCGGCGCGGCGTATCGACGCGCTCGCCAACCGCGTCTTCACCGGCCCGATGCTGCACGGCCGCTACGACGAGGACCTGTTCGCGGACACCGCCCGGATCACCGACTGGTCCTGCGTACGGGACGGCGACCTGGATCTGATCCACCAGCCGCTGGACGCGCTGTGCGTCAACTATTACACCCCGTCCCTGGTGTCGGCGGTCGACAGCGGCGACGTGGAGCGCAGCGACGGCCACGGCGCCAGCACCCACTCCCCCTGGCCGGGGGCCGGCCGGGTCGCCTTCCACCAACCCCCGGGCGCGCGCACCGACATGGGCTGGAGCATCGACCCGACCGGCCTGTCGGACCTGCTGCTGGGGTTCACCCGGGAGGTTCCCGGGCTGCCGCTGTACATCACGGAGAACGGGGCGGCCTGCGCGGACGAGCCGGACGCCACCGGCCGGGTGGACGACCCGGAGCGCATCGCCTACCTGCACGGCCACCTCGCCGCGGTGCACCGGGCGATGGCCGAGGGCGCGGACGTGCGGGGCTACTTCCTGTGGTCGCTGCTGGACAACTTCGAGTGGGCCTACGGGTACACCAAGCGCTTCGGCGCCGTGCACGTCGACTACGCCACGCAGCGCCGTACGCCGAAGTCCAGCGCCGCCTGGTACGCCGAGGTGTGCCGGACGGGCCTGCTGCCGGGCGATCCGACCGTCTAGGTGTGTTGTCCCGGCACGTTGGTGACGGGACAACACGCCTAGAACGAACCGGTCGGTGGGGCCGGTGAAGGCGCGGCGGTCGCGTCCGTCACCGGCTTCGCCCCGGCGGCGAACGACGCCAGCGCGGCGCCGTGCTCGACCCGTCCGGGGTGCGGGTCTCCGGCGACCCGCCGGGTCAACTCGGCCACGTCGAGGCCCGCGTCGGACGCCGCGAGCACGACATTGCCGAACCTCCGCCCGCGCAGCACCGCCGGGTCGGCCACGGCGCACACCTCGCGGAAGACCTCGCCCACCGTCGCCACCTGCCCTCGCAGGTGCGTCAGTCCGCCGCCGTCGGCGAGGTTGGCCGCCCACACCCCGCCGGGACGCAGCACGCGCCGCCCGTCGGCGACGAACTCCACGCTGGTCAGATGGGCGGGCGTGCGTGCTCCGTGGAAGACGTCGCTCAGCACCACGTCGGCCCACCCGTCCGGTACGCGGGCCAGCACCGCGCGGGCGTCGCCGGACCGCACCCGTATCCGCCATCCGGGGTCCAGCGGCAGTGCACGGCGTACGAAGGCGGTCAGCGCGGTGTCGGTCTCGGCGGCCTGCTGCGTGGAGCGGGGCCGGGTCACGGCGACGTACCGCGCGAGGGTCAGGGCGCCGCCGCCGAGGTGCAGCACGCGCAGCGGGCGGCTCGGCGGCGCGGCCAGGTCGAGCACATGGCCGAGGCGGCGCTGATAGGCGAAGTCCAGGTACGCCGGATCGTCCAGGTCGACGTGCGACTGCGGGGCGTCGTCCACCGTGAGCGTCCAGGCGCGCGGACGGTCCGGGTCCGGCTCCAGCCGGGCGAGTCCGCCGCCGACCGGTTCGGCCGGCTCCTCGCGGTGCTGCCGCGTGCGCCGCCGGCCCGCGTCGTCCCGTCGTCTCCTCGCCACGCCCTCCAGTATCGCGGGCGGTGCGGCCGGGGAGGACGGCCGGGCGTCGGCCGGGCTCAGCGGCAGCGGTCGACGGCCTCGATGGTGCGGGCCGCCTCACCGAGCGCGGCGCGCAGCCGGGCCGGTTCGGTGGTGCGCAGTTGCGCGCCCTCCGGCGGCACCAGCCATCCGGTGCCGCTGACCGGAGGCTCGGCGAGGGGCCGCGGACCGGGCTGGAAGGTCTGCGTACAGGCACTGCCCGGCAGGTCCCAGGCCGCCGCGGTGCCCGGCGGCACCAGGAAGCCCAGGGTGTCGCAGGGCCCGTCGTGCAGCACCTGGCCGACGCCCTCCCGGAGCCGCAGGATGTCGACGGCCTCCATCCCCTGCCGGGCCGGCACGGTCACCAGGTCGCACGGTTCCCCGGGCAGGCGGATCGCGCCGGCAACCGAACTGCTCGCCCTCACTCCTCTGTCCCGCACGCGCGCCTCCTCGACTCGTCGCTGTGCCGAGTCCAACGCGCGGCGGCGTCAACGGCCACGGCGGCGGAACGCTGCAAAGGATGGCAGTTCATGGCAGATCACGGTGGGGAATTCCGTTTTATGGTCAAACCGTGCGTGGTGCTCCCGTCACAGCCGGTACGGTCCGGCCATGGCGTCGTCACCATCCACGTCACCGGGGCCGAGACGCGGACCCAACACGGCCTTCCGAAGACTGCGGGGTCCGCTATCACCAGGGGAATTCGCAGCAGCGGTCCGCAGGTCGGCGCGTGAGATCGGTGAACAGGTAGCGTGCGACGCCCGTTACGTGGGCCGGGTGGAGGCCGGAGAGATCCGGTGCCCCAACTACGCCTACGAACGGGTGTTCCTGCACATGTTCCCCGGCCGCACGCTCGCCGACCTGGGCTTCGCACCACGGGAGTCGGTCCGCGGGCGCGCCGCACGCGTGCGAGGGGCGCACGGAGGTGAGACCACGCCTCCGTCCGCCCTGACGCGCCGGGGGGACACTGCCGGGACCGTCGTCGACCACGACCGGCCCGCACACCACTCCGGTGCAGAGCACGACGCCGAGTACGCGATCACGAACGAGAACGACGAGGAGAGCGACGTGCTACGTCGCGCTTTCATGACCGGCGGCCCGGCCGCCCTGGTCGCCGTCTCGCTGACCGGCGACGGACGGTACACCGGCGCGGGCGGCGCCACGACGACCGTCCGCCGCGCCGGCGAGACGGAGGCCGCAGCGGTGGAGGACGCCGTCCACCGCATCCGCCTGCTGGACGACCGGCACGGCGCCGACGGCCTCTACCGCCGCGCGGGCACGGCCCTGCAGTCCGCCTACGCTTACCTCGACGCGGGCACCACACGCCGAGCGGTCGCGGACCGGCTGCACTCCGGGGCCGGTGAACTGGCCATCTCCGTCGGCTGGCTGGCGCACGACTCCGGCCGCTTCGCCGACGCCCGCTCCCACTACGCGGAGGCCCTCGCCACCGCGCGCGTCTCCGGGGACCCGGCGCTGGAGGCACACGCCTTCTGCAACACCGCCTTCCTCGCGCGGGACGCCGGCCGCCCGCGGGAGGCCGTACGCGCGGCACAGGCGGGACACCAGGCCGCGCAGCACCTCGGCTCCTCCCGCCTGCTGTCGCTGCTGACCCTGCGGGAGGCCGGCGGGTGGGCGGGGCTCGACGACCGTTCCGCCTGCGAGGACGCCCTCGTACGGGCGCACCGCCTCTTCGCACGCGGCCCGTCCGACGACGACCCGCCGTGGATGACGTTCTTCGGCGAGGCGGAGATGGAGGGCCTGGAGTCTCAGTGCTGGTCGGCACTGGGGGCCTGGGGACCCGCCGTGGCGCACGCGCGGCGCGCGGTCGCCCTCCAGGAGCCGCACTTCGTGCGCAATCGGGCGCTCTTCACCGCCGAGTTGGCCGGTGACCTGGCCGCCGCGGGCCGACCCGACGAGGCGGCCGCCGCCGCCTCGCACGTGCTCGAACTGCTGGGGCCGGTCAGGTCGACGCGCATCCGCAGCATGCTGGCCGTCACCGCGTCCCGCCTCGCCCCCCACCGCCGCGAACCCTCCGTCTCCGCCCTCCTGCCCCGCCTCCCCGCCCCCCGCGCCGAGCACGCGTAGCGCGTGCCACGTGCGGGAGGCGGAGCGGTCCGCCGTGCAGACGGCCGGGCAGCCCCGACTCCACCTGCGAAAGATCGACCTGGCCGACCGGGTTCTGGTGATCAACCCCGGCGGGTATGTCGGCGTGTCCACGAGCCGGGAGATCGCGTACGCCCGCGCCGCCGACAAGCCGGTCTCCTTCACCGATCCGGTCTGACCGGTCGACACGGGGCGTCCGCGCCGGAGTCGGCCTCCCCGCGTCCCTCTCATCGGTCGAGCGACATGTTCTCGTCGAGGTGGCCGGTGTCGTTCCAGCGGGAGAGGGCGGGGGCGTCGTAGGCCCAGCCGAGGACGGAGAGGCCGACCGGGTCCAGGACCAGCCGGGCACCGTGGCCGACGGGTTCGCCGAGCCAGCGGGCGCCGAGCGCACGGAGCAGGTGACCGTGCGCGAAGACCAGCACGTCGCGATCCGCCGACCGCGCCCAGGCCACGATCTCGTCGGCGCGCCGCGACAGGTCGGTCAGCGACTCACCGTCCCGCGCCCCGTCGCGCCAGACCTGCCAGTCGCCGCCGACCTGCGCGCGGATTTCCGGCGAGGTCATCCCCTCGTAGGCGCCGTAGTCCCACTCGCGCAGGGCGTCCCACTCAGTGGCGCGGTCACCGAATCCGGCCAGCTCGCAGGTGTCGCGGGCGCGGGCGAGCGGGCTGGTGCGGACCTCCACGCCGGGCAGACCGTTCCAGGGCGCGCGGTGCAGGCGCGCGCCAAGTCGTTCGGCCATCCGCCGCCCCTCGTCGAGGAGCGGTACGTCGGTACGTCCGGTGTGACGGCCGCTGCGGGACCATTCCGTCTCGCCGTGCCGTACCAGCAGGATGCGGGGTGCTGCCATGACCGGGAAGCCGCCTCTCGCCGAGTGTCCGGGGTGTGTGCGCTGCGCTGCGTGCGCTGCGTGCGCGCCCCATCATCACCCGGCGGCAGGACTGTTCCGCGGACCCCGGTCGGCGGGCGTTGTCGGTGCCGGATGCGACACTGCGGCTCGATACGGAAAGACCGACGACGCCCGAGGCGTGAGCCTATGACGACTTCCCCCGGCACCTCCGCCGTGCCGGCCCCGCACTCCGCCCTGCACCGGCGGCTCGCCGAACTGCGAGGAGGCCGGGACGTGCCGCCCCGCCCGCTGGACGCGCGGGCGCTGGCCGCCCTCGCGGCCAATCCCGGCTGCCGCCGCCGCGCGCTGCTCGACGGCGCCGGGGTCGACAAGGCCGCGCTGGCCGAGGCGTTGGGGGCGCCGGCCGCGTTCGGCCAGTCGCAGTTCGCCTTCGTCCGCGGCAACGCGTTCGAGGCCCGGGTCAAGGGGGACGGCGGCGCCGAACTGATACGGCTGCTGTGCGGGCGTACCGGGGAGACCGCGCCGTCGGAGCCGGGCGAGGTGGCGGTGCCGGACCTGGCGGCGGCCGGCCCGGTGGGGCGGGCGGAGCGCACCCGGCTCGCGCTCGCGGAGGCGACGGCGAAGGGCGGCTGGGCGCTGCTGGACCACCCGATGCTGACGCTGCGGGTGGCGGGCTCGCCGGTGTACCTGGAGCCGGACGCCGTGGCCGTGCACCCCGACGGCAGCCGGACGGTCGTGGAGATCAAGTCCTTCCCGGTGCTGGACGGTTCGGCCGACCCGGCGAAGGTGGGCGCGGCGGCCCGGCAGGCGGCCGTGTACGCGCTGGCGCTGGAGACCGTGCCCCTCTCCGGCTCCGCTGCGGAGACCGAGCCGGTCGTACGGCCGGACGCGCTGCTTGTGTGCCCGAAGGACTTCACCAACCTGCCCGCCGCAGCGCTCGTGGACCTGCGCAAGCAGGTGGCGAGCACCCGTCGGCAGATCGCGCGGCTGACCCGGCTGGACGAGATCGCCGCCGACGTGCCAGAGGGCACCAGCTTCGCGCCGACGCTCCCGGCGGACCGGCTGGCGTCGGCCGTGGCCGAGGTGCCCGCGCAGTACGCCCCGGAGTGCCTGGCCGGGTGCGAGCTGGCGTTCCACTGCCGGGACGGCGCCCGCCAGGCGGGCGCGGTGACCACGCTGGGCCGGTCGGTGCGCGGTGAACTCGGGGGACTGACCTCCGTGGAGGCGGTGCTGTCGGCGGCCTCGGCCGGCGACGCCGACGGCGACGGCGACGGCGACGGCGACGGCTCCGAGGGTGGGGGCGAACCGGCGGCCGCCGCGCTGCGCCGCGCCGCGCGCCTTCGTGCCGAGGCGCTGGCCGCCTCCCGTGCGTCCGGGGACGGCGCTCGGTGACCGCCGTCCTGAAGCGCTCCGCGACGTCGTTCCGTGCCCGGCCCGAGGGACGCGCGGCGCACGGAGCGGTGCGCACCCGCGGTCCACAGGCATCGGCCAGGCGGAAGGAGGGGGCATGTCGCTGATCGGTGCGCTGGCGCGCATGGAGGCCGTCGCGGCCGGACGTGCGCAGCCGGCCGCGACCGTGCGGCACCGCCATCTGGCCGAACGGCCCATGGTGCTGGTGCCGTTGACCACGGCGGGCGAGGCGGGGGCGCCGCTCGGCGCGCTCGTCGGCACCGACCGGGACGCCCCGCGGCTGCTGGTGGTGCCGCAGCCGCGCGACCGCGACCTGCGGTTCGCGTTCCTCGCCGCGCTGGCGGAGATCGTGCTGCCGCACCTGGAGTCCGCCCAGGACGAGGTCGAGCACGGGGAGCGCGGCGGCGAGGAGACGGAACTCTGCGCGGACGCACCGCAGTTGATCGTCCCGAACGGTCCCGGCGTCGACTTCGTGCGCCTGCTGGGCCGGTCGACACGGTTCCGCCGCACCGCGGAGCAGGACCCGGAGACCCCGCACCCCGCCCCGGCGCACGTGCCGCTGCTGGGCCGCTGGCTCACGCACTACGGCGAGCGCGCCCGGGTGCCCGGCTCCGCGCTTCTGGTGGCGATGACCGAACTACTCACCCGGCACTGGGCCACCGGCCAGAGCCATTTGGAGGACCAGCACCTGGGCGCGCTGCTGGCCTGGATCGAAGCTGCGGAGGACGGCCGCGACGACGGCGCGGCGGCCGCGCTGCAAGCGGAGACCGCGCGGGACGCGAAGGGCCTGCTGCTCACCCCGCCGGCCGGTCCGGCGACGGACCCGGCGTTCGACAACCACCGGCTCGCACCGGCCGTCCAGCGCTTCGACGCCGGGCTGACGGGAGCGGAGCAGGAGATCCACGACCTGATCGAGAGTCAGCTGCTGCCGACGTGGCGGTCCGTGTGGCACGGCGTGGACCTGCTGCGTGCGCTGCCGGAGGGGGCGAGCGTCGCCGACCGCTGGCGCCGTGACCGCTTCTCCTACACCCACCACCGTGACCGGGTGCGCGCGGGCGAGCCGCCGCAGCCCAAGCGGGACGACGCGGTGACCGCGGCGAACAAGCTGGCTTCGCGAGAGCAGGCGCAGGCCCGTCTGGACGCGCAGGAGGCGCTGGACGACCCGCTGGTCATGGCCGCCCGCCGGCTGGCCGGGGAGGCGTTCGCCGGGGTCGTGGTCGGCGTGGAGGAGGCGTGGTCGGAAGGGAAGCGGCCGCGACCGCGTCCTCTGGTGACCGTCCGCACGGACGACAGGCCGCATCTGGCCGAGCGCGGCACGGTGCACCGGAGGCTCGGCGACGGCGCCACCAAGCAGAGCGCGGAGCTGGCCGGCGTGCCGGGCGAGGGTCTGCTCACCCTGCGGCTGACCAACGGCATGGGACGCGGCAAGGAGCCGGCGCCGGGTTCCGTCCCGGAGCCCGGTGACCGTCTGGTGTGGACGCTTTTCGAGCACAGTCCGCGCGGCGGACCGGGCCTGCCGGAGCCGGAGGACACCCCCTGGACGCACGGCGGCCCGCCCGGCGGTTTCGCCGCACCCGCCGCCCTCGTCGACGCCGCCGAGGCCGCCGAGGCCGCCGAGGCCGCCACCAGGGGTGAGAGCGCCCCCGAGGCTGGCGCGGAGACCGCATTGCGGGTGCTGCGGCCCGCCGATCCCCCCGACCCCGAGACCGCGGAGGACTTCCTGTGACGGTGACCGGCGACGCCCGTGCGGACGCGGCGGGTGTGGTGAGCCTCGCGCGGGCGCGGGCGGGCCTGCCGCCCGGCGAGGCGGCGGCGCAGGCGACGGCGGCCATCCTGCGGGACACGCTGCACGGCGACCGGCCCGGCGTGGTCGTGGACTCGCCGCCGGGGGCGGGCAAGTCGACGCTCGTGGTGCGCGCGGCACGGGAACTGGCCGCGGCCGGGCGGCGGCTGATGATCGTGGCGCAGACGAACGCGCAGGTGGACGACCTGGTGGACCGTCTCGCGCGGGAGGACCCGGAGCTTCCCGTGGGGCGGCTGCACAGCAGCGACCCGGAGCCGTACGACCGGGTGCTGGACGCGCATCCGTCGGTGCGTCCGTCGGCGAAGGCGGCCGACCTCGCGGAGCTGCCCGTGGTGGTCTCGACGGCCGCCAAGTGGGCCTGGGTGAAGACGGACACCCCGTGGGAGCACGCCATCGTCGACGAGGCGTACCAAATGCGGTCGGACGCGCTGCTGGCGGTGGCCGGGCTGTTCGAGCGGGCACTCTTCGTGGGCGACCCGGGTCAGCTCGACCCGTTCAGCCAGGTCGGGGTGGAGCAGTGGGCGGGCCTGACGTACGACCCGTCGGCGAGCGCGGTGAGCACGCTGCTCGCGCACAATCCGGACCTACCGCAGCACCGGTTGCCGGTGTCCTGGCGGCTGCCCGCCTCGGCGGCGCCGCTGGTCTCCCGTGCGTTCTATCCGTTCACGCCGTTCACCAGCGGCACGGGGCCGGGCGACCGCACGCTGGCGTTCGCCGGGGCGCCGGACGGGTCGCCCGTGGACCGGGTGATCGACGAGGCGGCGGCGTCGGGCTGGGGCCTGCTGGAGTTGCCGGCCCGGCACACGCCGCGCACCGACCCGCAGGCGGTCGCCGCGGTGGCGGACGTGGTGCGGCGGCTGCTGGCGCGGGACGGCGAGACGCGGAGCGAACGGTCGCACGAGGGTGTGCCGTTGACGGCGGACCGGGTCGCGGTGGGCACCGCGCACCGTGACCAGGCCGCCGCGGTGCGGGCCGCGCTCGCCGCCCGTGACGTGACGGACGTGGTCGTGGACACCGCGAACCGGCTCCAGGGACGGGAGTTCGACGTCACGGTGGTGCTGCATCCGCTGTCCGGGCGTCCGGACGCCACCGCGTTCCACCTGGAGACGGGTCGCCTGTGCGTGCTCGCCTCCCGCCACCGGCACGCCTGCATCGTGGTGTGCCGGGCGGGCGTCCCGGAGCTGCTGGACGACCATCCCTCGACGGAACCGGTGCAGCTCGGAGTCACCGTGAAGTTCCCCGACGGCTGGGAGGCGAACCACGCGGTGCTGGCCCTCCTCGCGGAACACCGCGTGGCGCTCTGACGGCCGTCCACGGGCGGGCCGGTCGCCCGGACCCGGTGCGAGACGGGTCGGGGTCGGCTGCGGCGGACGTGACGCGGCAGGAGGAGTCGGACGGCGCTTCGGGGGGAGAATGGGGGTGGCAGTCGACCTGGAGGTACTCGCATGCCCGAGCCGCACCCGGCTCCCGACCCCGCCGGCAACGGCGGCGGCACACCGCGTTTCCGGCGTCCCGCCGCACTGCTCTTCGAGCCCGCGGCGGCCTCCGGCGAGGACGAGCACTTCTTCGACCTCGACGCATTGGAGGACCCGCGCGAGCTGCTGTCACGGGCGACGGAGCTGACGCTCGCGTTCCGGTCGGCCGCCGACCGGGCCATGGAGTTCCAGGCCGTCGCGGCGGCTCAGCTCGCCGACCCCAAGCGCTTCGACCGTTTGCCCGCGGCCGTGATCGCGGAACGGGCGGACTGGACCGAGGACTACGCGCACAAGATGATCGAGTTCGGGCGCGAGCTGCTCTCCGAACGCACGCACGACTGACAGACCGACCGGTCCCCCGGTGCAACAGCTGGGCGCACCCCGCCCCGTGGTGCGCCCCCGGCGCACGGCACGGCAGCGTGCGCCGCACCGCAGTGCGGGGGACGGAAGGTACCGGACATCCGTCCCTCCCGTGCGGGTTTCCGTCAATTCCACACTCCGTCCCCGCGAGGTCGCTAGATGTATATGCCATGAGCAACCCCGCTGATCCGGCCGACTGTCCCGCCGCCCACGTCACTCTCGCCGGCGCCGACTGGCTCGCCTCCGCGAGCTGCTTCCCGCGCAGCGTGCACGCCCTGTGGGCGCTGCGTCCCACCGCGCCCAGCGTGTTGCCCTGCGGCACGGCGTTCGACGTGGTGTCCGCCTCGCAGGTGGACGGGCGGCGGCTGCTGGACCGGCTGTGGTCGACGGGGCCGGGCAGCGGACCGGTCGCCGTCCACCAGGGCAGGATGCTGCTGTTCTGCGCGCCCGGTACGGCCGGCCGGCTGCCGGCCCTGCTCGACTGGGAGGAGTGGGGCAGCCGTCGCGCGGACCCGCGCCGGGAGACCGGGGGCCGCCGCCTGCTCTGCCACGGCGCCGGGGACACGGTGACGGTCCCGCCGCTGTCGCCTGCAGCCGCTTCCGCGTCCCTCTCGCGCTGGCTGGTGGCGCCGGACGTGCGGCACCCGTGGCTGCCCGGGCCGGAGATGCTGCTGTGGGCATATGTGCGCGCGTACGTACGGCCTGGTCGGGAGGTACGCCGCCCCCGTCCCGGCGGTCCGGGCGGGCCGTCCGGGAGGAGCCAAGTATCGATTTTCTTTCCGCAGGACCGTGGTGCTAAGGTCTACGACGTCAGCAGGCGCCGCTAGCTCAGTTGGTTAGAGCAGCTGACTCTTAATCAGCGGGTCCGGGGTTCGAGTCCCTGGCGGCGCACAGACGGTCGAAGGCCCTCCGCTCCGGCGGGGGGCCTTCGATGTTTCCGGCGGGATCCGTCGGGTCGGCCGGGGTCACCGGGTCGCCGCGGGACCCCGGGTGATCTGCACGGACCAGCCGCCGTCCGCGGCGCCCCGGTCCGCGACGCGGACGCGGATGCCGCCCGCCTCCTCCAACACGATCTGCTCGCCGAGGCCGAGCGGTGCGTCCGCCAACGGCGGGTACACCGAGCTGCGCCGGCACGCCGAACTCTTCGGGTGGCCGTCGATCACCTCCACCGGCCCCTCCGCCGAGTCGGCGTCGGAACGCACCCGGTAGAGCAGCACCCCGCTGGTGCACACCCCGATGTCGTTGCCGACGGGGGCCCGCGCCTCGACGGCCAGCACCTCGTGCGGTCCGGTGCGCACCACCAGGAGGCGGGTGTCGCGGCGCAGCAGGAAGCCCGGGTCGAGCGGCGCCCCGAGCGCGCGCAGCGTGTGCCGCGTGGTACCGGTGTCGTCCGCCACGCAGGCGACGTTGCGCTTCCCCAGCCAGCCGAGCTTCCACTTGTGCCAGCCGAGGAGGTCCGGGGCGAGTCCGAACTGGCTGCCCATGACGTCCCAGTCGCCGACGAACGTGTCCCAGTCGGCGCCGCCCTCGACAGGCCGGTGGTAGAGGTCGGGCAGGTCGAAGAGGTGGCCGGTCTCGTGGGCGAGGACGTACCGGTCGGGCGGGTGGCGTTCGAAGACGGTGACGACGCGCTGCACCTCGTGGCCGTCCAGGACGGCCGGCTCCTCGAAGTTGACGACCTTGGTCGCGTCGGAGTTCACGCCGGGCGCGTCCGGGTCGGCGACGAGATAGACCACGTCGTAGTCGGAGAAGTCCACGTGCGGGTCGGCCGCGCTCAGGGCGTCGCGCAGGTAGGCGCCGCGCAGCACCGGGTCCCAGTCGCGCTGTATGCCGTAGGAAGTGGAGGCGGCGGGCATCTCGATCCAGCGCTCCCGAGGGTGCACTTCGAGGGAGAAGGTGTCATAGGAGGCGCGGGCGAAGAAGTCCGAGGTCATCGGGAAGTGGTCGCGCACCAGCGCGCCGGGTTTCATCATCGGTTCCCAGTCCGGGAAGGACAGGAAGAGCATCAGGGCGTCCGCCCGGCGGTGCGGACGGGGATAGGCGGAGTCCCAGCCGTCGACGCCCTCCGTGTGGTGGGCATCGGTGCGCGGGAGGACGCACTCCCCGGGCGGAGCGACGGCTGTGGCCGGGCCGGCGACCAGCGCGGTGCCGATGATCGCGGCCAGGGACGTGAGCACGGACGAGGTGCGGCGCAGCACCGGCCGGCCCTCCACCCGCTCACGTCTCCTCGGAACCGCCACGTACGACCTCCTGGACGAGCCATTTCGGTCCCGTCCAGCATGTCCCGCTTCGTCCAGTACGTCGCCTACCGTTAGTCCGATCGGGTTATCCCCGTGTCGGACACCGTGTGTGATGTTCTGCCCAGCCCTCGCCCTGCCGGGCGAAGCGCCGCAGGTACGCCGTTCGGGGACCGTTCGTCTGCGCGGGCGTACGCCCGCGAGGCGCACGCCGTGCCTCGTGCGCCCCCGCGCCGCTGCTGGCTCGGCCGCTCGGACAGCCTCTATGATCGGCACATTTCCAGCGCGGACCGGCCGCCAGGTGGACCAGGGCAGTCACCCGACCGGCGCCGCACGCGACGAGTCCCGTGGGGAGCGATCGGTGAACGGACCCTCAGGCGGACCGGACGATGACGCCGCGACCGCCTCCACGACCCCACCGCGGAATCTCACGTACGGTGACCACGATCAGCCGCCCGCCGCCCCGTGCGACAGCGACTTCCGCGCCGCCTTCAACGCCGCGCAGTTCGCGATGGCGGTCGTCGACCACGAGGGCCGGGTGCGCAGCGCCAACCGCGCGCTCGGCGCCCTGCTCGGCACCGACCCGGACGCCCTCGTCGCCGCCCCGATCGCCGACCTGACCGGCATCGGCACCGACCGCCGCACTCGCAGCGCCTACCACGAGGCGCTGCGCGGCCGGACCGACCGGATGTCGTGCACCCGGCGACTCAAGCACGCCGACGGCCACTCTCTCTGGGCCGAGATCACCGTCACGCCCACCACGCCCGTCTCCGACGCGGAGGAGGGCCGGGCACTGCTGTCGGTGGTGGACATCAGCGAGCGCCGCGCGCTCCAGAAGCGCCTGCGGCACCTCCAGATGCACGACCCCGTGACCCGGCTGCCCAACCGCGCCCTGTTCTTCGAACGGCTCTCCGCCGCGCTGCGCGAGACCGCCACCGGCCGCGTGGGGCTCTGCTACCTGGACCTGGACGGGTTCAAGGCGGTCAACGACACCCTCGGCCACCGCGTCGGCGACCGGCTGCTCGAGGCGGTGGCCCGGCGATTGGCGAGCTGCGTGGAGAACGACGGGCATCTGGTGGCCCGGCTCGGCGGCGACGAGTTCGCCGTACTGGTGGAGAGCACCGCCGACACCGCGCAGGTGACCGGCCTCGCACAGTCGGTGCTGCGGGCGCTCCAGCAGCCGATCGACCTGGCCGGGCAGCGGCTCGCGGTGTCCGCCAGCATCGGCGTGGTGGAGCGCGCAGCCGCCGGCACGACCGCCACCTGCCTGATGCAGGCCGCCGACACGACCCTCTACTGGGCCAAGGCCGACGGAAAGGGCCGCTGGACGCTCTTCGACCCGGAGCGCAACGCCCACCGCGTCACCCGCCAGGCGCTGTCGAGCACGCTGAGACCCGCCCTGGAGCGGGGCGAGTTCGCGCTGGAGTACCAGCCGATCGTTGGACTGGACGACGAGACACTGCACGGCGCCGAAGCCCTCGTACGGTGGCGGCACCCGCGGTTCGGCACCCTCGGGCCGGACCGATTCATCGGGCTCGCGGAGGAGAACGGCGCCATCGTGCCGCTCGGCCGGTGGGTGCTGGACGCCTCCTGCCGGCAGGCGCGGCAATGGCTCGACGACCGCCCGCACAACCCGGTCTACGTCAGCGTCAACGTGGCCGTGCGGCAGGTGTGGGACTCCGACCTGGTCGCCGATGTCGAACGCATCCTCGACGACACCGGACTCCCCCCGGGGCTGCTGCAGCTGGAGCTGACCGAGTCGGCGGTGATGGGGTCGGCCGGTCGGCCCCTCCAAGCGTTGCAGGCGCTGAGCGAGATGGGCGTGCGCATCGCGATCGACGACTTCGGCACCGGCTACTCCAACCTCGCCTACCTCAGCCGCCTCCCGGTACGCGCGCTGAAGCTGGACGGCACGTTCGTCAGCGGCTTCCGCACCGCCCGGCACGAGAACCCCGCGGACGAGACAATCGTGACCGCGCTCGTCCAGCTCGCGCACGAGCTGGGGCTGACGGTCACCGCGGAGTGCGTCGAGGGGCGTGAGCAGGCGGAGCGGCTGCGCGGCATCGGCTGCGACACCGGGCAGGGCTATTACTACGCCCGGCCCATGCCCGCGCCCTCCCTCACCGCCTGGCTCTCCCGCGCCTCCACCTGACGCCGGGCCCGGTCGACGGCGACGCCCCGGCCCCCGTTCCGGCTCCCGCAACACGACGGGTCCGCCGCCGCGCGGGAAAATGGGGTGAACGGGAGCGGCGCCAGTGCGAGGATGCCCCACCGTGACACCCGACGCCGCACCCGCACGCGACCCCGCGCCCGTGCCCGAGGCGCTGCGCGCGGACTGCGCTCGCTGCTTCGCCCTGTGCTGCGTGGCGCTCCCCTTCGTCGCCTCGACCGACTTCCCCGTCGACAAGCCAGCCGGGACGCCCTGCGCCAACCTCCGCGACGGCTTCGGCTGCGGCATCCACTCCCGCCTCCGCGAACGCGGCTGGGCCGGCTGCGCCGTCTACGACTGCCTCGGTGCCGGACAGAAGGTGTCACAGACCACGTACGGGGGCCGCGACTGGCGTCGGCACCACGGCCTGGCGCGGGAGATGTTCGCCGTGTTCCCGGTGGTGCGGCAGCTCCACGAGCTGCTGCGGTACCTGACCGAGGCGGTCGGGCTCGCCCGGAAGGGCGACCTTCGGGACGCGCTGGGCGAGGCACTGGCCCGCGTCGACCGGCTGAGCCGCGGACGCCCGGACGAGCTGCTGGCCCTCGACGTGGGCGGCGTGCGCGCCGAGGTCAACCCGCTGCTGTCGGCGACCGGCGCGCAGGTGCGGGCGACCGCCGTGCCCGGGAGCCGGGGCGGCGCGGACCACCGGGGAGCCGACCTGTTCGGGGCACGCCTCCGGGGCGCGGACCTGCGGGCGGCGAACCTGCGGGGCGCCTGCCTGGTCGCCGCGGACCTGCGCCGGGCCGACCTGCGCTCGGCCGACGTCACCGGCGCCGACCTGCGCGACGCGGACCTGCGGGGCGCGGACCTCACCGGCGTGCTGTTCCTGCTTCCGTCACAGCTGGACGCCGCGCGCGGCGACGCGGCGACCCGGCTTCCGGACCGGGTCGCCCGGCCGGCGCACTGGCCCGGCTGAGCGGACGGTTCGCCGCGCGGTGGTGCCGTCGCGGAGGTCAGAGGATCGGCAGATCGTACGCGTCGGCGATCAGGGCGTAGCTGCGGACCCGGGCGTCGGGGGTGTGCGCGTTGGCCGTCAGCATCAGTTCGTCCGCGCCGGTGCGCTTGGCCAGCGCGTCGAGCCCGTCCCGTACGGCGTCCGGGGTGCCGTGCACCACGTTCGCCAGCCACCCGTCGACGAAGTCCTGCTCCGCCGGGCCGAACGGGTACGCCGCGGCCTCCTCGGGCGTGGGGACGAGTCCGGGCCGTCCGGTGCGCAGCCGCAGCATCGCCAGTGCGCCGGTCATGACCTGGCGCCGTGCCGCCTCCTCGTCGCCCGCCGCGAGCGCGGAGACGCCGATCAGCGCGTAGGGCTCGGACAGCGCCTCCGAGGGGCGGAAGGTCTCCCGGTACAGGGCGAGAGCGGGCTGCGTATGGGCGGCGGAGAAGTGGTGGGCGAAGGCGAACGGCAGGCCCAGCTCCCCGGCGAGGCGGGCGCTGAAGCCGGAGGAGCCGAGCAGCCAGATCGGCGGACGCGACCCGTCGCCGCCCTGGACCGGCCCCGGCACTGCGTGCACGCGGCCGTGGTAGCGGTGCGCGGGCGGGAAGTCGTCGTCGAGGAACCGGGTCAGTTCCCGTAGTTGCTGTGGGAACTCGTCGGCGTCCGGGCGCGGCTGGTCGGTGCGGCGCAGTGCGGAGGCGGTGAGCCCGTCGGTTCCGGGAGCGCGGCCCAGGCCGAGGTCCACGCGGCCGGGCGCGAGGGCCTCCAACGTGCCGAACTGTTCGGCGACGGTGAGCGGGGCGTGGTTGGGGAGCATCACACCGCCGGAGCCGAGGCGGATGCGGTCGGTGTGGGCGGCGAGGTGCGCCAGGATCACGGCCGGCGCGGTGCTGGCGACGCCCGGCATGGAGTGGTGCTCGGCCACCCAGTGGCGGGTGAAGCCGCGGGATTCCGCGAGGCGTGCGAGGCGGACGGAGGTGCGGAAGGCGTCGGTCGGGGTGTGTCCGGCGCCGACGGTGGCCAGGTCGAGGACGGAGAGGGGGACGGGCGCGGTGCCCCTCGCCTCGCCGCGTATCGCTTCGCTGTTCGCCGCCGGGTCACTCACGGGTGGGGCTCGCCTTCTCGTTCGGTAGCGCCTTCGTGAGGCGGCAACCGTGCGCCGGGCTGCGTCATTCCCGCGCTGGTACGGGTGAGGCGCCGGCGGCGGGCACCGGGCCTGCTTCCCGGGTGTGGGACGGCTCCCGGAGGAGCCCTCCCACACCCGGGGCGGCGCGGCTACGCCCCGAAGAGGCGGCCCAAGGGCGGGCAGGTGACCGTGCGGTCGAGGAGGCGGAGCCCTTCCCAGACGGTGACCTGGTTGGCGGTGAGGACCGGCTTGCCGAGGACCGCCTCGATCTCCGGAATCCACGCCGCCGTGTGCAGCGCCGTGTCCGGCAGTAGGACGGCCTGCGCGTCGGGGTGGTCACCGCCGCGGGCGAGGGCGAGCACCTCCTCCTTGCCCCAGGTGCCGACCTCGGCCGCGGTGATGATGCCGCTACCGCACATCGACACCACCTCCGCGCCGGCCGACTTGAGGAACGCGGTGAAGAGTTCCGCGACGTCCTCCGGGTAGGTCGCCGCGATCGCGACGCGCTCGGCGCGGAGCGCCTGGACGGCGCGGGCGAAGGCGAACGAAGTGCTGGAGGCGGGCAGGCCCGCCGTGGCGGACAGCTCGCGCACCTGCTCGTGCGCACCCTCCCAGCCGAAGACGAAGCTGGCGCTGGTGCAGGACCAGACGACGGCCTCGACATCGTGCCGTTTGACCTCCGCCACGCGGTCGGCGAGCCGGTGGGCGGAACCCATCTCCAGCAGCGCGTCGGCCCGGTGGGCGTCCTCGCCGATGTCGGTGTGCACGAGGGGCAGGCGCACACCGGCGCCCGTCTCGTTCAGGATGCCCTCCAGCCGCGGGTAGTCGTCCTCCGCCGAGTGGCCGGGGTAGAGGAACCCCACAGCGTTCGCCATCTACGCCTCCTTCGTCTCTTTCGTTCGTTCGTTTCTGCCGGAGCGCTGCCGGAGACCCGCCGGCCTTGCGCCGGGGCACACCGGCCTGCCGCCGTGTCCGTACCTTCATGGCGGTGCCGGGCCCTCGCAGGGCCCGGCACACCGTCCGTCGCAGCCTTCGTCGTGCTCCGCCGGACAGGCCCTACACGGGAGGCTGCGGGCCTCTGCCCCACTCCTCGTACCAGGGCTGTGCCTCGACCTCGTGACCTTCGAGCACCGGGTCGGCCGGGGAGGGCGCGGCTGCGGTCGCGGGCGAGGGCAGTACCGGCTCGGCCGGTTCCTCCTCCATCACGGCCGCCCCCGGCAGCTCTTCGGCGACCGGCTCGAACACGGTCTCCCGGACGACGGGCTCGCCCTCCGCGACCGCCGGCTCGGCCGCTGTCGGCGTCATCGCCGCCGGGCCGCGTCGGGCCACCGGGTCAAGCAGTGCCTGGTAGGCGCCCACGGCGTCCTTGCCGATGCGGCGCAGCGCGGCCCAGACGGTCACCTGGTTCGCGGAGACCACCGGCATCCGCAGCTCCGCTTCGAGCTGCGGGATGACGTCGTAGGTGGGCAGGTTGGTGCAGCTGATGAAGAGTGCGTCGGGCTGGTCGTCGGCGACCGCCTCGCGGGCCATGCCGACCACGTCCCGGTAGGGCACGCGCCAGATCTCGCGGGTGAGGCCGAGGTAGCTGCGGCCGGTGACCGCGATGCCGGCTTCGCCGAGGAAGTCCTCCAGCGAGTCGGTGACCGACTTGGTGTACGGGGTGACGACGGCGACGCGGCGCACGCCGAGCTCCTCCAGCGCTTCCAGCAGCGCGCCGGAGGTGGTGAGGGCGGGTGCCTCGCCCGCGCTCTCCATCGCGACGCTCATCGCGCGTTCACCCGCCGTGCCACCGACGAAGCTGCCGGACGTGCAGGCGTAGGCCAGCACTTCGGGGGCCACGGCGCCGAGCGCGTTGACGGCCTCGCGCAGCGTCTCGTGCTCGCTGACGAGCCGGGCCAGGTCGAGGCTGACCTCGACGGGGACGAACGGGGTCCGCGTCAGGTGCAGCGACACGTCGTCCGGCACCCAGCGCCACAACTCGCGGTCCAGCGCGAAGTCGAAGGGTGCCACGATTCCGACGCCGCGCTGCGGCTGCGGTCCACCGAGGAAGGAGACATCCATTTACACGAGCCCCAAACAGACGAAGGGGTGGCGGACATGCCAAGAGGATGGGGGGAAAGAAAAAGGAAAACCGGCCGGGCCGGGACGCCGGGACAGATGCCTTCATTGACGAATGTAGAGCCCGCTACCTACCGTGGTCAATCCTTCCCGGTGGGCCGCCTCGCGGCTCTTCGTCACACGCCCTTCCACCCCTGCCCGGCGCACCGCACGGCACTCTCCGGCCACCCTCCTCCGATTGGTTGACGCCTGTATGTCCGACACCTGCGTACTGGTCCTGGACACCGATCCGCTGCCCGACCTCGACCGCCTCTCGGGTCGCGCGAGGGTGGTGCACGCGGACGAGAAATCCCTGGCAGAGCGGCTGCCGGAGGCGGATGTGCTGCTCGTGTGGGATTTCCTGTCGGACGCCGTGCGGGAGGCGTGGCCGGGTGGTGGACCCCGCCCACGCTGGGTCCACACGCCGTCCGCCGGGGTGGACCGGCTGCTGCCCGAGCTGGCGGATTCGGACACCGTCATCACCAACGCACGCGGCGTATTCGACCAGCCCATTGCCGAATACGTGACCGGTCTCGTCGTGGCCATGGCCAAGGATTTTCGCGGGAGCTGGGAATTGCAGCGCGAGCGGCGTTGGCGGCACCGTGAGACATTCCGCGTCGGCGGCACCCGGGCGGTGGTGGTGGGTTCGGGCCCGATCGGCCGGAAAATCGGCCGCACGCTTATGGCACTCGGTGTCACGGTGGATCTCGTGGGGCGCACGGAGCGGGAGGGGGATCCGGACTTCGGACGGGTCCACGCCATCGACGGCATGAACACCCTTCTGGCCGGGGCCGACTGGGTGGTGTGCGTCGCTCCGCTGACCGAGTCCTCGCGCGGCATGTTCGACGCGGCGGCGTTCTCCCGGATGAAGCCGGGGGCGCACTTCATCAACGTGGGCCGCGGTCAGCACGTGGTGGAGGCGGACCTGCTGGAGGCGCTGCACGGCGGGCGCATCGCCGGGGCGGCGCTCGACGTCTTCCACACCGAGCCGCTGCCGGAGGACAGCCCGCTGTGGGAGGCGCCCGGCCTGTGGATCTCCCCGCACATGAGCGGCGACACCGTCGGCTGGCGCAACGACCTGGCCGTGCAGTTCCTGGACAACTTCGACCGCTGGTACGCCGGCGAGCCGCTGCACAACGTCGTGGACAAGGGCCTCGGCTATGTCCCCGCGACCTGACCCGTCCCACCGTCCCGTACCTCACGGCACTCAGGAGGCCGCGTTGTCCGATCTCACCGCCCTGACCGCGTCCCGGCTCGTCGCCGGGTACGCCGCCGGCGATTTCTCGCCCGTCGAGGTCACCCGTGCCGCGCTGGAGCACGCCGAGGCCGCGCAGCCGCGGCTCAACGCATTCGTCCGCCTTCTGGGCGAGACGGCGCTGGAGGAGGCGCGGGCCAGCGAGGACCGGTGGCGCCGCGGCGAACCGGCCGGGCTGGTCGACGGGGTGCCGGTGACGGTGAAGGACATCCTGCTGCAGCGCGGAGTCCCCACCTTCAAGGGCTCGTGGTCCGTGGGTGAGGACTCCCGGCCGTGGGACGAGGACGCCCCCTCGGTGGCGCGGCTGCGGGAGAACGGCGCCGTCTTCCTGGCCCGGACCACCACGCCGGAGTTCGGCTGGAAGGGTGTGACGGACAGCCCGCGGCACGGCGCGACCGGCAACCCGTACGACCCGGAGCGCACGGCGGGCGGGTCCAGCGGCGGCAGTGCGGCCGCGGTGGCGGTCGGTGCCGGGCCGCTGAGCCTGGGCACGGACGCGGGCGGCTCGGTGCGCATCCCGGCGTCGTTCACCGGCACCTTCGCGCTGAAGCCGACATACGGCCGGGTGCCGATGTACCCGGCGAGCGCGTTCGGCACTCTGGCGCACGTCGGCCCCATGGCGCGGGACGCGGAGGACGCGGCGCTGCTGATGGACGTGATCAGCGGCCCGGACGCGCGGGACTGGTCGCAGCTCGGCCCGGTCGCGGGCAGCTTCCGCGACGGCCTGGCGGGCGGGGTGGCGGGCCTGCGGATCGCCTACTCCCCCAGCTTCGGCGGGCAGGTGGACGTGGACCCGGAGGTGGCCGCCGCCGTGCGGCGCGGCGTGGAGCTGCTCACGGACCTGGGCGCGGACGTGGTGGAGGCGGACCCGGGCTTCACGGACCCGGTGGAGTCCTTCCACGTGCTGTGGTTCTCCGGCGCGGCGCGCACCACGCAGTTCTTCACCGACGCGGAACGGGAACGGATGGACCCGGGCCTGCGGGAGGTCAGCGAGCTGGGGGCGCGGATGAGCGCGCTGGACTACCTCGCCGCCGTGGACGAGCGGATGGCGCTGGGCCGGCACATGGGCCGCTTCCACGAGGAGTACGACCTGCTGGTGACGCCGACCATGCCGATCACGGCGTTCGGCAACGGGGTGGAGGTGCCCGCCGGGTCGGCGAACCCGCGCTGGACGAGCTGGACGCCCTTCACCTACCCGTTCAACCTCACCCAGCAGGCGGCGTGCTCGCTGCCCTGCGGGGTGGACGGCGACGGGATGCCGATCGGCCTCCAGATCGTGGGACCCCGGCACGGGGACGCGCTGGTGCTGCGGGCGGCACACGCGCTGTACGGCGCGGGTGTGGCCTCCGGCGTACGGCCTCCCGCGGCCTGACGCCGGGCACCCGGCCCGACCCGGCCGCCTGCGGCCTCGGGACACGGACGGCACGCCCTCGGGTACGCGTACGGCCCCCGCCTCGGGCGGGGGCCGTACGCGCCTGTGCGGGGCGCGGGTCAGGCGCGGCGGAAGCTGAGCGTCTCGCCGAGCGCGCCGGCCCGCCACAGGTCCTGGCAGGCGTCAGCCATCCGGTCGAGGCCGTCCACGACCGCCCCCCACACGATGCCGGGCACCCACCCTGCGTCACCGTTGATCAGCAGGTTGTTGCGCTCGTAGAACAGCGCCAGGTCCACAACGGTCCTCCGGCCCTGATGCTTGGCCTCGGTCTCGTAGCCGTAGGACTTCGTGCCCAACTGCGTGTCGGTGAAGGTGAAGTAGCACAGGTCGCCGGGGATGGGCGTGATGGTGGGGTTCTCCAGCGGGGGTTCCTCGGGGGCGAACGGCGGGAGGAGGGCATAGATCTCGTTGCGCGCGTACTTGGCGTGGTACACGTCGCCGCCGAGGGGCAGCGCGTTCCACACCGCGTCACAGGTGATCGGCGCGCGATCGTCGAGGAGCCTGGCTGTGCAGCTCACCCCTCGCTTGTCCAGGGACACTTCGATGAAGCGGTCCGGCATGCTGCCTCCCTCTCACGTTCTGGCCCGGCGCGGTACCCCGGGGCGGTGCCGACGGGTGACCCCGCCGTCGTGTCGGGCGGGGATCTTCTTCCTGCCCGTCAATACTGGCGCGACCTGTCAATACCGGCGCCGTCGTCAAGCCCACAACGGTGTCATCAAGGGCTGGAAACGATCTGCATGCTTTTCCTCAGCTTGGGTAGCCGCGCGCCCATGGCTCCACCACTCAGGGCGAGAACGCCATTCGAAGGAAAAGGTATCGGCCGTCGCTCACTCCTTGCAGGAGCGGCGGCGTTCGGTGCGTTCGGCGCGGCGGGGTGCACCATCGCACCGCCGCAGGGAAAGGTCGAGGGGGGCGACCTGCTCAAGCGCCTGCAGGACAAGGGCGTGGTCCGGCTCGGCATCGCCAGCGAGCCGCCGTACGGCTTCGTCAACAAGGAGGGCGAGGCCACGGGTGAGGCTCCCGCCATCGCCAAGTACATCTTCGAGAAGCTGGGCGTGCCGGAGACCCAGGCCGTCCCGGTCGAGTTCAGCGCGCTGATCCCCGGGCTGAAGGCCCAGCAGTTCGACACGGTCGCGGCGGGCATGTACATCAACCCGGTCCGCTGTGAGCAGGTGCTCTTCGCGGATCCCGACTACATCATGCTCGACTCCTTCATCGTGCCGAAGGGCAATCCGAAGGGCATCAAGACCTACAAGGAGATCGCCGAACAGGGGCTGAAGCTCGCCACCGGCGAGGCGTACGCCGAGATCGACTACGCGCTGGGCAACGGCGTGAAGGAGAGCGACCTGCTCATCCTTCCCGACCAGGTGGCCGGCGTGAGCGCGGTCAGCTCCGGCCGGGTCGCCGCGTTCGCCGGCACCAACATCACGGTGACGCGGGCGGTGAAGGGCTCCGACCGCGTCGAGGCGACCGACGCCTTCCAGCCGTACGTCGACGAAGAGCCGATGTACGGCGCGGGCGGCTTCGCCTTCCGCCTGTCGGAGAAGAACCTGCGTGACGCCTTCAACGAGGAGCTGCTGAAGCTCAAGGAGAACGACTACGCCGGTCTGCTCAAGCTGATGAAGCCCTTCGGCTTCACGAAGGACGAGATGACCGATCTGACGGCGAAGGAGCTGTGCTCCTGATGATGACCTCAGGCATGTTCACGACCTGGTTCCTGCCAGGCATCTGGATCACCATCCAGGTACTCCTGTACAGCGCGGCGCTGGCCGCCGCGGTGTCGTTCGTCGTCGGCATCCTGCGCACCTCGGACGTGTGGATCGTCCGCTTCCTCTCCGGCGCCTACTTCGAGATCTTCCGTGGGACCTCGGCGCTGGTGATGATGTTCTGGATGGTCTTCGCGGTGCCCACACTGCTGAACCTCCAGTTCGTGCCGATGTTCGCGGGCGTGCTCGCGCTGGGCCTCACCTACGGGGCCTACGGCTCGGAGATCGTGCGCGGCGCCCTCGCCGCTGTGGCACCTGCTCAGCGCGAGGCGGGGATCGCACTGAGCTTCACCAAGATGCAGCGGCTGCGGCGGGTCGAGATTCCGCAGGCCTGGCCCGAGATGGTGCCGCCGTTCAACAACCTGCTGATCGAGCTGCTCAAGGGCACGGCGCTGGTCTCCACCATCACCGTCGCCGACATGCTGTTCGCGGCGAACCTGATCAGGATCGTCGACGTGGAGAGCGCGCCGATCTACACCCTGATCCTGGTCCTGTACTTCGTCATCGCCTTCGCACTCACCCGCGGCATGCGCGCTCTGGAGCGGCAGGCCAAGGCCGGCATCGGCCAGAAGCCAGAGAAGAAGGGCGGCCTGCTGAGCCGGCGGCTGAGCCCCACCGGCATGAGCACGGAAGCCCGTAGTCACGGCGCGGGAGGCGCGGCATGAACGACGCATGGGACTGGAGTGTCGTCGAGGAGTTCATGCCTCGCTTCTGGGACGGTGTGATCGTCACCTTCCAGGCGCTGCTGCTGGGCTCGCTCATCGCGTTCACGCTCGGCCTGGTCTGGGCCATCGCGCAGCGCTCCGAGAAGGTCTGGATCAGCTGGCCGGTGACGGCGTTCACGGAGTTCATCCGGAACACGCCACTGCTGGTGCAGCTGTTCTTCCTGTTCTACGTGGTGCCCGAGTGGGGTCCTGCGATGTCGCCGCTCACCACCGGTGTGATCGGCCTCGGCCTGCACTACTCGACGTACACCGCCGAGGTCTACCGCGCCGGCATCAACGGTGTGCCGGTCGGCCAGTGGGAGGCCGCCACCGCGCTGAGTCTGCCGAAGGTCCGCACCTGGACCTCGGTGATCCTGCCGCAGGCCATCCGCCGGGTCGTGCCCGCGCTGGGCAACTACGTGGTGTCCATGCTGAAGGACTCGCCGCAGATCGCGGTCATCGGCGCCTTCGAGATGTTCGGAGAGGCGTCGGCCTTCAGCAACGAGACCTTCACCACGGAGGCCATCACCGTCGTCGGTATCGCGTTCATCGTCATCGCGTACCCGGCATCCGTTCTTCTTCGAGCTCTGGAGCGTCGTCTTGTCCAGTGACCACACCCCTTCGAACGCCACCGCGAACCCGTCCGTGGACGGAAGCGAGCTCATCCGCTTCGACGGCGTGACCAAGCGCTTCGGGAGCAACGTCGTCCTGGACAACCTGGACTTCACCGTCTCCTCGGGCAAGCACGTCACCCTGATCGGCCCCTCCGGATCGGGCAAGACCACGATCCTGAGACTGCTGATGACCCTGCTCAAGCCGGACGACGGCACCATCAAGGTCGCCGGCGACTACCTCACGCACGAGCAGAAGGGCGGCCAGCTCGTCCCGGCGGGCGAGAGGCACGTCCGTGAGGTGCGCAAGAAGATCGGCATGGTCTTCCAGCAGTTCAATCTGTTCCCCAACATGAAGGTGCTGCGCAACATCACCGAGGCGCCGGTGCACGTCCTGGGCATGTCCAAGGACGAGGCGGAGCAGCGCGCCCGCGAGCTGCTGGAACTGGTCGGGCTCACCGAGCACATCGACAAGTACCCCACGCAGCTCTCCGGCGGTCAGCAGCAGCGCGTGGCCATCGCCCGCGCGCTGGCGATGCGCCCGCAGGTGCTGCTGCTGGACGAGGTCACCTCGGCGCTCGACCCGGAGCTGGTGGCCGGCGTCCTGGACGTGCTGCGCGACATCGCGCACACCACGGACATCACGATGCTCGTCGTCACCCACGAGATGAACTTCGCGCGGGACATCTCCGACGACGTGCTGATGTTCGACTCCGGTCGGGTGATCGAGTCCGGCGCGCCGGAAAAGATCTTCACCGACCCGGAGCACGAGCGCACCCGCGAGTTCCTCAGCGCGGTGCTCTGACCCGCCCCGCCGTACGGCCGCGGCGCCGCGCCCCTCGGGCGGGGCGCCGCGGCCGTCCGTTCTTTCCGGCCTTCACCGGGCCCCCATATTCCGCTTCCGTGCTGTCGGCATATGACGAGGTGGCAACAGCCCACGCACGGACGGGTGTTGACGGCTATCGTGTACACATGTCCGTCACCCCCCGCTTCGGCAACGCAGCGGATGGTCACTACCTTCCAGGGGGTCTTCCGTGACACTCCGGCCCGATCCGACGGCGCGCACGCACTCGGTCCAGTACGCCCTGCGCGTGCTGGAGACGGTCGCCCGACATCCGGGCGGCATCGACGAGGAGCGCCTCCTCCGGGACACCGGCCTGCCACCCGGTCACCTCTCCCATCTGCTGCTGATGCTGCGTCGCGAGGGCTACCTCGAACAGGTCGAGGACGACGCGTACGTCGTCGGCGAGTCGCTGGTGCTGCTGTCCTCCGGCGGTGACCGGGAGCGGGCGCTGCGCGACCGCATCGACCGGACACTCTCCGAACTGCGCGACACCCTCGGCGCGGCGGTCTATCTGAGCCGCTACGCGGACGGCGAAGTGGAGATCATGCGCTGCGCCGACAGCCCGGAGACCCCGGCGGCCAACGAGTGGGTCGACTTCCGCTCGGCCGGGCACGCGACCGCGATCGGCAAGTGCCTGCTGGGCCAGCTCGACCACGACGGGCGCCGCGACCACCTCTCCCGGCACCGCACCGCCCGCCTCACCTCGCGGACGATCACCGACGAGCAGTTCCTGCTGAACACCCTCGACAGACAGCCGCCCACCGTCCCCGTGCTCGACCTCCAGGAGTACGCGGTGGGCACCGTCTGCGCCGCCGTGCCCGTCACCGCCGGCACCGCCGTGGGCTGCCTCGCCCTCTCGCTCCCCGTCGAACACGCCCACCGCCTGCGCACCGCCGCCGAGACCCTCAACGAACGCGCCGCCCCCGTGATGCTCTCCCTGGCCATATGAGGACGTAAGGGCACAAGGGGGGTGGGGGCCGTGGTCACGAGCACCGCCCGGGACCAGGTAGTATTTCCTCCGTCGACACGCGCCGTTAGCTCAGTTGGTTAGAGCAGCTGACTCTTAATCAGCGGGTCCGGGGTTCGAGTCCCTGACGGCGCACAGACACCGAAGGCCCCTCGCCGAGCGAGGGGCCTTCGCCGTTTCCGGCCGGACGGGCCGCCGGCCGCCGCCTCACACCCGCCTCACTCCCGCCGGTGCGGCAGGGCCGCGAACCGGGCCCAGAGGTTAAATGGAGGGTGAGGGGCGTCGAGACGTTACCGCGCCTCACCCGAGGAAGAGGCAGAGCCCGGGAGAACCACCGACGGAGAGGGCGGCAGTGGACGACAGCTCGTGGAAGGACTTCGCCTCCCACCTGGCGGAACTGGCCCGGAACCTGCTGGCCCAGGAGTCCGTGCAGGACACCCTCGACCTGATCGTGGACAACGCCGTGCGGCTCGTGGACGGCTGCGACTACGCCGGCATCCTCACCGTCGAGGGCGGCAGGAAGGTCCGCACCCTGGCGTCGACCCACCAGCTCGTGCGGGAGTCGGACGCGGCCCAGGAGGAGTACGCCCAGGGGCCGTGCTTCGACGCGGCCCGCAAGCGCAACGAGATCTACCGCATCAAGGATATGACGACCAAAGTGGAGCAGTGGCACCGCTACGCGCCACAGGCCCGGCAGCTCGGCATCGGCTCCATGATGGGCATCCTGCTCTACACCGAGGACGACAACCTCGGCGCGCTCGACATGTACGCGGCCGAGCCGCGCACCTTCACCCAGGAGTCCGAGCAGGCGGGCTGGCTGCTCGCCTCGCACGCGGCGGTCGCCCTCTCCAGCGCCCGGAGCCACGCCCAGCTCGCCACGGCGCTGGAGTCGCGCAGTGAGATCGGCGAGGCCCTGGGCATCCTCATGGAGCGGTACAAGGTCTCCGAGGCCGAAGCGTTCGCGGTGCTGCGCAAGAGCTCGCAGGACCAGAACGTCAAGCTCCGGGACATCGCCCGCCGGGTGACCGAGACCGGCGAGATCCCCGGCGCACGCTGACCCCAGCCCGGCCCCCTCGTGCGGGTCCGGGCACACCGGCCCTCTCCCGGTCGTCCTCGTGGTCTCCCAGCCCGCCTGCCTGCCCGCCGGCCGGTGGCCGACGCCACACCCTCCGGCACGCCCCCGCCCCGGGTGAGTGTTTGGGCTGTTCGGAGCGGGGCAGCGGTGTGATCAGTGCTTCAGATCGGGAGGCACACAGCGCGGGAGTTCTCCGCTTCCGTGTGACCAGGCGCGGCGCCGACGGCGCCGGGTCCGGGTCTGTGTGTCCTCTCCCGCGCTGTCCCCTGTCCGGGCAGTCGATGGGAGAGGACCCCGCCGTGACCCTTGCGCCCACCCGAACCTCCGCGCAGGCGCCTTCCGGCGCCACCACCGCGCGCCCTCCGGCGTCGGGCGCGCGCCGCTCTCCGCCCGGGCACGACGCCCGCGGCGGCCCGCCCTCGCCAGGCTGCGCGGTGCCCGCACCCGGATCCTCCGCGCGGGTCGAGCCCTCCGCCCGGCCGCGCGTCCGTCCGGCGAAGCGATTCTGACCGGACCGGGGCGGTTTCGAGGCGCCGTGTCACGGCTACCGGGACGGCATACGCGCGAGCAACCGGTTGCCAGTGCGAAGGCGCCGGAGGTTGGGACCTCACAGCCTCCGGCGCCGCTTTCTCGTCGGGCGACTCCTCTCCTCGCCTGCCGTCCCGAGGTGCCTCCCCGCCTGCCGTCCCGCACCGCGACGTACCCCTTCCCCACCGGCCTTCCGGCGACCGCGACCTGTCGGCGCACGCCGGGGCCACCGTTACCGAGGACGAGGCATGAGCACCTTCGACGACGCAGACCGTGATCCCGAGGGCCGGGGCACCGTCGTGCCGGACGGCGCGGGTCCGGCCGGGGGACCGGCGTCCGTGGGCGGCGACGGCCACACCGGCGGCCACGCCGACGGCGAGGGCCGGGACGACCTCCGGGGCGTGGCACGCAGGGTCGCCCTGGAGGCCGAGGTCGAACGGCTGCGCGACGAGGTGGGGCAGCTCCAGCGAGCGATCGAGAGCCGCGCCGTGATCGACCAGGCCCGCGGCATGGTGATGGTGATGTGCCGCTGCACGCCGCACTCGGCGTGGGACGTACTGGTGGAGGTCTCCCAGCGCACCAACACCAAGCTGCGCACGGTGGCCGGTTCCCTGGTGGCCACCACGGACGGATCGACGCGGATGCCGCGGGAGTTGAGCACCGCGCTGGCCGAGGCGCTGCGCAGACGTCGCGGCCACCGGACCCACCGGCAGCGATGAGGGCCGCGCCGGGCCGTCCAACGCACCGGCGCGGCCTTTCGTTCGAGACGCAATGTCTTGTACCTGACAGAGTCACCCCGCACCATGGCGGGGACCACCGCCTCCCGGGGCCGCGCCGACCCGTCTGCCGGTGTGCCAGTGGTCCGGCGGTCCGCGTCTCCCGGCGCACGCGGCTGCGCCGTATCCCCCCACTCGCGCCGAGAGCGGAGACGAGTCGATGACCTGGAAGGTGTTCAGACGCTCCCGAGGCACGATCCTCGGCATGGCCGTCGCGCTGTCGCTGACCACGGGCGTGCAGGCCGCGACCGCCGCCCCCGCACCCGACGGCCCCCGCGGGCCGGCCGGAAACGCGGTCAACACCGCGTTCGCCGACGCCGCCGCCGAGTTCGACGTCCCCCGCGACCTGCTGGTGGCCGTCGGCTACGGCGAGACCCACCTGGACGGCCACGACGGCGAGCCCAGCCACGCGAACGGCTACGGCGTGATGCACCTGGTGAGCAACCCGGAGCGGCACAGCCTGGAGCGCGCCGCGAAGCTCACCGGCGAGTCCGTCGCCGACCTCAAGGACGAGACCCCGGCCAACATCCGCGGCGGCGCCGCCGTCCTCCGCGACCTCGCAGACGACCTCGGCCTGGACGCGGCCGAACGCGACGACACCGACGCGTGGTACCGCGCGGTCGCCCGCTACGGCACCGCGGACAGCGACCAGGCCGCCCGCCTGTACGCGGACGCGGTCTACGGCATCCTGTCCGACGGCCTCCGCACGTTCGTCGCCGGCGGCGAGAGGGTGCAGGTCGCGCCGCAGGACGTGGCGCCCGAGCGCGGCCGGTACGCCGAGGTGTCCCGCCTCCCGGGCATCCAGAGCGCCGACTACCCGCCGGCCCACTGGGTCCCGGCGAGCTCGAGCAACTACTCGTCCGGCCGGTCCTCCGCGATCACCCACATCGTGGTGCACGTGACGCAGGGCTCGTACGGCGGGACCATCAGCTGGTTCCAGAACCCGTCCGCCCAGGTCAGCGCCCACTACGTGGTCCGGTCCTCCGACGGCGACGTCACGCAGATGGTCCGTGACGGGGACACCGCCTGGCACGCCCGCTCGGGCAACCCGTACTCCGTCGGCATCGAGCACGAGGGCTACGTCGACGACCCGTCGTGGTTCACCGACGCCATGTACCGCTCCTCGGCCGCGCTGACCAAGCACCTCGCCGACCGGTACGGCATCCCCAAGGACCGGGCCCACATCGTCGGCCACCACGAGGTCCCCGGCAACGACCACACCGACCCCGGCCCCCACTGGGACTGGAACTACTACATGTCGCTGGTCGGCGGCGGGGGCGGCGGCACCGGGACGCCCTTCCCGACCTGGGGCTCGGGCGTGAACATCCGCCAGGCCGCCACCACGGACTCCTCCGTCGTCGGCACCCTCGGCGGCCCCACCACGGTGCGCGTCGAATGCCAGGTACGCGGCCAGATGGTCAACTACGACGGCTACAGCAACGACGCCTGGTCGTACCTGCCCGCCTACGACGGCTACATCTCCAACATCTTCATCGACGTCTCCGAAGCCTGGCTGCCGGGCATATCCACCTGCTGAAGTCCCTCTCCCCAGCCGAGGGCCGCGGTTCCCGCCAGGGACCGCGGCCCTCGGGCGTCCGCACGGGGCGGGAGCCGCCGTCAGGGCGGCGGGCCGTCCAGCAGCGCCCGTCCGAGCGGCGTCCTGCGGTGCAGCACGTGCGTACCGTGCCGACTGGTCGTGAGCAGCCCGGCTTCGCGCAGCACCGACGCGTGCCGGCTGGCGGTCGACGGGGCCAGGTCCATCGCGGTGGCCAGGGCGGTCGTCGTCATCGGCCTGCCCAGCAGCTCCAGCATCCGCGCGCGCGAGGCGCCGATGAGCTGCGCGACCGGGGGCGTGGCCCGGCCCTGCCGGGTGCGCAGCAGCCAGCCGGGCGTGGGCGACAGGGGATGCACCAGCACCGGCGGCAGCTCCTCGTCCACCAGGGCGAGCGGGGTGCGGACGCAGAAGAAGCTCGGCACCAGCGTCAACGTGCGTCCCGCGAGGTGCAGTTCACGCCGCACCGGATACGGCGCCAGCAGCGTGTCGCCACGCGCCTGCCAGCCGGGCAGCTCGGTGTAGCTGGCCAGCAGCCCCTCCGCGCCGCCGGCGAGGGCCACTTCGCCGCGCCGCGACCGGTCCGCGGCGGCCTGCGCCCGTATCGCCGGCCCGTACGGCGCGACCGCCACCTCGTAGTACCGGCGCAGCCCCGTGCCCAGCCGGCGCAGCGCCTCCGGCTCACCGGCGGCCAGCGACCGCAGCCCGGACGGCACCGGCCCGCCGGAGTACGTGTGCAGCCGCTCCAGTTCGGCGGCGAGCCGCCGCCTTGGGGTGGACAGCACCCGCTCCACGGCCGCCTCGAAGTCGACGCCGGTCTCGCCGCGCCCGGGCGTGAGGAAGTCCGGGAAGTACGGCGCGGCCGGGCAGACGCGCATCAGGTCCTGGACGACACCGGTCAGTCCGCCCCGCTCCAGCGCCGCCCGCACCTCCCGGCGCCACGGGTCGAACGTCAGCGCCGCCTGCTGGTTCTGCAGCAGATGCAGGCTGAGCACGACCTCCCACATCGGGTCCGCACCCTCGGCGACCCGCAGCCGCGCCAGCTCCCCGCGCGAGAATTCCACTTGCAGCACGACACGACACCCCCGCAGGGTCACGTCCCCGGTCGCCGGGATTCTACCGGCCCCACCCTCGGCCCACCCGCCTCAACAGCCGTCCCCTCCCCGTGATGCGCTTCTCGCGTTGGCTATGGGGCCTGGCGTTCGGCTGCCAGAAGGAAGCTCATCGTGTGTTGATCATCACACAGCGTATGGTGCTCACGAGTTCATTACTTGTTGCGCACATGCCGTGCCGAACATAGTGTGACGCCTTGTTGATCACTGCCCAGATGGCCAACTGGCTGCGGTTTCAACGGAGTTGAAGGCAGGGGGGCTTCAGCCGGCTGATCACGTGATGTTCCTTCTGCTGTCTCCCAGTTTCATCACGGCCACAAGCTGTGACCACTTTTGGAGAGGACACGCAGTGCGATTCTCAATCAAGAACGTTGCCCGCACCGCAGCGCTGGCGGGCGTGACCGTGGCAGCGCTTGGTACCGCTACGACGGCACAGGCGGAGTCGCGTTCTTCCGAGGGCCAGGCATCCCTCATGGCCAGCTGCCCGAGCAGCGGCTACATCTTCCGCTACAAGACCTGCACCACCTTGAGCAGTGGTGTGCTCACTCACGCGAAGTACACCAACGACGTGACATGGACCGAGTACGAAAAGGACAGCGGCAGCCGCATCTACCGCAGACTGGGCTATCAGGGCAACGGCAACGGCTGGGGTGGCTGGGGCTACCAGTCTTCCGGTGAGACGGACGCCAAGACCTGGACGGGCCTGGAGTACTGCAACGCAACGATCGGAGTGATGGAGGTCAGCGGGCAGCAGACCTTCCAGACCCCGCTCGCCGACTGCTGAGGAACACCCCGTGACCGCTCCGGTCGACCCCTGGTTGAGGGGTCGACCGGAGCGGTCCCGTCTGCCTGCCGCCCCGGCCCCGTATACCTCGATAGGCTCTCCTCCTCGTGTTCTCTGCGATCTTCAAAGAACAGACGGCATTCATTGTCGTCGCCTCACTAGCGGTGCTGCTCGTCGCAGCCGCTGGCTACTTCCTCGCCCACCGGCACGCCGAGCGCGCCTGGTCATGGGCCATCCTGGGGGCAGCGGTGGCGGCGGAGGTTGCTCTCACTCTGTTCCTCTCCGGTGGAAGGGGGAACTCGAGCACGGGCAAGTGCGTGGTCAACCACGACTTCGCCGAACCCTTTGCCACCACCCAGGGCATCCTCAACCTTGCGCTGTTCGTCCCCATCGGGATCTTCGGCGTCCTGGCCTCACGCCGGTTGCTGCCCGTGCTGGCCGGCGGGATAGCACTCACAGTGGCCACGGAGTTCCTCCAGACTCTTCTCCCGGGCGTCAGCCGGGGTTGCGACAGCAGCGACTTGCAGATGAACGCCTTGGGGGCCGTCACAGGCGCCCTGGCTACCTACGGCATCCTGCGGGCCTCTGGCCGCGCTGTGAAACCTGCCGGTGCGGCAGCAAAGCCCACCGCTCTGGGTGGCCTCGCAGTCCTGCTCCCGGCTGCTGTCGTCTGGAATCTGTGGATTACCCCCGTACACGTCGATGCCACGAGCCTGCAAGGCCCCGACGATGCACAACGCACCGCTGCCGAGAAAGCCGTGTCCCGAGCTTTCGACGACCACCAGGAAGTCGTGAAGATCCAGTTCAGCCCCGGAGTCGCTGGCGGACCCGAGGCGCTACTCATCGCTCTTGAATCAGGGAGTGCACGACTGAGTTGGCCCGACACCTCACGATTCACCGCGACCCTTGAGGCTTCGAACCGCACCACCAACGGCAGTTTCCCGATTGAGGGTGCCAAACGTAAGCCGGGGAACGAGCAGGATGCCGAAGAGATCGCCCGTCGCTACGCGGAGAGGCGCTATCCGTGGGCAACGCCTGACGCAAAGGTACAGGTCAATCCCATGGGAGAACTGGGCTGGATCGTGAGCTGGCGGCGTCTGAACAGCGACGGCGTGCTCCTGCCCATGCGTCTTGATGTGCAGATCAACACCGAAGGTCGCGTTTCCCAACTTCTGGTGAACGACATCAAGGACCCAAAAAGTCTGCCCGCTCCAACTCTTAGCGAAAAGAAGGCATCGTCGATCGCACGGAAATCGGTCCACGTTCCCAAAGAGATTGTCCTCACGGCGCAGAGGTGTGCGTTGCGAGCGACAAAGCGTAACGGAAACTGGCGTACTGACTGGGTCTGTCCCTTTCAGACCAACGACCCCGACTTCATGGTCGCGCCCATCCACGTCGACGCCGTAACGGGAAAGGCGCACAAGACGCAGGGGCCGCAGGAATTGCAGCGCTAACCTTGATGTTGTGAGGTTCCGTCAGCAAGCTGACGGGACCTTTGGCGAGCGGGTGTTTCGGTGTTCGTGCGGGCCGGTGGCCCGGCTGTCGTGCCGGGTGGACGCGGGGTTCCACCGCGCGCCGCTCGAGCCTCGTCTCAAAGGAGGGGCGCCTGGTCCCGCTCGGCTTCGGAGTTCTCGCCACTGTCGTCCCCCCGCTTCGCCAACGCGTCGGCGAAGCTGTCGTCGATGAACGGCACGCCGCCGTAACTGCCGCCGAGGTAGCGGCGTTCCCGGTTCTCTTCCAGCCGGGGCTTGAAGTCGGCGAGCGCGACGAGTTCCGAGGCCCCCAGCGCGTTCTTCTCCACGAACCACACCTGGTCCCGCTTGAGGACCTCTTCGCCGTCGACGCGCCCGAGCAGGCTGGCGTCGTGGGTGGTGAAGACGAGTTGCGCGCCGCGCGGATTGCTTTCGGGGTGCTGGAAGAGGCGCACCAGCGCCGCAGTCAGGAGGGGGTGCAGGCTGGAGTCGATCTCGTCCACGACGAACGTGCCGCCGCGTGCGAGGACGGACAGGAACTGGGGTGCCTGTTCGATGAGTGCCCGCGTCCCGCTGGACTCGTCCCGCAAGTCCAGCCTGACCACGCCGTCCCGGCCGCGATGCGCCACCCACGGGCGTCGCTGCTCCACCGCGCCCTCCGCATCGAGCTGGCGCTGGAGAGAGCGTGGGACGCGGCCCCGGTACTGGCTGCGCAGCTGGTCCTCGTCCAGGACGACCTGCTCCACGCCCCAGTCCTCGATGCCCAGGTCGGCGGCCCGCAACAGGCTACGGAGCTGGGGAAAGCTGTCGGGGGTCTCGAACATGCGGCTGACGGGCGGCGTCCGCAGACCGTACCGGGCGGTGCGGAAACGCAGCCCGTCCCGGAACCAGTCGTACAGCGGGCGCACGTCGGGCAGCTTCGACCGGGCGGCCAGGGAGATGAAGAGGACGTTCGGCTCCGTGATGCTCTCCACCAGCTCCAGGGCCGACCGGGGCTGCGAATGTCCGGGCTCCACGGCCTCCCCGGAGCGCTGGAAGATGATCCGGCGCTTGCCGTGCGGATACGTGTACAGCCACTCGTCCTGCACCCGCTCGTCGTCCACGCTGAACCCGTACGTGTGCCGGACTCCGCCGAGCATGAGATCGACGACGTACCAGGAGGGTTCCCCGGCGCTCTCCCGGTCGAGGCGGAAGGGCGAGCGAGGAACGCCTCCGTCGGGCTCGGCGTCGCGGTAGGAGTCCACCACCATCCCGGCCATGTACTGCAGCGCGTCGACGATGTTGGACTTGCCGGCCGCGTTCGCTCCGAAGACGCCAGTCACCGGGACGGCGGGCCAGTCCGATCCGGCGAGACGGTCCGCCTCGTACACCCACCTCAGCTGCAGTGCCTGCTCGTCGCGGATCGACCGGTGGTTGGCCACCCGGAAATTCACCAGCATTGATGACCTCCTCTCCACGATCAGAGCCGCCTATGCGCAAGTGAATCGCGCAGATGCCCCTCTGGTAACCGGCAACGAGAGCACAGCCGAACCGAACACCTGTGCCGCACCCAGTCAGGCGACGGTGATCGTGACCGTGTCCTCGGTGCAGTCGCGGCAGAGGCCGGGCGCGGAAGACGCGGTCGCAGCCGTCGCAGTCCTGGAAGCGATGCGGGCGTGGCGCGGCCGTAGGAGCGCGTGAGGCGGCTTCGGCAGGAAGGGCGGGCGGCAGCCACTCCGCCAGACGGTGGGCGAGGAGTCCGGCCGGGCGGCGGATCGGGTCGGCGGGAAGGTCGGCGCTGAGAGTGCGGACGGCCGCCTCGGGAGCCACCCCCCCGCTCCAGCCAGGCGGAGAGGGCGGGCGCGAGGCGGGCGACGTCACGAGTGCTGAGCAACAGGCGCGCGTCGTGCGTACGGAGCCGGGCCAGCAGGTCCGACGCCTCGGGGTGCGCGAGTGGTTCGGCCCCGGCGGGCTTCGCGGCGGGCCGGGGCCTGGGCGTCGGCGGCGCGGGCTTCGCCGGCCGTGGCGGCGGCGCCTGGGAGGCGGCGAGGTGTTCGGGCAGGTCGAAGGAGACGGTACGCGTCACGCGGCGGCCGTTGGGGAGCCGTTCGACGGTACGGCGGAGGTAGCCTGCGGCCTCCAGCTCGCGCAGCGCGCGGGCAATGGTGACCTCGCCTTCGCGGAAGCGGGCCGTCAGCGCACGGATGGAGACGAGGGCGCCGTCGGGCCTGGACTGGATGTGGACGGCGAGCCCGATCGCGACGAGCGACAGGTCGTCGTGCTGGGCGAGGTGGTTGCCGACCACGGTGAAGCGTTCGGTGTGGCGGTGCCGTACGTGGACGACACCGGCTCGCGGAACGCCGTGTCCGGCGCGCGCGAGCGCGTTAAGCTGCTGTTCAGCCATCGGAAGGGCTCACTTCCAGGTGGTCAGACCCTCGTTTGGGATTGCAGTCCCGGGCGGGGGTCGTCCTATGGATGGGTTGTCTCGTCGGCGAGCCTATGCCGATCCGCGACGCATGTGACCATCCGTCAGCGATTGTCACCCGCACGAGGGACACGAACGGGGTTTGGTTGGGGAAGGGTTCTCTCCGAGGGTCTTTTCCCGGGGTTCGTGCATCGCCGGGACCTCGCTGTCCGGGTCCTGAATTCCTCGACCTGGCGCGCAGCGCACGAAAGCCCGGCAGCGTAAGCCGCCGGGCTCGGTGCGGTGAGTCGTCTCCTCAGGCGTCGAACGCACCCTCACGGGCGGCGGAGGTGAACGCCTCGAAGGCGGTGGCCGGGAACGCGAGCACGGGCCCGCTCGGGTTCTTCGAGTCACGCACCGAGACCTCGCCGACGAACTGGGCGACCTCCACACAATCACCGCCCTGGCTACCGCTGTAGGACGACTTCCGCCACTGCGCGGCCACCTCCACGCACTCGCCGCCGTCGCTTCCGCTGTAACTCGACTTGCGCCAGTAGGCCAGTGGCGCCTCAGCCGCGTTGCCCATAAAGCTCCTCCAGGACCTGGACGATGAAGTCCGCCGAGTCGTCGGGAGACAGCGCGGCGGCCCGAAGGAGATCGTATTTCAGCCCACAGTGTTCGACTGTGCTCGGTTCAGTCAAATATCGACCACCACTGTGCCCCTCGTTGTAGGCCAACTCCGGCCCCTCCTCGAAGTCGAGAAGGGTAAGCGACCCGTTCAAGCTTGCGTGCGCGCCCGCGCTGTACGGCAGGACCTGGACGACGACGCGGGGTGACTCGCGGTGGTCCAACAGACGGCGGAGTTGGGTCCGCATGACCTGCGGGCCGCCGACGGGGCGGCGGAGCGCGGCTTCGTCGAGGACCATCCACAGGCGGGGCGGGTTGGCGCCGCGCAGGATCTCCTGCCGCTTCATGCGGGCTTCGGTCAGGCCGTCCAGGTCCCCCGGGCGGGCGGGCCGCAGCACGGCGCGGGCGTACTCCTCGGTCTGGAGCAGGCCGTGCACGACCTGGGCCTGGTAGGTGCGGATGTCGACCGCGCGGGCCTCCAGTTCGGCGTAGTCCTGGAACCAGCTCGGCAGTCCGCTGCGGATGACGAGCGGCCACAGCCGCGTCAGCACGCCGGCGCCGCCGAGGGCGCCGTCGCAGCGGTCGGCGAAGTCGCGGCTGGGCGGGCGCTTCGCCATCTCGACCAGGCCGACGAGCGCTCCGGTGTAGTTGACGATCTCGCCCAGGCGCTCCTGGCTCAGACCGGCCTGGAGGCGGAGGCGGCGCAGTTCGCTGCCGAAGTAGTCCAGGGCCGAGGCCGAGGGGTCGAGTTCGCGGGGAGCCACCACGCGGCTACGCCTCCATCCGACTGCTTGCACGTTGGGTCACGGTCCATAGCCGAGGGTAGTTCCCGGCGTGCAGGCTGACCTCATGAACACCGAAATCCACGTGCTGGATCACCGGCCGCACCTGCTGGAGCCGTCGCACTACTACCGGATGCGGCTGACGCCCGGCGCTCACAGCGCGCGGCACGTGCGGCGCATCGTGCGCGCCTACCTCACAGCGTGGGGGATGGCGCCGGCGGCCGAGGTCGCCGAGCTGGGGGTGACCGAGCTGCTGGCGAACGTGGTGAAGCACGTGCCGGACACGGTCTGCACCATCATGCTGCGACGGCGCGCGGGCGGCGTGCGGGTGGAGGTGCACGACGCGGACCCGGCGCTGCCGACACGGCGGGAGGCGGGCGCACTGGACGAGGACGGGCGCGGCCTGGAACTGCTCGACCTGCTGACCGACGCCTGGGACGCGGAACGCACCGGCCCCTCCTCCAAGGTCGTCTGGTTCGACCTGAACGCATGACGCGCTCACATATGTCAGGGGTAGCATATGTGCATGACTCTCAAACGAACCATGGTCTACGCCGAAGCGGACGATCTGGCAGCTATCAAGGCCGCTGCGGCCCGGGAAGGCAGGAGCGAGGCGGAGATCATCCGGGAAGCCCTCCACCTGGCGGCACTCCGGGTCCGGCGCCGAGAGCGCCCCCTGGGACTGCGACGCTTCCACAGCGGAGACCCGACACTGGCAGACCGCACGGACGAGATCGTCAGGGAGTCCATGGGCGAGGACACGTGATCGTCATCGCCGACACATCCGCCACGCTGGCAGCGTTCGACACCGCTCACCCTCTCAGCGATCAGGCGTTCTCCGTCCTCGAGCAAGCCGGACTCGTCGTATTCTCACCGCTGGTGCTCGCGGAACTCGACCACGTCGGGCGTCGCGTACTGGGAACACGGCATGCCCGGGAGATGATCGAGGACATCACGGGCGCGGCGGAGCGGGGAGACTTCGCGATCGCTCACGTGGAGACCAGCCACCTGGTACGGGCACATCGCGTCCGGGCGACGTACGAGTCTCTGAAACTCGACCTGGCCGATGCGGTGAACGTCGCCCTGGCCGAGGAATACGAGACCGACACGATCCTCACGCTGGATCGCCGGGACTTCCGCGCCGTTCTGCCGCTTACCGAGCACGGCTGCTTCCGCGTACTGCCCGACGACCTCTGAGCCCGCTACGGGTGTGGGCCAGGACATACCGGGACGGGGCGGTCGTCTGATATGCACGGTGGGCACGAACCACCCCCGGAGCACGCCATGAGCCAGGACCACGGCCCGCGGAAGGCCGAGAAGGCCGAGAACGCCGACCACCACATATTCGCGCTGGACCTGACCGCGCACGAGGCGCAGCGCCGGGCCGAGGTGATGGCGGCGCTCGGTGACACCTGGGACCCGGTGGAGGCGCTGCGCGGCGAGGAAGAGGCGTACGCGGCCCTCTACTCCGGCCTGGACGAGGACCAGCAGCGCACGTACGACATGCTGCTGGCGTCCGGTGTGCTGCCGTCGCGGGAGCCGGGCCGTGCTGCCGATTGACCCGCACGCCGACAGGTCCCGCCGCGCGTGGGTGGACTGCCCGCGGTGTGCGGACAACCGCGGCTGCGTGCACTGCGCCGGGCCGCGCGCGTGCACCGAGCACTGGCGCTACCTGCTCGCGCACCGGGGCCGGCGCCTGCAGCTCCAGTGCCCCACGTGCGCGCACCTGTGGGAGCACGACACCGGCTTCGGCTACACCCCGCGCCGCCACCGGCGCTGATCCTCCGACGTACGCCGCCGACCAGCCCTTCTGACGCTCCACGGTCGCGCGTTCGGTGACTCTCCGCGTCGGAACATGTGCATTCTGCACGGGTGAGTCGTGACGCCTGCGACTGTTCCGTGCCCTTCCCTCGCTGACAGTCTCCATCCCGTCACCCGAACGCAACGGGAGGTGGGATGAGCAAGGGCTACGCCGTCTTCTGCGACGCAGACCGACGGTTCTACGACGCACCGCACCGTGTCACCGCCGGCCGTGCGGCCGCCGGTGAGCTGTACGCGGCGGCGCACCGTCCCGCTCCCGAGGGCTGGCAGCGGCACCGGTCCGGCGACTGGCTCGCCTACCGTCCGCTGGAGACGACGCTGCCGGCGCAGGGCTGGAAGATCCACGTCTCCGCCTGCCTGGACAACGCGGAAAGCGTCCTGGAGCGGGTGTGGGACTACTGCGTGGCGCGGTCGACGGCGTTCAAGTTCGTGCCCAGCCGCTACCTGCTGCACAACCGGAACGCCAAGTACGCCGACCGGGGCGCGAGCGGCAAGTTCATGACGGTCTACCCGCTGGACGACGCCGACTGCGAGCGGATCGCCGGCGACCTGGCCGCACTGCTGGACGGCGAACCCGGGCCGTACATCCTCAGCGACCTGCGCTGGGGTGCCGGGCCGGTGCACCTGCGGTACGGCGGCTTCACCGAGCGGAACGCCTACGACGACGACGGGAACCTCTGCCCGGCGATCGAGGAACCCGGCGGGCGGCTGGTCCCGGACCGGCGCGGGCCGGCCTTCCACCTGCCCGAGTGGCTGGACCTGCCGGACTTCCTGCGGCCGCACCTGGACGCACGGTCCGCCGCGACGTTCGAGGGCGTGCCGTACCGGGTCGAGCGGGCGCTGCACTTCTCCAACGGCGGCGGGGTGTACGCCGGGCGCGACACCCGCACCGACGAGGAGGTCGTGCTCAAAGAGGCACGCCCGCACGCCGGGCTGGCCGCGGACGGCGCGGACGCCGTGCAGCGGCTGGAACGCGAACGTGACGCGCTGGTACGCCTGTCCGGTGTGCCGCAGACCCCGGAGGTGCGCGACCACTTCACGGTCGGAGACCACCACTTCCTGGTGCTGGAGTACCTGCCGGGCAAGCCGCTGAACACCTTCTTCGCCCGCCGCCATCCGCTGATCGAGCCGGACCCGAGCGCCGAGACGCTCGCGGAGTACACCGACTGGGCGCTGCGCATCTACGGGCTGGTGGAGCAGGCCGTCGACGCGGTGCACGCGCGGGGCGTGGTCTTCAACGACCTGCATCTGTTCAACATCATGGTGTCCGAGGACGAGTCGTCGGTGGCGCTGCTGGACTTCGAGGCCGCCACCTCCGGCGCGGACGGACGCCGCCAGGTCATCGCGAACCCCGGGTTCGTGGCACCGGCCGACCGGCGGGGGTTCGCGGTCGACCGGTACGCACTGGCCTGCCTCAGACTGGCCCTGTTCCTGCCGCTGACCAGCTTGTTGGCGCTCGATCGGGGCAAGGCGGCGCATCTCGCGCAGATCGCCGCCGACCACTTCCCGGTGCCGCGCGCGTTCCTCGACGAGGCCGTCGCGGAGATCACCCGGGGTACGGAACCGGCCGCGGACACCGGCTCAGGCGGAAGCGGAAGAAGAAGCGGAAGCGGAACGGGCAGCGGAAGCTCCGGGACGTATCTGCCGGTGCAGCCGGCGGACTGGCCGCGCAGCCGCGACTCGATGATCCGCGCCCTGCTCGCCTCGGCCACACCGGACCGTGAGGACCGCTACTTCCCGGGCGACATCGCCCAGTTCGCCACCCCTTCCGGCGGCGCCACCTTCGGCTACGGCACGGCGGGCGTCCTGCACGCGCTCGCCGAGACCGGCGCCGACCGCGCGCCCGACGCGGAGGAATGGCTGCTGCGCCGGATGAAGGAGCCCGCCTCCGGCACCCCGCTCGGCTTCTACGACGGCCTCACCGGCATCGGCTGGGTCCTGCACCGCCTGGGCCACACCGACGAGGCCCTCGACCTGGCAGCCGTCGCCGCCGGGCACGACTGGCGGGTGCTGGGCTCCGACCTGCACAGCGGGCTGGCCGGCGTCGGACTCGCCCTCGACTCCCTCGCCGCCGGCACCGGCGACGCCGGACTCACGGACGCGGCCGCACGCTGCACCGCCCTGCTCGCCGACCGCGCCGCCGGACGCACGGCCACACCGGGTGCGTCACGCGGCGACGGCACCCCGCGCGCCGGGCTGCTGCGCGGCCGCACCGGAGAGGCGCTGTTCTTCGTGCGCCGCTACGAACGGACCGGCGACCCCGCGCTGCTCGACCTCGCCGCTGACGCGCTGCGGGCCGACCTGGACCAGTGCGTGCGCAGCGTCAGCGGGGCGCTCGCCGTCAACGAGGGCTGGCGCACCATGCCGTACCTCGGCGCCGGCAGCGTGGGCATCGGCATGGTGCTGGACGACTACCTGGCGCACCGCGACGACGCACGCTTCGCCGACGCACGGCGGGAGATCGTCCGCGCGGCGCAGGCGAAGTTCTACGCGCAGCCCGGCCTGTTCCGGGGGGCCGCGGGCATGGTGCTGTACCTGGCGCGGACCACCGCCGACGGGCCCGGCACCGACGCGGCGGACCTGCGGCGGCAGATCGACGCGCTGTCCTGGACCGCCATGCCCTACCGGGACGAACTCGCCTTCCCCGGCGAGCAGATGATGCGCCTCTCGATGGACCTGAGCACCGGCACCGCCGGCTGCCTGCTGGCGCTGAGCAGCGCGTACGGCGCCCCCCACCGGGACGAGGAGGGGCACGGTCGCACGACCGCGAGCCTCCCGTTCCTCCCGCCGCTGAAGCGGCGGCCTCAGAACCCGGTCCCGTGAGGGGCCGTGGAGAAATACCGTCCCTGAAACAGCTCAGAAAGGAAACGAGATGTCCCTTCTCGACCTGCAGACCATGGAGACGCCCAAGGACGAGGCCATCGGCGACCTCGAGACCGGTGGCGGCAGCCGCGCCAGCCTCCTGCTCTGCGGTGACAGCAGCCTGAGCCTGACCACCTGCAACTGAGGCTCGGCCCGCTCAGGGCGTGCCCCCGTCCGGTGCCCACCGGGCGGGGGCACGCCCCTGCCTGCTCGCCCCTGCAGACTCCCCCGCCTGCCTCGTCCCCCCGACCGGAGCAGGCGACGGAAACGGAACGAAACCGGGAACAGAACCGGAGGACCACGCATGGCCGCGCCGACGCGTGAGACCGTCCCTTCGCGCCTGTCACGCGGACGGGACGCGCAGGACAGGCCGCGAGCCGTCGGCCCCGTCCGGCTGCTGTGGCAGGCCGCCGCCGCGAGCAGGACCGGCACCGGCGTCCTACTCACGCTCGAACTCGCCGAGTCCGCCGTCGCCCTGACGCTGCCGGCCGTCCTCGGCCACACGCTGGACCGGCTGCTCGCCGGAGAACGGCCGGTCACCCTGCTCGCGCTCTGCGGGGTCCTGATCGCCGCCGAGATGCTGCTCGCCGCGGCGGGAGCGCTGCTCACCGGCGTGCTCGGCGCACGCGGCACCGCGTGGCTGCGAAGCCGCACGTTCACCCACCTGCTGGCCGTCGGGCCGCGCGGCGCCGCCCGGTTCACCCCCGGCGACCTGGTCACCCGCCTCGGCGCCAACGCCACCGACGCGGGCACCGCCCCGGCCGCCGGAGCTGCGGCAGTGGCGACCCTCGTCACGCCCGTCGGTGGACTCATCGCCCTCGCCGTCGTCGACCTCTGGCTGGCCGCCGTCTTCCTCGCGGGTGTACCGCTGCTCGTGCTGCTGCTCCGCGCCTTCGCCCGCAGCTCCTCCGAGAGCGTCGGGCGCTACCAGGAGACGCAGGGCCGGATCGCCGCGACGCTGGTCGAGACGCTGGGCGGCGCCGCGACCGTCGCAGCCGCCGGCACCGTCGGCCGTGAACAGGCGCGGGTGCTGCGTCCCCTGGCCGAACTCGGCGCCCACGGGCGGCGGATGTGGCACGTGTACGGGCGGGCCATGGTCGGCAGCGGCATCCTCGCGCCGCTGCTCACCACGGCGGTCCTCGCGACCGGCGGGCTGCGGCTGGCGGCGGACGCGGTCAGCGTCGGCGACCTGCTCGCCGCCGCGCGGTACTGCGCACTCGCCGCGGGCATCGGGGCGTTCGCCGGACGTCTGGACGCGCTGGTGCGCGGCCGCGCCGCCGCGACCCGCCTCACCGACGTGCTGGCCGTACCGGGGGTGCCGCACGGGAGGCGGCGGCTGCCGCCGACGCCCGGCGAGAGGCCGGAGCAGGGGCGTGCGCCGGGGAGGCTGGAGCTGCGGGACGTGGCGCTGACCCGGGACGGCCGGACGATCCTGGACGGCGTCGACCTGGTCGTGCCCGGGGGGACGACCATGGCCGTCGTCGGCCGGTCGGGCTCCGGCAAGTCGCTGCTCGCGGCCGTCGCCGGACGGCTGGAGGACCCGGAACGCGGCGAAGTGCTGCTGGACGGCGTGCCACTGCGCGACCTCGGCGCGGAGGAGCTGCGCGCGGAGGTGGGGTACGCGTTCGAGCGGCCTGCGCTCTTCGGGACGACGGTCGGCGACGCGGTCGGCTTCGGTCCCCACCCGCCGCCTCGCGACGAGGTCAGGGCTGCGGCACGTGCGGCGGGCGCCGACGGCTTCGTGCGGCGCCTCCCCGACGGGTACGACACGGCCGTGGCGACGGCGCCACTGTCCGGCGGCGAGCTGCAACGCCTGGGCCTGGCGCGGGCGTTCGCGCACGCCGGCCGCCTACTGGTACTGGACGACGCGACGTCCAGCCTGGACAGCGTCACCGAGATGCAGGTCGGCCGCGCCCTCGCGCACGAAGTCCGGCCCGGGACACGGCTGCTGGTCGCCCACCGCGTCTCCTCCGCAGCCCGTGCGGACGCCGTCGCCTGGCTCGACGCCGGAAGCATCCGGGCGGTCGGCCGCCACGCAGACCTGTGGCACGACCCGGTCTACCGCGCGGTCTTCGCCGCGGACGGCCCTTCCGGCGCCGCACCGGTCGACAACGGCCCCGCCGACACCGCGCCACCGAAGACCGGACCTGCGGAGACCGGGCCTGCGGAGACCCGTGCCGCGGAGACCGGTGCCGAGCCCTCGGCCCCCGCCTCGAGGGAGGCGCCGGGAACCCCGGCCGAGTCCGGCCCCGCCGGACAGAGCGGAGAGACGCGATGAGGATGCCGCAGCCCGGACGACCGTCGGAACGCCCACGAACCGGCGCGTGCCGAGGGCGGCGCACCGACGGCGCATCCCCTGCCCGCCGCCCGGTGAACGCAGGGGCCCTGCCGCCGTTCGGCCCGCGGCGCCGCCCCGCCCCGGCCCGCACCCACACCCGCACGGCCGAGCCGCACGACCGGCCCCGCCCCCGCACCGGCCACCGAGCCGCTCCGGGGGCTCGGGAGGCACGCGGTGCGGCGCCCGAGCCCCTCCGCTCCCCTGCCGCGCCCGACGAAGGGGAGGGCGGGCGATGAGTACCGACACGGAGACCAGGGCGCGCGACGAGGCCGAGGGCGCACGGACGACGCCCGGCGACCCGGCGGGCCCGCCGGCCGAAGCGCCCCTCGGCACGGGTGCCGCGGCCAACGACCTTCCGGGGCGGGGCGCGTGGCGGCGGGTCGCTCCGCAGGCGCGGACGTTCCTGCGGCGACGGCTGCGCCCGCTGGTGCGGCTCGGCGCGTGGTCGCTGCTGGAGTCCGGGCAGACGTTCCTCGGCGGGTACGGCGTGGCCCGCGCCATGGACGACGGCTTCCTCGCCGGCCGCACCGGTGTCGGCCTGGCCTGGCTCGCGGTCGGCGCACTGGCCGTGCTGGTCGGCGGTCTCGCCACCCGCGGCGTCTTCCGCCACCTGGCCGACCTGGTCGAGCCGTTGCGCGACGGCCTGGTGCGACGCGTGGTCGCCCGTACGCTGCACGTCGCCGTCGGCGCGCCCGCCCGGGTGGACACCACCGCGGTCTCCCGGCTCACCAGTCAGACAGAGATCGCCCGCGACGGCTTCGCCGGACTCGTCCTCGTCACCCGGTCGTTCGTCTTCACCGCGCTGGGCGCGCTGGTCGGCCTGGCCGCGCTCGCGCCGCTGCTGCTCCTCGTCGTGCTGCCGCCGCTGGCCCTGGGCATGGCGCTGTTCACCTGGACGCTCGCGCCGACCGCCGTACGCCAGCGGCAGTTCCTCGACGCGGACGAGGCGGTGTCCGGCCGCTTCGGGGCCGCGGCGGCGGGCCTGCGCGACGTCACCGCGTGCGGCGCGGAGGAGCGGATCGCGCGGGAGGCGGACGTGCTGATCGAGGACGGGCGGCGGGCGAGTACCGCCCTCGCCCGCTGGGCCGCCGCCCGCAACCTCGCCCTGGGCGTCGCCGGGCAACTCCCCGTAATGCTGCTGCTGGTGTGCACGCCGTGGCTGCTCGACGCGGGCGTCACCGCGGGCGAGCTGCTGGGGGCGCTCACGTTCCTCACCCAGTCGCTGCTTCCGGCACTCCACACGCTGATCAACGCGCTGGGGACGGCCGGTACGCGGCTGCTCGTCGTCCTCGACCGGCTCACCTTCACCGGAGACCGGCATCCGTCGGGCGGAGACCGGCGCCCCTCCGGCGCGTCGGGGGCACCGGCCGCGCCGCCCGCGAAGCCCGTGCCCACCCCCAACACGCACTCCCCCGACCCCGGCCCCGGCCCTCACGTCGCCCTGCGCGGGGTGACGTTCGCGTACGGGCCGAACGCGCGCCCCGTGCTCCAGGACCTCGAACTGGACGTGGAGCCGGGCCGGTTCCTCGCCGTCGTCGGACCGAGCGGCATCGGCAAGTCGACGCTCACCGGCCTGGTGGCCGGCCTGCTGGAGCCCGCGCGGGGAACGGTGCACGTGGACGGCGTGCCCGTGCGGCCCCCGCGCGGCCCGGAGGCATCGGGCGAACGGGTGCTGATCCCGCAGCAGGCGTACGTGTTCGGCGGTTCGCTGCGCGACAACCTCACCTACCTGTGCCCGGACGGCTCACTCAGCCACGACGCCGCCGTGCGGCGGTCCGCCGAGGCGGTCGGGCTCGGTGCACTGGTGGAGCAACTCGGCGGGTACGACGGGGAGGTCGATCCGGCGGCGCTGTCGCAGGGCGAGCGGCAGCTGATCGCGCTGGCGCGGGCGCACCTGTCACCCGCACCGCTGGTGCTGCTGGACGAGGCGACGTGCCACCTCGACCCCGTCGCCGAGGCCCGCGCGGAGCGGGCGTTCGCCGAGCGGCCGGGGACCGTGATCGTGGTGGCCCACCGCATCAGCTCCGCCCTGCGCGCGGACCGCGTGCTCGTCCTCGACGGAGACCGCGCGCTGTGCGGCACGCACGACGACCTGCTCGCCCGCTCCCCGCTCTACGCCGAACTCGTCGGCCACTGGCATCCGGCCCGGCCCTGAGCCGGGTTGTGAGCCGGGCAGCGTGAGGAACCCGGCTCAGAGCCAGCCCGCGGTCTGCGCGATTCGGATGGCGTCGACCTTGTTGCGCGCCCCTGTCTTGCGGACCGCCGCCGCCACGTAGTTGCGCACCGTGCCCTGCGAGAGGTGCAGGCGCGCGGCGGTGCCCGCGACGGACTCTCCGCTCGCCGCGATCTCCAGCACGCTCAGCTCACGCGGCGTCAACGGCATCTCGGCCGCCTCCAGAAATGAGAAGGCGAGCGACTCGTCCACGAATCGCTCGCCCCGGGAGACCCGACGGATGGCGTCGACTAAGCGCTGCGGGAGAGCGTGCTTGCTGACGTATCCCTGGGCGCGGGCGGCGAAGGCGCGGCGCAGCATGCCGGGCCGGTCCGGGTGCGCGAGCACCACGAGCCCCCGCTCCGGGCCGCCCACCTGCCCGGCGAGAGTGCCGCCCGGCGTCAGCCGGTCCACACCGGAACACTCCGCGTCCGCCAGGCACACCCGCGGGTCGGCCGACGTGAGGCCCTGCGCCGAGTCGTTCCACGAGGCCGAGGCGACGTCGAAGTCGCGTTCCGCCCCCAGGAGGGACGTGAGAGCCGACCTCATGAGGTGCGATTCGTGCAGCACCAGCACGCGTATCGCTCCTCCCCCCGGTGTGCGTGTCACAGTGTTACCTTCCGTTTGCGGAATGTGGCGGAAAGATGGTGACACGGAAACGATTCTGTCCCCAAGGGGGCGTACGAAGCACGCGGGTTGCGCGGTATGCGCCCCCTTGGGTGCGTCGGATAGTGTGGCGGGCACCAGCAGTGGACCGACCGAGGAGGTGAGCCCCATCCCCGCAGCAGCAGGCTGGGCGCTCCCTCCTCGCCGACGTGCCGGCAGCAGCCCGCACGGGTGAGGACGGGGCCCTCACCACGCGTCGAAAGGCCCCCACTTCGTTGCCCTCTCCGTCACCGCACTCCTCAGCACCATGCCCTCCCGGCCCCGCCTACCCCTCCGCCGTCGCCCGGCTCCGCGCCGCGGGCTGCGTCTACGCCGAGGACGAGGCGCGGCTCCTCCTCGATGCGGCGCCCACTCCCGACGACCTCGACCGCATGATCCGGCGGCGCGCGTCCGGCCTGCCACTCGAACACGTGCTGGGCTGGGCCGAGTTCTGCGGCGCACGGATCGCCGTCGACCCCGGCGTGTTCGTGCCGCGACGCCGCACCGAGTTCCTCGTCCGGCGCGCCGCCGACGGTGCGCCGGACGAAGCGGTGGTCGTCGACCTGTGCTGCGGCTCCGGCGCGCTCGGCGCCGCGCTGACGGCGGTCGCCGCCGCACGCGGCCGTGCCGTCGCCGCGGTGCACGCGGCCGACGTCGACCCCGCGGCCGTCGCCTGCGCCCGTCGCAACCTCGCCCCCTCCCGCGGACAGGTCCACTGCGGCGACCTGTTCGCCGCGCTGCCCTCCCGCCTGCGCGGGCGGGTGGACGTGCTGCTGGCGAACGTGCCGTACGTACCCACCGACGAGATCCCGCTGCTGCCCGCCGAGGCGCGGCTGCACGAGACGCGCACCGCACTGGACGGCGGCGCCGACGGCTTGGACGTGCTGCGCCGCGTGGCCGCCGGGGCGCCGTCCTGGCTGGCCCCGGGTGGGCGCCTGCTCTTCGAGACCGGCGAACGCCAGACCGGCACCGCCGCCGAAATCGTGGCGGCGGCCGGGCTGCGTCCGGAAGTCGCCGTCTGCGACGAGCTGTTCGCCACGGTGATCGAGGCTGTCGCACCCGCCTGAGAGGATGGCCGTCGGCGGGCGGACGCCCGCCGACGGCCATAGGGCGGGAGGCGGTGCGCATGGTCGGCGTCGAAGCACTGGTGGGGATCGCGGTCGTCGCGCTCGGACTGGTCCTCACACCCGGGCCCAACATGATCTACCTGGTGTCCCGTTCGGTCACCCAGGGCCGCAGGGCCGGGCTGGTGTCGCTGCTGGGCGTCGCCGCCGGGTTCCTGGTCTACCTCGTCGCGGCCGTGGCGGGCCTGACGACGCTCTTCACGCTCGTCCCCGGCGCGTACACGGCCGTCAAGCTGGCCGGCGCCGCCTACCTGGCCTACCTGGCCTGGCAGACCCTCCGGCCCGGCGGCGCCTCGGCGTTCGACCCGAAGCCGCTGCCGCCGGACCGGCCGCGGCGCCTCTTCACCATGGGCCTGGTCACGAACCTGCTCAACCCGAAGATCGCGATTTTGTACCTCTCCGTGCTGCCCCAGTTCGTGGACCCGGAACGCGGGTCGGTCGCCGCGCAGAGCCTGGTGCTCGGCCTCACCCAGATCACCATCGCGGTCACCGTCAACGCGCTGATCGCCCTCACCGCCGGATCCCTCTCGTCCTTCCTGCGCTCCCGCCCCCGCTGGCTCCGCGCGCAGCGCCGCGTCATGGGCACCGTCCTCGCCGGCCTCGCCGTCCACGTCGCGACGAGCTGACGACCGGCAACCAGCCACCAGTCACCAGTCACCAGTCACCACACGGTGAGTCACCAGGTGTCGCGGAGTGTAGTCTTCAGTGTGAGCGTCGCCAGGATGAACGCCGAGGTCCATGTGCTCGACTACGAGCCGCACATGGTCGCGCCGTCGCACTACTACCGGACGCGGCTCCGGCCAGGGGGCCACAGCGCGCGGCACGTACGGCGGATCGTGCGCGCGTACGTGACCGCGTGGGGGATGGCCCCGCTGACGGAGATCGCGGAGCTGGGCGTGACGGAGCTGCTGGCCAACGTCGTCAAGCACGTGCCGGACGGCACCTGCACGGTCATACTGCGGCGGCGCGCGCACGGCCTGCGGGTGGAGGTGCACGACAGCGATCCCGCACTGCCGCGCCCCGGCGATCCGGAAGGGCTGGCCGAGCAGGGTCGGGGGCTGGCGCTGCTGGACGCGCTCACCGACGCGTGGGACGCGGAGCGGACCGGGCCGGCCACCAAGATGGTGTGGTTCGAGCTGGTGTCACGGACGCCGGCCGGCGGGCCGTGACGACGCCGCGTCGGCCAGGGCGCCGAGGACGGCTCCGATCGCCGGGTGCCCGGCAGCGCCGCGCCGGACGACGGCCTCCACACTTCGCCCCACCGACGGCGCGCCCACGTCGTACGCCCGGACTCCCGGGGGAGGGGACGTCAGCGCGAGGCGGGGCACCAGGGCCACGCCCGCGCCCGCCCCGACCAGGGTGAGGGTGGCGCCGAAGTCGGCGCAGGTGTGGACCGTGCGGGGGGTGAAGCCGGCGTGGCGGCACGCCAGGAGGGTCGCGTCCCGGCAGCTGCCGCCTTCGGGGGCGGCGATCCAGTCCGCGTCCGCGAGGTCGCGCAGGTCCACCGGTGCGGTGGCGTCGGCTCCTGCCACCGGATGGCCGTCGGGAAGCACGACCGCCAGCGGATCGTCGAGCAGCGGCACGGTGTGTGCCCACGACGGCGCCTCTGCGCCGAGATGGGTGTAGTGGTAGACGACCGCCACGTCCGCCCGTTGCTGCCGGAGTGCGGGGAGGCTGTGCTCCGGTTCGGCCTCGTGCACGGCCGGCACCAGTTCCGGGTGCGCGGCGCGCAACGCGGCCGGAAGGGGCGCAGCCAGCGGGCCGAGTGCGCTGGTGAAGCAGGCGATGCGGACCGGCCCGGAGGGCCGGTCGGCGAGCCGGCGCAGCCGCGTCTCGGCACGTTCCAGTGCGGCGAAGACGTCCTCGGTGCCGGCGACGAGTGTGCGTCCGGCCGCGGTCAGCCGCACCGACCTGCCCTCGCGGTGCAGCAGTGCGACACCCGCTTCGTGCTCCAGCTGCCTGAGCTGCTGGGACACGGCGGAGGGCGTGACCCGGTGGACGTCCGCGACGGCGGAGACGGTGCCGTGGTCGGCGAGGTCGCGCAGCAGGCTGAGGCGCCGGACGTCGAGCATGCGACCAGCATAGTAGCCCTACTGAAAAGACGCTGTAGACGATGTAGCTGGACTGCACAGGGGCGGGCACGGGAGGGTGCGGGCATGGCAGCAGAAGCAGACCCGCCCGCACCGCACCGCTCCGCGATGACCGCCGAGGAGGTGCTGACCACCACCCGTTCCGTGCGGCGCCGCCTCGATCTGGACCGCCCGGTGGCGCTGGAGACTGTGCGGGAGTGTCTGAAGACCGCGCTCCAAGCACCGAGCGGCTCCAACGCGCAGCGGTGGCGCTTCGTGGTGGTCACCGACCCCGAACGGCGCGCCGCGATCGGCGCGACGTACCGCAAGGCCTGCGCCGCCTACCTGGACTCGCCCAGCGCCGCGGGCAGCCTGTTCGCGGACGACCCGGAGCAGGCGCAGGTGCAGCAGAGGGTGCACGCCAGCATCACGTACCTGGCCGAACGGATGGGCCGGGTACCGGTGCTGGTGATCCCCTGCCTCCAGCTTCCGGGGGCGGGGGCGCTGCCCGCCGGCAATCAGGCCGGGCTGTGGGGCTCGCTGCTCCCGGCGGCGTGGAGCTACATGCTGGCCGCCCGCACGCGCGGCCTGGCGACGGCCTGGACCACGTTGCACCTGACGTACGAGGGCGAGGTCGCCGACGTGCTCGGGCTGCCGGACGACGTGCGCCAGGGCGCGCTGATCCCCACCGCGCACCACACCGGCAGCACCTTCCGCCCGGCGCGGCGGCGGCCGCTGGACGAGGTGCTGCACGTCGACGGCTGGCGGCACGCGGACGGCTGACCCGACGCCGGGTGTACGTCGCGCCGCGCGGCGAGGCATACCGCGGGGCAGAGGGGACATACGGTCACCGTCGGAGCGTACTGTCACCGATCCCGAGGAGACCCGGAGAGATCATGTCGTCCGCGCACAACGATGTCGTCGAGCTGATCCTGAAGGACCACCGGCGGATGGAGGAGCTGTTCCGCACCATGCGGAACGCGGAGGCGGACCGGGCGGGGGCGCTCGCCGAGTTCGCGAACCTGCTGATCGCGCACGGCGAGGCGGAGGAGGAGAAGGTCTACCCGGACCTCGCCCGACGCGACCCGGTGGACGAGGATGACGTCGAGCACGGCGTGCACGAACACCAGGAGGGCAACGAGGCACTGCTCGCCCTCCTCGAGATCGCGGACACCTCCTCCGAAGCGTGGGACGAGAAGCTGGAGGACCTGGTCGCCGCCGTCACGCACCACCTCGACGAGGAGGAGCGCACGCTGCTCAACGACGCCCGGGAGCACGTGCCGGACGCCCGGCGCGCGGAACTGGCGGAGGCTTTCGTCAGGTCGCGCGCGGAACACCTCGAGGCGGCCTGCGGCAGCCCGGCGAACGTGCGGGCGGTCGTGGAGCGCGGGAAGCGCGAGGGGAAGAGCGAGGACTGAGCACGGGCCCCCGCCCGGGGGCCGCAGGCCCGGAGACCATGCCTCAGAGGCCGAAGAGCCGCGCCGCGTTGTACCAGCAGACCCCGCGCAGCCACGCGTCGCCGAGGTCCAGCGTCTCCAGGGCGTGCAGCGCATCCCGGTAGCCGTAGGGGATATTGGGGAAGTCGGAGCCGAAGAGGACGCGGTCGCCGAGGGCGGCGAGCTGCGGCAGCCGCTCACGCGGGAACGGCGCCTCCTCCTCGCTGAAGCGGGTGAACGCCATCGTGGTGTCCAAGTGCACGTGCGGGTACGTCTCGGCGAGGTCGAGGAAGGCGCCGTAGTCGGGCATGCCCATGTGGGCCACGATCATCGGCAGCCCGGGGTGGCGGGCGAGCAGCCTGGCCGCGCCCTCGGGTCCGGTGTGGGCGCCGGGCACGGGCGCGGAGCCGCAGTGGGTGACGACGGGCACGCCCGCGTCGGCGAGCATGCCCCAGACTGGGTCCAGCAGCGCGTCGCACGGGTCCCATGCGCCGACCTGGACGTGCGCCTTGAACACCCGGGCGCCCGCGTCGATCGCCTCGGCGACGTAGGCCGGAGCCTCGGGTTCGGGATGGAAGGTCGCGGTGTGCAGGCAGTCCGGCGTGCGGGTGGCGAAGTCGGCCGCCCAGGCGTTGAGCCAGGCGGCCATGCCGGGCTTGTGCGGGTAGACGAGCGAGGTGAAGTGCCGTACGCCCAGGTCGCGCAGGAGCGCGAGCCGGTGCCGCTCGTCGGTGCGGTAGGCGATGGGCCAGGGGCGGCCGGTGAGCGGCCCGGCGCTGTCGAAGTAGGCCCACACCTTGGCCATGACGCGGTGCGGCATGAAGTGCGTGTGCACGTCGACGAGTCCGGGCAGGCCGAGCCCCCGCCAGAACGCGGGGACCTGTGCGTCGCCCTCGGCGGTGCCGGCACCCGGTCGGGTCGCGTCGTCCGCCTCCTGATGCACGCCGTCATGGTGTCACCGCACGGCACCGGGGACGGCCCCGGCCCCCGCCGCCGTGGCGCGGGGGCCGGGGCCGTGCGGGCCCGCGGTGCGGGGCCGGAGCGTCCGGCCTACTGGAAGTTCACGTCCGAGCAGGCGTAGAACGCGTTGCCGGTGTCCGCGACCGTCCACACGGAGAAGATCATGTGACGGCCGGACTTGCCGGGCAGGCGCCCGGTGTGGCTCTCCTCGGCGGCGGGCTGACGCCCGTCCATCGGCACGACCAGGAACGGGTCGAGTTCCAGCGCCGACCGGGTCAGCGGCTGGGACGGGTCCCAGCCGTCCTTGGTCACGTAGTACCGGTAGTCGGTGGTGGAGTGCCGCGCGGTGTTCGTCCAGGTGAAGGTGAAGTCCTGTCCGGACGGCACGTTGCTGGTCGGCCAGTCGCCGCCGCGCGGGTCGTCGAGTTCGGAGAAGCGGCCGTTGCCGCCGGCGCAGAGGGTGCCGTCGCTGGGGCCGCCCTGCGGGAAGCCCTTCGGCCCTTCGACGCTCTGCGGCTCCCACTGGATGGCGCCGCAGCCGCTGACCGCGCCGTCGGCGCAGAACGCCTGACGGCTGGTGGGGCTGGAGGAGTACCCGTGGGCCTGGGCGCTGCCGCCGGTGGCGAGAACGGTGATCGCGGCCATGCCGATCGCCGCCGACGTCGTACTGATCCTTCGTCGCATGCCTGCTCCATCGGTGTGGGGGTGTGGGGAACGGGAGTCGCGCGCTTCTGGTCCAGACCAATTGCGAAACTAGCGCCACCACTTCGGCATGTCCAGACCAATCACAGAACCCGCGCCGCCCCGGCTCCGCAACCGCCCACCCGACACGTCCGACCGGACCCGCGTTCCGCGAAGCAGGCGGCATGGAGGAATATCGTGAAGCCGGACGAAGCGTCACCTATCACCCCGGACGTGACAGATGAGGTACCGCCCGAGCCGCAGGACCCGCCGTCTCGCCCTGGGCCTGGCGGCGGCGTGTGTGCTCGCCGGGCTCAACGGGCCGGTGCTGTACGACATCGCCGCCGACGCCTACCACGACCACCGCATCCGCCGGCCCGGCTACCTCGCGGAGAACGGCCGCTGGCAGACCGTCGACGTGCCCGAGCGGTACCGCATCAACACCATCCACGCCGCACTGCTGCACACCGGCAAGGTGCTGCTCGTCGCCGGCTCCGGCAACGACGCGCGAATGTTCGACGCCGGCACGTTCCGCACCGTGCTGTGGGACCCGGCAACCGGCACCTTCCGGAACGTCCCCACCCCCGCCGACCTGTTCTGCTCCGGACACGCCCAACTCCCCGACGGCCACCTCCTCGTGGCCGGCGGCACCCGGCGGTACGAGACCCTCGAAGGGGACGTGGAGAAGGCCGGCGGCCTGATGATCGTCTACAACGAGAACCCCGACCGGGCGAAGACCCTCGCCGAGGGCACCCTCTTCACCGGCCGTCGCAACGGGAAGACCTTCGCAGCCCAGGACAACCTGCTCGTCCCGCGCGCCGACAAGACCGTCGACCCCGACACCGGCGAGGTGACCGTCACCCCGGGCAGCGCCCGGGTCTACGTCGAGGCACGGAAGAAGGGCCGTGCACCCGCCACCGGCGCCCAGGACCAGTACCGCGTGCACGGCCTGCGCGGTGCGGAGCGGCGGAACGTCTACGGCATCGCGCAGAAGCTGTCCTTCGACAAGAAGGACTTTCAGGGCATCGACACCGCCTACGAGTTCGACCCGGTCGCCGAGCGGTACATCCCGGTCGACCCGATGGGCGAGGCCCGCTGGTACCCCACCCTCACCACGCTCGCGGACGGCCGCGTGCTGGCGGTGTCCGGCCTGGACGAAATCGGGCAGGTCGTCCCCGGTAGGAACGAGGTCTACGATCCACGCACCCGGAGCTGGGAGTACCTGCCCGACGCCCGCTTCCTGCCCACCTACCCCGCGCTCTTCCTCGCCGGGGACGGCCGGATCTTCTACACCGGCTCCAACGCCGGCTACGGGCCGGCCGACCGGGGCCGCACCCCCGGCGTGTGGAACCTGGAGACCGACGAGTTCACCGAAGTGCCCGGCCTCAGCCGGCCCGACGTGCTGGAGACGTCGATGTCCGTCCTGCTGCCGCCGGCGCAGAAGCAGCGGTACATGGTGCTCGGCGGCGGCGGAGTCGGCGAAAGCGCAAAGTCCACGGCCCGCACCGCGCTCGTCGACCTCGACGCGCCCCGGCCGCGCTTCACCGACGGCCCCGACCTGTACGCCGAGGTGCGCTATCCCACCGGCGTCGTACTGCCCGACGACACCGTCCTGGTCACCGGCGGTTCCGGCGGGTATCGCGCCCGGGGCACCGGCGACGTCCTCGCCGCCGCGCTCTACCACCCCGGCCGGCGCACGTTCGAGCAGGTCGCCGACCCGCTCGTGGGCCGCAACTACCACTCCGGCGGACTGCTGCTGCCCGACGGACGGGTGATGACGTTCGGCTCCGACCCGTTGTTCGCCGACACCGAGGAGACCCGTCCCGGCGACTTCGAGCAGCGCATCGGCGTCTACGAGCCGCCCTACCTGCACCGGGACGGCGACCGGCCGGCGCTGCACGACACCCGGCGCGGCAGGGAGACCGTCGCCCTCGGCGAGAGCGTGACCTACCGCACCGAGGACGCCCGCTCCCTCGCGCGGATGCGGCTCATCCGCCCCGGCTCCGCCACGCATGTCACTAACGTCGAACAGCGGTCGGTCGCGCTGGAGTTCACGCTCACGGCCGACGGCGTGCGCGTCACGCTGCCGGAGGAACCGTGGCTGGTGCCGCCCGGCTGGTACATGGTGGTCGCGGTGGACGAGCGCGGCGTCCCGTCGGAGGCGGTGTGGCTGCGGGTGCCGGCCGACCCCGACGCGCCGTCACCCGCCACCACCCGACGGCCCCCGCCGCCCGACCCGGGGTACTGACCCTCCGGCCCGCTCCGCGGCCTCACGGTCAGGGGCGGGCCTGGCGGGCCAGCGCGAGGGCGTACCGGGGGAACCACTCCCCCGCCTCCGGCGCCCCGCCGCAGCTCCCGTCCGACTCGCCGGGGCGCTTGATCCACAGGTAGGCGTCCACCCGCTCGTGCCCGGTGCGGGTGGTCGGGGGCGTGCCGAGCGCCCGCCCCGGGGGGTTGCACCAGGCGGCCTCGCCCGTCCCGTCGGCCGGGCCGTTGCCGTTCCGGCTGGTGTCGACGACGAAATGCGCCCCGCCGAGCTTCCGGGACAGCTCCCGGCCGTAGGCGACACTCGCGGCGGTGGTCCGGAAGTTGGCGACGTTCAGTGCGAAGCCGTCCGCCGCGCCGACGCCGGCCTTCCGCAGCGGCTCCACCAGCGCGCCGGGGTCGCGGATCCAGCCGGCGTTGCCGGCGTCCAGGTAGACGTCGGTGTCGGCGAGCGCGGCCAGCGACGTCACCGCCTCGTGCAGCAGCCGGTACCGCTCGTCGTGGAAACGGTGCGGGGTGCAGCCCTCCTGGAGCAGGTGCGGGAGCGCGTCCGGCTCCACGATCACGGTGGCCGGCCGGCCGCCGATACCGCGCACCACGCCCGCCAGCCACTCCCGGTAGGCGGCGGCGTCGGGGGCGCCGCCGCGCGAGTACTGGCCGCAGTCCCGGTGCGGGATGTTGTACAGCACGAGCACCGCTCGCCGTCCTGCCGCACCGGCGGCCGCGGTGTGGGCACGCGCCTGTTCCTCGGCCTCGGCGCGCTCGGCGCCGAGCCACTCGGCCACCGGGCGGTCCGCGATCCGTTCGATCAGCTCCGCGTCACGGTGCCGCCCGGCGGCGCGGTAGGCGGCGGCCTGCCGTTCGGCCGGGCCCGCCGGGTTGTTCCAGAACGGCGCCCCGTCGCCGTGGCCGCCCGAGCCGTCCGTCGCCGCCCGGGACGGCCCGCCTCCGGTACCGGCGCAGCCGCCGAGCACCGCCGCCGCGACGAGCACGGCCGCGACCCGCACTCCGGCGACGCGCACCGCCGTGGCACGTGGAGCCGTCCGCCGCTGCCGCTCAGGCCGTCGCATGCGTGCCCGTCAGGTAGGCGGACACCACGACGTTGGAGGTGTAGGCGCGCTCCTGCCGGTCGTAGGTGCCGCCGCAGGTGAGCAGCCGCAGCTCCGCACGACCCCTCTCCCGCTGCCCGTAGGCGCGTTCGGCCTCGAAGCCCTCGCCCTGGACCACCTCCGCGGACTCGACGGTGAATTGGGCGACCCGGCCGTTCTCGCCGGTCACCCGCACCTCGGTGCCGCGTTCGACCGTGCTCAGCCCGTAGAAGACCGCTCGGCGGGTGTCGGTGTCGACGTGGCCGACGACCAGGGCGACGCCCCGTTCGCCGGGCTTCGGGCCCTCCCGGTACCAGCCGACCGCCCCCGCGCGTGCGTACGGCGGGGCGGCGACGCCGCCGCGGTCGTCGAGTCCGGTGGGTTCGATGCGGGCCCGGATGTCGAGCGAGGGGATCTCCAGGCGCACCGGGCGGCCGACCTCGTCCAGCGGCGCGTGCGCGGCGGGCAGCGGCTCGCCGCCGCCGAACTGCCGCCCGGCCGCGGAGACGTCGCCGTGTGCCGGGCCGTCGAGCCCCCCGTCGGTGGCGGCCCGCCCCCAGATCCACAGGCCGAGGATGAGCAGCGCCCAGATCGTGCCGGTGGTCAGCCGCCCCCGGCCGGAGGGCCGCCCGTCCTCCGGCGCCTGCGGCTGTCCCGCGCCGTCCGCCGTCACCGCGGGTTCACCCGCCCGGCTGGGCGCGGGCGCGGCGCCGGCGTACCGCCCAGGTCACGGCACCCGCGACGGCGGCGCCCCCGGCCAGGGCGAGACCGGCCCGCTCGGCGGTGTCCGTCGCCGCGGAGGCGTGGTCGCCGGCCGTCCCGCCGCCGCCCGCGCGCACGGGAGCGACGGGCGACGCATGCGGGTCGTCCGGCTCGTACGGCCCGCCCTCCTCCGACTCCCACGGCGGCCGGTCGTGGCCGCCGGGGTCCCGGCCCGCGTGCGGCTCGCCCCCCGGGCGGCCGTCCTCGTACCCGGCACCGGCCTCCTCGCCATCGCCGCCCTGGCCGCCGTCGCGGCCCTGACCGCCGTCGTCGCCCGCCGGGACGACCTTGAACGAGCCCTCGCCCCGCTTCTCGTCCTCCCCGCACACCACGGTGAGCCCGTACGTCCCCAGCTCCGCGTCCCGGCTGATCACCGCGTAGCCGTGGAAGGCGGCGCCGTCCTCAGTGCGTTGCAGATCGACGTCCGCCTCGAAGGCGACAGACGTGGCGAACGCGGTGCGCTCCACCTCGCAGAAGTCCGTCCGCAGCTCGACCTGGCTGCCGGGCTCGGCGTGCCGGGGCGTCACCTCGACGGGCCCGCCGGCGCCCGGCTCGGCGGGCGCGGCGGCAGCCACGGCCGGGGCGGCGAGCGTGCAGGCCGCGACCGCCGCCACCGCACCCGCGGTGACCGAGGCGGCCCGCGCGGCGGCGGAGAGTGAGCGTCCGCGGGCGCGGGCGGGCGGAGCGGGTGAGCGGTGCATGGGGAACCTCCGGGTCGCTGCCTCGAAGATCACCCGCTCCGGCGCGGCCCGCATCCCGGGAGCGCCGGTGCTACGCCGCGCGGGTGGCGCACGGCCGTCCGGGCGGGCGGCGGTCCGGACGGACCGTCAGACGCGCTGGACGAGGTCCGCGATGGAGTCGACCACGGTGGACGGCCGGTACGGGAAGAGGTCCACCTCGTGCGGCCGGGTGACACCGGTGAGCACCAGGAACGTCTCCAGGCCGGCCTCCATGCCGGCCCGCACGTCGGTGTCCATCCGGTCGCCGATCATCGCCGTCGTCTCCGAGTGCGCACCGATGGCGTTCAGCCCGGCGCGCATCATCAGCGGGTTCGGCTTCCCGACGAAGTAGGGCTCGCGTCCGGTCGCCTTGGTGATCAGTGCGGCGACCGCGCCCGTCGCGGGCAGCGCGCCCTCCATGGAGGGCCCGGTCTCGTCGGGGTTGGTGGCGATGAACCGTGCGCCGTCGTTGATCAGCCGGATCGCCTTGGTCAGCGCCTCGAAGGAGTAGGTGCGGGTCTCGCCCAGCACGACGTAGTCCGGGGCGTGGTCGGTGAGGACGTAGCCGATGTCGTGCATCGCCGTCGTCAGACCGGCCTCGCCGATGACGTACGCGGTGCCGCCCGGCCGCTGGTCGTCCAGGAACTGGGCGGTCGCCAGGGCGGACGTCCAGATGTTCTCGATCGGCACCTCCAGACCGATCCGCGACAGCCGGGCGTGCAGGTCGCGCGGCGTGTACATCGAGTTGTTCGTCAGCACGAGGAAGGGGCGCTCGGACTCCTTCAGGCGCTTGACGAACGCGTCGGCGCCGGGCACCGGCACGCCCTCGTGCATCAGCACACCGTCCATGTCGGTGAGCCAGGACTCGATCGGCTTGCGCTCTGCCACGTTGACGGCTCCCTGCTGGTGGGTTCGGTCCGTGCGCCGGTTTCACCCTACCGGGGCATACGCCTGCGCCCCCGGCCCCGGGGCCCGGACCTGCACATGGAGCCCGCGGCGACCGTTGGGAGACTGGCCCCATGAACGCATCGCTCCGCGTCGGCCTCCTCGGCTACGGCCTCGCCGGCTCCGCCTTCCACGCCCCGCTGATCGCCGCGACCGACGGTCTCGTCCTCGACACCGTGGTCACCGCGAACCCCGAGCGCCGGGCGCAGGTGGCCCGCGACCGCGGCGCGGACGTCCGTACCGTCGCCACCGCCGACGAGCTGTTCGCCCGGGCCGACGCGCTCGACCTGGTCGTCGTGGCCTCCCCGAACAGGACACACGTGCCGCTGGCCGAACGCGCCCTGCGGGCCGGGCTGCCCGTCGTCGTCGACAAGCCGCTGGCCGCGACGGCGGCCGAGGCCGAGCACCTCGCCGCGCTCGCGGAGGAGCGCGGGCTGCTGCTGTCCCCGTTCCAGAACCGCCGCTGGGACAACGACTTCCGCACCGTGCGGGCGCTGGTCGCCGAGGGCGCGCTCGGCGAGGTGCTGCGCTTCGAGTCCCGCTTCGAGCGGTGGCGGCCGGAGCTCAAGGGCGGCTGGCGCGAGTCGGGCGACCCCGGCGAGGTGGGCGGCCTGCTGTACGACCTCGGCAGCCACCTCGTCGACCAGGCCCTGGCGCTCCTCGGACCCGTCACGTCGGTGTATGCGGAATCCGACGTCCGGCGTGCCGGGGCGGAGGCGGACGACGACGTGTTCGTGGCGCTGACCCACCGGAACGGGGCGCGCTCGCACCTGTGGATGAGTGCGACCGCAGCACAACTCGGGCCGCGCTTCCGGGTCCTGGGGACGAAGGCGGCCTACGTGAAGCACGGCCTCGACCCACAGGAGGCGGCTCTGCGGGCGGGCGCCCTGCCTGAGCCCGGCACACCGTGGGGAGTGGAACCGGAAGCGGCATGGGGAACCCTGGGGGACCTGGACGCGGCGGCACGGGTACCGAGCGAGGCCGGCGACTACCCCGCGTACTACGCCGGGGTGGCGGCGGCACTCCGCGACGGCGGGCCGGCTCCGGTCACGGCCCGCGAGGCCGCGGAGGCGCTGCGCGTGCTGGAGGCCGCACGCACCTCAGCCCGGGAGGGCCGTACCGTCGCCCTCGCCGCCGGGGTGTGAGAGTCCCCCGCCACCGGCCCGCGACCACTCCCGCCGGGGGCGAGGCCCCGGCGGGAACGGAACCTCAGGCCGCGGTGAGGACCTGGCGCTGACGCCCGAGGCCGTCGATCTCGAGGTCGACCACGTGGCCGGGCCTCAGGTACGGCTTGGGCTCGGGCCGGCCCATCGCCACGCCCGCCGGGGTGCCGGTCAGGACGACGTCGCCGGGCCGCAGCACCATGAAGCCGCTGAGGTAGCGGAGGACCTCCGCCACGGGGAAGATCTGGTCGGCCGTCGTCCCGTCCTGCATCAGCCGGCCGTCGACGCGCAGCCGCAGGCCGAGCGCCTGCGGGTCGGGGACCTCGTCGGGGGTGACCAGCCAGGGGCCCAGCGGGCTGAACGTCTCGCAGTTCTTGCCCTTGTCCCAGGTGCCGCCGCGCTCCAGCTGCCACTCGCGCTCGGACACGTCGTGGGCCACGGCGTACCCGCCGACGCACGCGCGCGCCTGTGCGTCGGTCTCCAGGTACCGCGCGGTGCGGCCGACGACGACGGCGAGTTCGACCTCCCAGTCGGTCCTCGTGCTGCCCCGCGGCACCAGGACAGGGTCGTCGGGGCCGACGACGGTGTCCGCCGCCTTGAGGAAGACGATCGGCTCCGCCGGGACCGCGGCGCCCGTCTCCCGCGCGTGATCGTGGTAGTTGAGGCCGATGCACACGACCTTGCCGACCCGGCCCACCGGCGGGCCGATCCGCAGAGCGCCGGGGTCGAGGCGGGGCAGGCCGCCGCCGTCGACCGCCGCCCGTACCCGGGCGAGGGCCGCGTCGTCGGCGAGCAGCGCGCCGTCGATGTCCGACGTCACCGCGGCAACATCCCGCAGCACCCCGTCGGTGTCCAAGGCGGCTGGGCGCTCCGCGCCAGGCGGTCCGACACGCAGCAGCTTCATGGTCGTCTCCCGTGGTCGTGGCGCGCCCCGCAGCGGGCGGGATACGCGGGCGATCACGGTGGGGACGGCCACCGCACAGCGTGTTGGACGATCCTCCAAGGAGGTGTGCCGCAGCGCAACCCGCGTCCCACCCAGTGGGACGCGGGCCCGGGAGCGGGACGCGGATGCCGCGCCGCCGGGGCCGTCGTGCTCAGGCGCCCGCCGCGTGCGCGACGGTGTGGATCACCAGCCCGGCCAGCGCACCCACCACCGTGCCGTTGATGCGGATGAACTGCAGGTCCCGGCCGATGTGCGCCTCGATCTTGCGGGAGGTGTGCTCCGCGTCCCAGCCGGCGATGGTCTCGCTGATCAGCGAGGTGATCTCGTCGCGGTAGGTGGTGACGACGTGCGTCGCCGCGCCCTCCACCCAGGAGTCGACCTTGCCCTGCAGCCGGTCGTCCTCCGCCATCCGCCGGCCCAGCGACAGCAGCGACGCCCGGGCCCGCATGCGCAGTTCGCTGCGCTCGTCCTCGGCGGCGGCCACGATCATCGCCCGCACCGAGGACCACGCCGAGGCGATCAGGTCCTGCACCTCCGACCGCCCCAGCACGTCACGCTTGAGCCGCTCGACGCGCTCCCGCGTCTCCTCGTCGGTGCGCAGGTCCCGGGCGAAGTCGGTGAGGAAGCGGTCGAGAGCACCGCGCGCCGGGTGCCCGGGCATGTCCCGCATCTCGGTGACGAAGCGCAGCAGCTCCTTGTAGACGCGCTCGCCGACCTTGCGGTCCACGAAACGGGGCGTCCAGCCGGGCGCGCCGCCGCTGACCGCCTCCATCACGGAGTCGCTGTGCCGCTCCAGCCAGTCCCGGGCCCGCACGCACACCAGGTCCACCACGCGGCGGTGGCCGCCGTCGGCGACGACCTGCTCGAGCAGCCGGCCCAGGCCGGGCGCGATCTCCTGCGCCTCCGCCCGCCGCGTGATGGCCTCGCCGACGACGGCCTGCACGTCGTCGTCGCGCAGCACCGTGAGCGCGCCGCGCAGGGCGGTGGCCAGTTCGGCCGTCACCCGGTCCGCGTGCGCCGGCTCGGAGAGCCAGCCGCCGAGCCTGCTGCCGATGCCCACGGAACGCAGCCGGGCCCGCACGACCTCCTCGGAGAGGAAGTTCTCCCCGACGAAGTCGCCCAGGCTCCGGCCGAGTTGGTCCTTCTTGGTGGGGATGATCGCGGTGTGCGGGATGGGAAGACCCATCGGGCGTTTGAAGAGGGCGGTGACGGCGAACCAGTCGGCGAGCGCACCGACCATGCCGGCCTCGGCGGCCGCCGCGACATACCCCGTCCAGGCGCCGGCGCCGGACTCGCCCGCCCACGTGGCGAGGGCGAAGACGACGGCCATCGCGGCCAGCGCCCCGGTGGCGATCAGCTTCATCCGGCGCACGCCGCGCTGACGCTCCTCGTCGGCGGCCGTGAACGCTCCCGGACCCCGTGTGAGTGCTCTCACACCGGACCGTTCCGCCGTGGCGGTTCCACCCCGTTCCGACTGGTCCATCCGCTCCACCCGCTCCGCTGGCCTCGGCACATTCTCTCCTCGCGTTCCCCACCCGCCATACGCGGGGAACGCCCCAGGGGTTCCCCGCGTCTGACGATTCGAGTCCACACGGGGCACCGTGGGATCATGAGAGACCCGACCGCCGGAGCCCGCTCCGACAGCCCGAGGAGACACCGCGCATGACCAGAAACCTGGGTTATGCCCTGCTGGCAGCACTCGCCGCCCTCGTGGTCCTGGTGTCCACGGCTGTCTTCGTCGGCTTCGGCAAGGCGTCCGGACGGGACGAGGGCGCGGACGGCCCGCAGTCCGGCGCCGGCGGCGCCCGGCCCGCCTCCTCCGGCAGCTGGATCGGCACCTGGGCCGCCGCCCCCGCCGCAGCCGAGCCCGGCACCCGGAACGCCTTCGCCGACATGTCGGTCCGCAACGTCGTGCACACCTCCGTGGGCGGCACCCGCGCCCGCATCCACCTCTCCAACCTCTTCGGCGAGAGGCCGCTGACCTTCACCCGGGCCGGCATCGCCCTCGCCGCCGCGCCCAGCAGCCCCACCGCGAAGGCCGGCAGCCTGCGCCGGCTCACCTTCGACGGCCGCCCCTCGGTGACCATCCCGCCCGGCGAGAAGGCCGTCAGCGACGCCGTACGGCTGAACGTGCCGGCCGCCGGCGACCTGCTGATCACCACGTACACGCGCCAGGCGTCCGGCCCGGTGACCTTCCACAACCACGCGCGGCAGACCAACTACGCCGGGCCGGGCGACCTGACCCGGTCCGTCGCCGGCACCGACTTCACGCAGCAGAGCCCGTACTGGCGGTGGGTGACAGCCGTCGACGTGTGGACCACCGAGGCCGACGGCGCGGTCGCGGTGCTCGGCGACTCGATCACCGACGGCATCACCTCGTCCACCGGCGCCAACCACCGCTGGACCGACTTCCTCGCCGAACGGCTGCGCACCGAGCCCGACGCCCCCCGGTACAGCGTCCTCAACGCGGGCATCAGCGGGAACCGGGTGCTGATCGACGGCCTCGACTACTCGCCGAACAACGGACCCTCCGCCCTGAACCGCCTCGACCGTGACGCACTCTCCCGGACCGGCGTCGAAGTCCTCGTCGTCGAACTGGGCCTGAACGACCTCCTCAAGCACCCGCAGCAACTCGACTCCGCCCGCATCGTCGCGGGCCTCCAGGAGATCACCCGGAGAGCCCACGCGCGGGGCGTCCGGGTCGTGGGCGGCACCCTCACCCCGTCCGGCGGGCACCGCGGCTACGAGCCGCGGGAGGAGGCCGTGCGGCAGGCCGTCAACGACCGCATCCGGTCCGGTGACGTCTTCGACGCGGTGATCGACTTCGACGCGGCGCTGCGCGACCCGGCCGCACCGCAGCGGCTGCGCGGCATCTACGACTCCGGCGACCACCTGCACCCGTCCGACAACGGCTACCGAGCGATGGCCCACGCGGTGGAGCTCGGGCAGCTCGCCGGCGACCCCGACCCGGCACGCCTCTGAGCATCCCGGCGCCTCCCCGCCGGGGCCCGCCTCCCCGTCCCCTCCGGCACCGCCGCGCCCCTACGCACGCCCCGCGTACATCGCGGCGATGACCGACTCGATGTCCGGCTCCCGCACCGACAGGTCGACCAGCGGATAGTGGGCCGCCACCGCGGCCACGACCGGCGCCGCACTCGCCGACGCCGGGAACGCCAGCCACTGCCGCGGCCCCTCCGTCCGCACGGTCCGCGCCCCCGGCACCCCGCTGATCGGCGCCAGCTCCCGCTCGAGGTCCACCACCAGCGTCCGCTCGCTCTCCCCCACCTCGTGCAGCCCGCCCAGCGCCCCGTCGTACATCATCCGCCCGTGATCGATCACCATCACCCGCTCGCAGAGCTGCTCGATGTCGGTGAGGTCGTGCGTGGTGAGCAGCACCGTGGTACCGCGCTCGGCGTTCAGGTCGCGCAGGAAGCCGCGGACCCGTGCCTTGCTGACGACGTCCAGCCCGATCGTCGGCTCGTCCAGGTAGAGCACCTCCGGGTCGTGCAGCAGCGCCGCAGCGATGTCCCCACGCATCCGCTGTCCCAGCGAGAGCTGACGCACCGGCACGTCCAGCAGGTCGGCGAGACCGAGCAGTTCCACGCACCGGTCGAGGTTCACGCGGAAGCGGTCCGCCGGCACCCGGTACATGCGCCGCACCAGCGCGTACGAGTCGCGCAGCGGCAGGTCCCACCACAGTGTCGTGCGCTGGCCGAACACCACCCCGATGCGCCGCGCGAGCCGCGTACGCTCGCGCGCCGGGTCGAGACCGGCGACCCGCAGCCGCCCGCCGCCGGGCGTCAGGATCCCGGTCAGCATCTTGATCGTCGTCGACTTCCCCGCCCCGTTCGGGCCGATGTAGCCCACGACCTGGCCGCGCGGCACCGAGAAGGTGATGCCGTCGACCGCCCGCACCTCGCTCGTCTCCCGGCGCAGTCGGCGCCCGGTGCGCCGCCGCACCCGGAACACCTTCTCCAGCCCCTCCACCTCGATGCACGCGTCCATCCGTCCCGGCTCCCTCTCAGCTTCCCGTACTCACATAGCCCCGCAGCCCGGCCCGCCACACCAGCCCCGCCACCGCAACGGACACCAGCGCCACCGCGGGCGAGGCGAAGTCCGCCCACCACGGCAGCCCCAGGACGTCGCCCCGGCCCAGCACGTACAGCGCCGGAACCCAGTTCACGAACGCCAGCGGCACCACGAACGTCGCCCCCCGCACCAGCTCGCGTCCGAATACCGTCGGCGGATACTGGAGCATCGTCTGACCGCCGTAGGTGAAGGCGTTCTGCACCTCCGACGCGTCCCGCGCCCAGAACTGGAACGCGCCCCCGACCGCGAGCACCGCGGCGAAGATCAGCGCGCCGCTCACCACCATCACCGGCACCATCAGCACCCGACCCGGCGTCCACGCCACGTCCAGGTGCCACAGCGCCCAGCCCAGCAGCAGCCCCGCCTGGATCAGCCGCCCCACCCGGTGCAGCGCGAACCGGTCGGCGGCGACCTGCGCCGAGACCGGCACCGGACGCACCAGCAGCACGTCCACCGTCCCGTCCCGCACCCGGCCGCCCACCCGCCCGAACGACCCGGCCAGCAGGTCCGCCAGCCCGAACGACGCGCTGGACGCGCCGTACAGGAACGCCACCTCCGGCAGCGAGAAGCCGCCCAACTCCTCGATGTGGGTGAACATGATCACGATTGCGACGAAGTCCAAGGCCGTCATCGCGATCCCGCCGAGCGTCATCATCAGGAACGACGCGCGGTACGCCAGCGCCGAACGCACCCACATCCGCACGATGAAGCCGTACGCCCGCAGACCCCAGAGAATCCGCACGAGCAGCCCCTCAGCCACCCTGGACCACCACCTTCCGGATGGCGACCGCCTGGAGCGCGCGCCCCAGCGCCAGCACCACCACCGCCCACCCGGCCTGGAACGCCAGTGCCGACACCACCGCGGCCGCCCCCCGGTGCTGCTCCAGCAGCACGTCCGCCGGCACCTGGAGCATCGCCGCCCACGGCAGCGTCCGCACCGCCTCCCCGAACGCCCCCGGGAAGACCGTCAGCGGCAGCAGCATCCCCGAGAAGAACGTGTTCAGCAGCGTGGACAGGGTGTTCAGGCCGGTGCCCTCCATCACCCAGAACGTGGCCAGCGCCAGCAGATAGCGCAACCCGAACCCCACCACCACCGCCAGCCACGTCGACACCAGGAACAGCAGCCAGGTCACCGGCGACGACGGCAGCGCCAGCTCGAACGCCAGCGCCCCCACCGCCACCGGCACCACCCCGCGGCCGACCAGCTGGAACGCCGCCCGCCCCAGATCCGCCGCAAGCCACCACAGCTGCAGATCCACCGGCCGGTACAGGTCCACGGCCACGTCGCCGCTGCGGATACGGGCCTGGAGGTCCTCCAGCGCACCACCGCCCATCAGCGCCACCGCCGCCAGCAGGGCCTGCCCGGTCCACACGAAGGTCAGCGCCTCCGCCTGGTCGTACCCGCCCAGCCGGGGCCGCTCCGACCACAGCGCCAGATAGGTGTGGGCGAGGACGAAGCCGAAGACCGTGTTGGTGAACACACCCGCCGCCGTCGCGACCCGGTAGGTGGCGTAGCGCCGGAACGAGCCCGCCGTCACCGTGAAATAGACCCCGCCGCGATGCATCCTTCCCGGCCCCTCCCCCGTCTGTATCTAAAGCGGCTCCACAGCCGCCGCCCGGCACGCAGGCGCGGACGACCCCCGCGGCAGCGAGCCGGGGAGCCGGAACGAAGCGAATCCACCAGCCTACGGGCGCGCACCCGCCCCGGGCGAAGGGTTTTCCGCCCCACGCCCGGGTACGCCGTACGCCATGCGGCAACACGCCACGCCGCAGCGGCGCGTGGCCGGTCACCGGAGGCCGGTGCGGAGGATGCGAGAGTGGATCCGGACGGCTATCCGAACGCCCGGACGTGGACGGGGAGTGCCTGCAGACGATGAGTGACGAGCCGAACCGTGACACCGGGCCGTACGCGGCGGACGGCGACTGGACGCCCCGCGAGGAACCGGGCGGGGAACCGGACGCGGAACACAACGGCTCCCGGCGCACCGGGGCGCGCCGGCTGATCCCCACCTGGCGCATGGTGGTCGGCACGGTGCTCACCGTGATCCTGGTGATCTCCGGCGGCATGGTCGCCGGCTACCTGCTCGTCGACATCCCCGAGCCCAACCCGCACGCCGTCTCGCAGTCCAACGTCTACCTGTACTCCGACGGCAGCCGCATCGCCGTCGACGGCGACTACAACCGGGAGAGCGTCCCCCTCGACGAGATCTCCCGCGGCGCGCAGCACGCCATGCTGGCCGCCGAGGACCGCAACTTCTACAGCGAGCCCGCCGTCAACCTCAAGGCGATGTCGCGTGCGGCGTGGAACATGATGACCGGCGGCTCGACGCAGTCCGGTTCCACGATCACCCAGCAGTACGTGAAGAACTACTATCTGACACAGGAGCAGACCGTCACCCGCAAGGTGAAGGAGTTCTTCATCGCGATCAAGCTGGACAACGAGGTCAGCAAGGACGAGATCCTCCAGGGCTACCTCAACACCAGCTACTTCGGCCGCAACGCCTACGGCATCCAGTCGGCCGCCCAGGCCTACTACGGCAAGGACGCCGACGCCCTCACCATCGCCGAAGGCGCCTACCTCGCCGCCCTGGTCAACGCCCCCAGCGCCTACGACGTCAAGGCCCACCCGGAGAACACCGACCGCGCCGAGACCCGCTGGAGGTACGTGCTGCGCGGCATGGTCGAGGAGGGCTGGCTGAGCAAGCAGAAGCGCAAGGCCATGGATTTCCCCGAGCCCGACCCGGTCAAGCCGTCGACCAGCCTCTCGGGCCAGCGCGGCTACCTCGTCAACGCGGTCAACGACCACCTGATCGACAGCGGCATCATCTCGGCGGGCCGGCTGCGGTCCGGCGGCTTCACCATCCGCACCACCATCGACCGCGAGAAGCAGGACGCCCTGGTCGACGCCGTCGACGCGGAACTCGTCTCCCGCCTCGACGAGGAGAACCGCAAGGTCGACACCTACGTCCGCACCGGCGGCACCTCCGTCGACCCGCAGACCGGCGAGGTCGTCGCCATGTACGGCGGCGAGAACTTCGTCGAGCAGTACACCAATACCGCGACCGCCCGCGAGTACCAGGTCGGCTCCACGTTCAAGCCGTTCGTCTTCACCTCCGCACTCGACCACGACTCCACCACCCAGGACGGACAGCCCGTCAGCGCCCGCACCGTCTACGACGGCACCAGCGGGCGTCCGGCCGAGGTCGACGGCCGGCCCACGGACTTCGCCCCCGAGAACGAGGACCAGGTCGACTACGGTCCGGTCACCGTCTCCGAGGCCATGGACAAGTCGATCAACGCCGTCTTCGCGCAGATGGGCGTCGACGTGGGCGTCGAGAACGTCCGGGAGACCGCCACCGCGCTGGGCATCCCCGACAGCGTCATCGACCCCAAGGTCGGCGCATCGATCTCGCTGGGCGTCTCCCCCGCCTCCACCGTCGACATGGCCGAGGCGTACGCCACCCTCGCCAACCACGGCATGCACCGCGACGCCACCCTGGTGACCAAGGTGACCCGCGGCGCGGAGACCGTTGACCTGCCGGAGCGGAAGGAGAAGCGGGTCGTCCCGCGCGACGCCGCCGACACCACCACCGCCGTGCTGGAGAGCGTCGTCGAGGGCGGCACCGCCACCGCCGCCCAGTCCGCGGGACGCCCCGCCGCCGGCAAGACCGGCACCGCCGAGGAGGACAAGGCCGCCTGGTTCGCCGGCTACACCCCCGAACTGGCCACCGTGATCAGCGTCGTGGGCAAGAACCCCGAGACCGGCGCGCAGGAACCGATGTACAAGGCTCTCGGACTGCGCCGCATCAACGGCGGCGGCCCGCCCGCCGAGATCTGGGGCGCCTACACCGCCGCCGCCCTCGAAGGCGAGCCGGTGAAGGACTTCGACCTCGACACCCGCGGCCCGGTGCTGCCCACCGCGCCTCCCAGCGAGGACACCGACCCCAGCGGACCGCCCGCCACCGACGTCCCCACCGAGGAACCCCCCACCCAGCCCACGGACCCCGGCATCCCCACCCCGCCCACCGAGACCCCGGACCCCACCGGCGGCCCGTCCATCCCGCCGGACCCGACCACGGGCGGCACGGACGGCGGCACCACCGACGGCGGCACCACGGACGGGGGCACCGCCGACGGCGGCGCGACCGACGGCGGCACCACGGACGGCCCCGGCGGCGAAGCCTGGGGCGGCACCTCCAGCGGCTACGGCGGAGGCCAGAGCACCGGAGAAGTGGGCGCCGGAGAGGACGGCGGCGGCTGACCGGCCGCCGCACCGCCCCGGCACACGCCCGTTTGCTAGCCTCGGAACACCCCGACGAGACGCGCCGTACCGGGCGGCCTGGCCCCACGGGAGCCGACCGAGGCAAAGACGACGCACCCCCGCACACGGACACGGAGGTGCCGTCATGGCCTGGATCATGCTCACCGTCGCCGGCCTGCTCGAAATCGCCTGGGCGATCGGGCTCACCTACACCGAGGGCTTCACCCGGCTCTGGCCCAGCGTCCTCACCGTCGCCGGCTTCGCCGCCAGCATGGTGCTGCTCGCCCAGGCCGCCCGCACGCTGCCCATCGGCACCGCCTACGGCGTCTGGGTCGGCATCGGCGCCGCCGGCGCCGCCGTCATCGGCATGCTGGTGCTGCACGAGCCCGTCACGGCGGCGCGGATCTTCTTCATCTGCCTGCTGCTCGTCGCCGTCGTCGGCCTCAAGGCGACCTCGGGCCACTGACCGCCTCCGGCTCTACCGCCCCGGCCGTAGGCCGTCCACCGCCCCGGGGCGGCTCCGGGCCCCACGGCCGCACCGGGCAGGGCGGGCGGCGCTACAGGTACAGGCCGGTGGAGTCCTCGGACCCCTGCAGCCGCTCGGCGGCCACCGCGTGCAGGTCACGCTCGCGCATCAGCACGTACGCCACCCCGCGCACCTCAACCTCGGCCCGGTCCTCCGGGTCATAGAGCACCCGGTCGCCGGGCTCCACCGTCCGCACGTTCTGCCCCACCGCGACGACCTCGGCCCAGTTCAGCCGGCGGCCCACCGCGGCCGTGGCGGGAATGACGATGCCGCCCGACGAACGGCGCTCGCCCTCCGGGATGTCGGTGCGTACCAGCACCCGGTCGTGCAACATCCGGATCGGAAGCTTGTCGGGGTGCTGTGGGGTCTCGGAACTCACGCCCCCGACCGTATCCCAACCACCCGCCCGCGGGCCGGACCCCGGACCCGCCCGCAGGCGCCGCCGGAGTCAGCGGCGGCGACGGCGCAGCGACAGGACCAGCAGACCGCCCACCACCGCCACCGCCACCACGGCCACCGGCACCACGCGCTCCAGCCGCGGCGCCCCCTCCTCGTCCGTCATCGACGCGCGCGCACCCGACACCTTCGCGTTCACCGCCACGTACGCCCGTCCGGCCGTCCGGTCCACGGTCGCGGCGACCTTGGACTTCGCCCCCGCCATGATCGTCTTCGGGTGCACCCGCATCGCGATCTCGTCCAGCGCCGCGGCGAGCTCCTCCCGCCGCCGAACGATGTCCGCCTCGATGTCCGCAGGGGTCCTGGCATCCGACACCGCGTCGCCTCCGTCACTCGTCCCGTCGTGGTCCGGCTGCCTCCGGCAGCCGGTTCCGGTACTGGTTACCGGACAGTCTTTCAGCTCCGCCCCCCGCCCCGCCCCACGGCACCCCGCCCCCGCCTGCTCTGGTTAGGCTCGACCCAGCAGACAGCCCCGCCCCACCAGCCCCGAGGAGCACAGATGAGCGAGCGGCTCACACCCGGCGACCCCGCACCCGCCTTCACCCTGCCCGACGCCGACGGCAACGAGGTCTCCCTCGCCGCCTACGCCGGACGCAAGGTCATCGTCTACTTCTACCCCGCCGCGCTCACCCCGGGATGCACCAAGCAGGCCTGCGACTTCACCGACAACCTGGACATCCTCGCAGGCGCCGGCTACGACGTCGTCGGTGTCTCCCCCGACAAGCCGGAGAAGCTCGCGAAGTTCCGCGAGAAGGAGGACCTGAAGGTCACCCTCGTCGGCGACCCGACCAAGGAGACCCTCCAGGCCTACGGCGCCTTCGGCGAGAAGAAGCTCTACGGAAAGACCGTCACCGGCGTCATCCGCTCCACCGTCGTCGTCGACGAGAACGGCACCGTCGAACGCGCCCTCTACAACGTCAAGGCGACCGGCCACGTCGCCAAACTCCTCAAGGACCTCGGCATCTGACGCACCGCCACCGACCCCGGGGCACCCCGCCGATATGCCGGATGAAGATCCCGCAAGCGGGTACAAAGGGCGCCATGGACCGAGGCCGAGAGGACCGCGCACCCGACCTGGCCGCACTGAGGCGGCACCGCACGCTGTTCCGCGCCATCGACCGCCGACGCGAACCGCGCGTGCGACGCAGCGACGTGACCGTCACCGACGAGCGCGTCGTCAAACGCGCGGTCAAGGCCGCCGCCCTCGGCAATGCCATGGAGTGGTTCGACTTCGGCATCTACGCCTACCTCGCGGTCACCCTCGGCAAGGTCTTCTACTCCGGCGCGGGCGAGGGCGTCCAGACCCTCGCCTCCTTCGGCACCTTCGCCGTGTCCTTCCTTGTACGGCCGCTCGGCGGCACCTTCTTCGGGCCGCTGGGCGACCGCATCGGGCGGAAGAAGGTCCTCGCCCTCACCATGATGCTGATGGCCGCCGGCACCTTCGCCATCGGCCTCATCCCCAGCTACGCCACCATCGGCGTGTGGGCGCCGATCCTGCTCATCGTCTGCCGCCTCGTACAGGGCTTCTCCACCGGCGGCGAGTACGGCGGCGCCGCCACCTTCATCGCCGAGTACGCGCCCGACAAACGACGCGGCTTCTTCGGCAGCTTCCTCGAACTCGGCACCCTCGCGGGCTACACCGGCGCCGCCGGAATCGTCCTGCTGCTCACCTTCTGGCTGGGCCCCGACGGCATGCGCGAGTGGGGCTGGCGCATCCCGTTCCTCATCGGCGGCCCCCTCGGCATCGTCGGCCTCTACCTCCGGATCAAGCTGGACGAGACCCCGGCGTTCAGGAAGCTGGAGTCCGACAAGGCCGCCGCACACGCGGGGGCAGCACCGAACGGCAACGGCCCGGCGCTCTCCGAGGACGTTCCGCAGAAGGAAGTCAAGAGCATCTTCGTCGACCACTGGCGCACCATGGTCCAGTGCATCAGCCTGGTCGCCGCGTACAACGTCGCGCACTACATGCTGCTCACCTACATGCCGACGTACATGAAGGAAGTCCTCGACCGGCCGCAGTCGTTGGAGCTCATCGCCACCATCGTCACGATGGCGCTGATGATGACGGTCATCTTCCGCATCGGCCGCCGCAGTGACCGGGTGGGCCGAAAACCCCTCCTGATGGCCGGCATGATCGGCTTCCTCGTCCTCACCGTGCCCGCCTTCGCGCTCTTCCAGCAAGGCAGCACCTGGGCCATCTTCGCGGGACTGTTCCTCCTCGGCGGATGCCTGGTGTGCCTCCTCGGCACCATGTCCGCCACGCTCCCGGCCCTCTTCAGCACCGACGTCCGCTACGGCTCGCTCGCCATCGGCTACAACCTGTCCGCCTCCCTCTTCGGCGGCACCACCCCGGTCGTCATGGAGGCCCTGGTCGACGGCACGGGCAACGCGCTCTCCCCTGCGATCTACACCACCCTCTTCGCCGTGGTCGGCATCGTCTCCGTCGCCACGCTCAAGGAGACCGCCCGCGCACCCCTGGAGGGCTCCCCGCCCTCCGTCTCCACCGACGAGGAGGCCCGCGCCCTCACCCGCGAAGGCGTCCGCACCCCCGCCTTCTGACCACCGGCCGTAACCTCTCCCCCACCTGCTCGTTCACCAGTACGAAGCGCGTGCGAGCAGGGGAAGGGACCATGGCCGTCGTCTACACGGAAGAACGTCTCGCCGACGCCGTTGCGGAGTCCACCACGTTGCGGGAGGTGGCCGTACGGCTGGGTGCCCGGCCGGCGCCCGGGACGCACCAGCTGGGCCTGGACACCGGGCATTTCACCAGGCGGCCCGCGAAGGCGGCTCGCCCAGCGGTGGCGCGGCGCACGCCGAGACGGCTCTCCGGCAGCTCCCGGAGCGAGCAGCCAGGATGAACCGGGCGCGGCTCAAGCGGGCGCTGGACGAAGTGGGAGAGCCGTACCGCTGCGCCGAGTGCGGCAACGAGGGCGCCTGGCGCGGCGTTGCCATGACGCTGCAGATCGACCACGTCGACGGGGACTGGCGGAACAACAACCGCGAGAACCTTCGCTACCTGTGCCCCAACTGCCACGCGATCACCAGTACCTGGTGCCGGAAGAAGGCCGCGCTCGCCTCGCGGTGTGACTCGGCCGCGGGAGTCGTTCGTCTACGATGCATGCAGGAGGCGGCCGTGGCGTAACTGGCAGCCGCGCTGGGTTTAGGTCCCAGTGGGAGAGATCCCGTGGGGGTTCGAGTCCCCCCGGCCGCACCGCGCAGCGGGGAGGCCCGGCGTCAGGCGCCGGGCCTCCCCGCACGTTCAGCCCAGGGCCTCGCGGATGTGGGGGGCGAGGGCGCGGAAGGCGCGGCCGCGGTGGCTGACGGCGTTCTTCTCGGCGGGGGTGAGCTCGGCGCAGGTGCGCGTCTCGCCGTCGGGCTGGAGAATCGGGTCGTAGCCGAATCCGCCGGTGCCGGCGGGGGCGTGGCGGAGGGTGCCGGGGAGGCGGCCCTCGACGACGTGTTCGGTGCCGTCGGGGAGGGCGAGGGCGGCGGCGCAGGCGAAGTGGGCGCCGCGGTGGGCGTCGTCGATGTCGACGATCTGGGACAGCAGCAGGGCCAGGTTGGCCTGGTCGTCGCCGTGCCGGCCGGACCAGCGGGCGGAGAAGATGCCGGGGGCGCCGCCGAGGACGTCGACACAGAGGCCGGAGTCGTCGGCGACGGCGGGGAGGCCGGTGGCGGAGGCCAGGGCGTGCGCCTTGAGCAGGGCGTTCTCGGCGAAGGTGACGCCGGTCTCCTTGACGTCGGGGATGTCGGGGTAGGCGTCGGCTCCGAGGAGTTCGAGGCCGGGGCCGAGTCCGGCGTCGGTGAGGATGGCGCGGAGTTCGGTGACCTTGTGGGCGTTGCGGGTGGCGAGGATCAGCCGCTGTTCACTGCTCATGCGGCGATTATCCCCGCCACCCGCGGTGCCGTGGTGGGGCCCGGGCGGGCCGGGGTCACGCGGGCGAGCAGACCTCGGTGAGATTGCTCGCTGCGTCGTTGACGGCACTCATGTCGGGGGCGCGGCCCTCGTTGACGGCGGTGCGGGCGTCCCCGACAGCGGTGTTGAGGTCGCCGACGGCACTCTTGACGTCGGCGCTGTCGGTGGACTTCTCGATCTCGTCGAGGTTCTTCTCGATGCTGTCGAGGGCTTCCTTGGCCTGCGTGGGGTCTTCGCCCACGGAGGAGGCGGCGTTCTGGAGGTCTTCGACGCTCTCGGCGACGGTGACGGCCGTGTTGGCGCAGTCGAGCGCCTTGTCGATGGCGCCGCAGCCCACGGCGAGCGTGGCCGTGGCGGCCACGACGACAGCTGTGACGGCGGTGGACAGAGTGCGACGCACTGGGTTCCCTCCCGAGAGCTTGGACGGGCCGCACGGATCGACCCGTACGGCCCGTACCTTCTCAGACGCGTAAAGCGCTCGCAAAGTTCCGTCCCGGCGGGCGGTTTTGCGGGCGGTGCCGCCCGTGGGTTCAGTCGGCGGCGAGGGCCTGGCGCTGGCCGCCGTCGAGCTGGGCGCAGCCCTTGACCGCGAGGTCGAGGAGAGCGTCGAGTTCGGTGCGGGCGAAGGGGACGCCCTCGGCGGTGCCTTGGACCTCGACGAAACGGCCGTCGTCGGTGCAGACGACGTTCATGTCGGTCTCGGCGCGGACGTCCTCCTCGTAGCAGAGGTCGAGCATGGGGGTGCCGTCGATGATGCCGACGCTGACGGCGGAGACGGCTCCGGTGAGGGGCTGGGCCTTGGAGCGGATGAGCTTCCTGCCCTGGGCCCAGGTGACGGCGTCGGCAAGCGCGACGTAGGCGCCGGTGATGGCGGCGGTGCGGGTGCCGCCGTCGGCCTGGAGCACGTCGCAGTCGAGCACGATGGTGTTCTCGCCGAGGGCCTTGAAGTCGACGACGGCGCGCAGGGAACGGCCGATGAGGCGGGAGATTTCGTGGGTGCGTCCGCCGATGCGGCCGCGGACGGCTTCGCGGTCGCCGCGGGTGTTGGTGGAGCGGGGCAGCATGGAGTACTCCGAGGTCACCCATCCCTCGCCGGTGCCCTTGCGCCAGCGCGGGACGCCTTCGGTGAGGCTGGCGGTGCAGAGCACGCGGGTGTCGCCGAAGGAGACGAGGACGGAGCCTTCGGCGTGCTTGCTCCAGCCGCGTTCGAGAGTGACGGGGCGCAGCTGGTCGGGTGTCCTCCCGTCGATGCGGGTGACGTCGGTGTCAGACATGGGGGCGAGCCTAGTCGCATGGGGGCGGGGCCCGTACGGCGGCTGCGGGGCGGGCGGGGTCCGTGCGGCCGCGGGCGGGGGCCCGTGCGCGGGGCGGCGCCCGGGCGACGCTCACATGAGGTCTTCGATCTCCTCGGCGATCGGGTCGGCGTCGAGGCCGAGCACGACCTGGATCATGCTCCCCATGCGGACGACGTCACTGGCCCCGGCGCTCTTCAGTGCGGCGACGTCGACGAGTGCGGCGTCGCCGACCTCGGTGCGCAGGCGGGTCACGCAGCCCTCGACGACTTCGATGTTCTCGATGCCGCCGAGTCCGGCGACGATCCTCTCCGCCTTGCCGGCCATGGCGTCCTCCTCTGCCGTGCTCCGAGAGTACGCCGGGGGCGGTCAGATCTCGTGGACGGCGCCGGCGCGGGCCAGCTCGACGGGGCCGGGGAAGGCGGCCTTGGCGTCGCGCAGGTTGGCCTGGGGGTCGGTCCACGGGGGGACGTGGGTGAGGAGCAGCTTCCGGGCCTTGGCGCGTTCGGCGCACTGGCCTGCCTGGAGGCCGTTCAGGTGGAGTTCGGGGATGTCCTCCTTGCCGTGGGTGAAGGAGGCTTCGCAGAGGAAGAGATCGGCGCCGGCGGCGAGGGCGTCGATCTCGTTGCACGGGCCGGTGTCACCCGAATAGGTGAGTACGCGTCCGGTGTCGCGGTGCGTGATGCGGAAGCCGTAGGCCTCGACGGGGTGGCGTACGAGGGCGGTGCGCACGGTGAAGGGGCCGGTCTCGAAGGTGCTGCCCGGGGTGAGGGTGCGGAAGTCGAAGACTTCGCTCATGGAGGAGTCGGTGGGGGTGTCGGCGTAGGCCGTGGTCAGCCGGCGTTCAGTGCCGTCGGGTCCCCAGACGGGGAGGGGGGCGCAGCGGCCGCCCTCGTGCCGGTAGTAGCGGGCGACGAAGTAGCCGCACATGTCGATGCAGTGGTCGGCGTGCAGGTGGCTGAGCGCGATGGCGTCGAGGTCGTAGAGGCCGCAGTGCCGCTGGAGTTCGCCGAGGGCGCCGTTGCCCATGTCGAGGAGCAGCCGGAAGCCGTCGGCTTCGAGAAGGTAGCTCGAGCAGGCCGATTCCGCGGAGGGGAAGGACCCCGAGCAGCCGACGACTGTGAGCTTCATGGAGCGGGAACCTCCGTGGGCGGCCGGTCTTCTGCTCCCCACGCGTGGTGGTCGCGACCGCCGCGTCGGTGAGGAGGTGGTTTTCCGAGCGTAAGGCGCGCCGGGCCCGGTGACTCCTCGGGACGTGCGTGTGTGGGCGGAATCACCAGCGCGGGGTAGGTGTGACCACGGAGGGAGAGTGATGACGGTTGAGCACGGGATGGTGGCTGATGTTGGGGCTGGTCGTGGTGTTCGCGCTGGTCGCGGCCTATGTGGACGGGACGGGCCGGTTGCGGAGGCGGCGTCGGGGCACGGCGCGCTCCCGGCGTGACGCGTCGCGCCGGGAGCCGCCGCCGGAGGAGGGCTGAGCGGTCAGGCCCAGAGCTGGCCGTGGAGGGTGTCGACGGCGGCGTCCGTGGACGCGGCGGTGTACACGCCGGTGGACAGGTACTTCCAGCCGCCGTCGGCGACGATGAAGACGATGTCGGCGTTCTCGCCGGCCTGGACGGCCTTGCGGCCGACGCCGAGGGCGGCGTGCAGGGCGGCGCCGGTGGACACCCCGGCGAAGATGCCCTCCTGGGAGAGCAGCTCGCGGGTGCGGGCGACGGCGTCCTCGGAGCCGACGGAGAACCGCGAGGTGAGGACGGAGGCGTCGTACAGCTCGGGGACGAAGCCCTCGTCGAGGTTGCGGAGGCCGTAGACGAGGTCGTCGTAGCGGGGTTCGGCGGCGATGATCCGGATGTCTGGCCGCTGTTCGCGCAGGTAGCGGCCGGCGCCCATGAGGGTGCCGGTGGTGCCGAGGCCGGCGACGAAGTGGGTGACGGACGGCAGGTCGGCGAGGATCTCCGGGCCGGTGCCGGCGTAGTGCGCGCCGGCGTTGTCGGGGTTGCCGTACTGGTAGAGCATCACCCAGTCCGGGTGTTCGCCGGCGATTTCCTTGGCGACGCGGACGGCGGTGTTGGAGCCGCCGGCGGCGGGTGAGGAGATGATCTCGGCGCCCCACATGGCGAGCAGCTGGCGGCGTTCTTCGCTGGTGTTCTCGGGCATGACGCAGACGATGCGGTAGCCCTTGAGCTTCGCGGCCATGGCGAGGGAGATGCCGGTGTTGCCGGAGGTGGGTTCGAGGATGGTGCGGCCGGGGGTGAGCCGGCCGTCCTTCTCGGCCTGTTCGATCATGTGGAGGGCCGGGCGGTCCTTGATCGAGCCGGTGGGGTTGCGGTCCTCCAGCTTGGCCCAGATCCGCACGTCGGGGGACGGGGACAGCCGCGGCAGCCGTACGAGGGGGGTGTTGCCGACGGCTGCCAGCGGCGAGTCGTAGCGCATCAGCGTGCGCCGCCGGCGACGGCGGGCAGGATGGTGACGTTGTCGCCGTCGGTGAGCGTGGTGGTGATGCCGTCGAGGAAGCGGACGTCCTCGTCGTTGAGGTAGACGTTGACGAAGCGGCGGAGTTCGCCGCCGTCGACGAGGCGGCCCTGGATGCCCGCGTGGCGCGACTCGAGGTCGGTGAAGAGCTCACCCAGCGTGGCGCCCTCTCCGGTCACGGTCTTCTCGCCGTCGGTGTAGGTGCGCAGGATGGTCGGGATACGGACCTCGATGGCCATGGATGCTCCTGGTGAGGAAGGAAGGGGGCAGGCTGTGGCGTGCGTGGTGCGTGCGTGCGGGTCGTGCGGACCGTACGGGCGGGCGCGTCGGCGCGGGCACCGTCCCGGGTGGGGCACGGTGTGCCGCGGGCGCGGGCTCAGCGCGAACAGATGGCGCTGGCGAGGCGGCACAGGTCGACGTGCAGGCGCGCCACGAGCAGCGTCGTGCCCGGGCCCTTCTCTTCAGCGCTCACGTCGTGGACAACCATGGCCTCATCGTAGCGATTCCCGGGGCGGGAATCGGATGTCGGTATCACCATACGGACGTTCTCGTCTCATCTCCGCCGTGCCGGTTCAAGCGTCGTAGGCGGGGACGACGCCTACTTCCTCCTCTTCCACGGTTCCGTCCACGATGCGGAAGGAGCGGAAGGAGAACGGGCCCTCGTCGTTGCCGCAGTCGGCGGTGGAGACCAGCACGTAGTGGGCACCGGGCTCGTTGGCGTAGGAGATGTCGGTGCGCGAGGGGTAGGCCTCGGTGGCGGTGTGCGAGTGGTAGATGACGACGGGCTCCTCGTCGCGGTCGTCCATCTCGCGGTAGAGCTTGAGCAGGTCGGTGGAGTCGAACTCGTAGAACGTGGGCGACCGGGCCGCGTTCAGCATCGGGATGAACCGCTCGGGGCGGCCGGAGCCGGCGGGGCCGGCGACGACGCCGCACGCCTCGTCGGGGTGGTCGGCGCGGGCGTGGGCCACGATCGCGTCGTGCAGCTCCTGTGTGATGGTCAGCATGATATGCAGGATAAGCACAGGCCCGGTGGGCTCCCCGCGGGGTGCTCACCGGGCCTGTGCCTGGTGGGGACGTCCTCCCGGCAGCGCCGGGCGGGCGGTCAGACCGACGTGGCGCCGGCGAGTCCGGGGCCGCCCTGGCCGGGGACGGAGTCCCGGGGCTCGGAGGCCTCGATCTGCTCGTCGGTCTCCCCGGCGTCGCGCCGGCGGACGTACTCCAGGACCCGGCGCAGCTCGCGCTTGACGACCGGGGCCAGGAAGTACAGGCCGATGATGTTGAACACGGCGGCCAGGAAGAGGAACGAGTCGGCCATCGTGACCAGCGAGCCGAGGGACATCAGCGCACCGGAGACGACGATGGTGCAGAAGAAGATCTTGTAGATCAGCTCACTGGCACGGCTGCGGCCGAAGAGGTAGGTCCAGGCCTTCAGTCCGTAGTAGCTCCACGTGATGATCGTGGAGATGGCGAACAGCAGGACCGCGACGGTGAGGACGTACGGGAACCAGGGGATCACCGTCTCGAAGGCGTCCGAGGTCAGGGCGACGCCGGACTCGGGAGCGGCACCGGTGGCGGCCTTCTCGCGGGCGTCCAGGAAGCTCTGCGGCTGGGCGATGACGATGGTCAGGGCCGTCATGGTGCAGATGAAGACCGTGTCCAGGAAGGGCTCGAGCATGGCCACGAGACCCTCGGTGGCGGGGCGCTTGGTCTTCACCGCGGAGTGGGCGATCGGCGCGGAGCCGATGCCGGCCTCGTTGGAGAAGGCGGCGCGGCGGAAACCCTGGATGATCGCGCCGATGATGCCGCCGACGACCCCCTCGGGGCTGAACGCGCCCTGGAAGATCTCGCCGAAGGCGTCCGGGACCGCGGTGATGTTGAAGGCGATGACGATGACGCAGGCGGTCACGTAGAGGAGCGCCATGCTCGGGACGAGCTTGCTGGTGACCGCGCCGATGGACTTCATGCCGCCGATGAGGACGAGTGCGACGACCGCGGCGATGAGGAGACCGAAGAAGAAGGCGCCGCCGGAGCTGGTGAAGACGCTGTCGTCCTTGCCGGTGACCGACTGGAGCTGCTCGAGGCTCTGGTTGACCTGGAAGAGGTTGCCGCCGAAGAAGGTGAAGAACAGCAGCGAGACGGCGGAGCCGACGGCGAGCACCTTGCCGACGCCGGCGAAGCCGCGCTCGGCCATGCCCTTACGCAGGTAGTGCATCGGGCCGCCGGAGACGGTGCCGTCGGCGTGGATCTCGCGGTACTTCACACCGAGGGTGCACTCGACGAACTTGGTGGCCATGCCGAGGAGGCCGCAGAGGATCATCCAGAAGGTGGCGCCGGCGCCACCGATGGTGACGGCGATGGCGACACCGGCGATGTTGCCGAGACCGACGGTGCCGGACACCGCGGAGGTCAGCGCCTGGAAGTGGCTGACCTCGCCCGGTGCGTCCTTCTGCTCGTACTTGCCGCGTACGAGCTTGAACGCCACCTTCAGGTGGCGCAGCTGGGCGAAGCCGAAGTAGGTGGTGAAGACCAGACCCGCCACCACGAGCCAGGCGACGATCCAGGGGAAGTCGTGTCCGAAGAGGTGGACCTCGTAGAAGACGACCTCGGCCATCCACGTGGCTATGGGCTCGGTGAAGTCGCTGATCGCCTGGTCGACGGACTCGAGGAACGAGGAGTCAGTGTTGGCCATGGAATTCCTCTGGCAGTTTCGGCCGCCTGGGGGTGCGGGCTGCGTGCGTGCGGAGTTCACCGGGGGCTGGTAAATCTCGCGTGTGTTGGGGGAGTTCCTACCACGCAGAGCGACACACGTCGCGTGACCCACGTCACACTTGTGGATAACAGCCGGATACACTCCCCGCGAACCATGCCAAAGCGGACATGATGCGCCGGATAATCGTGTAGGTGGCACGATTATCGGGCGCCTCGGGTCACCCAGCGTGGCAGTGCGCGCCGCTCAGCCGGGCAGCGTCTCCACGAGGGTCTCCTGGAGCGCGCCGAGCCACAGGTAGGCCATGACCATGGGCTTGCGCGGGTCGGAGTCGGGGAGGGTGTAGAGGCCGCCGCCGTCCTCGTCGTCGGTGACCTCCAGGCGGGCGCCGATGGCCAGCCGGAGGTCGTTGAGGGCCCCGAGCCACTGACGGGAGTCGTCCGGGGCGAGGCGCAGCACGGCGCCGCCGTCACCCTCCGGAGTGAGGGCGTCCAGGGCGCGGACCACCGCGAGGGCGTCGCCCCGCTTGCGGGCCCGCAGGTCCAGTTCGGTGAAGCGCCGGAACTCGGCGGAGGCGGCCCGCGCCTCGGTCGCCGCCTCGGCGCTCGCGGGTTCGGCTCCGGGGTCACCGTAGGCGTCAGGGAAGAGCCGCGCGAGCGCGGGGTCGGTGGGCGGCTCGCTGGGTCCCTCGGCGAAGAGTTCGGCGAGGGGGTCGCCCCCCTGGGCCGGTTCGTCGCCGGGGCCGACGAGTTCCATGAGCTGAACTGCGAGGCTGCGGAGGATGGAGATCTCCACCTCGTCCAGCGCGACCGCGGCGCCGCCGTCGGCGGTGGGCTCGAACTGTCCGGCCATCAGCGGTCCTGGGTGAGGGTGGCCCACAGGCCGTACCCGTGCATGGCCTGCACGTCGCGCTCCATCTCCTCGCGGCTGCCGGTCGAGACCACGGCCCTGCCCTTGTGGTGGACGTCCATCATCAGCTTCTTGGCCTTGTCCTTCGGGTAGCCGAAGTAGCTCTGGAAGACATAGGTCACGTAACTCATCAGGTTGACCGGGTCGTTGTGCACGAGCGTCACCCAGGGGACGTCCGGCTCGGGTACCTCGACGGGCGCCTCGCGTGACTCCGGGCGTTCGATCTCCGTGGGTGCGACGCTCACGTGTCCCATGCTGCCACCCCCCGGGGGCCGTCGCGCAAACGGCTCCCCGGACGAGGCGGCGCGACACCGCTCCCGGATATCGTCACTCTGACGAGATATGGGGTAGCATCATCGTATGGACACAGGGGATCTGGGACTGCCGGTGCCGGTGCCGTCCACGGCGCTCTTCACCGACCAGTACGAGTTCACGATGCTTCAGGCCGCGCTGCGGGGCGGCACCGCCGACCGCCGCTCCGTCTTCGAGGTCTTCACCCGGCGGCTGCCGGAGGGCCGCCGCTACGGCGTCGTCGCCGGCACCGGGCGGGTGCTGGACGCCATCGAGAACTTCCGGTTCGAGGAGAAGGTACTGCGCTTCCTCCGCTCGCACGGGGTCGTCGACGATCCCACCCTCGACTGGCTCGCGGACTACCGCTTCCGTGGCGACGTGTACGGCTACCCGGAGGGCGAGGTCTACTTTCCCGGCTCGCCGATCATGCGGGTGGAGGGCACCTTCGCGGAGTGCGTGCTGCTGGAGACGGTGATCCTCTCCATCCTCAACCACGACTCGGCGGTCGCCGCCGCGGCCTCCCGCATGGCCGTCGCCGCGGGCGGGCGGCCCCTGGTCGAGATGGGCGCCCGGCGCACGCACGAGCTGGCCGCCGTCGCCGCCTCGCGCGCCGCCTACCTCGGCGGCTTCGCCTCCACCTCCGACCTGGCCGCCGGCTTCCGGTACGGCATCCCCACCGTCGGCACCAGCGCGCACTCTTTCACGCTGCTGCACGACACCGAGCGGGACGCCTTCACCGCGCAGGTGAAGTCGCTGGGCAGCGGCACCACGCTGCTGGTCGACACCTACGACGTCGCCGAGGCCGTCCGCACGGCCGTGGAGGTCGCCGGTCCGGGACTCGGCGCCGTGCGCATCGACTCCGGCGACCTGCTGCTGGTCGCCCACCGGGTACGGCAGCAGCTCGACGAGCTGGGCGCCACCGACACCAGGATCGTGGTCACCAGCGACCTGGACGAGTACGCCATCGCCTCGCTGGCCGCCGCACCGGTGGACAGCTACGGCGTCGGTACCCGCCTGGTCACCGGCAGCGGACACCCCACCAGCTCGATGGTCTACAAGCTGGTCGCCCGGGCGGACGGGGACGGGCCGGACGCCCCGATGCGCTCCGTGGCGAAGAAGTCGACCGGCGGCAAGACCTCCATCGGCGGCGCGAAGTGGGCGGCCCGGCCGCGCGACGCGGCCGGCGTCGCGGAGGCGGAGCGCATCGGCACCGGCCCGGTCCCGGAGGAACTGGCCGGCGTGACGCTGCAGGTGCCGCTGGTGCGCGGCGGCGAGACGGTCGGGCGCGAGCCGCTCGACGCCGCGCGCGATCGGCACCGGCGCGCCCTGGCGGGGCTGCCGATGTCCGCCACACAGCTGTCGCGCGGCGAGCCGGTGCTGCCGACCGAGTACGTCTGAGCAACCGCAGGGTCCGTTTCGGCCGAGGAGACTCGAGGGCCGAGGAGATTCGAGGAGGGTGCACTGATGCACAGGGCACTGATCGTCGTGGACGTGCAGAACGACTTCTGCGAGGGGGGCAGCCTCGGCGTGGCCGGCGGCGGGGACGTCGCCGCCGCCATCACCGAGCTGGTCGGCGACACCGCCGCGGGCTACCGCCACGTGGTGGCCAGCCGGGACATGCACATTGATCCGGGGGACCACTTCGCGGAGAACCCAGACTTCGAGCGCTCCTGGCCGCAGCACTGCGTGGCCGGCACGGAGGGCGTCGGCTTCCACCCGCACTTCGCCCCCGCCGTCACGGCCGGCGGGGTCGACGCGGTCTTCGACAAGGGGCACTACACCGCCGCCTACAGCGGCTTCGAGGGCGCCGACGAGCACGGGACGTCGCTCGCCGACTGGCTGCGGGCACGGGAGGTGACCGAGGTCGACGTCGTGGGCATCGCGACGGACCACTGCGTCCGGGCGACGGCGCTGGACGCGCAGGCGGCGGGGTTCCGGACGCGGGTGCTGCTGGAGCTGACGGCGGGAGTGGCCGCCGGATCGACGGAACGGGCCCTCCAGGAGCTGCGCGCCGCCGGCGTGGACCTCTCCGGAACGCCCGTCCTGCGGAGCAGCCGGTAGGACCTGTCCGGCCGCCGCCCCGACGGCCGGGAGGGCCGCCAGGGGGCCGTCTCCGGCTTCCTGGAGCCGGGACCGGTCCTCAGGGGCATCCCGGGCCGTCGGGGAGGTCAGGCGGCGCGGAGGAGGGCGGCTATGGGCTGCCAGGACTCCGTGTCGTCGTGGGGCCGGGCGCGCCAGACGAGGCCGTCCGGGTGGTGCAGGACGGCGGTGACCTCGTCGGGCGTCGGCGGCTCCGCGTTGCCCCGCAGGTACACCGCGCGCATGCCGAGGTTTCTGAGCCTGGTCAGCGCCCTGGCCCGGTTGACCGCGTGGACCAGCACCCGCACGCGCGGCTCGTCCTCGCCGCCGGGGTGCCAGCCCGCCGCCCGTACGGTGTGCGCCGCGTCGGCGTGGGCGGACCAGCGCTGCGGCCACCCGTCGGTCTCCTCGACGGGGGCGGGCCGCTGCCGCCAGGGCCAGGCGCCCGCGGCCGCCGGGAGCCCGCTGGGGCGCGGCACCGGCAGGGACAGCGCGACGATCACGCTGCCGTCCGGCAGCCGTACGAATCCGCCTCCGGCCATGATCAGGTTCTCCCCCGTTGTCGTGGTCTTCCGATGGGCCTACAGGAGGCATCTATAGCGCGGATCGGCCGCTGCCCGCCAGGGGCAACGGCCGATCATGTTTTGACCTGCAACGATGCAAATCAGCGCGTGGACGGACCCACCTGGACGGTCATCGTCTTGCCGCTGAAGGGCTGCTCGACGATGGCGATGCGGGTGTTGGTGTCGGGCACCTTGACGCTCGACTCCGGGTTGGTCTCGTACCAGTACTTGCCCTTGTGGTCGTCGAAGACCGGCTTGCCCCACTTCGGCCAGACGAACGTACGTTCGCCGTCGTTGTGGAGGGCCATGCCGCCCGACGGGTACCAGCTGAAGGCCGAGTCGTAGCCCTGGATGCGCGGACGCATCAGGGTGTCGTCGCCCCAGCGCTCCGGCTTGGCGTGCGCGTCGATGGGGAGGATCAGGCCCTCACCTGCGTGCTGACCGACGTTGTTGTCCTTCTGGGAGGTGTCCCAGAGCCAGACGAGCATGCCGCGCTGGTAGGCGTAGCGCTCCACCCAGTCCGGCTTGTCGGTGGCCCAGCCGAAGTTGTACGGACCGGTACGCAGCGACTCGTCGTAGCTGACGTACTGGCGGTTCTCGACGATGTAGAACTGCGGGTACGACTTGGTGAAGGACTCCTCGATGCGCGAGAAGCCGTCCGTCGTCCAGCCGTTGTCGCCGTCCTCCGCGCCGTCCTCGAACACCACGGCGCCGTCGGCGGTGATGCTGAGAGCGTCGGCCGCGAAGCCCTTGGGGGCCACGCCGCCGTCCGTCTGGTAACGGAAGCGAAGGTCGAACTTCTGGCCTGCAAAGGCGTCGAGGGAGTACGTGAGGTCCTTGTACGCGCCCGACTGACCGTGCAGCGCCGGACGGTCGCCGCCGTCCCGCGGGATCGGCTCACCGTCGACGGTGCCGTCCAGCACCGTCCAGTTGTCGCCGCCGTCCGTGGACACCTCGGTGTAGAGGTAGTCGTAGTTGGCCTCGATGTCGTACCAGCCCTTGAAGTCCAGCGAAGCGCTGGTCTTCCCGGTCAGGTCGACACCGCGGGTGAGCGTGTTGCTCAGGTCGTCACCGCTGCCGCTCCACCACTGCATGCTGCCCTCGGCGGGCTTCACGATGGTGGTCGTCTTCTCCTTGTCCGGGAGTTCGACGATCAGCGCCTGCGGGTTCTTGGTGTTGTAGTTGTGCACGCCCAGCTTGTGGGTGGACTTCGTGGCCGCCTTCGCGGTCTCGTAGTCCAGCCAGCCCAGCTGGAACTTGTCCCAGGCGTTCAGGTCGCCGGCCCAGTCGCCGATCGAGTCCTCGCCCTTGTTCAGCCAGGAACCCGACGACATCAGGGACCAGAAACCGACCGAGTTCTCGCCGGTGCCGGAGGTGTCGTAGTGGTCCGGCAGACCGAGGTCGTGACCGTACTCGTGCGCGAAGACGCCGAGGCCGCCGTTCTCCGGCTGGACGGTGTAGTCGCCCACCCAGATGCCGGTGTCGCCGATCTGGGTGCCGCCGGCCTGGTTGTACTCGGGGCCAGTGCTGCCGACGTCGTGACCGTAGGCGTACCAGCGGTGGGCCCAGATGGCGTTCTCGCCCTGCGCGCCGCCGCCGGCCGACTCGTCCTCACCGGCGTGAATCCACTGGAAGTGGTCGATGTAGCCGTCACGCTCGTTGAAGTTGCCGTCACCGTCGTAGTCGTAACGGTCCCACTTGTCGTACTCGGCGAGCATGTCGGCGATCTCGGCGTCCGTCTTGCCGGAGGCCTTCTGGCCCTCGACCCAGGCGGTCACGCCGTGCTTGATCGCGTCCCACACCGTGGAGCAGGTGGTGGCGCCGCAGTAGTTCGAGCCGTAGCGGGCCTCGTTGTACTCGACCTTGACCCAGTCCGAGACGTGGCCCTCGACCGAATAGCGGCCCGAGGACTGCTTCTCGTAGAAGCTCTTCAGGGAGCCTTCGCCCTCGCCGAAGTAGACGTCCTCGAAGTGCTCCCGGTTGAAGTCCTCCTGCCAGTAGGTGGAGTTGTCCTTCGACCGGTCCGGCTCGGCGATCTCGTTGTGCCCGGGACCGGCTTCGCCGCCGTACTCCGGGTCGACCTTGTCACCGAACTCGATGAGCACGGTGAAGATCTTGTCGGTCTTCTCCCGCTGGAGTTCGACGTACTTGTTGTCGTCGAGCTTCATGACCCGGGAGCCGTTGCGCTGGAAGGTCTCGGCCTTGCCCTTGTCGCCCTCCCCGGCGGCCAGCTTCTCCAGGGCGACCTGCTTGCTCTGGCGCTGCTGCTTGCTGAACGGACCGTCCAGGTTGTGCGGGTGCTCATGCCCCTCGACCTTGGCCGGCTTGCTCTGGGCGTCCGGGTTGGCTTCCGGCTGTGCCTGAGCCGATGTGGCTGGCATCAGAACGGCCGCGCCGAGCGCGGCAACCGTGGTGACCAGGGCAGCCGACCTCGATCTTGTGGATCTCCGTCTGCTGTTCACTCGCTTGTGTCCTCCCCTGCAAGCGCTGAGACTTGACGACGGTATTCGACCGGAGTATCGCGGAAAAAGACAGCCCTTGATTCGTTATCGACCGCACAGTAGGTTGCTGTGCTCTGTGTTGGCATGGACGAGACACTGGGACAGCCGTGCGCCCGTGCGCCCCTCGTGCACCGCGGCGTGACCGAGGTCATGCTTCGCCGGGGTGCGGGAGGGGCATCTCGCCGTAGGAGCCGTTCTGTGGCACGCACTTCGGGCCGAAGGGGCGTTCGCCGGGCGGCCCGGACGGACCCCGACCACGATCTCCCCTCAGGACGGACACGCCATGCCGCGCCCGACTGCCGCACAGTTCGCCTACGGTGCCCTCACGGTCGTTCTCGCGACCCTCGCCATGCTGCTCCTCTCCCAGACCCGTTCGGGAACGGGCATCGTGGTCATCGCCGTCGCCGCCCTGAGCCTCGGCCTCCTGGTCTCCTGCACGGCTGCGGCCCGCGCCCCGTCGGGCCGTTCCGTCCCCGCCCGTACGGCTCCCGCTCGGGCTCACGTTCCCGAGCGGACCGCCGCCCGCTCCGAGCCGGCCCACCGGACGCCCGCCTCGCTGCGCCGGTGACGCCCGCCCGCCCCCGCCACGTCAGTCCGCGACGACCACGACGGTCTTCGCCGCCTTGTCGTGCAGACACTGGTGGTAGGGCTTGTCCCAGGTGCAGTACAGGACGTTGATCAGCCAGAAGAGGAAGCCCAGACAGGGCACCAGCGCGGGAATGCTGTAGACCGCCGCGCGCACCCAGCCGGGCGTGCCGTGCGGCGCCGCACCGTCCTGGAGCACCGCCACCCGGATCTTCATCAGCTTCTTCCCGACCGTCTGGCCCGAACGCGTCAGCATCAGACCCTCGTAGAGGAAGTACACCAGCGTGTAGAAGCCGCCCTGCCAGTACTGCGTGCCCGCGTCGTCGTAGGAGTCGAAGCCGGACATGAGCCCGGAGACGATGCCGACCGGGATGCCGACGATCAGGGCGTCGACGATGCGGGCGAGCAGGCGTTTGCCGCGCGAGCCGAGCGGCGGCATGCCGGCGAGGGGATCGGCGCCGGCGCCGCCGTAGGGATCGCTGTACGGAGCCCCCGGCGGCGGCCCGCCCTGCGGGGACGCGTACGGGCCGCCGACGCCGCCGGGTGGCGGCGGGGGCGGCCGGTCGGGCGGAGGTTCGCCGGGACGCTGCTCACCGGGGGGCGGACTGCCGGACCCCGGCTCGTCCGGCTGCGGCCTCTTGCGGAAAGGGTCGTTCTCCGGCTGCTCCGTGCTCATGGCACGAGTCGACCCCGCACCGGACGCCTCCGCATCCGGCGCGTGGCCGTTCGGGGGTACCGCGCTACTCCGAAGGGATGGCGGGCCGTTCGCCGGAGGCACCCGCAGCAGACGCCTCCGGCGCGCCGGGCGTCAGCGGCCGGCGACGAAGGTGCGGGCCGCCTTGTCGTGCCAGCACTGCCGCCAGGGCCGGTCGAAGAGGCACCACAGCACGTTCACCACGCCGAGCACCACCAGGGACAGCAGGCTGTACGTCAGCCAGCGCCGCAGCGCCGCCCCCGTGCCCGGGGTGTCCTGCCCTTCGACGTCGAGCACCTGGAGACCGAAGAGCTTCTTGCCCGCCGTGCGGCCCCACTTCGCGGTGGGCAGCGCCTCGTACAGCAGGCCGAACAGCAGGAAGGCGCCCAGCACGACGGCGAGGTGGACGCCGGTGGTGCCGTCGATCAGCCAGACGGTGCGGGTGACGCCGGCCTGGTTGGTGGCCTCGATCTTGTCCTGGATGTGCTCGGTCGCCTTACCGACGAAGGGGAACGCCACGGCACCCGTCACGGCGGAGACCACCAGCCCGTCGACGATCCGTGCACCGAGCCGTTTGCCCAGGCCCGCGGGCCGGGCCTCCTGCACCGCGTCGGCGAACGGGTTGGCCGCCGGGGGCCGCCAGGGCGCGACGCCGTACTGGCCGGACGCGGCCCCGCCGGGCTGCTGCTCCCAGGGCGGCCGCTCCGCACCCGGCGAGGCGTGCTGGGTCTGCGGGGCCTGGACGCCGTACTGCTGCGGGACACCCTGTTGCGTGTGCGGCGCCTGATACGCCTGGGCCTGCTGGGCCTGCTGCTGCGCGTGCGGGGCCTGTTGCTGGACCTGCTCGTACGCAGGGGCCTGGTGCTGGGGGTGGGGGTGCTGGTGCTGGTGCTGGGGGTGGTGCTGGTGCTGCAGGGGGTGGCTCTCGGCCGGGGCCGCCTGCCGGGCGGCGTCCGCGACAGCGCCGTACTGGAAGACGTCGGAACGACGCAGGCCGACGGTGTGCTCCGGCTGGGCCGCGGGGCGGGCGCCCTCCTCCTGCTGGGGGCGCGGCATCCGGATGCCCACCGTGTGGTCGGGAGCCGCTTGGCCTCCGCTCCCGGCCGGAGGCGGCGTTCCCCCGGTCTGCTCCTGCGTCTCCCACGCGGCGCGCGGGTCCTGCCCGCCGTGCGCGGATTGCGCGGGCTCCTGCGGTGCCCCCCAGGAGAGGTCCTGCTGGGAGAGATCCTGCTGGTCGGCGCCGAACCCGGACTGCCGGCCGGGGTCCGCCTGCCAGGCCGTGGCGGCCGCCGGCTGGGTGCCGTGCAGGCGGCGCGGATCGTTCCAGTCGGCGTGCGGCGCCGCGTCCGGTCCGGGCGCGGCGACCTCGCCACGGCGGCGCACCTCGGGCAGCGCCGAGGAGCCGCTGCTCGCACGGCCGAGGTCGATCTCGTCGCTGTCGTCCTCGTCCTCGGCAGGCGCCTCCGGCTCGGGTTCGGCGCCGCGCGGGGCGGGAACGTTCCCGCCGGTCTCGGCGGGCGGGGCGGGCGGGGGTTCGCCCGGCCCCGGCGCGGGCCGGCTGGTGCCCGCCACCCAGGCGGTGCCGTTCCAGTAGCGGATGTACCCGGGGATGGAGGGATCCGGGTAGTAGCCCGGCACCGGGCTGCCGTTGGCGGATCCTGCGGAGGGGGCACTCATCTGTCCGGGTCCCGTATCTCTTCGACCGATCTGGCGGTATGTGGACGTGGGCGGCGACTTCGTCCATGCGCGCGCGTGCGTGCGTGAACGGCGTTGCGCGGAGTCCACATCTACCAGAAGCCGCCGACGGCGTGGCCCCGCCCTCATGGACCTGTGAACGTTCCGGCGGAAGTCTTCCGGGCGAATCTCGAGATTTCTCGCCGAAGTCGCGTAACGATACGCGCTCCACGTTCTCTCATCAGTGCGGGCTTCGTACGGTCGCCGCCGGAGGAGGCCGCCACCGCCAGGCGTGAGAGAGGGAGCAGACGACATGGACGACAGGGAAGCGATGATCGAACGGGAACTCGACCTGCGGCTGGTGCTGTCGCCGGACGACGGCGCCACGGTGCCCGCCCGGCTGCGCTACCGCACCGACGACCCGTTCGCGGTGCACGTCTCCTTCCACATCCACTCCGACGCACCGGTCCACTGGACCTTCGCCCGCGAGCTGCTGATCGAGGGCCTGTTCCGGCCGTGCGGCCGGGGCGATGTACGGGTGTGGCCGACGCGGGCCGACGGCCGGCAGGTGGTGTGCCTGGCCCTGTCGTCGCCGGACGGCGACGCGCTACTGGAGGCACCGGCGCACGTGGTCTCGGCCTGGATGGAGCGGACGCTGCGGGCGGTGCCGACGGGTTCGGAAGCGGAACGACTTGGTCTCGAACAGGGCCTGGAGGCGCTGCTCTCCCCGGAGTCGTGAGCCACGCGGCGGGCGCCGGGCGGCCGGCTCAACCCGCGGACGCCGTCTCCGGCCCCCCGGAGGCGGCCTGGCGGACGAGCGGGATGATGCGCAGCGGCACCGGGTTCTCCATCACGATCGCGGTGGAGGCGCGCACGATGCCCTCGATACCCACCACCCGGTCGATGACGCGCTGGAGGTCCGCGTTGGACTGGGCCACCAGGCGGCACAGCATGTCCCCGTGCCCGGTGGTGGTGTGCAGCTCGAGCACCTCGGGGACGGTGGCCAGGTGGGCCCGCACGTCGGCGCCCTGTCCCTGGCGGATCTCCAGGGTGGCGAAGGCCGTCACCGGATAGCCCACGGCGGCCGGGTCGACGTCCGGGCCGAAGCCGCGGATCACTCCGGTGGACTGCAGCCTGTCCAGCCGGGCCTGTACCGTGCCGCGGGCGACGCCGAGCCGGCGGGAGGCCTCCAGCACGCCGATGCGGGGTTCCTCGGCCAGCAGTTCCAGCAGCCGTCCGTCCAGCGGGTCGATCGCCATGTCCCCTCCTCGCGCTGCGCATCGTGTACAGATACCCGCCTGATACCGCCGCTCGACTGTACATGTTGTTTAGTGATTGCGTGAACTATTGCGCACCTTGTGGATCAGCGGGACGCTTTCGCACATGACTGAGACCACGCATGCAACCCCGAACACCGCCCGGCAGGCCGACCCCTTCCCGGTGAACGGCATGGACGCGGTCGTCTTCGCCGTCGGCAACGCCAAGCAGGCCGCCCACTTCTATTCCTCCGCCTTCGGCATGAAGCTGGTGGCGTACTCCGGGCCGGAGCACGGCAACCGCGAGACCGCCTCCTACGTGCTGGAGTCGGGCGGCGCCCGCTTCGTCCTGACCTCGGTCATCAAGCCGGCCACCGACCACGGCCGGTTCCTCGCCGAGCACGTCGCCGCGCACGGCGACGGCGTGATCGACCTGGCCATCGAGGTGCCGGACGCCCGCGCCGCCTACGCGTACGCGGTCGAGCACGGCGCCACCGGCCTGGAGGAGCCGTACGAGGTCAAGGACGAGAACGGGGTCGTGGTCCTCGCCGCCATCCGCACCTACGGCAAGACCCGGCACACCCTGGTCGAGCGCAAGGGCTACCAGGGCGTCTACCTGCCCGGTTTCGTCGAGGCCGCCCCGATCGTCGCCCCTCCGGCCAAGCGCACCTTCCAGGCCATCGACCACTGCGTGGGCAACGTCGAGCTCGGCCGGATGAACGAGTGGGTCGCGTTCTACAACAAGGTCATGGGCTTCACGAACATGAAGGAGTTCGTGGGCGACGACATCGCGACCGAGTACTCGGCGCTGATGTCCAAGGTGGTCGCGGACGGCACCAAGAAGGTGAAGTTCCCGATCAATGAGCCGGCGATCGCGAAGAAGAAGTCGCAGATCGACGAGTACCTGGAGTTTTACGGCGGCCCCGGCGTGCAGCACATCGCGCTGGCCACCAACGACATCGTCTCCACCGTGCGCACCATGCGTGCGGCGGGCGTCGAGTTCCTGAACGTGCCGGACTCGTACTACGACACCCTCGGCGAGTGGGTCGGCGACACCCGCGTGCCGATCGACGAGCTGCGCGAGCTGAAGATCCTCGCCGACCGCGACGAGGACGGCTACCTGCTGCAGATCTTCACCAAGCCGGTCCAGGACCGCCCGACCGTCTTCTTCGAGATGATCGAGCGCCACGGCTCCATGGGCTTCGGCAAGGGCAACTTCAAGGCCCTCTTCGAGGCCATCGAGCGCGAGCAGGAGAAGCGCGGCAACCTCTGAGCCGACGTGACCGCGGCCCGAGATGGGAAGCGGAGACGCGAACGGGGCCCGGACCGTGGCGAACGGTCCGGGCCCCGCCGTCGTGCGACCGCGGCGGTTCCGGCAGTCTCCGGCGGCGTCGTTGCCGCGACCGCACACGGGTGCGACGCTTCGGGTATGAGCGCCCTCAGCGAACGGCTCCGGGACGGACTCCCCGCCGAAGCGGTGGTCACCGACCCCGACGTCGCCCGGTCCTACGCCCACGACATGGCGAGCTTCTGCGACGCGGGCGCCCCCGCCGTGGTCGTGCTGCCGCGTACGGTCGAGCACGTCCAGCACGTGATGCGCACGGCCACCGCGCTACGGGTGCCGGTGGTGCCGCAGGGCGCCCGTACCGGCCTGTCCGGCGCGGCCAACGCCACCGAGGGCTGCATCGTGCTGTCGCTGACCCGTATGGACCGCATCCTGGAGATCGACCCGGTCGAGCGGATCGCCGTCGTCGAACCCGGCGTGGTGAACGCCGTGCTGTCCCGTGCGGTGGGGGAGCACGGGCTCTACTACCCGCCGGACCCCTCCAGTTGGGAACAGTGCACGATCGGCGGCAACATCGGCACCGGCTCCGGCGGCCTGTGCTGCGTGAAGTACGGCGTGACGGCGGAGTACGTGCTGGGGCTGGAGGTGGTGCTCGCCGACGGACGGCTGATGACCACCGGACGCCGCACCGCCAAGGGCGTCGCCGGCTACGACCTGACCCGGCTGTTCGTGGGCTCCGAGGGCAGCCTGGGCATCGTCGTACGGGCCGTGCTGGCACTGCGCCCCCAGCCGCCGCGGCAGCTCGTGCTGGCCGCCGAGTTCCCCACCATGGCGGCGGCCGGAGACGCGGTCTGCCGCATCATGGAGCGCGGTCACGCCCCCTCGCTGCTGGAGATCATGGACCGCACCACGCTGCGCGCGGTCAACGCGATGGCCCAGATGGGCCTCCCGGAGTCCACCGAGGCGCTGCTGCTGGCCGGCTTCGACACCCCCGACCCGTCCGCCGATCTGGCCGCCGTCGGCGAGGTCTGCACGGCCGCCGGCGCGACGGAGGTGGTGCCCGCCGACACCGTCGCCGAGTCCGAACTGCTCCTCCAGGCGCGGCGGCTCGCCCTGGTGGCGCTGGAGAAGATCACCGGCACCACGCTGATCGACGACGTGTGTGTGCCCCGCGCGCGGCTGGCCGAACTCCTGGACGGCGCGCAGAAGATCGGCGCCGAGTACGGGCTGACAGTGGGCTCGTGCGCGCATGCCGGCGACGGCAACGCGCACCCCCTGGTCTGCTTCGACCCCACCGACGAGGACGAGGCGCGGCGGGCCCGGGAGTCGTTCGACGACATCATGGCCCTGGGGCTGGAACTGGGCGGCACCATCACCGGCGAGCACGGCGTCGGCGTGCTGAAGAAGGACTGGCTCGCCCGCGAACTCGGGCCCGTCGGGCTGGAGATGCAGCGCGGCATCAAGCAGGTCTTCGACCCGCTGGACCTGCTCAACCCCGGCAAGCTGTTCTGAGGGGTCCGCCCCTTCGGGGCGTACCGTCGAGCGGAACTGCCCGGTGAGGCGGCTACGCGGTCACGCGGGGCAGGCCGGCACGGACTCGCCGTCGGCGAGGGCCTCCAGCGCGTCGAGGGCGCCGTCGAGATCGCCGACGGGGATCAGGCGCAGCCCTTCGGGCAGGTCGACGCGGGCGTCGTCGCACTCCGCCTCGGGGACCAGGAAGACCGTCGCGCCGTCCCGGGCGGCGGCCTGCGTCTTCAGCGGGACGCCCCCGACCGGGCCGACGTCGCCGTCGACGTCGATGGTGCCGGTGCCCGCGATCGTGCGGCCGCCCGTCAAGCTGCCGCCGCGGCCGTCGCCGTCCAGCTTGGCGATCACCCCGAGGGTGAACAGCAGCCCGGCGCTCGGGCCGCCGACGTCCTCCAGCCGCAGGTCGACCTCGACTCCGTCCGGCGACCGGTTCAGCTCGTTCAGCGCGGCGGTGACGGCCTCGTTCTGCGACTGCTCCATCTGCGCCGAGGTGTGCTCGCGAATCTCCTCCGGGGTGTCGCCGACCGGATACACGGAGTCGCGCGGCATCACGGCGCGGTCGGTGGAGAACCAGCTGCGCACCACGTCCGGCAGACGCACGGTGGTGTCCGGCGAAGTGGCCGCGATCGTCGTCATCAGCAGCTCCCCCTCGCTGCGGCGCGGTTCCGCGCCGCCGACCGTGATCACCCGCTCGCCCTGGTACGTCCCCAGCACGTTCGCCGTGATGCCGGGCTGGGCGACGGAGAACGGCAGGGGGGCGAAGGCCGTGACGGCGAGCAGCGCGGCGACGGGGACCGCGCACAGCGCCAGCACCCGGCGCCGCGAGCGGAGGAGGTGGCTGAGGGAGGGCATGGGGTGAATCTAGTTCACCACCCGGGCGGTCGGCGCAGGGCGTCGGGCCGTCGCGGGACGCACGGCCGGTCGCGGGACGCGCACGTGCTCAGCGCAGGGCGTCGGCGACCTCCTGGGCCGCGTGCACCACGCGGTCGCCGACCTGCGTCGGCACGGAGTCCGTCAGCATCACGACGCCCACGCTGCCCTCGATGCCGGTCACTCCCAGCATCGGCGCGGCGGCGCCGCTCGCGCCCGCCTCCAGTTCGCCGTGGGTGAGGATGTAGCCGGGGCCCAGTTCGACGTCCGGGCCGCGCCCGGCCAGGATGGCCCGTCCCGCCGCCCCGCGGTCCAGGGAGTGACGGAAGCCGGGCCGGTAGGCGACGTGGTAGTCGGTCCAGCTGGGCTCGACAACGGCTACGGCGAGCGCGTCGTTGCCATCGACGAGGGTGAGATGCGCGGTGGCGCCCACGTCCTCGGCGAGGGAGCGCAGCGCGGGCAGTGCGGCCTCCCGCACCAGCGGGTGCACCTGGCGGCCCAGCCGCAGCACCCCCAGGCCCACGCGGGCCCGCCCGCCGAGGTCGCGCCGCACCAGGGCGTGCTGCTCGAGGGTGGCCAGGAGTCGGTAGACGACGGTCCGGTTGACGCCGAGCTTGTTGGACAGCTCGGTCACGGTGAGGCCGTGGTCGGTGTCGGCGAGGAGCTTCAGCACTCTGAGCCCTCTGTCGAGCGTCTGCGAGGTCTCCGCGGTCACGACGCCCCCTTCTGATGTTCTCTGGCGCGGCAGCCGCACGCGGGGAGGGGCGGGTCACCGGCGTCCGTCGGCGGCTTCGCTCGTCCACGCAGAGTGCTGCCGGCGGCAGTGGCACTGGTCAGCACGCACTTCGGCACCGGCTGCGCTCCGAGGCGACGCTGCCACGGGGCGTGTGCGTGAGCGGAAACCTAGCCCCGGATACCCGCTGACCGGAAGGGTCCGTCCAGAATCCGGGCACAGGTCGTCCGTTTTGCGCCTTTTATGACGGGCGCACGGGCTCTATCGGCGCGCCCGCACGGCCCCGCCCCCGCAGCGGCGGACGGACCGAGAGAGGAGGAGTGCGACGCCGCGCGTCAGCGCATGCGGGTGGCCCACTCGCGCACCTTCGCGATGCGCTGCTGCAGCTGGTTCGCCGTGGACTCCGCCGCCGGCGGTCCTCCGCAGGAGCGCCGCAGCTCGGTGTGGATGACGCCGTGCGGTTTCCCGCTCTGGTGGGAGTACGCGCCGACCAGCGAGTTGAGTTCGCGCCGCAGCTCCATCATCTCCCGGTGGCTGACGACGGGCCGCCGGTCGGCGGGCAGTTCGAGGAGGTTCGCCTCCTGGTCCGGCTTCTTCCGGCTGTGCGAGATCTGCCGCGCCTGCCGCTTCTGGAGCAGCATCTGCACCTGGTCCGGTTCGAGGAGGCCCGGGATGCCCAGATAGTCCTGCTCCTCCTCACTGCCCGGATGCGCCTGCATGCCGAATTCGGCGCCGTCGTACATCACGCGGTCGAAGACGGCGTCCGACTCCAGTGCTTCGAAGGGGAGTTGGTCCTGGTCGCCGGTGTCCTCGTCCTGCTGCCTCTCGGCCTCCTGAAGGAGGTCCGCCTCCTCGGCGTACGGGTCGGCGTCGTCGCCGTCCTTCTTCGGCTTGTCCAGGACGTGGTCGCGTTCGACCTCCATCTCGTGGGCGAACGTCATCAGCATCGGAATCGTCGGCAGGAAGACAGACGCGGTCTCGCCCCGCCTCCTCGACCGCACGAAGCGGCCCACGGCCTGGGCGAAGAACAGCGGGGTGGAGATCGTCGTGGCGTAGACCCCGACCGCGAGCCGCGGCACGTCGACGCCCTCGGACACCATGCGGACGGCGACCATCCAGCGGTCCTCGCTGCCGCGGAAGTCCTCGATGCGCTGCGAGGCGCCCGCATCGTCGGAGAGCACGACGGTGGCGCCGTGCCCGGTGATCTCGCGGAGCAGCTTGGCGTACGCACGGGCGGAGTCCTGGTCGGCAGCGATGACCAGTCCGCCGGCGTCGGGGATCGCCTTGCGGACCTCGGTCAGCCGCTGGTCGGCGGCGCGGAGCACGGCGGGCATCCACTCTCCGCGCGGGTCCAGCGCGGTACGCCAGGCCTGCGAGATCGCGTCCTTGGTCATGGGTTCGCCGAGCCGCGCCGCGACCTCGTCGCCCGCCTTGGTCCGCCAGCGCATGTTGCCGCTGTAGGAGAGGAAGATGACGGGCCGGACGACGCCGTCGCCCAGCGCACTGCCGTAGCCGTAGGTGTAGTCCGCGACCGAGCGGCGGATGCCGTCGTTCCCCTCCGCGTAGCCGACGAACGGAATCGGGTTGGTGTCGGAGCGGAAGGGCGTGCCGGTGAGCGCCAGTCGGCGGGTCGCGGGCTCGAACGCCTCCAGACAGGCTTCGCCCCAGGAGCGGCTGTCGCCAGCGTGGTGGATCTCGTCGAGGATCACGAGGGTCTTGCGCTGTTCGACGCGGTTGCGGTGCAGCATGGGCCGGACACCGACGCCCGCGTACGTGAGCGCGATGCCGTCGTACTCCTTGCCGAGCGGACCGGCGCTGTATTCGGGGTCGAGCTTGATGCCTATGCGCGCGGCCGCGTCCGCCCACTGCTTCTTCAGATGCTCGGTGGGCGCGACGACGACCACCTGCTGCACCACGTGGTGGTGCAGCAACCACGACGCGAGCGTGAGCGCGAAGGTGGTCTTCCCGGCGCCGGGAGTGGCGACCGCGAGGAAGTCCCGGGGCTGGGCCTGCAAGTACGCGTCCATGGCCCCCTGCTGCCAGGCGCGCAGCTTGTTCGCCGTACCCCAGGGGGCGCGGCCGGGGAAGGCCGGGGACAGGTGGTGGCTGGAGGTGGTGGTAGACACGGTCCTCGTCGCGGGTCGCGGTCGCGGGCTGGTCGTCGTCCGGCGCTGTCTCGCACACTGCCGGAGCGACCGCGTCAGCGTACCGGCGACGCGACGGCGGTATGCCGCGGACACCGGCGGGTCCCCCTCAGGTGGGATCCAGGTCACACCGCCGGACGGCCGCCTGCGGGCGGGAGCCCACCACCGCACGCCCGCCTACGTGGTGAGCAGCACCCCGCCGTAGGAGGCCGCACCGATCACGAGCCAGGCGCCGAGGCCGAGCGCCGCGACGCGGGGGCCGGTGCGCGCCAGCGTCGGCAGGTGCACGGCGCTGCCGAGGCCGAACAGGGCTGCAGCGAGCAGCACCTCCTTCGCCAGATCCGCCGCGTGCAGGGCGGTGCCGGGCACCAGCCCGGTGGTGCGGAGAGCGACCATGGCAAGGAAGCCGAGGACGAACAGCGGTACCAGCGGCGGCCGTTCGCCCCGGGTCCGCCGGGCGGTCCGGGTCCCCCCGGCCTCCCCCGCGCGACGGGCGTCCCGCCTGCCCCGGGCACCCCGCAGCGCGCCCAGCGCCACCAGGGCGACCAGCGGCGCCAGCAGGGCCACGCGCAGCAGCTTGACCAGCACCGCCTCTTCCAGCGCCGCCGGTCCGGCGGTCTGCGCGGTGGCGACGACCTGACCCACGTCGTGCACCCCGGCGCCGACCCAACGGCCGAACTGGACGGCGTCCAACCCCAACGGGCCCTGCAACAGCGGTAGGACGCCGATCGCCAGGGTTCCGCAGAGCGTGACCAGCGCGACCGACGTGGCGATGTCCCGGTCCTCGCTCCGGCGCACCTCGCCGACGGCACCGATCGCGGACGCCCCGCAGATGGAATAGCCGGTGGCGATCAGCAGGGGCTGGTCACCGGGCAGGCCGAGGCGGCGGCCGAGCCAGACCGTGCCGCAGAGGGTGGCGGCAACGACGGCGACCACCATGGCGACGGTGTCCCCGCCGAGTCCGAGCACGTCGCCGAGCCCGAGCCGGAGACCGAGCAGCACGACACCGATCCGCATCAGCCGCTTGGCGGCCAGCGTCAGGCCGGGGCGACAGGCCCCGCGGACGAACCGGCGCACACCGGGCAGGTGCGCGGCGAGGACGCCGAGCACGATGGCGGCGCTGAGCACCGGTACCGCCGGCACCAGCAGGTGGACGCCCCAGGCGGCCCCGACCCCGGCGGCGGCGAGGGCGAGTCCGGGCAGCGGCCCGGCCCCTCCCCCGCTGTCCTCGCCACGCGTCGGGTGGTGCTCGGCGACGGCCTTCTGCCGCGCCGCGAGCCGTGCCCCGAGCAGGGCCATCAGCGGTCGGCCGGCACGTCGTAGACGCGGCGGACGCTGGTGCCCAGGCGGGAGATGTCGGCGCCGTAGACGTGCAGGGATATGGCGGTGTCGTCGCAGCCGTTCCACACCCGGTGGATGTCGCCTGGCGGCGCGAACCCGCAGACCGCGCCCCGGGGGTTGACCACGTCCTCGGTGGCGACCAGCCGGGCCGGCTCCCCCGGCCCACCGGCGGGCACCAGCCGGTAGCGGCGTTCGCGCTCCTCACCCTCGTGGACGCCGGTCACGCACCACGAGACGTGGTCGTGCACGGCGGTCCGCTGGCCGGGCAGCCACACCAGGCCGACGACGGAGAAGCTGCCGTCCGGCTCGGCGTGCAGCAGGTGCTGCCGGTAGTGGTCCGGGTCGCCCTCCCGCTGCTCCTGGGTGAGCAGGTCGGCGGCGCCGAGGTGCGGAGCGACCTTCTCGCCGACCAGGTACGCCGTGACGTCCGGGGGGGAGCCCCCGGCCCACGGCCGCGCGCACGTCCGCCACGAGTGCGGCCATGCGCTCCGTCGTTCTGCGTGTCGTGGTGCTGCGCGCATCGGCGCGGATGTCCGTCGGGGCCATGCTCAGCAGCGTGGCGCCGCAGCCCGGACCGCGTCCAACGACGATTGCTTGGGCCTCCGCCAAGCCCGGGTTATGGGCGGGCACACAGGGGCGGGGCAGGACCGTGCGGGAGCGGGACGGGCCGGTGCCGTCAGCACCCGACGCGGTCGGCGGCGACCGCCTTCAGCTCGTCCAGCACCATCGCGGTGGCCGGGATGCTCAGGTGCTCCCGCAGCACGTACGCGGAGACCTGCCGCCGCGAGGCCGGGTCCAGCGCTCGGCCGGCGACCCGGTCGTGCACCAGGAACGACAGCACCAGCCCGGGCATCATCGCGATCCCGAGCCCCTTGGCGACGAGGGACTGCACCACGAGGATGTCGTCGGTGGTGAAGACGATGTCCGGCGCGAAGCCCAGCTCCGCGCACTCGTGCAGGAAGTTGGTGCGGCAGCGCAGACAGCCGGCGATCCACCGCTCCTCCGCGAGGTCCTCCAGCTTCACCGCGCGCCGCTGCGCCATGGCGTGCCCGGCGGGCATCACCACGGTGAGCTGGTCCTCCAGCAGCGGGATCTCCACCAGTTCGTCGGGGACCTGTTCGCGGAGGCCGGGGTAGGTGAAGGCGAGGGTGATGTCCGCCTCGCCGCGCACCACGCGCTCCAGCGACTCCGGCGGCTCGCTCTCCTGGAGCTCCACGCGCACGCCGGGGCTGTCCGTCGCCAGCCGGGCGAGCGCCTCCGGCACCAGGGTGGCGCCCGCGCTGGGGAACGAGCACACCCGCACCCGCCCGGAGTGCAGCCGGGTCAGCGCGGTCATCTGCTCCTGCGCGACGGACAGGTTCTCCAGGATGATCCCGGCGTGCCGGGCCAGCGCCTCCCCCGCCTCGGTGAGCCGCATCCGCCGGCCGACCCGCACGAACAGCGGCGTGCCGACGGAACGTTCCAGCGCCTTCATCTGCTGGGTGATCGCGGGCTGCGTGTACCCGAGGGCCCGCGCGGCCGCCGAGTACGACCCGGCCCGCACGACCTCGTCGAAGGTCCTCAGCAACCGCGAATCGAACACGCTTCACACATAAGCAGATTTTGGACCACCAGGGCAATCGAGGGTCTGCGCTTCTACCGAAGCCGCCGCAGACAGTCCGCGATCACCTTGATCTCCTCCAGTTCGCCGGTGGCAACGGAGACGATCAACTGCTCGGCCGCATCAATATCGGGCCGCAGCTCGATTCCGTTGATACGGAGAAAGACCACGGTCGATAGCCATGCGGTGCGCTTGTTGCCGTCGACGAAGGGGGGGTTGACCGCGAGGGACTGCATGAGCGCCGCCGCCTTCTCGAAGAGATCGGCATACGCCTCCTCACCGAACATCGACGCAGCCGGTCGCGCCGCCGCCGACTCCAGAAGGCCAAGGTCACGAACTGCGACCCGCATGTCGTCGCACGCGTGGTCGGCGATGACGAGGACTTCTTCGGCCGTCAGGTAGAACACGGTCACTTGAGCCGCTCCAGCAGCTCGTGCCACTTGGCGGCCTCCTTGATCGCCGACTCACGGACCATCGCGTCGCGGGCGTTCCGCGCCAGATAGTCGTCCACCGCCCGACGCACTACGGCCTGCATGCTGCGCCCTTCACGCTCGGCCTGCTTCTTGAGCGCCTGCGTCTGGTCGTCGTCGAATCGCACGTTCATGGCCATACCAAAACGGTACCATAGTGGTGGTGCCATTGTGGTACCACTCTGAGGCGGCGGTGGGTGCGACGCACGCCCCGCCGGTCGCGGCACGCGGTCAGTAGTCCTGGGCGGACTCCGCCCCCGCCGACACCGGCTGCGCCCTCCGGCCCCGCACGCGCTGCAGGTGGAGCTGGCGGGTGAGCCGGATACCGGGCCGGACCAGCAGCTGGAGGCTGCCCAGCAGGAAGCACCAGGTGCCCAGGACGGCCCAGGACGCATAGAAGAACATCACGCTGCCCGCCACGAACCACAGCGCGATGCACACGTCGTTGAGGATGCTCGCGGTCTCGTAGCGGCGGCGCACGACGAGTTCGTCGTGGCCGATGCGGATGGTCAAGGACGACGGCCTGCGCTGGTCACTCATGCCGTCACCGTAGGGGGCCGTCAGCCGCCGGCCCGCCATTCCCGGACGGCGTCGTCGACGTCGTACTGCGCGAGGCTGACGGTGGGGCCGCTCACGCCGTCCAGCACGGCCCGGCGGAGGCGGTCGTTGAGCGCCGCGACGCGCCGCCGCACCTCGTCCTCGGTACGGGCGCGCAGCGCCGCCGCGTACTCCTCGTCGGCCTCCTTGCGCAGCACCAGCGACGGCGGCAGATACGAGACGCCCTCGCGGCGCATCTTCTCCTTCACCCACCACATCTCGTCGTACGGCGCGCCCTCCCCGCTCAGCGGCTTCCCCGCACCGGGCAGGTCCGCGAAGGCGCCGCGCTCGGCGGCCTCGCGGATCTGCCGGTCCACCCAGGACTCGAAGGGGAGCCCCGGTGGCTTGCGCTCCGTCATGTCCGTCACTCCCGTCCGCCGGCGCCGCCGGCCGCCGTCGTCAGGGGCCGCGCGCTCCCAGCGTGGCACAGGTCCGCGCGGGTACGGCGCGCGGCGCCGTTTCCGCAGAACCGGCGGGGGCACCCGCCGCAGAGGTGATGTCGCCGCGGCCGCCCGGCCGTGTGCGTTGCACGGCGGCCACGGCGTGCGTTGTGCTGCCGTGGCGAACCCCGAACCGAAGGAGTGGGACCCATGGCCATGTGCGAGGTCTGCGGCAACGACTACGCGATGTCCTTCGAGGTGCGTGCCGCCGGCGAGGTGCACGTCTTCGACTGCTTCGAGTGCGCCGCCCACAAGATGGCCCCAGTCTGCGAGCACTGCGAGTGCCGCATCCTCGGGCACGGCCTGGAGAGCGACGGCCACTTCTTCTGCTGCGCCCACTGTGCACGGATGAAGGGGCACGCGGAGCTGGTGGACCACGCCTGACGGACAGCCCCGGGCCGTACCTCACGGCTGGCGGCCTCGGCCCTCCGTGAGCCGCGTCAGCCGTCCGTGGGCGGCTTCGTGGCCGCCTCCAAGACGGCGGCCTGGAATTCGGTCATCCTGATCCGCCGGTCCTCGGGCGGCAGGGTGACCGGGTACCGCCCCCCGTATCCGCCGTAGGCCATGGTCGTCTCCATGCCCTCCAGCTCGGCGTCCCACTTCAGCAGGCGGGGCTCACCGGACCGGGCGAGGTGGTAGACGTCGGCGCCTCCCGGGCTCTGCACCGCGAGCGCCCTGGACTTCCGCCCGTCGACCGTCGCGTCCCGGTCCGGGTCGCGTTCGGCGGACTCCGGCACCGCGAAGTAGGCGTCGCAGCTCCTGCCCTGCACGGTGACGTAGGACCCGGCGAGACCCTCCGGGACGCTGACCTGCTGCCCACGCTGCCCGAGGGTCTCCACCAGCAGGGGGGCGCTGATGTAGCTCGTCCCGTCCCGGCAGTACATGTCGGTCTCTTCGCCGTCGTCCGCGCGCACGGTCATGTGGAAGCCCTGTGCCGGGTCCCAGGTGATCTCCTGCTCAGCGCCGCCGAAGGCGCTGTTGGTGCCGGAAGCGCTGAAGGAGGTGCCGGCCATCGTCGCGTTCGTCTTCTTCACCAGGGCCACGGTCTTCTCGTCCGGGCCGCTCTGCTCCGGGGTCCGCGGCGGCGGGTCGTCGCCGCAGGCCGCGAGCCCGGCGGCGAGGACCAGCGCGACGGCGGCAGCCCGCGCTCCGCGCGCCGCCTGGGTGTGGCGACCCGTACGCCGTGTGCCCGCCCGCATCCGTACTCCCCGTCCTCGGCGTCCCTACGGCCGGCATGGGGCCGCTCGGTCCGGCCACCGTAACGGCTCGAGGCGGCCGGCGGTCGCCGGGGTGCGGGATTCACAGGGTCTCCCCCACCCGGGCGCCCCCTGCGCACGCAGGGGGCGCCCGGGTGGTCAGGCCGCGAGGCGCTGCGGGGCAGGGAGGATGTTCTGGTTGGCGTGGAAGAGGTTGTACGGGTCGTAGGCGTGCTTGATCTCCGCGAGCCGGTCGTAGTGGTCCCGGTACGTGGCACGCACCCGGCCCGCCTGCTCGTCGGCACCGGCGAAGTTCACGTAGCCGCCGCCCATCGAGTACGGCTGCATCTCCTCCCAGTAGTCCAGGCACCAGCGCGTCACGACCTCGGCGTTGGCCGGATCCGGGTCGACTCCGCCGAAGATCCCGGACCAGATCGCGTGGCGGTAGCTCCACGGCGTCTCGTCCGCGCTCACCCGGCCGGCGGCGCCGTCGACGGGGTAGAGGTGCATCGTGCACAGGTCGGTGGGCAGCGCCTCGCCGTACCGGCGGTGCACCTCGGCGGCTGCGTCCGGGATGCCGTCGAAGAAGGAGCCGCGCCAGTACCACTGCATGCCGGGCGGGATCACCGCGTCGAAGCTCGACTGGAGCACGGGGTAGGGCATGGGCGTGGTGAAGTGGAACGCGGGTGGCCCGGCCTCGTTCACGACGTTGAACGTCTCCTCCAGACGGTCGAGTTCGCCCGTCCAGCACCAGATGATCCCGCACATCTTCTGCCCGTGGATCTCGGGCGGGAAGGGCGGGGCGGGCGGAACGGACAGCACCGCGAGGAAGCCGTAGACGTCGTCGGGCGCCTGCGGCAGGTACTCGCGGTACCACTTCACGACCTCGACGGTGCGTTCCACCGGCCACATGGTGAGCGCGACGCCGACGACGTCCACGGGGTGCAGGCGGTAGGTGAACGCGGTGGCGACGCCGAAGTTCCCGCCGCCGCCCCGCACGGCCCAGAAGAGGTCCGGGTGCTCGGTCTCGCTCGCCGTGACGAAGCTCCCGTCGGCCAGCACCATGTCGACGGCCAGCAGGTTGTCGACGGTCAGCCCGTACTTGCGGGTCAGGTAGCCGTGGCCGCCGCCGAGCGTCAGGCCGCCGACGCCGGTTGACGACACGATGCCCGCGGGCGTCGCCAGGCCGAACGCGCCGGCCGCGTGGTCGAGGTCGCCGATCAGGCTGCCGCCACCGACACGGGCCGTCCGCGCCGCGGGGTCGACGTGCACCCAGCGCATCGGCGACAGGTCGAGGGTCACACCGCCGTCGACCAGGCAGAGGCCGGGGCCGCTGTGGCCGCCGCCCTTCACCGCGAGTTCCAGGCCGTCGTCGCGTACACGGTTCACGGCCGCGATCACGTCGCCGGCGTCGGCGCAGCCGACCAGGGCCGCGGGGCGCCGGTCGATCATCGCGTTGTAGATCCGCCGCGCCCCGTCGTACGCGGCGTCCCCAGGGCCGGTGACCGGTCCGCGCAGCGCAGCGCGCAGATCTTCCAGCAAGGCGGGGTCCTGGGTGGGGAGGGAGGGGGTGGGGGTACCAGGGGTGCTCATGATCATTCCCTTGTCGGACGGGGCGTCGTCCCACCGGGTCGGATCGAGGCGGTCGGGCGGGGCCGCGCCCCGCGCATGTGTGCTGCGTGTCCGTACGCGCGTCGCGCGTGCGGCACCGGCCGCTGCCCCTCGTCGTGCGCCCCGTCGCATCGCGCCGGGCCGGCTCCGCAACGCGCCGACACTTCCAGGGTCTCCCCACCCGGAGGCGGCCGCAATGTCTCCGCGGGCGTTCCGGCGGACCGCCCACGCGAGCGAGGCCGGCGGCGGCCCGCCGGAGCGGCGAGGTGCGGCCGTGCGCCGGTCAGCCGCGTCCGCGACGGCGGGCGAGGGCGAGCACGCCGCCGGCCACCGCGGCGGCCGTGAGGCCGAGACCGAGCGGGAGCACGCCGCCTGCGCCGCCCTCCGCGTCCGCGGTACCACCGGCTCCGGCGGGCGGCGCGCCGCTGGGGCGCATCGTCGAGGGCGGTGACGCGGTGGGCGTGAGGGTGGGCGCTGTCCGGGGCGTGGTGGTGGGCGGGGCCGGGGCGCCCGATGTCGAGGCCGGCGGGTTCGGCAGGGCCGAGGCGCTAGGGCTCGTGCTCGCCGCCACCGGTGTGCCGGGCAGCGACTCGCAGGCGATGCCGTCCTCGTCGGTGTCCAGGCGGAAGAAGTCGAGGGGGTCCCCGTCCAGCACCTGCTGGGCCTCCAGCTGCGTCTCGAAGTCCGAACAGTCCTTGTCCTGACCGCCGGGCTGTGCGTGCGCGGCGCCGACCGCTGGCAGCAGGGCGGCGCAGGCCAGGGCCGCGGTGACGGCTGCGGTGCGGAGGTGCATGGTCGGCCTCCCGACGTTCACGGTGTCGCGTCGTTCGAACGTAGGCGCGGTCGCACCCGCACGGTCAGCCCGACACCCCCGTTCGGGTGACCCCACCCCGTCACCTCCCGGGCACGGCGGCTGGTCCGCAACCGTGCCCGGCCGAGGCGAAGGTCGGCCCGGAGGGGTCAGCGGTGGGAGAGGACGTTGATCACCCGGCCGTCGGGGTCCCGGACGAAGAAGCGCCGCACGCCCCACTCCTCGTCCTGCAACGGGTGCACGATCTCGGCACCGCGTTCCCGCAGGAGGGCGTGGACCGCGTCCACGTCGTCCACCTCCACGCTCATGTGCGGCGTGACGGGCGCTGTCCTGTCGGCGGTCATCACACTGACCTGTGCCGCGGGGGTGGACGGCGAGGCGAGGGTCGTGATCCAGCCGAGGTTCATGACCTCCTCCATGCCGAGGATTTCGTAGAACTCGCTGTTCTCCTCCGTCGCGTCGGACTGGAGGACGGGCATGACGCGGCGAACGGACATCGGTGAACTCCCGTGAGGAGAAGTGGGGTCGGACTCCACAGGAGTACTACGGAAACCCGGCCTCCGCACGCACCCCGGAGGCGCAGGGGCCGACGGCGGCGATGTGTTCCGTTGAGCGGACCGGGTACGCGGGGCAGCCAGGCCGAACTGACGGTGCACACCGTCGTCGTCGTGACGACACGAGAGGCAACAGCCATGAACGGAACGCCGGATGCTCCGGCCGCCGGGCGTCGGGAGGCCCCCGTCGGAGACCTGGTGAAGCCGGCCTCCGAGAAGGCGGCCGTGGACTGCGGCGGTGCCGCGGCCGTGCACCGGCTGACGGGCACCTGGCCCGACTGACGCCGGTCGGCGCCGGACCCCCACGGCCCCCGCCCCCACGCCTCGGGGCCGGACTCCCGCGAGGAGTCCGGCCCCGAGGCGTGCGCCGACAGGTTCGCGATGAGGTGGTGAGGCGGTGAGGTGGTGAGGCGGTGACGTGGCACTTCTGGAGTGCGCGCCCGGCCGGTCACTCGGGGAGCACGTCGAGCCGTGCGGCGCAGACCGCCGTCCGGAGGACCTGGATGCCGTGGGGCGTCGCGGGATCGAGACCGGTCAGCTCCTTGATGCGGCCCAGCCGGTAGGCGAGCGACCGCCGGTGCAGGTGCAGCGCCGCGGCCGTACGCTGCCGGTCCAGGCCGCAGGCGAGCAGGGACTCGAGCGTGCGGCGCAGGTCCGGGCCGCGGTCGAGCGGCTCCAGCAGCCGGGTCAGGCGCAGGCGTACGTCCGGCTGCCGCGCCACCGCGAGTTCCACGAGGAGGTCGTCCTCGCGGTACGGGCGGTCCCCCGCGTCCGGCAGCGCCGTCACCAGCCGCAGCGTACGCCGCGCCTCCCGGAGGGCGGCGGGCACTTCGGCGGGCGAAGCCCCGAACGCCTCCGCGGCGTGCAGTCTGCTCCGCCAGGCCCCGGCGAGATCGACGGCCAGCTCCCGCGCAACCTCCCGGGCCCGCTGCACGGTGCTCTCCACCGGCACCGTCACCAGGAGTTCGCCGGTGGCCGGATCGCCGCGCCAGAGCAGCCCGGAGCGTTCGCCGAGCAGGCGTTCCACCGCGGCGGTGGTCCCCGCCGCCACGGCCGCGTCACGCTCCTTCGGGCGGAACACCAGCACCAGGTGTCCGGCGTCGGGCCCCGGGCCGGGTACGCGCCCGGCGAGCAGCGCGTCGAGCAACAGCGCCCGTGCCGCCGGGGCGTTGCCCCGGGAACGGTGCACGTCCAGGTAGGACTCGGTCACCGCGTCGAGCACGCGCGGCAGTTCCCGTACGCCCCAGGCCGTGAACGCCACGGGCTGCACCGACTCGCCGGGTTCGGCCACGGCGAGGCACGCCCGGAGCCCCGCGGTGTGCGCCACCTCGAAGCCGGCCCGGAAGTCGGCGAACGGAAAGGCATGGAGGGCCCGGGAGCGCGCGAGCTCGCGGTAGACGGCGAGGTCGTCGCGGTGCAGCGGTCCGCCTCCCGGCGCACGGCACAGGACCGGGCGCCACGTCTCGTGCACCTCGTGCAGCAGGGTGATCCGTGCCGTGGAAGCCTGTTCGCCGTAGGCCCGCACGTGGCGCACCAGCGCGTCGCGGATCGCGAGCGCGGTGGCGTCACGTCGTGCACTCACACGCTCGAAGAAGCCCTGCCGCATGCTGCCCATCGTCTCTCCGGAGTCCCTGTCGCCCGCCGCGACGGCGACCGAAGCGCGGGCAGGCAGCCCAACACGGCCCGGCCGCCGCGGCCATGGTGGTTGCCCGCGACACGGGTGTCCCGCGCCCCCCGGGGAACGGTGACCGCCCCTGTCTCCGGCGGTCCCGGCCATGCGCCGGACGGGAGGATTCCACCCCCGGGTTCACCCACGCGGGAGAGGTTCGGGGCCTCTCCCGCCCTCCGGCGCGCTCACGTATTGAGACGCCACAGGCGCTCTGCTCGGATGTGCTGCCGGCGGCGAAGGACGCCGCCGCGAAAGGAACCCTCGATGAGAAAGCTGCGCACAACGCTGATCACGTCGGCCGTGACCCTGATGGCCGCCGGCGGTCTGAGCCTCGGCACCGCCGCCCCCGCGCACGCCGCCTGGCAGTGCTCGGTGCCGCCGGGCATGACGTACACGTGGAAGACGTGGGACGCCGGCTGCGGCGTGCCCAACGGCATGAGCTACAACGTCGTGGCGCCCTCGGAAGGGCTGTGGGCCTGCCTGGTTCCGGTGGGCTGGAACTGGACCGACTCCCGGTCGAGTTCGCTGTGCAGCGCCAACGGCGGCTTCCCCACGACGGAGTACCGGCTGACCCGCGCCGGCTGACGCCGACCGCTCCCGCCGGGGCGCCGGGCCGGCGCCCCGGCGCGTGACGGCGTCCTCGCGTCAGGTCTCGGTGACGGCGGCCTGCGGCCGGATGGGCAGCCGGTTGACAGGACGGCCGGTGGCGGCCCGTACGGCGGAGGCGACCGCCGCCGGGGAGGCCACGACCGGCACCGCCGAGACCGCCTTGGCGCCGAACGGCGCCACCACGTCACGCTCCTCGACGAGTTTCACGATCCGGATCTCCGGCGCGTCGAGCGAGGTGGGCAGCGCATAGGCGGTCAGGTCGGGGTGGCGTACGACGCCCTTCGCGACGCGCAGGTGCTCGGTGAGTGCCGCCCCGATGCCCTGGGTGACGCCGGCTTCGATGCGGGCCCGCAGCTGCTGCGGGTTGAGGACGCGGCCGACGTCCTGCGCGACCGCCATCTCCACGACGCGGATCGAGCCGAGTTCCACGTCCACGTCGACCACGGCGCGCACCGCGGCGAAGGCGAGACCGACGAACGCGTCGCCCTGCCCGGAGTCGTCGAGCGGCTCGGTGGGGTGCGGGCGGCACTGCGCGGTCGCCCAGAGCTCCTTGCCCTCCAGCTCCTCCGCGACCGTGGTGGACAGCACCCCGTCGTACGAGGTGATCTTCCCGTCGGCGACGGTCAGCAGCTCCGTGGACATGCCGAACTTGGCCGCGAGCGGCTGGAGGAGCTGGGTGCGGACCATCTTCGCGGCGCGTTCCACCGCGCCGCCGGAGACCCAGGTGTGGCGGCTGCGCGCACCGGCACCGGCCGGGGGCTGGTCGGTGTCGACGGAGGCGACGTGAACGTCCTCGATGCCGAGGGTCTCCTGCACGATCTGCCGGGCGAGGGTGGAGAAGCCCTGGCCGGTTTCGACGGCCGCGCACAGCACGGTCGCCACCGTGCCCTCGACCTTCACCGTCGCCGTGCTGACCTCGTCCGTGCCCTCGGCCCCGAGCATGTGCACCATGCCCAGCCCGTAGCCCACGCCGCGCCGCACGGCGCCCGGTTCGCCGGCGCCCTCGGGGCCGCCGGGCAGCAGCCACTCCGAGGCGGGGCTGTCCTTGGGCAGCGCCGGCAGCGGCGCGTCCCGTACGGCGGTGAGGAGTTCGGCAACGGGCGCGGGACAGGTGACGGTCTGGCCGGTGGGTAGCAGGTCGCCGGTGGCGAGGGCGTTGCGCAACCGCAGTTCGGCGGGTTCGACGCCGAGCCGGGCGGCGAGCTTGTCCATCTGGCCCTCGTACGCGGCGCAGACCTGCATGGCCCCCTCGCCGCGCAGGTGCCCGGAGGGCGGGTTGTTGGTGCGCACGGCCCAGCCGTCGACGACGGCGTGCGGGACGACGTACGGGCCGGCGGCGAAGGACACGGCGGCGGCCAGCGCCTCGGAGGAGGTGTCGGCGTAGGCCCCGGCGTCGAGCAGGATCTGCGCCTCGACCTTGAGGAGCCTGCCGTCGGCGTTCGCGTGATGTCGGTAGCGCAGCAACGTGGGGTGGCGGTGGGCGTGGCCGAGGAAGGACTCCTCGCGGGTGGCGGCGATCTTCACCGGGCAGCCGGTGCGCAGCGCGAGCAGGCCCAGCGGCACCTGCATGCCGGTGTCCTCGCGGTCGCCGAGCGCGCCGGGCACGCCGGTGACGACGACCTTGACCTGCTCCGGCGGCAGGCCGAAGCAGGCTGCGACCTGGTCGCGGTCGGAGTGCGGGTCGGTGGAGGCGGTGTAGATCTCCACGCCGCCGTCCGGGCGCGGCACGGCGAGGCCCGCCTCGGCGCCGATGGGCGCCGGGTCCTGGCGGCCGATGCGGTACAGGCCCTCGACGACGACCTCCCCGGTGACGTCCGGGTCGCCGTAGCGCAGCGGGATGTGGCGGATCAGGTTGCCGTCTGGGTGCAGCGGCTCGGCCTCGAAGGACTGCTCCGGGTCGGTGACCGGGTCGAGCACCTCGTACTCGACGGCGATGGCGGCCGCGGCGAGCCGGGCGGTGTCGGGGTGGTCGGCGGCGACGGCGGCGACCGGTTCGCCGTGGTAGCGGACCACGTCGCGGGCGAACGCGGGCCGGTCGGCGACACGCCGGCCGTACGCCGGGTCGCCTGGCACGTCCTCGTGGGTGACGACGGCGCGGACGCCGGGCAGGGCGGCGGCCCGCGAGGTGTCGATGCCGGTGATGCGCGCGTGCGGGTGCGGGGCGCGCAGGATCGCCGCCCACAGCAGACCCTCGGCCCACAGATCGGCGGCGTACGGAAAGCTGCCCTCGGCCTTGGCTGCCGCGTCGACGGAGGGCAGGGAGGCGCCGATGCCGAGCGAGGGCTCGGGCGGTGCGGCCGGACCGCCCGGTCCGACGGGCGTGCCGTGGGAGGGGGTGCCCGGCACCACGCCCGGGCCGTCGGCCGTGCTGGTCATGCCGTCGCCTTTCGCGTGCGCGGGCGCGCGGTGCCGCGCGCGGTTTCGCGGGGTGCCCGGGGGCGGGAACGGGGGCGGCGGACCGGCGGACGTGTCACGCGTCGCCTCCCTCGGGCTGCTCCTCGAGGGCGGCGGCCCGGTCGGCTCGGTCGGTGACGACCGTATCGACCGCGTCCAGGACGCCGCGGTAGCCGGAGCAGCGGCAGAGGTTGCCGCAGATCGCCTGCCGGGTCTCCAGCTCGGTCGGCGCGTGGTTGCCCTCGAGCAGGTCGTGGAGGGCCATGGCCAGGCCGGGCACGCAGAAGCCGCACTGGACGGCGCCGCAGGCGGTGAGCGCGCGCTGCACGTCGGACGGCTCACCGTCCTCGGCCAAGCCCTCGACGGTACGGACCTCGCTGCCCGCCGCGGTGGCCGCGGGCACCAGGCAGGAGGCGACCAGCCGGCCGTCCACCTGTACCGAGCAGGCGCCACACTCGCCCTGCGAACAGCCGTCCTTGGCGCCGGCGAGGCCGAGGCGTTCCCGGAGCACGTAGAGCAGCGACTCGCCGATCCACGCCTCGCTGACCGGCCGGTCCACGCCGTTCACCCGCAGCACGTACGAGACGTGGGGGTGGTCGCTGTGCGCGAACCCGGCAGGGGCCGGATCGGGCTGGTCCGCGGGAGCGGGGCCGGCGGGGTCCCCCGTCGGGTCCGGCGGGACCGGGTCCGCAGCTTCGGGGGGGCCCGCGGCCTCGACGGCCCCGACGGGCTCCGCGGTCTCGGCGGGGTCCGCGGCCGCTGCGGCACGGGCGGCGGGGTGGGTGACGTACTCGCCGGAGTCGTCCGGGCCCGGCCCCGAGCCGTGGTGCGGCCACCCGTCGGTCCCCGCGGGTGCCTCGGACGCCTCAGCCGCCCCGTCGCCCTCGGCCGTGGCGGGCTCCGTGTCCGAAGCGGCGGCCGGGGGCTCGGTGCACACGGTCGCGGGCGGGGTGGGCACGCCGGCGCCGGGAGTGGACTCCACGAACGGGATCTTGCTGATCGATACGGCCCCCGCTCCTGCGGCGGCCGAGGACGGGGCTGCCGGGGGCGCCGGCGAGGACGGCGCGGGCGAGGAGGGCTCCGGTGCAGTCGCAGGCTCGTCCGTTCCGGCGGCCTCCGGGCCCCCGGCCGGCTCCGCGTGCTCGCCGGGCGCGTGGTGCCCCGGTGCTTCCGGACTCGCCGGCTCGCCCGAGGATTCCTCCGCCGGGGGAGCATCCGGAGCCGGCCCCGGCCGACCGGCCTCCTGCGTGGGACCGGGGAAGGGCGCGGCACCGGCGGACAGGAGAGGGTCGTCGCCGGTCGCGGGCAGAGAGCCGGGCTCGGGCCAGGTGGGCGTCCGGGGCTCCGTCGCCGGCCCTCCGGCGGCCGGGGCGGGTGCGGGCGGTCCCGCGTCGTCCGGGCCCCCGGGGAAGGCGCCGACGTCGTTCCCGGACGCGGCGCCCCGAGCGCCGGAGGGCGTGGAGTCGGCGTACGGGATCGCGCTGGACGGCGAGACGGTGGGCAGGCTCTCCGGGTCGAACGGGCCGCCCTGGTGGGGCACCTGCCCGGCGCCGTACCCGTCCGGTCCCGCACCGGGGTGCGTATCGCCACCGGGGGGCGGCCCGGCGGCATGCGCCAGATCCGGCCGAGGGCCGCCCGGATGCGGCACCTCCGGCTGCGGCACGTCCCCGGGTTCCGGCCAGTGCACGGCGGGCGGGGCGTCGGCTCCGGGCGTACCGGCGAAGGGCACCTGGCGGCGTGCGAGGGCGTCGGCGAGCTGCGTCTCCTGTCCGGCGGCGCCCACGCCGTGCCCCGGGGCCTCAGCCGTGGCGGGACCGGAGTGCGGCCACTCCCCCGGCCCGTGCGGCGGCTCGACCGCGCCGGGAGCCTGCCGGGCGTGGGGTACTGCGGTGGTGTCGGGCCCGTGAGGGCCGTAGGGGTCGGGGCCGTCGCCGGGTGCGGACTCGTCGGGGCGGCCGGCGCCGCCGCCCGACCCGAGCGGGCGGCGCTGGGTGCGGGCCTCGTGCGAGCCGGCGAGGGCGGCCGCGGCGCCCTGGCCCATCGCGGCGGCCATTCCGCCGCCCTGCGGGTGGGCGTCGGCGTCGTCCGCCGCGGTGTCGGCACCGAAGGTGGCGTCGTGGGGGCCGGGCTGTTGCCCCGGCTCGGGGTGACCGCCGTGCGGCAGGGGATCGGAGACCGTGGCGAACGGCAGGGTCCACTGCCCGGCCGCCGAGGGGTCGGTGCTCGCGGCCGGAGTCATCGGCGAGCCGCCGAGGTGGTGGCCCCCTCCGCCGTGTACCGGCTCGCCGCCGGGGCCCGTGGCCATGGGCACGGCGTGCCCGTCCGTCCCGTAGTACCCGCTGCCGGAGTAGTCGGCTCCGGAGGAGTGGCCGGTGCCCGCGTACCCGGTGCCGGAGTGGCCGCCGGCCGCGCCGGGCTCGAAGTCGCCGAGTGCGGGCGGGGTGTAGCCCTGGCCGGTGCCGGGGGCTGCCAGCGGGTCGGCGCCGGGCAGGCTGCTGCCGGGGCCGGGGAGCTGCACGAACGCCGTGGCGTCCGCGTCGTACTCGCCGCCCCAACTCCCCGGCGCGGGCGCCGGGTGGCCGGCGTGCGGCGCGGCGCCGTACCCGCCGTACTGTGCCCCGCCCGCATCGTAGGGGGTGCCGTAGTCGCCGTACCCGGCGGCGTCCGGGGGGTATCCGGCGTCCGCGTGGCCGTAGCCGCCGTGCCCGTCGCCGTACCCCTCGTGCGTGCCCGCTCCTCCGTTGCGGCCCTCGGGGCCGTACGGGTCCTGCGGGTCGTACGGGTCCTGCGGGTCGTACGGGTCCTGCCGGTCGTGCGGCTCGTGGGTCATGCCAGCGCCCTCCCGAGTCCTCGGCGGGCCAGCGCCGCCACGGTGCGCCGCAGGTGCAGGGCGGCGGCCGGAAGTACGGGGGTCTCCCCGCCGTCCTCCGGAGGCGACGGGTCGGGGATGCACGCCATGGCCACGTACTCCCCGAACGCGTGCAGCGCCTCCGGGGCCAGGCCGCGGTCGCCGTCCCAGTCGATGAGCGAGGCGACCCAGCGTTCGGCCTCCAGCGGCCGCAGCGGCATCGGGGCGACGGCACCGACGGCGCAGCGCACCCCGCGCCGCGCCGGGTCGAGCACGACCGAGGCGGAGGCCAGGGCACGGCCGGGGCCGGTGCGGCCGGTGGCCTTGAGGAAGGTCTGGGGGGCGTGCAGCAGGGGCACCCGGACATAGCCGACGATCTCGCCGGGGCGGAGCATCTCCCTGCCGGAGAGCAGGTGGCCGACGGGGATCTCCCGCCGCACGACGCCGCCCTCCCCCGGCCCGGCGACCAGCACCGCCGCCTCCAGGGCGGCGAGCACGGGCAGGGTATCGCCGGTGGGGGCGGCGCTGACGATGTTGCCGCCGAGCGTGCCGACGTTGCGGATCTGCGGCGGGCCGGCCGCGCGCGCGGCGGCGGCGAGCGCGGGGATGAGCGCGGCGAAGTCGGGGCGGCCCATGCGGGCGAGGGTGAGTCCGGCTCCGAGGAGGGCGTGGCCGTCCTGGTACTCCCAGCCGCGGATCTCGCTGATCCGCGCCAGGCCGACGAGGGCGGCGGGGCGCAGCCGGCCGGAGTTCACGGCGGCCATCAGGTCGGTGCCGCCGGCGACGGGCACGGCCGCGGGTACGGCGGTGAGCGCGGCGACCGCTTCGTCGAGCGTGGCCGGCAGGGTGACCGGCGCGCCCGGCTGCGCAGCGGACTGCGCCGCCTGTGGTGCATGCGGTGCGTGCGTGCTCAATCCAGCTGCCCCTTCCCCGGCCGTCCCGGCTGCCCTGCCGTACGGTACGTGCTCACAGCCCGGACGTGGCAACTCTGGCACATCTCACTCGACTGCCGCTGCGAGGGTCCACAAGGGGAGAGCTGTGCCGATCCCCTTCCTCAAGACCGGATCGCGGCGGTTCCGGCGGTACGTTCGGTTGCGTTCCGCATGCCGGGACGGATGCCGTTCGTCGCGTTCACGCCTTCACGGTGGCAGTCCGCGCCCGGGTACGGGGGCCGCTCGCGCACGCCTCACACGATCGGGGGTGGTCCCTCGATCGGGCGTCCGAGCACCCCGGGACGACGCTGCCACGGCCGGGGGCCGGCGGGCGGCCGGTAGTCGACGCCGAGGGCGTCGAGACGGGCCAGGTGCGCGCCCTCCAGCCGGTCGCGGAAGTCGTCGAACAGCCGTGCAGCGGGCGGCGGGAGGTCGGACCACACGACCTCGGCGAAGGCCGCGAGCCGGGGGTGGGTCTGGTAGTCGACGCGCTGCCGGGTCTCCGCAGCCTCGGTCCACATGTTCGCCTGGGCGCCCAGCACCCGGGCCGCCGCGGGCGTTCCGGCCAGTCGCGGCGGCACGGGTTCGAAGCGGTAGACGTCCTCCAGGGTGCGGACGTAGCCGAGCGGCACCGGCTCGACCTCGCCCGGGTGCTGGCGGTGGTCGAGGTACACCTGCTGCTCGGGGCACATCACCACGTCGTGTCCGGCCTCGGCTGCGGCGATGCCGCCCGCGTAGCCGCGCCAAGAGGAGACGACGGCGTCGGGCGGGAGGCGGCCGGCTCCGGCGTCGAGGATCTCGTCCCAGCCGACCGCACGGCGGCCGCGTGCCGCCAGGTGGCGTGCGAAGTGGCTCACGAACCAAGCGTGCAGGGCGGGTTCGCCGGAGAGGCCTTCCGTGCGGATGCGGTCCTGGGCGGCGGGCGAGGCACGCCACTCGCCGGTGGGGACCTCGTCACCGCCGACGTGGATCCAGGGCGAGGGGAAGAGTTCCAGGACCTCCTCCAGCACCTCTTCGTAGAAGCGCAGCGTGCGGTCGGTGGGCGCGAGCACGTGCGGGCTGACGCCCCAGTCCGTCCAGACGCCGAGAGCCGCGGTGTCGACGGCGTCGGCGTTGCCGAGTTCGGGGTGGGCGGCGACGGCGGCCTGGGAGTGGCCCGGGACGTCGATCTCGGGGACGACGGTGATGTGGCGCTCGGCGGCGTACGCGACGATCTCGCGGATGTCGTCGTGGGTGTAGAAGCCGCCGTGCGGGCGCTCGTCCCACAGCGGGGAGGCACGGTGGCCGAGGCGGGTGCGGGGCCGCCAGGCGCCGACCTCGGTGAGCCGGGGGTGGCGGCGGATCTGCAGACGCCAGCCCTGGTCGTCGGTCAGGTGCAGGTGCAGCACGTTGAGCTTGTGCAGGGCGAGCAGATCCAGACAGCGAAGCACGTCGTCCTTGGGCTGGAAGTGCCGTGCCACGTCCAGGAGGTGGCCGCGCCAGCGGAAGCGGGGCGCGTCCTCCACATGCACGGGCGGCACGGTCCACGGGCCGCTGCGGACCGGGGCGCGCCGGTAGGCGGCGGGGGGCAGGAGTTGCCGCAGGGTCTGCACCCCGTGGTGGACGCCCACCACTCCGCCGCCCGTGATCCGCACACCGCCCGCGTCGACGTCCAGCCGGTATGCCTCCAGGCCGGGCCCGGCGGCGAAGCCGTCGTCGTCCACGGCCAGCGCGACGTACGGGCCCTCGTCCCCGCTGCGGCGGGGCGGGAGCGGCAGCCCTGTGGCGGCGCCCAGGGCGGAGCGCAGCAGCCGGGCCGCGCCGGCGGTGCCCGGCCCCGCCTCGACGGCGGTGGTGCCGGTGAACGTGAACGGGCCGCCGCCGACGGCTTCCAGGACACGCGGGGCAGGGATCAGCCGGGGCTCGTCCGGCACGGGGCATCAGTCCTTCACGGCGCCGCCGAGGCCCGAGACCAGGCGGCGCTGTACGGCGACGAAGAAGACCAGCACGGGCACGGTCATCACGGTGGAGGCGGCCATCACGCCTCCCCAGTCGGGGGTTTCGGTGTCGAAGAAGACCAGCAGTGCCATCGGGAGGGTGGAGTTCTCGGTAGCGCTGATGAGGAACGACTTGGCGAACAGGAAGTCGTTCCAGGTGGAGATGAAGGAGAACACGCTGGTGGCCACCAGCCCGGGGAGCACCAGCGGAAAGAGGATCTGCCACAGGAAACGGCTGCGGCTCGCGCCGTCGAGGTACGCCTGCTCCTCCAGGGACGCGGGAACGGCTTTGACGAATCCACGCAGCATCCACACTGCGAACGGCAGGGAGAAGGCGAGGTGCGGAAGGATCAGGGAGATCAGCGAGTTGAGCGCGCCGACGTCCCGCATCAGGAAGAACACGGGAATGGTGAGCGCCTCGATCGGGACCATCTGCGCGGTGAGGAACATGATCAGCACAGTGGTGCGGAAACGGAACCGGAATCGGGCGACCGCGGTGGCTGCGAGAAACGCGATGAGCGCGGAGGCGACCACGACGGTCCCGGCGACCAGCAGGCTGTTGAGGAAGTAGCGGCCGAAATCCTGCTGGGTGAAGACCCGTTGGAAACTGTCCAGGGCGGGGCTCGTCGTCCACGGCACGGGCCGGTCGGACTGCACCTCGGCCTGCGGCTTGAACGCGGAGAGCACCATCCAGTAGAGGGGAAAGGCGACCACCAGTGCGGTCACGAGCGCCCCGGTCTCGGCAAGCAGCCGCCAGGGGCGCCGAAATCGCGGCAGGCGTACGGCGCGGGACGCGGTCGGTCGGGTCGGCGCGTTTCGCTGGACCGGCACCTTCGCGGCCTGTGCGGTCCTCGTGGTCGGTGTGGTCGTCACAGGTCCTCACCCCGGCGGCGCAGCACGCGCAGATAGACGAGCGTGACGCCCAGCAGGATCAGCAGCATCACGATGCCGATCGCGGAACCCAGGCCGTAGCGGGCGGACGCGAACGCCTTCTGGTAGGCGTACACGTTGAGCACGAGATTCTGGCCGGCGACGCCCCCGCCGCCGGTCATCACATAGATCTGCGTGAATATCTTGAAGTCCCAGATGATCGACTGGATGGTCACCACAACCAGCAGCGGCCGCAGCATCGGCGCCATGACGCTACGCCAGATCCGCGGTGCCCGCGCGCCGTCGAGCGCGGCGGCCTCCAGCACCTCTGCGGGAATGGCGCGGATTCCGGCGTAGACCGTCACCATCACGAGCGGGAACGAACACCACACGACCTCCAGGAGCACCAGGAGGAAGGCGCTCCACCGGCCGTACGTCCAGGAGAAGTCGCTCAGTCCGAACACCCGGTTGACCGGGCCGAAGTCGGGGTGGAAGAGGAACACCCAGACGGTGGACCCGGTGATGGCCGGGGTCGCCCAGGCGCCGAGCGAGGCCAGCATCAGCGCCAGCCGCGGCACCGCCCGCACCCGGGTCAGCAGGACGGCCAGCGCGCAGCCGACGGCCAGGGTGCCGAGGACGCAGACGGCGGCGAAGCCGACGGTGACCAGCAGCACGTCCCAGAACTTCGGGTCGCGCGCCAGCTCGGCGTAGTTGCCCAGGCCCTGGAACGTGGTCGGCTGCCCGCCGCTGACCTGGGCCTGGGTGTACTCGTAGAGGGAGATCAGGCCGAGCTGGTAGATCGGGTACGCGAGCAGCGCCGCGATCACCAGCAGCGCGGGGGCGAGGTAGAGCCAGGGCGTCCACCCGCCCCCGCGGCGCGCGGCGACGGCCGGGGCGCTCACCGCGCGAAGGCCTCGTCCATCGTGCGCGCGGCGGCCCCGGTGGCCCCGGGCACGTCCTGCTTGCCGCTGACGACACGCTGGAACATGGTGGGCAGCACCTGGCTCGCATCAATCGCCGACCACGCGGGCGTGGCGGGCACGAACTTCGCGCCGGCGTCCAGCGTCCGCACGAAGGGCTCGACGAACGGCTCCTCGGCGGCGACCTGCTGCCGGGTGTCGGTGAAGGTCGGCAGGAAGCCCATCTCGGCGAACAGCCGCTCCTGCGTCTCCTTGCCCGCCAGCCGCCGCATCAGGTCGACGGCCAGACCGCGGTGGCCGGTGCCGCGCATGACGCCGAGATTGTTGCCGCCGGCGAAGGCGGGCGCGATCTCGCCCTCCCGGACACCGGGCAGCGGCACCACGTCGTAGCTGCCGGCGACCTCGCTGTTCCCGACGGCCTCGCGGTTGAAGTCGCCGCCGATCACCATGCCGGCCTTGCCGTTGGCGAAGGCTTCGACCGTGTCGTTGCCGCCCATCTGCGCGCAGGTGGCGGGCGGGCAGTTGCCGGGGCCGAAGAGGTCGGTGTACGCGGTGACGCCCTTGCGTGCGGCCGGGTCGTCGATCGTCGCCGTCCACGCGCCGCCGCGCTTCTCGGCGACCTCGCCGCCGTGCGCCCAGACGAAGGGCAGGGCGCCGTAGGTGTACGAGCCGCCGACGGCGATGCCGTACATCTGCGGGCGCTCCTGCCGTATCCGTCGTGCGGTGTCGGCGAGTTCGTCGAGGGTGGCGGGCGGTTCGAGTCCGAGGTCGTCGAACACGTCCGTGCGGTAGTACAGGGCGCGGACGCCGACGAACAGCGGAGCGCCGTACACGCGGCCCTGGACGGTGACCGACTGCCGTGCGGTGGGATCGGTGTCCGCGGCCTCGCCCCACCCTTCGAAGGCGTCGGTGACGTCGAGGAGGGCGCCGTTCTCGACCAGGCCTGCGGTGTCGGTGTTGCCGAACTCGACGACGTCGGGAGCGGAGGAGGGGGCGTTCAGGGCGCCCTTCATCTTCTCCGCGCGGCTGTCGACGGGGATGTACTGCACGTCGACGGTCACGCCGCCGTGCTGCTTCTCGAATCCGGCGACGACGTCGTCGACGATCCGCTGCTTCGGCGCGTTGTCGACCTCGCGGAACAGCCAGACGCGCAGCGTGCCCGTCCGGTCGTCGCCGCCCTGCTCCGCGCCGCCGGACGAGGTGGACGGCGCGCAGCCGGTGAGGGCCAGGGCGGCGGCCAGACCGAGGACGGCGGCCGTCCGGGAGAGGAGTCGGAGTGCGGACGGTCTCATGGCGTGCCCCCTGGCGGGTCGACGACGAACGACACAGCGTTGCAACATGCGCAATGCACGTTTCGCACTGCACAACCGAGCCGGGCAGGAGGCTAGAGCCGACCGTCGCGGCCCACAAGAGGTCTCGACCAATCGGCTGCGGCCCAGCGGCGGGAACGGCCGGAGCACGGAGCAGCGGGCGCGGGCGGCGCGGGACGCCGGGCGGGCACGGGTGGCCGCCGCGCACAGCACGGCGCGCCCCGCCGGGCCCTCGTTCGAGAGGGAGCCCGGCGGAGCGCGCCGTGTGAGCCCTGCGCGGTGTGCGGCGTCAGGTGTGCGCCGCGGCGGGCGCTACTTCTTGCCGCCCTTGCCGTCGCCGTCCTTGCCGTTCTTGCCGCCGGCACCCATGGTCTCGTAGATCTCCTTGCACATGGGGCACACCGGGTACTTCTTCGGGTCGCGACCCGGCACCCAGACCTTGCCGCAGAGCGCGACGACGGGCGTCCCGTCGAGCGCGCTGGCCATGATCTTGTCCTTCTGGACGTAGTGGGCGAACCGCTCATGGTCGCCGTCACCGTGCGATGTCTGCGGGGTCGGCTCGACGAGAGTGCCGGTACCGGTCCCGCGCTCGGGCTCGAGAGTGCTCATGTGACCCAAGCCTAATTCAGCGAGGCGTCGTCCGGGTACGTCGCGACCATGGCCAGTTCGCTGCGCTGCCTCCGCAGTACGGAACGCCACAGACCCTCGGGGGCGGGCGAGGACACGTCGCCCGGCTCGGACTCCACGACGTACCAGGCGCCTTCGGCGAGCTCGTCCTCGAGCTGGCCCGCGCCCCAGCCGGCGTACCCGGCGAAGATGCGCAGCGAGCCGAGTTCGGCCGCCAGCAGCTCGGGCGGCGCGTCCAGGTCGACCAGGCCGATCGCGCCGAAGACGCGGCGGAATCCCAGCGGGCCGTCCCCGGGGCCGCGCGGGGCGTCCGGGCCGGTGACGCCGCCCAGCACGTCCGCGGCCTCGGCCGCCGCGTCGCCCGCGAGGTCCGCTCCGGGCGCGGGGTCCGCTCCCCCCGCGGCGTCCGGCGCCCCGTCGAGGACCGGCCTCTCCGGGCCCGTGCGGGGACCGGCCGCGCCGGTGAGGGGGCCGTTCGGGCCGTGGTCGCCGTTGCCCGTGGGGACCACGGCCAGCCCCAGCGCCGCGTCCAGCGACACCGGCCCTCCTTGGAACACCACCCCGGGGGCGCCCGCGAGATCGCCCCAGCCCTCCAGGATGTCGTCGACGTCCACGGGCGTCGGGCGGTTCAGGACCACGCCCAGCGAGCCCTCCTCGTCGTGGTCGAGGAGCAGCACGACGGCGCGGTCGAAGTTCGGGTCGGACAGCACCGGGGTGGCGACCAGCAGCCGCCCGGTGAGGGAGGACACCTCGGTCATGCCGCAATGATCCCACTCGTGGCACCGACAGGGATACCTTCCGGCCGCACTCCGGCCCCCCGAAAGGCGCGAAACCGCCGGTCACCCCCGTGGGCACGCGGTGGCCGGGGACCTGCGCCGGCCGGTGGTCCGGGCATCTCCCGCACCGGAAGAAAAGGTTCCGGAAGCACGCGGGCCCGCACAGGGCGTACGGAAAGCGGCCTGTGGGCCATTAGTCTTGAGTGCTGTCCCCTGAAACCCCGTTCGAAACGCGGAGCTCCATGTCCGGCACCGAAGATGTCCTGCTCGTCCACGGCGGTAGCCCGCTGGAGGGCGAGATCCGTGTCCGCGGCGCGAAGAACCTCGTGCCCAAGGCCATGGTCGCGGCGCTGCTCGGCAGCGGCCCGAGCCGCCTGCGCAACGTGCCCGACATCCGCGACGTGCGGGTGGTGCGCGGCCTGCTGCAGCTGCACGGCGTCACCGTGGGCGCGGGCGAGGAGCCGGGCGAACTCGTGATGGACCCCTCGCGGGTGGAGAGCGCCGACGTGGGCGACATCGACGCGCACGCCGGCTCCTCCCGCATCCCGATCCTCTTCTGCGGCCCGCTGCTGCACCGCCTCGGCCACGCCTTCATCCCGGGCCTCGGCGGCTGCGACATCGGCGGCCGCCCGGTGAACTTCCACTTCGACGTGCTGCGCGAGTTCGGCGCGACCATCGAGAAGCGCGCCGACGGCCAGTACCTGGAGGCGCCGCAGCGACTGCGCGGCTGCAAGATCAGCCTGCCGTACCCGTCGGTCGGGTCCACCGAACAGGTGCTGCTCACCGCGGTGCTGGCGGAGGGGGTGACCGAACTCTCCAACGCGGCGGTCGAGCCGGAGATCGAAGACCTCATCTGCGTGCTGCAGAAGATGGGCGCGATCATCTCCGTCGACACCGACCGCACCATCCGCATCACCGGCGTCGACCGGCTGGACGGCTACACCCACCGGGCCCTCCCGGACCGGCTGGAGGCCGCGTCCTGGGCGAGCGCCGCGCTCGCCACCGAGGGAAGCGTCTACGTCCACGGCGCCCGGCAGCGCGAGATGATGACGTTCCTCAACACCTACCGCAAGGTCGGCGGCGCCTTCGAGATCGGCGACGAGGGCATCCGCTTCTGGCACCCCGGCGGCCCGCTGAAGGCCATCGCGCTGGAGACGGACGTCCACCCGGGCTTCCAGACCGACTGGCAGCAGCCGCTGGTCGTGGCGCTCACCCAGGCATCCGGGCTGTCGATCGTGCACGAGACGGTGTACGAGTCGCGGCTGGGCTTCACGGAGGCCCTGAACCAGATGGGCGCGCACATCCAGCTCTACCGCGAGTGCCTGGGCGGCATGCCGTGCCGCTTCGGGCAGCGCAACTTCCTCCACTCCGCGGTCGTGTCCGGGCCGACGAAGCTCCAGGGTTCCGACCTGGTCATCCCGGACCTCCGGGGCGGGTTCTCGTACCTCATCGCGGCACTGGCCGCGCAGGGCACGTCGCGCGTACACGGCATCGACCTGATCAACCGCGGCTACGAGAACTTCATGGAGAAGCTCGCCGAACTCGGCGCCAACGTCGAGCGCCCATAGGGGCGCACCCGCGCCGGACGGCAGGCAGGCCGCCGGCGCTTCGGACGCGACGAGGGGCGGCCACCCTGGGAGGGTGGCCGCCCCTCGTACTCGGAGGGCATCAGCCCTTACTTGCCCTTGGCGGCTTCCTTCAGCTTGGAGCCGGCCGACACCTTGACGCTGTACCCGGCCGGAATCTGGATCGGCTCACCGGTCTGCGGGTTGCGCGCCTGGCGGGCGGCGCGGTGCGTGCGCTCGAAGGTGAGGAAGCCGGGGATGGTGACCTTCTCGTCGCCCTTGGAGACGACCTCGCCGGTCACCTCGGCCAGAGCGGCCAGAACGGCGTCGGCGTCCTTGCGGGTCACCTCGGCACGATCGGCCAGAGCGGCCACCAGCTCACTGCGGTTCATAGTTCGTTACTCCCGTGTTCTTCTTGCCGTTGAGGCGTGAGTCGAAGCCGATGCTGCCAGGGCTCTCGGACAGTCCCCGGACCCGGGTCCTAAGGTTCAGACCCTCGCGCCCGAAGACGCATCCTGCCCCCACCTGCGGCGGGAACGCCAATCCGACACCCTTCCGGCGCCCTTCCGGCTTCTCAAACCCTACGGGCCACACGGGTGCCGACACCCGCGACGCGCCGGGCGGGCGCGGGCCGGGACGCGTGAGAGGTGTCACCCATCCGGGTCACTCCCCCGACGAGCCGGCCGCCTCCGTCGCCGGCTGCGTCGCGGATTCCCCGGCGGCCCTGACGGCCTTGCGGACCGCGCCGGCCACCGCTCCGGAGACCTTCTCGTTGAAGACGCTGGGGATGATGTAGTTCGCGTTGAGCTCGTCCTCCAGCACCACGTCGGCGAGCGCGCGCGCCGCCGCCAGCATCATCTCGGTGTTGACCGTACGCGACTGCGCGTCGAGCAGGCCGCGGAAGACGCCCGGGAAGACCAGCACGTTGTTGATCTGGTTCGGGAAGTCGGAGCGTCCGGTGGCGACGACCGCCGCGGTACGGCGCGCCTCGCCCGGGTCGATCTCCGGGTCGGGGTTGGCGAGCGCGAAGACGATCGCGCCGTCGGCCATCGTGGCGACGTCCTCACCGGCCAGGACGTCGGGAGCGGACACGCCGATGAACACGTCGGAGCCGACCACCGCGTCCTTGAGGGTGCCGGTGACGCCCTCGGGGTTGGTGTTGCGGGCGATCCAGCTCAGCGGCGAGTCGGGGGCGGCGTCCACCAGGTCCTCGCGTCCGCCGTGCACGACGCCGTGGATGTCGGCGACCACCGCGTGCTTGACGCCGGCGGCCAGCAGGAGCTTGAGGATCGCCGTACCGGCCGCTCCGGCGCCGGACATGACGACACGCACGTCCTCGATGTTCTTGCCGACCACGCGCAGCGCGTTGTGCAGCGAGGCGAGGACGACGATGGCGGTGCCGTGCTGGTCGTCGTGGAAGACGGGGATGTCCAGGGCCTCGCGCAGCCGCGCCTCAATCTCGAAGCAGCGCGGCGCCGAGATGTCCTCGAGGTTGATGCCGGCGAAGCCGGGAGCGACCGCCTTGACCACCTCGACGATGGTGTCGGTGTCCTGCGTGTCCAGGCAGATCGGCCAGGCGTCGATGCCGGCGAACGTCTTGAACAGCGCGGCCTTGCCCTCCATCACCGGAAGCGCGGCCTTGGGCCCGATGTTGCCCAGACCGAGGACGGCGGAGCCGTCGGTGACGACGGCGACCGAATTGCGCTTGATGGTGAGCCGCCGGGCGTCCTCGGGGTTCTCCGCGATCTGCGTGCAGACGCGGGCGACGCCCGGGGTGTAGACCATGGAGAGGTCGTCGCGGTTGCGAATCGGGTGCTTCGACGACATCTCGATCTTGCCGCCGAGGTGCATCAGGAACGTCCGGTCGGAGACCTTGCCGAGCGTGACGCCCTCGACGCCGCGCAACTGCTGGACGATGGAGTCCGCGTGCGCGGTGGAACTGGCGGCGATGGTGACGTCGATCCGGAGCCGTTCGTGGCCGGAGGCCGTCACGTCCAGACCGGTGACCGAGCCGCCGGAGGACTCCACGGCAGTGGTGAGCTGACTGACCGCGGTCCCGCCCGCGGGGACTTCCAGACGGACCGTCATCGAGTACGAGACGCTGGGCGCCGTTGCCATGGCCGACTTCCTCTGCTTTCCCTGTGCTACCGGGCGCCGGCCCGGTCCACCGGGGACCGTTGCGCGCGGCGCGTCACCAGATAGTCCCACCTACCGACTGGTACGCAGAAACCTGACCCCTGCAGTGGAATCATTCTTCCACCATACGAGAGAAAGTGCCTCGCGAGGAACCCCCGGGCACTCCGCAGAAACGGGAGCGACATGCACCCTTGACGGCATCAATCAGTCGAAAACGGTACGAATCGTTCTAAGATCCTGCCCGCACACGCTCATGTACGTACACAGGAGACCGAACAATGGCTCAGGGCACGGTCAAGTGGTTCAACGCGGAGAAGGGCTACGGCTTCATCGCCCAGGAGGACGGTGGGCCGGACGTCTTCGTCCACTACAGCTCGATCAACGGTGACGGATACCGGAGCCTGGAGGACGCCCAGCGCGTGGAGTTCGAGATCGCTCAGGGCCGGAAGGGTCCGCAGGCCGAACAGGTGCGCGTTCTCGGCTGACGAGCGGAGCCCGGCGGCGCGGGGCGACGAGAAGAAGGTGGCACCGACCCGCCAGCTCGCCTCGCGGCAAGTGGTCGCTCGAAGCGACGATGGTTGGGCCCGGGGGCATGGATCGGGCCGGTGCCACCCTCAGGCTAACAAACAGGGCCCGTTCGGCCATCCCTCCTTCCGGGCCCTGTACGTTCGGCGGGACGGGAAGCGGCGTTCGGACGCCGCGGGGACGTACGGTCGGCAGACTGGGGCGCCCGGTGCCGCGTGGCGGGCCGACGAGCCCACGGGGTGACGGCGGGGCGTGCGGCCCCGGCAGGTTCAGTCCCGCAGCAGGTCCGGCACCCCGTCGGCGTCGGGCAGGTCGCGGGGGCCGGAAACGAGGGTGAGTCGCTGCGTCGCGCGCGTGAGCGCGACGTACAGCACCCTCAGCCCCGCTCCGCCCGCGCCCGGGCCGCCCTCGGCGAACTCGCGCGGGGACAGGCCCTCCGCGATCTCGGCGGGTGAGACGACCACGGTGGCGTCGTACTCCAGTCCCTTCGCCTCCAGACTGCCCAACGCCACGGCCCGGTCGCCCAGGCCGGCCAGCCACTGCCGTGCTTGGGTGCGCCGCCCCATCGCGACCACCACGCCGACCGTGCCGTCCACCTCCGAGAGCAGCCGCTCCGCCTCGGCCCGTACGGTCCGGCCCAGCCGGTCCTCCCCCTCCTCGCCCTCCGCACCGTCACGGCCGTTCGCGCCGTTCGCGCCTGCGGCCGCGACGAAGCGCGGGGTGAGGCCCGTGCTGCGCACGGCCTCCGGCGGAGTGCTGCCCGGCATAGCCAACGCCAGCACCCGGTCGGCGAGTTCGGCGATCTCCGCCGGGTTGCGGTAGTTGACGGTGAGTTCGAAACGACGGCGCGGACGGCCGCCCAACGCCTCGGCGCGCGCGGCGGCGGCCTCGTCGGTGTCCGTCCAGGAGCTCTGCGCCGGGTCGCCGACCACGGTCCAGGTGGCGTGGCGGCCGCGCCGTCCCACCATCCGCCACTGCAGGGGCGTCAGGTCCTGCGCCTCGTCGACGATGACGTGGGCGTAGTCGCGGCGCTCCTCCTCCACGTCGGGCCGCCGCCGGCGCGGGCCGCTGCGGTCGGCGGCGGTGGTCACCTCCTCCAGCCCGGTGAGCTGGTCCAGCGGATCGGCCTCCTGCCTCCGCGGCCGGGCGGCGGGGGGACCGAGGAGCTGTCGCAGCTCGTCCAGCAGCGCGACGTCGTGCACGGACAGCGGCCCCGTGCCGTCCACGCCCAGCCGGCGCAACGAGCGGGCCAGCAGCCGCACCTCGCCGCCGCGGAGCATCCGGCGTGCCCAGCGGGCGAGCCGCTTCTCGTCGGCCAGCGCCGCGAGCACGCGGCGCGGGGTCAGTTCCGGCCACCAGGCGTCGAGGAAGTCGGTGAAGTCCGTCTCCTCGTCGAGGTCCTCGTCGAAGCCCTGCCGCACCTCGGCGGCGAGTTCGGGATCGTGGGCGTGCCGGCGGGCGGCGCCGGACTTCTCCCACAGCGCATCGAGCAGCAGCCGCCGGGCCCGGGGCCGCATCAGGTTCACCGGCGCGGTGCCACCGAGCACCTGGCGGCGTACGGCCCGCAGTTCGTCCGCGCCCAGCTCGACGCGGGAGCCGAACGCCACCACGCGCAGCCGCTGCGGGACCTCGCCCAGCTCCAAGGCACCCCGCGCGGCCCGACGCAGCACCCCGACCATGCGGGCGGAGCCCTTGACGCGGGCCACCGGCTGGTCGTCGTACGCGCTCGCCTCGACGCCGTCGACCAGCGAGCCCAGCGCGCGGATGGCGACCTGCCCCTCCTCGCCGAGGGAGGGCAGCACGCCTTCGGTGTACGACACCAGCAGGGGGGTCGGGCTGACGACCAGGATGCCGCCCGCGTACCGGCGCCGGTCCCGGTAGAGCAGGTAGGCCGCGCGGTGCAGGGCGACGGCGGTCTTGCCCGTGCCGGGGCCGCCCTCGACCTCGGTGACGGAGGCGGCGGGGGCGCGGATCACCTCGTCCTGCTCGGCCTGGATGGACGCCACGATGTCCCGCATGGCGTGACCGCGGGCCCGGCCCAGAGCGGCCATCAGAGCGCCGTCGCCGACGGCGGGCAGTTCCTCGCCGTCCAGGGTGGCGCGGATCTCCGGGCGCAGCAGGTCGTCTTCGACGCCGAGCACACGGCGGCCCTTGCTGCGGATGACGCGGCGGCGCACCACCCGGCCGGGGGTCACGGGAGTGGCCCGGTAGAAGGGGGCGGCGGCGGGTGCCCGCCAGTCGATGACCAGCGGGGCGTAGTCGGCGTCCAGCACGCCCAGGCGTCCGATGTGCAGGGTCTCGGCGATGTCGGCGCCGCCGTCCGGGCGCACCGCGTCGTCGGCCGGCTCCACGGACGTGTAGGCGCCGTCGGGGCCGCGTTCGCCGGTCTTGCCGTCGAGCAGGTCGATGCGGCCGAAGAGGAAGTCCTCGAACTCGCTGTTCAGCCGGTTGAGGTGGATCCCGGCCCGGAAGACCTGCGCGTCGCGTTCGGCGAGCGCGCCGGGTGTGCCGACCTGCCCCCGCTTGGCGGCGTCGTCCATGAGGAACTCGGCCTCGTGGATCTTCTCCTCCAGACGGCGGTACACGGCGTCCAGATGCGTCTGCTCGCGACGCGTCTCCCGTTCGCGCACGCCCTCGGCGTCCGCTGCCCGGCCGTCTGCTCTGTCCACGGTGTCCTGCGCTCCCATGCGGCCCCCTTCTCTCTCACAGGGCAGCCGTCCACCGTACGCGACCTGCGGGGGTCGTGCGGGCGTGTCCGGTGCGTGGTGCCGCGGGTCACAGCCCCTCCGCGGGGGTTTCCATCCGGATGGCGGCCAGCTTCTCGCCCTCCAGCGTGCGAACCTCGAAGTGGTCGATCCGGTCGGGCGTGAGACCGGCGCCGCCGGCCACGTACAGCGGCTCCTCGTACGCGGTGCCCTCGATGCCGTAGCCGTACCCCGGCACCGACCAGGTCGCGACCGTCTGCCGGCCGCCGTCCCCGCCGACGGCCACCAGGTCGCAGGCGCGCGGGCCGGTGAGGTTCCCGATCCGGAGGGTGACGTGGGTGCCCCAGGGCCGTTCCTGGAGCGACACCGTGGCCTCGACGCTGGTGGACGGGTCCTGGTCGGAGAACTTCTCCCCCTGCGCGAAGGCGGCACGTGCCGCCTCGGCCGTGGTGGGCGGCGGCCGGTCGGCGTCGTCGTCACCGGCGAGGGGGCCGACGGCCACGCCGCCGAGTGCTCCGGCGGCGAGCAGGACCGCCGCGACGGCGCCCGCCAGGGCGTGGCGGCGCCGCCGCGCGCGGCGCCGTTCGGAGGCCGCGGCGGCGAGCGCCCGGTCCAGCGGGCCCCCGGCCTCCTGCGCACCGGTCCCCGGAACGCCTCCGGAGGACGGCACGGGCCCGGAAGACGCGCACGAGGCCACCTCTTGGAGGAGGGGACGCAGGCCCAGATCGGCCTCCAGCTCCTCGGCGCACCGGGTGCACCCGGCGAGGTGGTCCTCGAAGCGGGACGCCTCGGCGTCCGTGAGCAGGCCGAGGGCGTAGGCCCCGACGTCGGTGTGCGGCGACGGCGGCGGAGCGGGGGTGTCCGGCGTGCCGAGAGGGTCGCCCGTCATGACGTCACCCCCCGTTCCTCCAGGGCCAGGCGCAGCGAACGCAGCGCGTAGAAGACCCGCGACCGCACGGTACCGGGCGGCACCCCGAGCGCCTCGGCGGCCTCGGCGACGCTGCGGCCCCGCAGATACGTCTCGACGAGCGCTCGCCGGTGTGCGGTGGTCAGGTCGGCCATCGCCTCGGAGATCACCATGGCCCGCAGCGCCCGGTCGATCTCGTCGGCGGCGGGCACGGACTCCAGCGGCCCGGGGTCCACCTCGTGCGGGCGGGCCTGGCGGCTGCGGTGACCGTCGATGACGATGCGGCGGGCGACGGTGACCAGCCAGGGGCGGAGCGCGGCCGGGCTGCCGCGATGCAGCTTCTCGGCGTTGCGCCAGGCACGCAGCAGCGTCTCCTGCACCACGTCCTCGGCGCGGTGCCGGTCGCCGCCGACCAGGCGCAGCACGAACGCGTACAGCGGCACGGCGTGCGCCTCGTACAGGGCGCGCATCAGCGCGTCGTCGTCGTGGGCGTCGTCGTGAGCCGCGCCGTCCTTCACTCGCGCATCGTCCCGCACCCTGCGACCTCCGGTCGAGCCTCCACCCCCGGGTACGCCCACCGGGTCCGCGGCGTTCACCGGCCGCGGAGCGCCGTCAGCGGGCCCGCTCCCACGCGGTACGGGTGAGCGCGTACTCGACCTCGCCGTGCTCGGATCCCTCGATCGCGTCCGGCCAGTCCCCGTGGAAGGCACGGACGAAGACCAGGCCGCACTTCTCCATCACGCGCCGGGAGCGGGCGTTGACGGCCATGGTGTTGGCGATGACGCGCTCGACGCCGAGGTCCGCGAACCCCTTGCCGATGAGCGCACGGGCCCCCTCGGTGGCGTAGCCGCGCCCCCAGGACGCCCGGTTCAGCCGGTAGCCGAGCTCGACCACGGCGGGGCTGTCGTCGGTCGGCGGGCGGAACTCGAACCAGCCGAGGAACGTGCCGGTGCCCTTCTCCTGCGCGGCCCAGTAGCCGCGCGTCCCGGTGCAGGGGTGGACGTGCAGCAGCCGCGACATCGTGCGCGTGCGGATCGCCTCCCGGTCGGCGGGGCGGCCGCCGTTGAGGAACCGCATCACCTCGGGGTCGTCGTCGAGCGCGAACAGGTCGTCGGCGTCGTCGGCGGTGAACGCGCGCAGCACCAGCCGCTCGGTCTCGAGGAAGGCGCCCATGCGGCGATCCTCCCCGCACACGACCCGCCCGGCCACCGGTTTGCGTGCCTCCGTGGCTGCGGCAGCAACAGCGGCAGCGGCACCACCGCAGCCACGGAGACTCCCCGGTGACGTGCGGACCGGTTCAGCGCCCGTCCGGTTCGACGGCGAGGCGGTAGCCGCGCTTGACGACGGTCTGGACGACGCCGCGCACGCCGAGCGCGGCGCGCAGCCGGGTCATGGCGGTTTCGACGGCGTGCTCGTCCGCCCCCGCTCCGGGGAGCGCGCGGAGCAGGTCGGCGCGGGAGACGACCCGGCCGGGGCGGCGGGTCAGTTCCCGCAGCAGGGCCATGCCCGCCGGAGGCACCGCCCGCAGCCGCCCGTCGACCACCACGGCGTGGCCGCGGATCTCCACCCCGTGGCCCTCGACCTCGAACGTGGCGGCGGCCTCCGGCAGCCGCGCACATAGCAGTTGGACCAGCGGGCCCAGCCGGAAGCGTTCGGGGCTGGCGGTGGGCACCCCTGCCGCCTCGAGCGGGGCCGCCGTGACCGGCCCGACGCAGGCGGCGAGCACCCGTCCGCCGCGAAGCTCCGCCAGCAGCGGGTCCCGTACGCCCCGCTCCCCCGCCCGTTCCAGCAGCGAGACCGCGGCAGGGGCGCTGGTGAAGGTGAGCGCGTCCACGCCCCCGGCCAGCACTGCGTCGGTGAGGCGGTCGACGGGCGCCAGGTCCTCCGGCGGCAGCCACCGGTACACCGGGACGCCCACCACCTCCGCACCGTCCGCGCGCAGCGCCGCGACGAGGTCCGACAGCGGATCGCCGTGCAGCTGCACGGCGATCCGGCGCCCGCGGACGCCCTCCCCCAGCAGCCGGTCGCGCACCTCGGCCATCGACTCGGACTCCGGAGACCAGGACTCGCGCAGTCCGGCGGCGCGCACGGCGCCGCGCACCTTGGGGCCGCGGGTGAGGATCTCGGCACCGGCGAGCGCGGCGCGCAACTCGTCGCCCAGGCCCCAGCCGTCGGCGGCCTCCAGCCAACCGCGGAAGCCGATGCCCGTCGTCGCGACGGCCAGGTCGGGCGGCTCGGCGATCAGGCGTTTCGTTCCCACGAGCAGTTCCGCGTCGTCGGCCAGCGGCACGATGCGCAGCGCGGGAGCGTGCTGGACCACGGCGCCGCGCCGCTCCAGCAGCGCGCTCAGGTCATCGGCGCGGCGCGCGGCGGTGACGCCGACGGTGAAGCCGTCCAGCGGCCTGACGGGTTCGTGCTCGCTCATCGTCCCTCGTCCCTGTGGTGCGGGGTTCTGCGGGTGCCCCGGGGCATGGCGGGCGACCCGCGTGTCACCGCCGGTTCACCGGCGTTTCTCCAGTGTTACGCGCCCGCTCGGCCGGCGCCGGGCCCGGCCGCGGCGGACGCACGTACACCGCCCACACGAGGGCGCCGCACAGCACGTAGTAGGCGGCGAAGACGGCCAACGCCGCCGTTCCGGAGCCCGTGCCGGCGAAGGAACGGCTGAGGGCCGGATTGATGCCGACCCCGACGAACGCCCCCACCGCACCGATCAGCGACATCGCCGCCCCGGCCATGCGCCGGGCATACGCAGCCGCCGCCTCCCCCACCAGGCCGCGGGACCGCGCGCCGGCCTCGTGGATGCCGGGCAGCAGGGCGTACACGGAGCCGTTGCCCGCCCCGGTCAGCACGAAGAGCAGCACGAATCCGGCGACGAACAGGGGCAGCGACCCTCGTACGGACGCCCCCGACCAGTACGGTGGCGCCCGTCATCAGCGCGAAATCCGCCAGCGTCACGCGGGCGCCGCCCCACCGGTCGGCCAGGTGGCGGCCGACCGGGCGCAGCAGCGAGCCGAGCAGCGGCCCGACGAACGTGAGCGAGGCCGCCTCCAGCGGCGTACGTCCGAACCAGCCCTGAAGCACCAGCCCGAACGCGAAGCCGTAGCCGATGAACGAGCCGAGGGTGCCGAGGTAGAGGGCGGCGACGATCCAGGTGTGCCGGTGCCGGGCCGCCTAGGCGACGGCGCCGTGTCGTCGCGCACCGGGCCCAGGTTGTCCCTCCGCCGCAGCGCCCACACGGTCGCCGCGACGACCAGCGGTACGTACAGCGCGGGCAGCGCCCACGGGTGCCCGGCGCCGCCGAGGGCGATCAGCGCCAGCCCGGCGAGCTGCACGACGGCGACGCCGATGTTGCCGCCGCCCGCGTTGACGCCGAGGACGCGGCCCTTGAGACGCAGCGGGTAGAGGGCGTTGACGTTGGCCGTGGAGGAGGCGAAGTTGGCGCCGCCGACCCCCGTGGCGACGGCGACGCGCTCCCCCCGCTCCACCCAGCGCCGCCGCGCGCGCATCCGGCCCTCCTCCGACTCGCCCTGCTGGACGTTCCGGACGCTAGGCGTCGCGCGTTTCACCCCCGTGGCGGCGCGTCACACCGACGCAACGACGCGCTCACGCCGCAGACGGAGCCGGGGTGAGCAGCTGGGCGGTCAGAGGCCCAGATAGCGACTCACGGCGCGCTCGACCTCGGCCAGGTCGTCACGGGTGAGGTAGTCGACCGGCTCACCGTGGATGAACCGGACGTCGATGGATCGAAGCTGGTCGACCAGCAGGCGCGTCCGAGCGCCGGCGATGGACAGCTCGGGCCGGAAGACGGCCGGTTGCGCCCGCGTGGACGTGGGCACCACCGTGGCGAGGCTCCACGGCATGGACGTCGGGGACAGCACCAGGCCATGGCGACGCCCGCCCTGCTCGTGACCGCGCTTCGCCTGACCGAGGTCGATCCGGTAGACGGCTCCGCGGATCACCAGTCGTCCTCGTCGGCCGACAGGTCTTCCGCGTGGAGCCGCTGCGCATCCTTGCGTGCCTGCTCCAGCCAGACCTCTCGTTCCAGAAGGCGCAGCGCGCGCCTGATGACGTCGCTGGTCGCCTCGCCCTCGCGCGTTGCCGCCTCGATGATGCGAGCGTCCTCATCCGTAGGGCGAAACCCTATGGTCCCTGCCATACCGCTCAGGGTAGCCAGTGTCACACTCCTGTGCAACACCCGTTACACAGAAGTGTGACTGTGTGCGATGTTCCGGTCCGGTTCCGGGAGCCAGGCGCCGGGCGGGACGGCGAGCCGGCCGGAGGTGCGGGACAGGTCGGCGGCGGCGAGCAGGGCGTCCAGGCCCGGGTGGCGCAGACCGCGGCGCCACACGACCGAGACCGGCGCGAGCGGCACCGGGTCGGTGAGCGGTCGCAGCACCATGCCGTCCACCCCCGTGAACACCTCGGTGGCCAGCACCGACCAACCGCGCCCCCGCACGACGCGACGGAACTCCTCCTCGCCCTCGATCCTCGGGAACGGCGGCGCGAGGCGGATGCCCCGCCCCGCGAAGAGCGCGCGGGCGTAGTCGGTCCACTCGGCGGTGTCGTCGTTGCCCGCCCCGGCGTACAGGGTCTCGCCGTCCAGCCGGCCGAGCGGCACCTCGGGGAGCGCCGCGAGCGGGTGGTCCTCGGGCAGCAGCACGGCGACCCGCTCGTACCGGACGAGCCGGTGCTCCAGCCCGGCCGACGCCTCTGCCGCGAGCCCGGCGACACGGCCGAACGAGACGTCCAGCCGGCCGGCGAGGATCTCGGCCGCCGCGCCCGCGAGGCCCGCACGGTAGCGGGCCACGAACTCCGTGCGCGGTGCCCGTCCGCGTGCCGCCTCCAGCACCTCGCGCCCGGTGCTGACCGGCGCGGCGACGTCCACGGTCAGCGGACGTCCGGCGGGCGCGAACGCGGCGGCCAGTTCGTCGTGCGCGGCCAGCACCGCCCGCGCGTACGGCAGCAGCCGCTCACCGTCGGCGGTGAGCGTCACCCGCCGCGTCGACCGGACGAACAGCGTCGCGCCGACCTCCCGTTCGAGGCGCGCGACGTCCCGGCTCAGCGCCTGCTGCGCCACGTACAGCCGCGCGGCGGCCCGCGTGAAGTGCAGCTCCTCCGCCACGGCCACGAACCCGCGCAGCAGCCGCGGCTCGACATCCCGGGACGTGTTCATCGGTGCATTCTCCCCCGCGGGGGGTGTGCGTCCGCCGCCCGGCTCTCGAACGCGAACTTGACCTGGGCGCCCCGGTCAACGCCTCACCGGAGAAGAGCACGGGCGGCTGCTGCACAGCGGCCGGGAACATCAGCCCCGAGGCGCGTGCGCTGCGCGCAGTGCCGGGCACCGCCCTGGAGGGGGCCGGCTTCGTCAACTACCCCACGGGGTGGTGGCACTGGTCGTACGGGGACCGCTACTGGGCGCTGCACACCGGCGCGGCGGCCGCCTGCTACGGGCCCGTCCGGCCGGGCTGAGCGGCGCGGGCCGCCACGCGGGTGACGGAACCGGTCTCCAGGGCAGCCCATACCGCGCCGTCGGGGCCCACCACGAGGCCGTGGGGCTCGCAGGACGGGGAGGGCAGGGCGTACTCGGCGAGGTCGCCGTCCGCCGTGATGCGGCCGACGCGGCCCGCGCCCCACTGCGTGAACCAGCACTCGCCCTCGGACGCGGCCACGATCGCGTGCGGCCTGGCCGTCCGGTCGGGCAGCGGGAACTCCTCGACCGTGCCGTCCACCGTCATCCGGCCGACCTGACCGGCCGCGATCTCGACGAACCACAGGGCGGTGCCGTCGCTGGTGATGCCGACCGGCGCGGCGCCGGGCGTCGGCAGGGGGTGCACGGTCACGTCGCCGTGCACGTCGATGCGGCCGACGGCGTTCGCCTGGTTGAGGGCGAACCAGAGGGCGCCGTCCGGTCCGGCGGTGATCGCGGAGGGATAGCCGCCCTCGACGGGCAGAGGGAACTCCGTGACCTCGCCCGCGCCGTCGATGCGTCCGACACGGTCCGCGTGGGTCTCGGTGAACCACATCGCCCCGTCCGGTCCCGCCGTGATGCCGAAGGGCCCGCAGCCGGGCGTGGGCACGGCCCAGCAGCGCACGTCGCCGTCGACGGTGATCCGGCCGATCCGGTGGTCCTGGAGCCGGGTGAATCAGAGGGCGCCGTCGTCCGGTCCGGGAGCGATGACCGTGGGACGGCAGTCGGGGGCGCCGAGGTCGTACTCGCGCACCGTGCCGTCCAACGCCAGCCGTGCGATGCGGCCGCCGTGCACGAGGGTGCACCACAGCGCACCGTCCGGCCCGGCCGCGATGCCGTACGGTCCGGCTCCCGGGCCTCCCACGGCGAACTCCTGGACGATCGGATCTCCGAACCGCCGCACAGCCGCTCCCCCTTCCGGACGGCATCGCCACCGTTCACCCCCGCACGGTGCCTGGCGCCGGACGGCCGCGGCAACTCCTTTTCACCCGCGGGCGCGGAGGTACGCGTCCAGTTCGGCGGCGCCGGCGAGGGCCCGGGCGATCTGCGGGGCGATCTGCTCCAGCAGGTAGCCGCCCCGCCTCAGTTGGCCGCCCGGTCCAGGCCCGGCCGCGTCGGGACCGGAACCGGGGGCGGTGGCGGGGCCGGAACCGGGGGCGGGTTAGGCCGGTTCGCGGAGGGCGCTCCACTGCCTGCAGCGTGCGCCGGTCCTCGAGGAGCTGAACGTGGCTCTCGTCCACGAGGCGGAAAGCCTCCTCGGCCGCGCCCTCGTTGACGGCCCGCATGATCAACGTCGCGATCGGGTGGCCGTGGCCGGGCAGAAGAGCGATGAACGTGAGGAAGTCTCCACAGAAGTGTGCGCGTTGGCGTGGAACGCCTGACGACCGGCACGGCCACCGGCGGCGGGCGGGCGTACAGAACGTCGCCCGCGCGGTCGGTGCCGCCGCCCGGATGCGGCTGCTGCCCTCCGCACGGCCCCGACCCGCATGCACAACGCAGGTGCGTGAACGGGACCGCAACGGGTGTTGGACCGCGGGGCTTTCGCGCCGCGAGGGTGGTCGCCATGCCGACAGCCTCTCCTGCCCCGGTCACTCCTGCCCGCCGCTGGACCGCGCCCTACGTGCGGCTGTTCGCGCCGCCCGGCGCGGTGGCGTTCACGGTGGGAAACCTCGTCGCCCGGCTGCCGATGGGGATGTTCACCGTGGCCGCCGTGATGATGATCGCAGGGCAGCGCGGCAGTTACGCCCTCGCCGGTGCGGTCACCGGGACCGGGCTGGCCGCGACGGCCGTCGTGGGGCCGCTCACCGCGCGGCTCGTGGACCGCTGCGGACAGGCGCGGGTGGCCGTGCCCGCCGCCGCGTTCGCCGCCTGCGGCGCGCTCGCGCTGGTCGCGTGCGTACGCCTGCAGGCCCCGGACTGGACGCTGTTCGCCGCGTACGCCGCGACCGCGACGACGCCGAACACCGGCGGCATGTCACGGGCCCGCTGGGCCCATCTGCACCAGGACGACCCGGATGCGCGGCACACCGCGAACTCCTTCGAGCAGGTCGCCGACGAACTGTGCTTCGTGTGCGGCCCTGTGCTGGCGGCCCTGCTGTGCACGGCGCTGTTCCCGGAGGCCGGCACGCTCACGGGGGCGGTGCTGCTGCTGACCGGCGTCCTGCTGTTCGCGGCGCAGCGGCGCACCGAGCCGCCCGTCGCGCCGCCCGAGGCGGGGCGCGGCCGGGCGCCCGTACGACTGCCGGGGATGCCGCCGCTGCTGGCCACCTTCGTGTGCACGGGCGCGGTGTTCGGCGCGCTGGAGGTGGTCACCCTCGCCCACGCGGACGCACTGGGGCACGGCGCGGCGGGCGGCGCCGTCCTGGCGGTGCAGGCGGGCGGTTCGGCGGTGGCGGGGCTGGCCTTCGGCACGTGGGCGCCGTCCGGCTCCGTACGGCGCCGCTTCCGGGGATGCGTGGCGGCGATGGCGGCGCTGATGACGCTGCCGCTGCTGGGGGCGGCGTCCGGGAGCCTGCTCGTGCTGGCGGCGACGCTGCTGGTGGCCGGCATGGCGACCGCGCCGACGATGGTGACGGGGATGACGCTGATCCAGCGCCGCGCTCCGGCAGCCCGCCTGAACGAGGGCATGACCCTCGCCGTGACGGCCCTGCTGGCCGGGATCGCCGCCGGCTCGGCGGCGGGCGGCTGGGCGGCCCAGCACCTGCCGGGCGGCCCGGCGCTCGCCTACCTCGTGCCGGTCGGCACCGCGCTGCTGGCTGCCGTGGTCGCCCTGGTGACCATGGGTGGCACGGTAGGGATCGCGCGACGGCATATGCCGAAGGCGCAGCATCCACCCGTTCGGGTGACAGCAGGACGGGCCGCCCCGCGCGGCGGCCTTCCGCCGCCGGCGTGAGACGGGCACGACCGGCGGCGGAAGGTGGTACGGAGAGCGTCTCAGCAGCTGAGGTTGCCTCCCGGGGTGGTGCCGAGGATCTGCGTGAACGCCCGGTACTTGTCGATGCGGCTCTGGACCTGGGCGGGGTTGCCGCCGTCGCACTCCAGGGCGCCGTTGATGCTGCGGATGGACTCGCCGAATCCGTGGCCGCCGGTGATGGCCTCGTGGCCGGTGTAGGTGCCGGGGCCGGACTGGGTGTTCCAGTACCAGAGCGCGGTCTTCCACGCAGTGGCGGCGTCGTTCTCGACCTGCCAGGGGTTGTTCAGCAGGTCGATGCCCAACGCGTCGCCGGCGGCCTTGTAGTTGAAGTTCCAGCTGAGCTGGATGGGCCCGCGGCCGTAGTAGGCGTCGTTGCCCGCGGGGCAGCCGTACGGCTGCGACTCGTCGCAGTAGTGCGGGTAGTTGGCCTCGTTCTGCTCGACGATGTACCGCAGTCCGCCCGTCTCGTGGCTGACATTGGCGAGGAACGCGGCCGCCTCCTGGCGACGTACGGTCTCGCTGCCCGTGTTGGTGAACGCCGGGTAGGCGCCGAGCGCGGCGACCAGGCCGTCGTAGGTGTAGAAGGAGTTCCTGCTCGGGAACATCTGGTCGAACTGCGCCTGGTTGACGAGGAAGCCGGACGGGTCCGGGTCGGGATCCGGGTCGCCGCCGTCACCGCAGATGCCCTGGTCCGCCCACACGCCCCACTGTCCGGTGGTGCCGGGCGTCTCGCCCTGCGTCCACCACTTGGCCTCCCAGTTGTGGCCGCCGTGGGAGACGACGTCGCCGCCGGTGTAGGCGGTGCCGGAGTTCCAGGCCGCCTCGCAGGCGGGCGCCGCGGTGGCGGTGGACATCGGGAGGGCCACGGCCAGCGCGCCGGCCAGGCCGGCGGCGGCGAGGAGGGCCTTGAGCCTGGTGGTCAAGCTGCGTCTACGCGTGCTGCTGGACACTGCTCACTCCTTCGCGCGCGGCCCTGCGGTGGGCCGCGAGGTGGGGGAAGGTTGATGGAGTGCAGTCAAGCTGTTTGGTCCAGACCAGTCAAGGTATGGACCAATGTTTTTCCGTCGCCGCCCGCGACCCCGCACGCAGAAGAGCCCCTGACCGGCGGTGGTACCGCCGGTCAGGGGCTCTTCGACACATGGTGATGGTGGAGATGGCGGGAATCGAACCCGCGTCCAACGGAGCAGAAGGAGGGCTTCTCCGAGCGCAGTCCGCTGCGATTTTCTCAGCCCCGGAGATCTCGCGGACACGTCTCCGACGGGCTCAGTCACTGTGAAATGTCCCTGCAGGCCCCGTGACCGGGCCTACGCGGTGAGTCCCCTGGCTGATGCCGGACACCGGGTCGGGAACATCCCCGGGCCGACACTTCGCAAGTCGCTACTTAGGCAGCGAGGGCGAAGGAATCGCGCTTGGAATTGGCGATTATTTTTTTGCGGCACATGGTTAACGAGATCATTGCCGCGTTCCTCGGCTCGCTTCCCCTGCTTCGACATCCGCTGTCGAAACCGATCATCCCCATGTTGAGTTGAGAACCTCCGCACCCGATGCGCCGCAGCGCCCGGGTACGGGACCATCGTACGGGATGAGCGCCGTGGGCTGCCACCGTATTCCCGGCGGCCACCCGGTCGGCTCAGGCCGCCCGGCGCGGCCCCGCCCCGCCCGCAGCGCAGGCGCGGTCACGCCCGCTGGCGGCGGCGGACCGCCGAGATCACGCGCTCCGCCTCGCGCCGGTCCTGCTTCTCGCGCAGCGTGTGCCGCTTGTCGTACTCCTTCTTGCCCTTCGCCAGCGCCAGCTCGACCTTCGCGCGGCCCTTGACAAAGTAGAGCTGGAGCGGCACCAGCGTGTGCCCGGTCTCCTGCGTCTTGCCGATCAGCCGGTCGATCTCCGAGCGGTGCAGCAGCAGCTTCCGCTTGCGCTTCGCACTGTGGTTCGTCCACGTCCCCTGGGCGTACTCGGGGATGTGCACGTTGTGCAGCCAGACCTCGCCGTCGTCGACCTGGCCGAAGCCGTCGACCAGCGAAGCCCGGCCCTGCCGCAACGACTTGACCTCGGTGCCGGTCAGGACGATGCCGCACTCGTACGTGTCCAGGATCAGGTAGTCGTGCCGCGCCTTCTTGTTCTGCGCGACGAGCGTCCGGTCGGAGCCGGCGCCCTTGGCCTTCTTGCCGGCCCTCTGGGTCTTCATCTTCGCCATAGCCAGGCCATTCTTCTCTACGATCCGGCTGCGAGGCCACTCAATACCCGGCGGGCCCGCTCGGCGGCGCGGTCCCCGGAGCGTACCTCCAGGTCGGGCAGCAGTCCCCGGCCGTGGACCCGGCGGCCCGACGGTGTGGAGTAGTGGCCGACGGTCAACTCGGCTACCGACCCGTCCGGCATCCGGTGCGGCACCTGGACCGAACCCTTGCCGAACGTCCGGCTGCCGACGACGACCGCGCGCCCACGGTCCTGGAGCGCTCCGGTGAGCAGCTCCGCGGCGCTCATCGTGCCGCCGTCCACGAGAACCACCAGCGGCGCCGCGGTGTTCCCGGTGCCCTCGGCGTACAGCGCCTGCTGCTCGTCGTCGTAGTCGTAGGTGGCGACCAGCCCGCCGTCGAGGAAGGCGGAGGCGGACTCGGTGGCCTCGGCCACCAGGCCGCCGGAATTGCCGCGCAGGTCGAGCAGGAAGCCGCTGCCCTCGGGCGCCTCCGCCACGGCCCGGCGCACCCGGGCGCCGACCCCCTCGGTGAAGGAGGCGATCTCGATACGCGTGACGCGCGGAGACGGCTGGGAGACGGAGACCGAAGCGGCCGCGAGCCGGGCCCGCTTCAGGGTCTCGCTCCACTGGTGGCCGCCGCGGCTGAGCGTGAGGTCGACGGCCGTACCGGGGTCGGCGGCGCGGCCCGGGGACGCGTCGGCGGCACCGCGCAGCAGCGCGACCACCTCGGTGACCGGCTCGCCGGTCACGGGCACGCCGTCGACGGCCTGCAGCCGGTCCCCCGGCCGGAGGCCGGCCCGGTCCGCGGGACTGTCCGGCAGCACGTCCTCGACGCGCACGACCTCGTCGCCGCCGGGGACGTCGGACCGCTTTACGGAGACGCCGACGCCGACGTACGCGCCGCCCATGCGACGCTCGAAGCCCTCGTACTCGTGGGCGCTGTAGGCGGCCTCCCAGCGGTCACCGCTGCGGCTGACCAGCTCTTCGGCGGCGACCTTGGCCTCGGCGGCCTCGGCCGCCTCCGCCGGCACCGCACCCGCGCCGCCCGGCGTACGGCCGGCGGCGCCGTTCAACTCGTGGCGTGGCCCCGGCACTCCGGGTGCGCCCGGCCCTCCCGGCACGCCGCCCCAGGAGTTGGTGGCGGCACCGGTGGCCAGGGCGCCCGCGAAGACCAGGGTCAGCGCCGCCCCCCGCCGTACCCGGCGAGGAGGCGCATTTCTCCACGTGCCCGACATGCTGCGGAGTCTAGGGCAGTCACGGCCCGATGAAGACGCGATGTCGGAACAGTCACGCGCGTCGTGTGTCACACCTTCAGGTACTTGCGCAGAGCGAAGAAAGCTGCAAAGGCGGGCATCAGCGCACCGACCGCCAGGATGAGCGGCAACACCTTCACCACCGCGTCCCAGCCCACGAAGTTGATCAGGACGATCTCCTGCTGGAGCCAGTTGTCGATGAGGAAGAACTTCCCGCCAGCCAGCAGCACGCAGGCGAACCCGGCGCCGATCAGGCCGGCGATGGCCGCCTCCAGGATGAACGGCATCTGGATGTAGAAGCTGGACGCGCCGACCAGCCGCATGATGCCCGTCTCCCGCCGGCGGCTGAACGCCGACACCCGCACGGTGTTGATGATCAGCAGCAACGCGACGACGAGCATCATGCACATCACGAAGAGCGCTGCGATCTTCATCCCGTTGAGCAGCCCGAAGAGGTTCTCCAGCAGGTTCTTCTGGTCCTGCACCTCCTGGACGCCCTGCCGCCCGGAGAACGCCGTGTTGATCACGTTGAACTTCGTCGGGTCCTCCAGCTTCACGCGGAAGGACTCCTGCATCTGGTCCGCCGTCAGGGAGTCCGCGAGCGGAGAGTCGCCGAACTGCTCCTGGTAGTGCTGGAACGCCTGCTCCGCGGACTCGTGGTAGACCTTCTCGACGACGCCGAGGTCCTTCAGGTCTCCCTCGATCTCGTCCTTCTGCTGCTGGGTCACGGCGCCCTTGGCGCAGTTCGGGTCCGACTCGGCGTCGTTCTCGTTGCAGAGGTAGATCGACACCTGGACCTTGTCGTACCAGAAGCCCTTCATCGCGTTCACCTGCTCGGTCGCGAGCAGCGAGCCGCCGAGCAGCGCCAGCGAGAGGGCGACCGAGACGATCACCGCGAACGTCATGGTGAGATTGCGGCGGAGACCGACGCTGATCTCCGACATTACGAACTGGGCGCGCATGGCGTCCTTCCTGCTTCCGTGCGGGGGCGAGCTGAGCGGGTTGCCGCGGGGACGGCGGGCGGGCCGCCCGGGGGTCAGTGCTGGTAGCCGTAGACGCCGCGCGACTGGTCGCGGACCAGGCGACCCTTCTCGAGCTCGATGACCCGCTTGCGCATCTGGTCGACGATCGCCTGGTCGTGGGTCGCCATCACCACGGTGGTGCCGGTGCGGTTGATGCGGTCCAGCAGCTTCATGATGCCGACGGAGGTCTGCGGGTCGAGGTTGCCCGTCGGTTCGTCGGCGATCAGCAGCATCGGCCGGTTGACGAACGCCCGCGCGATCGCGACGCGCTGCTGTTCACCGCCGGACAGCTCGCCGGGCATCCGGTCGCCCTTCCCGCCGAGACCGACGAGTTCGAGGACTTCGGGCACGGTCTTGCGGATCTGGCCGCGCGACTTGCCGATCACCTCGAGCGCGAAGGCGACGTTCTCGCCCACGGTCTTGTTGGGCAGCAGCCGGAAGTCCTGGAAGACGGTGCCGAGCTGGCGGCGCATCTGCGGCACCTTCCAGTTCGAGAGCCGGGCCAGGTCCTTGCCCAGAACGTGGACCTGACCGTGGCTGGCGCGCTCCTCGCGCAGGATCAGCCGCAGGAAGGTCGACTTTCCGGAGCCGGAGGAACCCACCAGGAAGACGAACTCGCCCCGTTCGACCTCCAGCGAGACGTCGCGGAGCGCGGGACGGTTCTGCTTGGGGTAGGTCTTGGAGACGTTGTCGAATCGGATCACGGTTTTCGCACCACGTTGGCCTGGGTAGGAGGAGGGGAAGCCCATGACCGGCTCCCCCCAGGTTGAGGCGACACTACGCGACGCGCTGCGCGCTGCGCAGTGGCCGTCCGGTACAGGTGGGTTTCTTCACGGGACGTATCGCCGCATAACAGGCAGCACGCCTGCCTGCTTTTCTGCACCGGTCGCCGACACCTGGCACAGTGGAGGAGAAGGGAATGCCCGGTGAGCCGTCGGGGAACCCGTCCCCCGTTGACGGCGACGGCGGGCAGAGGAGGAGGATCGCATGACATGCGACCGACTGGTGTGTGCCAATTGCGCGGGTCCCGTCAGCGAGGGCCGGTGCTCGGTCTGCCGTGCGCAGCGTGAACGTCTCCAGCTCAGCGGGCCGCTGGGCGCCCTGAGCCCCGCCCTGATGGCGCTGCTGCTCGCGCTGGCCGCGCTGGTCGCCTTCCTGGCCCAGCGGATGGCAACGGCGTAGAACTCCACCCCCGCGTGAGCGCGCGACCGCGCTCCGCACACCGTGATCGGACGCACGAGGGCCCGGAACGCGTACGCGTTCCGGGCCCTCGTCTCTCGTGCCTGGTGCGACCGCCGTCACCGGAGGTGACGCAGCGCTACGGCGCCTGGAGTCAGGCGGCCGCGGCACCGCCACCACGGTTGAGCAGGCGCGGCATCAGGCGGAAGCCGACGCCACCCGCGATCATGGTCGCGGCACCGACCAGCAGGAGAGCGGTCTCGGCGGAGCCGGTCTCGGCCAGCTCGTCCTGAGGCTGCTCCTGGCCGACCGGGGTGCTGCCGCCACCCTCCGGGGTGGTGTCGCCACCGGTGCTGCCACCGGAGCTGCCGCCCACAGTGGCCGGCTCCTCGCCGCCACCGCTGCCACCGACGGTGTTCGGCTCCTCGCCGCCACCGGTGGAGCCGGTGTCGCCGCCGGTGGAGCCGTTCGAGGTGCCGCCGTCGGCGGTCGTGCCACCGTCGGTGCCCTCGGAGGTGGTGCCGCCGTCGGTGGTCGTGCCACCGTCGGTGCCCTCGGAGGTGGTGCCGCCGTCGGTCGTCGTGCCACCGTCCGTGGTGGTCCCGCCGTCGGTGGTGGTGCCGCCGTCGGTGGTGGTGCCGCCGTCGGTCGTGGTGCCGCCCTCGGTGCCCTGGATGGCACCGGCGATGGTGCCCTCGGTCTGGCCCTCGGTGACGCCGACCGCCGTGCCCTCGGTGGAGCCCTCGGTCACGCCGGCGACGGTGCCGTCCTCCCCGCCGACACCGACCTGGATGATGCCCAGGTCGATCCCGACGGCCGACGCCGCACCGCTCGCGGTCAGCGACAGGCCGGCGGCGAACACCGCACCGGCCGCCACCCGCGCGACGCGCACACGCGTCTTGGATTTGCTCATCTGCCAACTACCCCCAGTAGATGCTCGTCAGAAGGTGCCGAAATGTGAGGGGCCGTCATGGCGCCGGGCGTCAAGTCGTCGTCGTTCACATCGATTCCCGCCCGAACGCGCCCCGTTCACACGCCCGCCGAGCGAACAGCTTTCCCAGTTTTCACACCATCGTCAAGCGAAGACCTGCCCCACCCGAGTGAAGAGAGTGTGAGTCTCCCGACACCCGGGTAGACAGCAGGGCTGCGTCAGCGCGCGCGGCGCACGTCGACGTCCGAAGCCTTCACGAATGCGACGCGATGTCCGAACTGGATCTGGTAGTACGTCTCCTCGCCCCGCACCACCTGGTGACCGGACGGGTCGAATTCGACGGCGTAGTAGTACTCGCCCTTCGTCCGCAGTCCGGCGACGTACTCCTGACCCGCCTTCAGCTCGTACGGGTGCGGTACGACTGCCTGCACGGGCACGTCCTCCGGGTAGGCGCCCGCCTCGGGGTAGGCGCGGCCGTAGACCGGGATCGAGTCCTCACCGTCCTCCGGGGTGACGACCCAGCCGCGGGCCGGGACCGCAGTCCGCTCGTCCGCGGGGTTGTGGAACCAGGCCTTCTGGCCGAGGTACCAGATGGCGGTCCAGTCGCCGTCGCGGCCGGCGAGGGCGTACTGCTGGCCCGTGGTGGCCCGGGCGCCGGTGTCGTTGACGCCGGTGGTCGACGGGTCGCCGTCCGGGCGCAGGCCGATGTCCTTCACCAGCGGGGCGTCCGGGTCGGGGGCGGTGTGCAGGCGGACGGCGGCGGAGCCGTGCGGGGCGCACGGGTCGCCGGAGTCGTCGCAGCGGGTGTAGACCGGCCGGTGCGCGTCGTAGTCGGGCAGGATCGTCACCATGTCCGCGTCGCGCCAGGAGCCTTCGCGGTGGAAGGGGGCGCCGAGCAGGCGGAAGTAGTGCGCCCAGTCCCAGTACGGGCCGGGGTCGGTGTGCATGCCGGGGATGGTGGCCGGCACGGTGCCCGGCACGTTGTCGTGGCCGAGGACGTGCTGACGGTCCAGCGGGATGTCGTACGTGCGGGCGAGGTGGCGCACCAACCGCGACGACGTCCGGTACATCGCCTCGGTGTACCAGGCGTCCGGGTTCGTCAGGAAGCCCTCGTGCTCCAGGCCCACCGACTTGGCGTTGACGAACCAGTTGCCCGCGTGCCAGCCCACGTCCTTGAGGTTCAGGTGCTGCGCCACGTGTCCGTCGGAGGAGCGCAGCGAGTAGTGCCAGGAGACGTAGGTCGGGTCCTGCACCAGGTCGAGTGTGGTGTCCCAGGTCGCCTCGGTGTCGTGGACGATGATGTAGTCCACGTCCTGGGTGCGCGGGCGGTCGCCCTTGTCGTGGTTGCCGTAGTCCGTGGAGCCGTCCGGGTTGGTCCACTCCTCGTACGGGGCGGGCATCCACGTGCAGGAGATGCTGCGCGGGCACTCCAGGTTCGGGTTCCGCTCACCCTTCTTCAGGCCGAGCTTCCGGACCTGCCGCACCTCGGGCTCGACCTTCTCGTGGGCGTTCAGCGTCACCCGCTGGCCGGAGTCCGTGGTGCGTGCGGCGCCGTTCCGGATGACGTCGAAGACGTCGCCCGCGTACACCGCGGCGGTCGTGGCGTCGTCCGCTCCGGAGTAGGCGGCGACCGCGCCGAACCAGTCCGCGGGGTCCTCGCTCGCCGGGAGTCCCAGCTCCCGCTGCGCCTGCGCCAGCAGCGCCGCACCGCCCGCGATGTTCGCCGCCGGGTCCTCCCGCAGCCGCTCCGCCGCGATCCCCGTAAGCTCCGCCGCCTCCGGCAGCGTCCGCAGCCGCTCCGGCACCCGCCCGGCCTCCCGGCCCTCGCCCGCCCGGGCGGTCTGGGACAGCCCCGCCACGTCCAGCGGCCGCGCCGTGTCGCCCCGCGGATCCTCCGCACCCCCGTGATGGTGCTCCCCGGCCTCCGCCAACGCCGTCCGCAGATCCGTCAGATGCATCGGCCCGTACCCGCCCGACACGCTCGCCGCACCCGCATGCCCGTCCCACCGCGACTGCAAGTACGACACCCCCAGCAGCACACTCCGCGGCACCTCGTACCGCTCCGCCGCCCGCTGGAACGCCCCCTGCAGGGAACGGGACGCGGTCTCGTCGGTCGATGCGGGTACGGCGGTGACCAGTGGCGCCAGCAGCGCCGCCGCGGCGGCGCCGGCCACCGCGTACGCGGTGCGGCGTCTGCCGGTTCGTCGGGGGATCGTCCCTGCCACGGTGCAGCCTCCTCGAAGTGGTTCCGAGTGAACCGCCTCAGGTGAACCGACCCCGTGCCCGATGGTCAACTACCGCGCACGACTTCGCCGCACCGCATGTCGGAGCGCGGACGTGCGTTTTGCGCGGGGCACGTGCGGGGCCTGCGGTGCGGCACTGGCCCAGACCACTGGCGCGGCCGGACGCCGGGAAATCGTTACCGTTCGGAGATCGCCGGGACGGGTGTTGCGTGGGACGCGGATCAGTTCTGCCCGGCCTGTTCCTGCTGCTTGCGCCAGCGGATGCCCGCCTCGAGGAACGCGTCGATGTCGCCGTCCAGCACGCCCTGCGGGTTGCCGACCTCGTGCTCCGTCCGCAGGTCCTTGACCATCTGGTACGGGTGCAGCACGTAGGAACGCATCTGGTTGCCCCACGAGTTGCCGCCGTCGCCCTTGAGCGCGTCCATCTTGGCCTGCTCCTCCTCCCGCCGGTGGGCGAGGAGGCGTGCCTGCATGACCCGCATGGCCGCGGCGCGGTTCTGGATCTGCGACTTCTCGTTCTGGCACGACACGACGATGCCGGTCGGGATGTGCGTCATCCGCACGGCGGAGTCCGTGGTGTTGACGGACTGGCCGCCCGGACCGGACGAACGGAACACGTCGATGCGGAGCTCGTTCTCCGGGATGTCGATGTGGTCCGTCTGCTCCACCACGGGAAGCACCTCGACGCCGGAGAACGACGTCTGGCGACGGCCCTGGTTGTCGAACGGCGAGATCCGGACCATGCGATGCGTGCCCTGCTCGACGGAGAGCGTGCCGTAGGCGTACGGCGCCTTCACGGTGAAGGTCGCGGACTTGATGCCCGCCTCCTCCGCGTAGCTGATGTCGAACACCTCGGTCGGGTAACCCTTGCGCTCGGCCCAGCGCAGGTACATCCGCATCAGCTGCTCGGCGAAGTCGGCGGCGTCGACACCGCCCGCCTCGGCGCGGACGCTGACCACGGCCTCACGCGGGTCGTACTCCCCGGACAGCAGCGTCCGGACCTCCAGCTCCTCCACGGCCTTGCGGACGCTCGCCAGTTCCTGCTCCGCCTCGGCGCGGGCGTCGGCGTCGCCCTCGTCCTCGGCGAGCTCGAAGAGCACGCCGACATCGTCGATGCGGGACCGCAGGTCCTCGGCCTTGCGGAGCTGGCCCTGAAGGTAGGACAGCTTGCTGGTGACCTGCTGGGCGTTGTCCACGTCGTCCCACAGGTCGGGGGCCGCCGCCTGCTCCTCGAGCGCGGCGATATCGGCCCTCAGCCTGTCCAGGTCGAGGACTGCCTCGATCGACTCCATGGTGGAGGAGAGGGACTTCAGCTCTTCGGATACATCGACGACTGCCACGCCCCCAGCCTAACGGCTGGCCCGGCGGACCCGGCCCCTCCGGGGGCGCCCCGCTGCGGCGCCGCAGCGGGGCCCGGGGCTCCCCGGACCCGTCGTGCGGGGGAAGCGGAGGGGGCGGCCCCGCGGTCAGGGCTGCTGGACGGCGGGCGCGGGGCGCGTCGAGGTGCCGTCATCCCCGGCCGCGAGCCACCCTCCGACGCCGACCGCCGCCGCGACGGCGACTCCCGCGACCGCCAGCACCAGGCGCCGCCGCCCCGCGGCGGCCGCACGGTTGCGCGCCGACCCGGCCCGTCGCGCACCCGCCGCCCGCGGCGTGCGCGCCGTACCGTGGGCGCCGCCGGCGAGCTCGTCCGCGCCGGGCACCCGCATCGAGGTGTGGGTGTCGCGGTTCGCGTCGGGGCCCGCGCTGCTGCGCACCAGCGGCACCGCGGCGCGTCCCGGCTCCGGTCGCACCTGCGCCGGTACGGCCGCCTCGTCGGCGCCCGCGACGGCGGGTGCGGCACCGTCGGCGGCGTCGTACGGCTCGTCCTGGTGGTCGTCGATGTCCAGCGGCGGCAGACCCCGCAGCAGGGGCAGCACCTCGCGCAGCCGCTCCGACAGTTCGGGGGCGCGCAGGCGGGACGCCGGGGCTTTCGCCAGACACTGGTGGACGACCTGCCACAGCTCGTCCGGGATGCCGGGCAGCGGGGCGACGGTCTCGGTGACGTGCCGCCGCAGCACCGCGCCGGGGTGTCCGCCGCCGAACGGCGTGAATCCGGCGAGCAGCTCGTAGAGCACGGTCGCGAGGGCGTAGACGTCGACGAAGGCACGCGGCGGCAGCCCTTCGACGAGTTCGGGGGCCAGGTAGTCGGGGGTGCCGATGAGTCCGCGCGGGGCGCGCTCGCCCCCCGTCGCCGCGCCCGGCCCCGAGGCGCCCCCCGCGGCGCCCGCCGGGAGCCCTGCGGCGGCCCGCCGCCGGGGCGAGTCGATGAGCTTGGCCACGCCGAAGTCGGTGAGCAGGGCCGGCGGCGCTCCGCCCGGCCCGCCGGGGCCGTGTGCGTCGAGCAGCACGTTCTCCGGCTTCACGTCACGGTGGACGACGCCCGCGGCGTGGGCGGCGGCGAGCGCGTCGGCGACGTCCGCGCAGATCGCGACGGCGACCTCGGGCGCAAGACGTCGTTCGCGTTCCAGCCGGGTGCGCAGGTCGGTGCCCCGGACCAGGTCCATGACCAGGGCCAGGTCGGCGCCGTCCACGACCAGGTCGCGCACGCCGACGACGTGCGGGTGGTCGAGGGAGAGCAGCGCGGCCCGTTCCTGCACGAAGCGGTCGACCAGGTTCTCGTCCGAGGCCAGGTCGTCCCGCAGCAGCTTGACGGCGACCGGGCCGTCGGGGCCGTCCGCGAGCCATACGGTGCCCGCGCTGCCGCGTCCGATGATCTGCCGAGCGGTGTAGCGACTGCCGATCTTCCGTGCCACGTTCCGTCCCTCGCTGAAGCCGGGTGGGGTGAGCCGAGTGCGCCGAGTGACCGGCCCCGCCGTCACGGAAGAGGGGCCGCACGGCGACAAAGTACGCGCCGTGGACCCCTGTGGGCGGGAGAACGGGGGTGATATGTCGTGAATGCGAGGGTTTTACCCTCCCGGAGTCGACAAATCTCCCCGGTGACGTGCCGTCCGGAGGGTGCTACTGCCCGCCCGTGGCGTCCTCGGCGCTGCTGAAGAAGTCGCCGACGTCGTTGAAGAACTCCTTGGTCTGATCCCACCACTGCTGACCGGTCTCCCACCACTCCGGCAGCGGCGTGAAGTTCCACACCAGCACGGCGATGACGACCAGGATCAGGATCGAGACCAGGCAGCCCTTCAGGCAGCCCAGGCCCGGGATGCGCGTCGGGTTCGCGCTGCGACGGCGCGGCTCGCGGGCCGGTGCCTCGCGCGGCGCGGGACGCCGGGGCTCGTACCGCTGCGGGGCGGGCTGTTCGGGGCGGCGCGCCGGCGGGCGGGACGGCGCCTCCGGGGCGCCGCCGTAGGACTGCCGGCGGGGCTGCGGACGCTGCTGCTGCGGGCGCGCCGGCGGCGGGGGCTGCTGGGCCCGGCGCTGGGGGCGGCGGCGCAGCGGGTCGAGGGACGGGTCGAGCGGCTGAACCTGGGTCTGCTCGTTGCGGTCGCGGGCCGCACGCAGCTGGCTCTCCCACGGGTGGGGGCCCTCCGGCTGCGGCGGCTGCTCGGGGTACTGCTGCGGCCCGCCCGGTCCGCCGGGACCGCCGGTGGGCATGACACGGGTGGCGTCCTCGGAGCCGCCGGGCCCGCCATGGCCGCCGGGTCCGCCGGTCTGCGGCATCACGCTGGTGGCGGCGTTCGGGTCGTACCCGTAGCCGCCCTGCCCCGGGCCGCTGTGACCGTCGTACGCGGCGGCGCCGCCCTGCGGCAGGACCTCGGTCGGCGCGGACTCGCCGATCAGTCGGCCGTCCGGCACGGTGGTCGGCTCGGGGTCGGGCGCGAGCAGCGCGGCGACGCCCATCGCGGCGCCCGCCTGCTGCGGGGTGGCCTGCGCGCCGATGCCCGCCGCGACCGTCCGCAGGGCACGCCCGAGGTTGACGGCGCTGGGGCGCTGGGCGGGCTGCTTGCGCAGGCAGCGCTCGATCACCGTCCACAGCGGGTCGGGGACACCGGGGGGACGCTGCGGCTCGTCGTCGAGGTGGCGGCGCAGCACCTGCAGGGTGGAGTCGCCGCCGAACGGCGGGCGTCCGCTGATGAGTTCGTAGAGCAGGATGCCCGCGCCGTACACGTCGACGGCGGAGGTCTGCTCGCGGCCCTCGGCCGACTCGGGCGCCACGTAGGCCGGGGTGCCGACGAACTCCTGGGTGCGGGTGAGGCCGGGCGAGTCGGCGAGGCGGGCGATGCCGAAGTCGGTGAGCATCGGGTGCATGCCGTCCGGGCCCTCGGCCAGCAGCACGTTGGCCGGTTTCAGATCGCGGTGCACCACACCGTCCGCGTGGCTGGCGGCCAGCGCGTCGGCGATCTGGGCGGTCAGCAGGGCGGCGCCGACCGGTGAGAACGTGCCGTTCTCCCGCAGGTAGCGGTGCAGGTCGGGGCCCTCGACCAGGTCCATCACCAGTGCCAGCAGGTCGCCCTCCACGACGAGGTCGCGGGTGCGGACGATGTTGCGGTGGGTGAGGCGCAGCAGGGCGGACCTCTCACGCAGGAAGCGCATCACCACGTCGGGGTCGTGGGCGAGCTCCTCGCGCAGGACCTTGATCGCCACGGCCTCACCGGGGTGCCCGGCGACCGCGGCCTCGTCCCCAGCGACCTCCCGTTGCCGCGCCCGCCACACGGTGCCTGTGGCCCCGCGCCCGAGCTGCTCCTCGAGGAGATACTTGCTGCCTACCGGCCGCACGTCATGCGCTCCTTGGGTCTCGCACTGCTGTCCCGCCCACTGTACGGCCGTCGCGCCGGGCGGCGGCCGGGCCGAGGCGATCGTACGCGGGCCCTGCGGGCCCAGGGGCGACCGCATTCCTGTCGAAGACGTGCGGGCGGGGCCGCAGGTTCCCGCGCGGGCGTCTTCCCGGACACCGGACGAGAGCCCCCGCGGCGAAAAGACCGGGGGATCTCCCACACCGGCGGGACCCCGGCGACGGAGACCGGGAGCGATCACCCTCGGGGCCGGACCGATCGCGGCCGGATCACGCACAATCCCCCTCGGACACCTTGCGCACCGAACGCGCCAATCAAGATCATGTGGCGGTGCGGGCGCGGCCGGATGTCGGCGCCGGATGCGAGGATGCCGGAGAGCGCCTGCGGGAGCAGACGCACGCGGTGGTGGGAAGCGGGAGGGACCGATGCAGATCCGTCTGGGCGTCCTGGCGTCGCGCGGCGGGCAGGCCGCCGCGCGTGCGACCGACGTCGTCGTCACGGCCCCGAGCGGCACCGTCCTGGCCACCATCGCGGAGGGGCTGGTCGCCGCGGCTGCCGGGGCGCCGGACGGCGCCGAGCGGAGCGAGCGCCCCGAACGCGACCGCGACCGGGGTCACGAGACGGTGCCGGTGTACGTCGGCGAACACCGGCTGGACCCGCATCGGCAGATCGTCGGCGTACCGCCGCTGGTAGACGGCGCGGAGGTGTCGCTGTACACCCCCTCCCCCGCCGCGCACGCGGAGGCGCCCGGCGGCGCGCGGGCCCGGCTGCACGTGGTCGCCGGACCCGACGCGGGCGGCGTGCACCTCCTGCACGGCGGACGGGTCACGCTGGGCCGCTCCGCGGAAGCCGACGTGCCCCTCGACGACCCCGATGTCTCCCGGCTGCACTGCGCGGTGACGGTCACCGACTCCGGGCAGCTCACCGTGACCGACCTGGAGTCGACCAACGGCACGGCGCTCGACGGCTCGGACGTGCCGAGCGGCCGCACGGTGCCGCTGCGGGCGGGGGCCACCGTCCGCCTCGGCGAGTCCGCGGCGCGCGTCCAGACTTCCGAGGGCGACGCGGTACCGCTCGGCACCGTCCCGGACGGCGAGGGCCGCCTCCGCCTCACCCAGCCTGGAGTCCCCGGCGCCGACGGCGGCCCCGGCGAGCCGGCTCCGGCACCCAGTCCCGTGACCGGCCCGGAGGCGCCGGGAACGCTCAGCGTTCCGCCGCCCAGCCGCGCCCCAGGCGGCGGAGCCGCCGCCCGTCGCGGCCAGGACCCGACGACCGGACCGCCCGGACCCCCCGGACCGCCCGGCTCGTCTGTCGCGGACGGCCGCCGCACGGAACCGGAGGCCGCGCACCGCGACGCCGCGCCATCGGGGCCGTCGGAGCCGTCAGCGCCGTTGGGCAGAGGGCTCACCGGCTGGGCGCGGAAATGGGCGACCTGGCGGGCGGAGGCGGCGCCGGGTCTCGACGCGCGCAGCGGGGCTGCCGCCCACCGCGCCACCGGGCCACAGGAAGGCGGCCCCGCCGCGCGGGACGTGACGCAGCCCGACCTCGCCACCGTGCTGCTCACCGCGTTGGGCCCCGGCCCCCTGCTGTGGGAGCGCGGGCCGCAGCACCCGCACGCCCTGACCGTGCGGATCGGCATCGCGCACCGCAGCCACGGGCCGGGTGAGCCTGTCACCGTCGATCTCCGCACCTCCGGCTCCCTCGGCATGGCCGGGCCCCGCACACGGCTCGCCGCGCTCGCCCGCGCGCTCCTCGCCCAACTCACCGCCCTGCACGGGCCCGGCGCGCTGGAGACCGTGCTCATCGCCGCCGACGGTGCGCGCGACGTGGCCGACCGCACCCGGGAGTGGGCCTGGCTCGGCTGGCTGCCCCACGTACGGCCCGCGCACGGACAGGACTGCCGACTGCTCGTCGCCTACGACTGCGACCAGGCCGCCGCCCGCACGAGCGAACTGGTCCGCCGCCTCGACGAAACCGCATCCGTCTCCCCCGCCGCGTACCGGGGCCCGCGCACCGTCCTGGTCGTGGACGGCGACCCCGGCCCGGCCCCTGTGCGGGACGCCGTCGCCCGGCTGGCCGCCGAGGGCGCCGCGGCGGGCATCCATGTGCTGTGCCTGGCCGAGACGCCGTCGGCGACACCGGCCTCCCCGCTGGACGACACTGTCCGCGCCGCCGGTGAGGCGTCACCGCCGTTCCGCTCGTGCGGCACGTTCGCGCTGCTCAGCGGCGCGGTGGCGACCGCCGTACGGATAGTGCGCCCCGGCCGTCGGCACGCGGACGGCACGGTGGCCACCATGGACGGCGTGTCCGCCGCCTGGGCCGAGCGCTTCGCACGCGCCCTGGCACCGCTGCGCGAGGCCGACGGCTCCCCGCCCGGGTCCCCAGCCGCCGACGTTCCGCGCGTCCCGGCCGCCCTGCCCCGGACATGCCGGCTGCTCGACGAGCTGGGCCTGGCGCGCGCCACCCCGTCGGCGCTGCTCTCCCGGTGGGCGGCTTCCGCCGCGCAGCCGACACGACTGCCGCTCACCCTGGGAGCGGGGCCGCGAGGTCCGGTCACTGCCGCGCTCACCGCCACGCACCCGCACCTCCTCCTCACCGGCCCTGCCGGTTCGGGCAAGACGGAGCTGCTGCGCGCGGTTGCCGCCTCGCTGGCCGCCGACACCCCCACCGACCGGCTCGCCCTCATGATCGTCGACGGCGACGCGGATCGCGCGGCCGCCGGCGGCGGCCTGTCCGCGTGCGCGGACCTGCCGCCCGCCGGTGACCACCTCGTCGCCGGCGACCCGGTGCGGATGCGGGAGTTCGCCCAGTCGCTCAGCGCCGAGCTGAAACGCCGGGCCGAACTCGTCGCGGAGGGCCGGTCCTTTGACAGCCCTCCGCCGGACGCCACCCGCGTGGTCTCCCCTCGCCGCCCGCTCGGCACAGCAGGCACGGCACGCCACGCCGGGCCCCCACTGCCCCGACTCGTCGTCCTGGTCGACGACTTCGACACCCTGGTCGACCCGGCGCTGGGCAACCCGGGGCGGCCGTCGGCCGGTTCGGTCGTCCGCGCGCTGGAGGCCGTGGCCCGCGACGGTGCGCGGCTCGGCGTGCACCTGATCGCCGCCTCCGGCCGCCCCGACGCCGTCGCCGACACCGCGACGGCGCGCGGCGCCGCGTTCGAGGTGCGTCTCACCGGCCGCGACGGCGACGACCCGGTTCCCGGTCGCGGCTCCCTGCGCCTCCCGGACGGCACCTCCCTCCCCTTCCAGGGCGGGCGCGTCTCCGGGCGCATCCCCCGCACGGCCACACTCCGGCCGACGGTCGTCCCGCTCGACTGGGCGCGGGCGGGCGACCCCCCGACCCGCCGCACGGTCCGCGAACTGGGCAACGGGCCGACCGACCTCGCCCTCCTGGCCAGCGCGATGACCCGCGCAGCCCGCCCGGCCGCCGCCCCGACCCGCCACGCCTCCCCCACCTGACGCGCGAGACACCCTGCGAACCCTCGGGGCGTCATGCTTTCGTCAAAGAAATCTCTCCAGCGAAAGCATCAGGTCGGGACCCGCACCGACAATCCCGAGATCGACCTCGTCGGCGCCGGCCGCTCCCCCGTGGCGAAGAAGGTCACATGCGTCGGCGCCGTCAAGTGGCTGGAGAACAAGCCCTTCGACTCGCGAGACCTCGGCCGCCTCGTCGAGCATCGCTCCCGACTCCCGGGCGCCGACGACTCCGCCCCGCTCCTGGCCCTGACCCGGACCACCTGCACCGCCCCCGAGATCCCCCACCTCTCCTCCGCCGGCCTCCTCTCCGCTTGGGCCTGCCCCCACGGCGGCGGGCCCGCCACGGGGTCAGCCACGGGGTCAGAGCGTCGCGCTCAGCGAATCGGCGAGGCGGCGGCGGGTGATGCGGGCCGCCGGGAGGGCGGCTGCGGCGACGGCGCCGCACACCGCGGTGGCCGCGAGGGCGAGGAGCGTCCAGAAGGACGGCAGCGCGGCGATGCCCGAGCCGATGCCGCTCATCGCTCCCTGGAGGTCGATGAGCCAGCCGCTGAGCAGCACGCCCAGCGTGGTGCCGATGAGCGCCGCGGCCAGCGAGATGAAGCCCGCCGAGGCCACGATGACGCCGCTGATCTGCCGCGGCGTGAGCCCGATGGCCCGCAGGGCGAGCAGGTCCCGGCTCCGGTCGCGGACGAACGAGCCGATGGACGTGAGGAGTTCGGTCAGGCCGATCAGCGCCAGGACGGTGACCAGTCCGGCGATCCCCCACAGGGCGGGGGCCAGCCCGTCCGCGGGGTTGGGGACCTCCCATATCTCCAGGCCGCCGGGGGCGTTCTCGGCGAGTTGGGAGCTGACGGCGCGCGGGTCGGCGCCGGGTTCGAGCAACAGCAGGGAGAACTCCGGCCGCAGGTCGGCGTCGCGTTCCCGCAGGGTGTCCAGTGAGGTGGAGACGACCTTGCCGCCGTCCTCGGGTTCGAGGCTGCGGCCGACGAGGTGCAGGATCTGCGGTCTGCCCTCGACGGTCATCCGCACCCAGTCGCCGATCTCGACCTGCAGCAGGTCCATCAGCCCCTGCCCGGCGACGGCCTCGTCGGGCCCGTCCGGGTATTCCCCCTCGGCGAGGGTGAACGGGTAGGGGTCCTCCTGCGTGCCCAGGCCGCGCAGGGTGATGGTGCCGGTCTGGCCGGGGACGAGGGCGGCGACCTCCGCCCCGGGGTGGACGGCGTCGACCTCGCGGTGCTCGGCGAGCAGTCGCCGGGTCTCCTGCGGACCGAGTTCGCCGCCCTGCGCGGAGCGGGCGGTCAGAGCCGCGGGCAGGCCGATGCTTCCGGGGGCCTCCTGGAAGCGGTCGATGGTGGTCCACACGCTCAGCGCGATCGTGATGAGCGTGAGCGGGACGGTGAGCCGGGCGACGGCGGTGACGGCGCGGGCGCGGCGCGGGAAGGCACCGCGCCAGCCGAGGAGGACGGTGGAGGAGAAGGACAGGCCGAGGAAGCGCCGGGTGAGCGGGGTGACCGGGCCGGCGGACGGCAGGGCGGCGCGGGAGGCGGGCACCGGCGGCACCCGTCCGGCGCGCCAGGCGGCGAGTGTCGTGGCGACGACGATGACGAGCACCGCTCCGGCCGGGATACCGGCGAGCAGCAGCAGGTGTCCTGGGAGCTGGTGCCACACCGACATCGCCTCGCCGATGCGGCCGGGTATGTGGGGGCCTAGGGCGAGGGTCAGGCCGGTGCCGACGGCGACCGCGAGGAGTGCCATGCCCAGGTGCTGGGCGAGGAAGACGCGGACGACCTGGCCGGGCGTGAAGCCGATGGCCTTGAGCACGGAGATGTCGCGGAGCTGTCCCCGGATGCGGGTGCTGATCGCGCCAGAGGCGACGAGGGCACCGGCGAGCAGCGCACCGAACCCGAAGATGCCGAAGACCAGGCCGAGCAGGCGGTAGCCGTCCTCCGCGTCGGAGCGGGCCTCCTGCCACTTGGTGACCTGAGTGACCTGGTCGGCGCCGAGCACCGTGACCACGCGCTGGACGAGGAAGTCCAGGTCTTCGGGCTGTTTCAGGCGCAGCCCGACCGCCTGGCCGCCGCGGCCCTCGGCGGCGGTTCGGGCGAAGGCGTCGGGCAGCGCCCAGGCGATGCCGGGCTGTTCGCCGGGCCGGTAGTGGAGTTCGGCGGTCTCGGCAACGCCGACGACTTCCAGCGTCTGCGGGCCGTCGGCCGCCTGCCCGCCGGGGAAGGTGAGGGCGTCTCCGGGTTCGACCCACAAGGCCTCGGCGAGCGAGCGCTCCAGCACGATGCCGTCGGGGGCGCCGGGGTCGAGCCAGTCGCCGGCGGCGATCTGGGGGCGGGCGACCCGGGGCTCGGTCGCCTCCGCGGAACGCAGTTCCACCCCGGCCCGGACACCGCGCGCCTCGGCGGACGTGCGGGTGGTGGGGTACGGCCCGGCCGCGTCGCGGACGCCGTCGAGGAAGACGAGTTCGCCTGCGGGGGCGTCGGCGGTGGTGTGGAGCCAGACGTGGGCGCCGCGGGTCTGGGTGAAGACGCGCTCCCACGGGTTGGTGGCGTAGCTGAACAGCGCTGCGGCGAGCACGAGGGAGGCGATGATGCCTGCGGTGGTGAGGACGGTGAACAGGGTCTGTCCCCGGTGGGCCCGCAGGTCGGCGTGCGCCCAGCGCAGAGTCGCGCGCACGGTCATGTGCCCAGTTCCAGCACGCCGGTGACGCCCCCGGGAGCCTTGCCGGAACGGTTGCCGCCGCCGGCGGCGAGGTCGGCGTCATCGAGGATGCGCCCGTCGAAGAAGCTGATGACACGGTCGGCGGCACTGGCCATCCGCGCGTCGTGGGTGACCATGACGATGGTCTGGCCGCGCTGGTGGAAGCGGCCCAGCAGGCGGATGACCTCGCGGGTGCCCTTGCTGTCCAGGCTGCCGGCGGGTTCGTCGGCGAGCAGGATGCCGGGGTGGTTGACCAGTGCGCGGGCCAGGGCGACGCGCTGCTGTTCGCCACCGGACAGTTCGGCCGGCATGGCGCGTTCCTTGCCCGTGAGACCCAGTTCGTCGAGGAGTTCGCGCCGCCCGGCGCGGGCGTCCCGCGGGGAGGCGCCGGCCAGGAGGGCGGGCAGCTCGATGTTGTCGGCGACGGTGAGGTTCGTCACCAGGTTGAAGAACTGGAAGACGATGCCGATGCCGCTGCGCCGGGTCACGGCCCAACGGGACTCGCTGAGGTCGTCCATGCAGCGGCCGTCGATCCACAGGCTGCCGCCGTCGGGGCGCTGGAGACCTCCCAGCAGGTGCAGCAGGGTGGACTTGCCGGCGCCGGAGGGGCCGGTGACGGCGACGAACTCGCCGCGCCGCACCTCCAGGTCGACGCCGCGGACGGCGTACACGGGGGCGCCTTCGCCGCGATGGGTCTTGGTGAGGCCGCGGGCGCGCACCAGCGGCTCGCTCTCGCGGGCGCCGTCGGCCGCCTCCGCCGCTCGGGCGGAGTCCGCGTCCTCGCTCATTCCAGCTCCTCCTGGCAGCGCTCGAGCCAGTCGAGGTCGGCCTGCAGGTGCAGCATCGCGCCCTCGATCAGCAGCTGGGCTATCCGGTTGTCCCGGTCCCCCGCCACCGCCAGCTTCGACAGGTCACGCATGGTGTTGAGGTACTGACGCCGCTGTTTGTTGATCAGGGTGATCTGGTCGGCCAGGCCGGAGTGCGTGGCCAGGGCGAGTTTCATGAAGAACTCGTCCCGGATACGCGGCTCGTCCGTCGTCTCCTCGAACCACGCGAGAACGGCCTCGCGCCCGGCCTGGGTCAGCCGGTAGGTGCGCTTGTTGGGGCGATTGGTCTGTGGGACGTCCTCGCCCTCGATCAGGCCCGACTTCTCGAGTCGCCCGAGGGTGACGTAGATCTGCCCGACGTTGGGCTGAGGGTACGCGCTGCCCAGAAGCTTCTCAAGCTCTCCCTTGAGCTCGTAGCCGTGCGCCGGGCCACGGGCGAGGAGGGCCATGAGCGGCAGACGCACGCGCGCTCTCCTCCTCCGGTTCGGGCCTGCGGCGTGGTGCGCTCACCACCCCTTGTCGTAGGGCCGCCACCGGGGCCCGCTCCCCGACCCTCCCCGGCCCGGTCGCCACACCCTAGTATCGCCCATGCCTAACGGGTATATATGAGCCCGGATCACCGGGGCAAGGAACCGGCCGACGATCTGAGGGAGGCACCGAAAATGCGGTGGATGCGGGCCGCAGGCAGGAGCCTTCTGGTGACCGCCCTGCTGGTGACCGGCTATACGGCCTGCGCGCAGCAGGACGAGCGGCCGGACGAGCGGGGGCCGATGACGCTGGCCACGGCCGGCGACCTCACCCGCTACCTGGGTCCGCTGCTGCGGGACTGGAACCGGGAGCACCCCGATCAGCGGGTGAAGCTGGTCGAGCTGCCGGACTCGGCGGACGAGACGCGGTCGCAGATGATCACCGAGCTGCGTTCGGGGAGTCCGCGCTTCGACATCCTCAACATCGACGTGGCGTGGACGTCGGAGTTCGCCGCCGCCGGATGGATCTCACCGCTGGACCGGTCCCGTTTCCCGCTGGACAGCTTCCTCCCGCCGGTGCTGGACACCGCGACCTTCGACGACCGGCTGTACGCCGTCCCCTACGTCACCAACGCGGGGCTGCTGTACTACCGCAAGGACGTCCTGGCGAAGGAGGGCGCCGAGCCGCCCCGCACCTGGGACGAACTCGCCCGCCAGGCGCGGGAGATCGCCCCGAAGTACGACCTGGACGGCTACGCCGGACAGTTCCTGCCGTACGAGGGACTGACCGCGAACGTCACCGAGGCCGTGCGGTCCTCCGGAGGCTCGCTGCTCGGCGACGAGGGCGCGAAGGTCACCGTGGACGGTGCGACCCGTGAGGGCCTGGACTTCCTGGCCGACGGGGTGCGGGAGGGCTGGATCCCCCGCGCGGCGCTGGACTACAAGGAGGAGGAGTCGCGGATCGCCTTCCAGAAGGGCGAGCTGCTGTTCCTGCGCAACTGGCCGTACGTGTACCAGCTCGCCAACGGCGACGAGGACTCGGCGGTGGCGGGGAAGGTCGGCGCCGTCCGCATCCCCGGGCCGGACGGGCCGGGCACGAGCGTGCTCGGCGGCTCCAACCTGGCGGTCAGCGCCCACTCCCGGCACCGCGAGTCCGCCGCGGACCTGATCGCCTACTTGACGAGCGAGCCGGTGCAGCGGCGTGTGCTGGCCGAGGGGGCGCTGCCGCCGGTGCGCGCGGATCTCTACAACGATCCGGAACTTGTGGGGGAACACCCCTATCTTCCGACGCTCAGGAAGAGCATCCTTACCGCCGAGCCGCGTCCCAAGAGCCCGCGCTACGACCAGGTGAGCCTGGCCGTGCAGGCGGTGGCGCACGACGTGTTGTCGCTGCGCCAGTCCCCCGGCGACGCCGTGAACCGGCTGCGCCGGGAACTGACGGCCATCGCCCGCGAGGACTGACGCCCCGGACCGCTGCCGCACCCCGGCGCCGTCCTCGCCGTCGGACTTCTTGGCCCGCGGGCTTGCTACTCAACAGTTAGGTAGCGGACCGCTCACGATGCTCGACGCAAAACCGGGCATTCCCCTCGCACTTCTGCACGTTCGTTGACACTGACTCGCTGGGCTTACTTAACATGCATGTAACCGACGACCCCGTCTGTGGTCGCCTCTGCGCAACTCCGAGAGTCAGGTACAGGTCAGCGAAAGATGTTGGCAGCCCCGGCCGTGAACGGCCTCCCGCCCCGCACCAGCCGCGCCACGGAGCAGTGGTGGCGTGATGCGGTCATCTACCAGGTGTACGTCAGGAGCTTCCTGGACAGCACCGGGGACGGCATCGGCGATCTCGCCGGCGTGAGAACGGGCCTGCCTTATCTGAAGAAGCTCGGCGTGGACGGCGTGTGGCTCAGCCCGTTCTACCCCTCGCCGCAGCACGACCACGGCTACGACGTCGCCGACTACTGCGACGTCGACCCGGTCTACGGCGACCTGGAGGAGTTCGACCGCATGGTCGCCGACGCCCGTCGGCTCGGCATGCGACTGCTGCTGGACATCGTTCCCAACCACTGCTCCAGCGACCACGTCTGGTTCCGCGAGGCACTGGCGGCCGAGCCCGGCTCCGCCGCCCGCGAGCGGTTCCACTTCGCCGACGGCCGCGGCAAGGACGGCGAGGAACCGCCGAACAACTGGCACGCCATGTTCGGCGGACCGGCCTGGAGCCGGGTCACCGAGCCGGACGGCACGCCCGGGCAGTGGTACTTGCACATGTTCACCCCCGAGCAGCCGGACCTGAACTGGCGCAACCCCGAGGTCGGCGAGGAGTTCGACCGCGTCCTGCGGTTCTGGCTCGACCGCGGCATCGACGGCTTCCGCATCGATGTCGCCGCCGGCCTGTTCAAGCACCCGGACCTGCCGGACTCCGACGACCCGCACGCCGACGAGCGCTCCCGGGACTCGGTCAACCCGCTGGCCTGGAACCAGCCCGAGGTGCACGACGTGTGGCGCCGCTGGCGGGCGGTGTGCGAGGAATACACCGCCGAGGACGGCCACGACCGGCTGCTGGTCGGCGAGGTGTCCGTGGCCAACGCCCGCGAGCACGCCCGCTACATCCGGCCCGACGAGCTGCACCAGGCGTTCTTCTTCGACCTGCTGAGCGCGCCGTGGAACGCCGACGCCTTCCGCACGTCGATCGCCGAAGCAATGCGCGACATCGCCGGCACCGGCTCCACCACCACCTGGGTGCTCAACAACCACGACCAGATCCGCTCGGTCACCCGCTACGCCGAAGCCTCCGGCGACGGCCGCTGCCTCGGTTCCGACCGCGCCCGCGCCGCCGCACTGCTGATGCTGGCGCTGCCCGGCAGCGCGTACGTCTACCAGGGCGAGGAGCTGGGTCTGCCCGAGGTCGACCTGCCCGACGAGCTGCTCACCGACCCGATCTTCCGGCGCACCGGCAACCGCAGCCGGGTCCGGGACGGCTGCCGCGTGCCGCTGCCGTGGTCCGGGCACGCCTCGCCGTTCGGCTTCACCTCCTCCGGGATGGAGCCGACCCGGCCGCCGTGGCTGCCGCAGCCCGAGTGGTTCGCGGACCACGCCACCGACCGGGCGCTCGCCGACCCGCACTCCTTCTGGCACCTCTACCGCGAGGCGCTCCAGCTACGCCAGACCCTGCCGCAGCTCGGCACCGGCGAGCTGCGCTGGCTGGACTCCCCGTCCAGCGTCCTGACCTTCGTCCGAGGCGACGGGCTCATCTGCGCCGTCAACTTCGGCACCGCGCCGGCACCCGCGCCCGTCCCGGGCGCACCGCTGCTGGCAAGTGGCCCGTACACGGGCGGCGACCTGCCCGGATCCACCGCCGCGTGGTGGATCAGCGACCACATCACCGCCTGACCCGGCTCCCGGGGCGGACGTTCCGGGAGCCGACAGGCTCGAACCGCGAGGAAGGAACAACCGGATGAGAATCCGTAACGCAGGCGGAGGCCGCGCCAGGCGCGCCGCCGCGGCGGCCACCGCCGCGCTCGCCCTCTCCCTCACCGCCGCCTGCGGCGGCGGTGGCGAGGACAAGACCGACGAGACGGGCGGCAGCGAGGACGTCAAGGCGACCGTCGAACTGCCGGACCTGAAGGGCGAGACCGTCCAGGTCGCGGCCGTGTGGACCGGTCCGGAGCAGAAGAACTTCGAGACGGCGCTGGCGGAGTTCGAGAAGCGCACCGGCGCCGAGGTCGAGTTCGTCCCGACCGGCGACAACGTCGCGACGTTCATCGGTTCCAAGATCGAGGGCGGCGCGCCGCCGGACGTCGCGATGCTGCCGCAGGTGGGCGTCCTGAAGCAGTTCGCGGAGAAGGGCTGGCTCAAGCCGGTCGACAAGGCCACCCAGGAGCAGCTCGACGAGAACTACTCCGACGGCTGGAAGGAACTCGGCCAGGCCGACGGCAAGCAGTACGGCGCCTACTTCAAGGCCGCGAACAAGTCGCTGGTCTGGTACAACACCGCCGCCTTCGAGAACGCCGGCGCGGAGGAGCCGAAGAGCTGGCAGGACTTCCTGGACACGGCGCAGCTCGTCGCGGACTCCGGTGTCGAGCCGGTCTCCGTCGGCGGCGCCGACGGCTGGACCCTGACCGACTGGTTCGAGAACGTCTACCTCTCGCAGGCCGGCCCGGAGATGTACGACAAGCTGGCGGCCCACGAGATCAAGTGGACCGACCCCTCGGTGGAGAAGGCGCTGACCACACTCGGCGAGCTCTTCGGTGAGGACCAGCTGCTCACCGGCGGCAAGAGCGGCGCTCTGCAGACGCCGTTCCCGGAGTCGGTCACCAAGACCTTCTCCGACCTGGAGGCCCCGCAGGCCGCCATGGTCTACGAGGGCGACTTCGTCGGCGTCACCATCGCCAACGACACCGACGCCAAGATCGGCTCCGACGCGCAGGTCTTCCCGTTCCCGGCCGTCGGCGAGGGCGACTCCCCGGTCGTGACGGCGGGCGACGCCGCGGTGGCGCTGAAGGACACCAAGGCCGCCCACGCCATGATGACCTTCCTCGCCTCCAAGGACGCCGCACGCATCATGGCCGAGCAGGGCGGCTTCCTGTCCCCGAACAAGGGTCTGGACACCGCCGCGTACCCGGACGACGTCCAGCGTGAGATCGCCCAGGCGCTCATCGACTCGGGCGACGACTTCCGCTTCGACATGTCCGACCAGGCCCCCGCGGCCTTCGGCGGCACCAAGGGCGAGGGCGAGTGGAAGGCCCTGCAGGACTTCCTGAAGAACCCCGAGGACGTCGAAGGCGCCATGCAGGCCCTGGAGAAGTCCGCCGCCAAGGCGTTCGGCAACTGACAGCAGGAGACCATCTCTCATGTCCCAAGCATCCGCGGGTGGCTCCGGGGCTCCTGCAGTCAAGGACCCCGGAAGCCGTGGAACTGATGAACCTGACCAGTCCAGCAGTCCAGGCGGCAGCTCTGCCCGTACGGGTGCGGGCGGGCGCGTGTCAGCGATGCGCGCCCGCCCCTGGGTGGCCGTCAGCTTCCTGCTCCCGGCCTTCCTGCTACTCGGCGCACTCGTCGTCTACCCGATCGGCTACTCGATCTGGCGCAGCTTCTTCGACGCTGCGGGCGACTCCTTCGTCGGTCTGGCCAACTACGTCGAGATCTTCACCGATCCCGACAACCTGACCTCGGTCCAGAACACCCTGATCTGGGTGATCGTCGCGCCGTCGATCGCCACCCTGCTCGGTCTGATGTTCGCCGTACTGACCGACAGGCTCCGGTTCGCCACCGCGTTCAAGCTGATCATCTTCATGCCGATGGCGATCTCCATGCTGGCCGTCGGCATCATCTTCCGGCTCGTCTACGAGCAGGAGCCCGACCGCGGCGTCGCCAACGCCGTGTGGGTCGGCGTCCACGACACCTTCGCCGAATCCTCCGCCTGGCCGGGAGCCCGGCCGCGTCCGAACGCCGGACTGGAGGAGATCAAGGGCGGCGGCTTCGTCACCGCCGACACCGTCGGCTCGGCCGACCCGACGAACCTGCCGCTGGTCGGCGTGCCCCCGCAGGACGTGGCCCAGGCCGCGACCGCGGGCACCGCCCAGCCCTCCGGCGACGAGGTCACCGGCACCGTCTGGCTGGACTTCACCCCGGGAGGCGGCGGCGAGGCCGGCACGATCGACCCGAAGGAGAAGGCTCTCGCCGGGATCGCCGTCGAGGCGGTCAAGGACGGCGAGGTCGTCGCCACCGCGACCACCGGCGAGGACGGCACGTACGCGCTGCCGGCGGAGGCCGAAGGCGCGACCCTGCGACTGCCGGCCGCCAACTTCAGCGAACCGTACAACGGCGTCGACTGGCTCGGCCCGGCACTCGTCACACCCGCGATCATCGGCTCCTACCTCTGGATGTGGGCCGGCTTCGCGATGGTGCTGATCGCCGCCGGACTGGCCAGCGTCCCCCGGGAGATCCTGGAGGCCGCACGCGTCGACGGCGCCAGCGAATGGCAGGTCTTCCGCAAGGTGACCGTGCCGCTGCTCGCACCGGTGCTCGGCGTCGTCCTCGTCACGCTGATGATCAACGTGATGAAGATCTTCGACCTCGTGTACATCATCGCGCCCAGCGCGGTGCAGTCCGATGCGAGTGTCCTCGCCCTCCAGCTCTACCTGGTGTCCTTCGGTGGCGGCGCCAACCAGGGCCTCGGCAGCGCCTTCGCGGTGCTCCTGCTGCTGCTCGTCCTGCCGGTCATGGTCATCAACATCCGCCGCCTGCGGAGGGAGAACCGACGATGAGTACCCCCACTCCCGCGCCGGCCGTGCCGGCCCCCGGGAAGGAGCAGGCCGCAGCCGCGGCGGGCTCCGGGACCGGACCCGCCGACGGGAAGCCCCGGCGCACCGTCGCCTCCCGGCTCACCTCGCTCACCGGCGGTACGTTCGTGCGGTTCGCCCTCGTCGTCATCGCCCTGATCTGGCTGATGCCGACGGCCGGCCTGCTGAGCTCGTCCTTCCGCGATTCGGCCGACATCGCCGATTCGGGCTGGTGGACGGTCTTCACCGACCCGGGCCAACTGACCAGCGCGAACTACGAGGCGCTGTTCGCCAACGACGCCATCACCGGCTCGCTCGGCGTGACCATCGCGATCACCATTCCGTCGACGGTGCTGGTCATCGTCATCGGCTCGCTCGCCGGATACGCCTTCGCCTGGATGGACTTCCCCGGCCGCGACTGGTGGTTCCTGGTGGTCGTCGGCCTGCTGGTCGTCCCCATCCAGGTGGCGCTGATCCCGGTCGCGAAGCTGTTCAACGCGGTGGGACTCTTCGAGACCATCCCCGGCGTGGTGCTCTTCCACACCGCCTTCGGTCTCCCCTTCGCGGTGTTCCTGCTGCGCAACTTCTTCGCGGAGATCCCGAAGGAGCTGCTGGAGGCCGCACGGCTGGACGGCGCCGGCGAGATCCGCCTGTTCACCCGCGTCATCATGCCGCTGGGCGGACCGGCGATCGCCTCGCTGGGCATCTTCCAGTTCCTGTGGGTCTGGAACGACATGCTGGTCGCGCTGATCTTCGCGGACTCCGGTTCGCCGCCGATCACCATCGCGCTCCAGCAGCAGGTCCGGCAGTTCGGCAACAACATCGACGTACTGGCACCCGGCGCGTTCATGTCGATGGTCATCCCGCTGGCGGTCTTCTTCGCCTTCCAGCGGCAGTTCGTCTCCGGCGTGATGGCGGGCTCGGTCAAATAGGCCCGCAGTGACGGGGGAGCCCGGGATCCTGGGGATGCCGGGTCTCCTCACCGACGCGGGGGAGGGCAGGACTGGGGAGAGTAACCTGCCCTCCGCCGTGCAGTCGGGCCGGGCACGGACGATTCGCCCGTCCTGCCCGAGCCCACCCCGCGCCGGGCGCGTTCCGTTCCGGACCCTCCTCCGGCCACGGGCGCGCCCGGCGCGGAGACGGCCGCGGTCGCCCGAGGGCGCCGCGGCCGTCGCCGTCCGGCCGCACGGGGGGTGTCAGGCACCGGCCGGGGCCGCGGCCCCGAACCACCGCTCCATCGGGCCGGTCAGCTCCTCCTGCTCCTCTCCCACCCACGCCACATGCCCGTCCGGGCGCAGCAGCACCGCGGGAACGTCCAGTTCGTCGCTCCCGTCGACCACGTGGTCCACGCGGTCGGCCCAGCCCGCCGCCGAGAGTCGCCCCGCCCGGTCGAGCAGCAGCCCCCGGCCACCGTGCATCAGCGCGTAGAGGCGGCCCCGCTTCAGCTGCACGTCGCGCATCCGCAACCCCAGCAGAGCGTGCCCCTCCCCGGCGTCGTAGCGGACGGCCGTCGCCGTGATCTTCTCGACCAGATGCCGGTTCACCTCCTCGAAGTCCATCAGCTCCGAGACCAGCCGCCGTACCGCCTGCGGCCCCGGCTCGGTGGACATCAGCACCATCTGTGCGCGGGTGTTGTCCAGCACATCGGCAGCCACCGGGCGCCGTTCGGTCTCGTAGCTCTCCAGCAGCCCCTCCGGCGCCGTGCCGCGGACCTCGGCCGCCAGCTTCCAGCCGAGGTTGAAGGCGTCCTGCACGCCGAGGTTGAGTCCCTGCCCGCCGACCGGCGGGTGGATGTGCGCCGCGTCGCCGGCCAGCAGCACCCGGCCGCTCCGGTACCGCTCGGCCAGCCGCGTGGCGTCGCCGAAACGGGACAGCCAGCGGGGCGAGTGCACACCGAAGTCGGTGCCGCAGACCGCTCGCAGCCGGTGCCGGAACTCCTCCAGGGTGGGCGCGACCGCACGGTCCTCGGCCACCCCCTCGGCGGGCACGACGACCCGGCACACCCCGTCGCCGACGGGTCCGGCGCCGAACCGCAGCTCGGTCCTGCGCACCTCCGCCGTCACGGCGGCCATCGTCTCCGGCGCAGCGGTCGCCTCCATCTCGCCCAGCAGCGTCTCGGTACGGCTGGGCTCGCCGGGGAAGCCGACGCCGAGCAGCTTCCGCACCGTGCTGCGGCCGCCGTCGCACCCGACGACCCAGCGCGCACGCAGCCGCGCACCGTCGGCGAGCTCGACGGTCACCCCCTGCTCGTCCTGCTCCAGCCCGGCCACGTCGCAGCCGCGCCGGATGCCGGCGCCCAGCTCGGCGGCACGCTCGGCGAGCAGCCGGTCGGTGACCGGTTGCGGAATGCCCAGCACGTAGCCGTGGGCGGTGTCCAGCCCTTCGGGGGCGGGCTTGGCGATGCCGGCGAAGAACCCGCCCAGCGGATGCTTGCGCCCCTCCGCGAGGAACCGCTCCAGCAGGCCGCGCTGGTCCATCACCTCGATGCTGCGCACGTGCAGCCCGAGCGAGCGGACGAACGCGGAAGGCTCCGCCGCCTTCTCCAGCACCAGTGTGCGCACACCCCACAGCCGCAGCTCGGCGGCCAGCATCATGCCGGTCGGCCCGCCGCCCACCACGATCACGTCGTTCGTCATGCAGTCCCCGTCTTCCTGGTTCCGGCTTCGGCCGGTGATTGTGCGGCACGACGGGGACCTTGCCGCAAGGCCCCCCATGCGCTATACGTTGAGGGTGGCAAGGAGTCTCCGACCTCCTTGCCTTCCGTTTTTTCCGGGCCGGGGCGCCCCTCGCGAGGCTCCTGTGAGCGTGCCGCATCCGGCCTTCCCGGAGCGCACGTCTCACCCGTACGGATCGCGTACGGTGACCGTCCCGGGCCGTCACCGGTTGGGCATCGTGGCAGAAGTCTCGCCCCGATGAACGGACGTGCATCCCGATGAGCCCGCGCCTCAGCGTCGTCGTCCCCCTCCCCACCACCGACGCCGCCCTGCTGCCGTGTCTGCGGTCGCTGGCGGCCCAGACGGCGGCGGACCTGGAGGTCGTCCTCGTGGACGACGGTCCGGAGGATGCATCGGTGGCGGCCGCGGCGCGCGCGTTCGCCGCGGGGGACCGGAGGTTCCGCGTCGTGCGGGAGGCCGACCGCCCGCCGGGAGGCCAGGGCCGCACCGGCCGGGCCCGCAACGCGGGCCTGCGGCACACCGGCGCCAAGATCCCCTACCTCGCGTTCCTCGACCCCGAGGACACCCTGCCGCCCACCGCGTACGAGCGGCTGCTCGGGACCCTGGAGGAGACCGGTTCCGACTTCGCCACCGGCAACGCCGTACGGCTCGGCGCGGACGGCCGCCCCGGCCGGACACCTCTGCTGGGCAGGCCGCTGGACCGCGACCGGCCCGCCACGCACGTGACCCGGCACCGCAATCTGGCCCGGGACAGGATGGCCGGCACGAAGGTCTTCCGTCGCGCCTTCTGGGAGCGCCACGCGCTGTCCTGGCCGGAGGAGGCGGGCCAGACCGACCTGCGTCTGGTGGTGCCGGCGCACTTCCTCGCCACCGCCGTGGACGTGGTGGGCGAACCGGTGCTACACCGCCGGGACTCCGGCGCAGACCGTCCGGAGCCCGGCGCGCCGGTGGCCGGCGCGCCGCGCGCCCGGGGGGCGAGCGCGGGTGCGGAGCTGCGCGAACTGGTCAGGGCCCTGGACGCGGTGAGCCGGTTCGTGCACGGCCGGCCCGCCGACCGCCGCCACCGCGGCGAGGACGAGCGCCACTTCGACACCGGCGTGCTCACCATCGACCTCGCGCCCTACCTGGCCGCGTTCCCGGAGGCGGACGAGGGCTTCCAGGCCGAGTTCGCCGCCCTCACCCGCGACTTCCTCACCCGCGTCGACCCCGCCGTGGTCGCCGCGCTGCCGCTGCCGTCACGCATCAAGTGGCATTTGGTCCGCGAGGGCCGCACCGACGACCTGCTCGCCGCCCTCGCCTTCGAGCGGGACAACCCCCACGTCTTCCACGTCACCGGTCGCGGGCCGCGCCGCACTGCGACATACCTGCGACCGGACGGCAGCCCCATCGAGGTGCCCCACCGCATCGGCCGGGTCCGCTCCGCCGAGCAACCCCTGCACGCCCGGCTGCGGGAGGCACGCTGGCAGCCGGACGGCACGCTGCTGCTGCGCGGCTACGGCTACGTCCGGTCCGCGGACGCCGACCGCCCGCAGCGCTCCCGCAAGTTCGGCTGGCTGCGCCTGGGCGGTGGCAGCCGACGGCGCCTGCCACTGCGGGTACGGACCGTCCCGGCCCCCGAGGCCACCCGCAACTCCCGCCAGCGCACGTACTCCTACGACGCGTCCGGCTTCGAGATCACCGTGGACCCCGAGCGGCTGCTGACCGCGCTGCGCGGCGACCGGCGCAGCGCGAGCTGGACGGTGTGTCTGGGCGTGGTGACCGGCGGGCTGGTGCGCAGCGGCGGCGTCAAGGCCGGCAGCGAGGGATCGGGGGCGCAGCCTCCGGTGCGCGAACTGCCCGGCGACCGCCGGGTGTCGGCGAGCTTCGCCAGCGGACGGCTGCGGCTGACGGTGGAGGAGACCACCGCGCGGCTGACCGGGCAGCGGATCGCGGACGGCGTCTGGCACGCGACCCTCGCGGTGCGGAAACCGCACCGGCCGGTGGCGCTGCGGATGGCGCACCAGCAGTCGGGTACGGAGGTCGAACTGCCCGTCCGGCCGGACGCGTCCACCGCGCCGGCCGACGACGGCTGGACGCCGTACGCCGTGTCGGTCGCGGCGGCCGAACTCGCCTCCGCCCTCGCGGCCGCTCGCGCCCTGGAGGGCGAGGAGGGTGAGGAGGGCGAGGCGGAGGAGACCGGCGCCGGACCCGACGCTGCCGAGGGCGCCGCTCGGCAGCGCGGCACCGACCGCTGGCGGCCGGCCCTGTCCCTCGCGGACGAGACCACCTGCCGGATCGTCGTTCCCTCCGCGCAACAGCCCGCGAGCGCACCCCTGCGGGCGCCCCTGGCTGCGTCCGGTGAGCACGCGCCGCGCGAGCTGTACGCCGGTCCCGACGCGCAGGGTCTGCTGGCCCTGACCGACCGCCCGGTGCATCCGGTGGCGGACCGGGTGTCCTGGAGCCCGGACGGCGAACTGGCCGTCGAGGGCGTGCTTCCCGAGGCAGTCGGGGAGGAGCTGGAGGTGGTGTGGCAGCACAGCGGCCACCGTCAGGAGGTGACCGCGCCGCTGGAGAGGTCCGGCGAACGCTTCCGCACCGCGCTGCGTCCGGCCGGTGCCGCGCCCGGCGAGCTGCCGCTGCGGCAGGGCCGCTGGTTCCCGTTCCTGCGGGCGGTCGGCGCCGAGACGCGGCACCACGACCTGCCGGTGCGGCTGTACCCCGCGGCGCTGGACACACTGCCGCTGACGCACCGCAGCAGCGGGCCGGGCGGACGCGCGTTCACCGCCGAACGCCGCTACCACGACCGGCTGTTCCTCGCCTCCGGCTCCGACCTCGCCGAGACCGAGCGCGGCGCGTACGGGCAGCACCGGCTCAGCACCCTGCACTATCCGCTCGCGCGGAGGCAGCCGCTGCGGGACGCGGTGCTGTACCACAGCTTCGACGGCCGTCAGTACTCCGACTCCCCGCGCGCGGTGCACGAGGAGGTGCTGCGGCGCGGCACGGACGTGGAGCACCTGTGGGTGGTGCGCGATGGGCAGGCGCTGGTGCCGTCCGGCGCGGAGGCGGTGGCGATGGGCAGCGCCCGGTGGCACGAGGCACTGGCGCGCAGCCGTTGGCTGATCGGCAACACCCACTTCCCCCGCTGGTTCTCCCGGCGTGACGGTCAGACCGCGGTGCAGACCTGGCACGGGACGCCGTTGAAGCGCATCGGTCTGGATCTGGCGGACACCGACTTCGCCAACCGCTCCTATCTGGAGAGCCTGCCCGCCCGCGCCGCGGAGTGGAGCGTGCTGCTCTCCCCCAACCGCTTCAGCACCCCGATCCTGCGCCGTGCGTTCGGCTACGAGGGCGAGGTGCTGGAATCCGGCTACCCGCGCAACGACCTGCTGTACACGGAGGACCGGGAGAAGCGTGCGGAGGAGGTGCGGCGCCGGCTGGACATCCCCCTCGACACCCGCGTGGTGCTGTACGCGCCCACCTGGCGGGACGACAACCGGTACGACCGCGCGAACTGCCGCTTCGACCTGCGGCTGGACCTCGCCGCCGCGCGGGACGCGCTCGGCGCGGACCACCTGCTGCTGGTGCGCAAGCACTATCTGGTCGCCGACAGTGTCCCCGGCACCGCCGACGGTTTCGTGCGGGACGTCTCCGCGCACCCTGACCTGGCAGAACTGCTGCTCGTCGCGGACGTGCTGGTCACCGACTACTCGTCGGTGATGTTCGACTTCGCGCACACCGGGCGGCCGATGCTCTTCCACACCTACGACCTCGACCACTACCGGGATGTGCTGCGCGGCTTCTACTTCGACTTCGAGCGGCGCGCGCCGGGACCGCTGCTGTCATCCTCGGACGAGGTGATCGAGGCGCTGCGCGAGGTGGACGCGGTGGCGGACGTGCACCGAGACGCGTACGCGGACTTCCGCCGGGCGTTCTGCGACCTGGACGACGGCACGGCAGCGGCCCGGGTCGTGGACCGCATGTTCGACTGAGAGCCCGGCGCTCGGGCCGCACCCTTCAGACGACCGGGGCGGCGGGCCGCCCGGCGGAGGACGCGTCGTCGTGGTGCACGGCGCGCGGCGGCCGCCGGGCGGCGACCGGCACCACGGGCGGGAGTGCGTCGGCGTCCTGGCCCAGGAACACACGGCGCACCACGCGTTCGGCCGCCCGCCCGTCGTCCCAGGGGCAGAAGCGCTCCCGGAACGCCGCTCGCAGCCGGGCGGCGTCCTCACCGCGCCAGGCGCCGGAGGTGAGGGCGGCGATCAGCTCCCCCTCGGTGCGCGCCACCGTCCCCGGGGTCTCGCCCGGACGGCCGGAGAGGAGGTCGAAGTAGACGCCACGGGCCGCCTGGTACGCCTCCCAGTCCGGGGCGTAGGTGAGGATCGGCCGATCCAGGTTGGCGTAGTCGAACATCACCGACGAGTAGTCGGTGATCAGCCCGTCGGAGGCAAGGCACAGCTCCTCGACGCTGTCGTGCGCGGACACGTCCAGCAGCAGGCCCTGCCGCTCCAGCTCCTCCAGGCGCGGGTCCTGGCCGTAGAAGTAGTGTGTGCGCACCATCAGCACGTAGCCGTCGCCGAGTTCCTGCGCGATGCGCACCAGGTCGAGCTCGGGGACGAAGCTCTTGCGATAGTCGCGCATGGTGGGCGCGTACAGCAGGGCCACCCGGTCCCGGGGGACGCCGAGACGTTCGCGGATCGCGAGGACGTCGTCGTAGGTGGCGGTGGAGAAGACGTCGTTGCGCGGGTAGCCGGTCTCCAGGTGCTCGTACGGGCACGGGTAGACGCGGTCCCACATCTCGGTGGAGTGCGGGTTGGCCGAGATGCTGTAGTCCCAGCGGCCCGCCCGGTGCAGCAGGCGGCGGAAGCTCATCCCGGCCGCCGCCGCGGGGAACGGCTGCTGGTCCAGGCCCATCCGCTTCAGTGGCGTGCCGTGGTGGGTCTGGAGGTGGACCTGGCCCTCCCGCTTGACCACGTAGTCGGGGAAGTTGACGTTGTTGACCAGGTACGTGGCGCGGGCGATGACCTGCCAGTAGCGGACGCTGCGCGGCAGCACGTAGTCGACGCCGGGCGGCAGCGACTCGACGGCCTCCCGGCGCACCACCCACACGCTGCGCACGTGCGGCGCCAGCTCGCGGACCTTGGCCTCGATCGCGGCCGGATTGCAGCGCATCCCGCGGTCCCAGTAGGCGCTGTAGACGGCGAGGTGCTCGTCGAGCGGCAGCCGGCGCTGCATCCGGTACAGCGCCCGGTAGGCGACCTTCCCAGCGGTGCGCCGGGAGAGCCGTACCCCGGACGTGCCGCGGCGGTGCATCTCGCGGGCGGCGTCCACGGAGGCGAAGAGCGGGAAACGTCCGGAGGCGACGGCGCGGTGCGCCAGCCCGGAACGGCCGGCGGGTGGGTGGTAGTCCTGCGGGCGGTAGCGGCGGTGGAAGGCGGCGGCGACGCCGAAGTACTCGCGGCGGTCGACGGGCCGTACCCGGTCGGGGCGCCCGAGGCAGAACACGAAGTGGTTGATCATGCGCTCGAAGATCACCGGACGCAGCGGGTCCAGGTGCGGGCGCTCGTCGAGGAAGGCGAACAGCGAGGCGTACTGGGGGAAGATGTCGAAATGCTTCCGGCCCGGCGAGCGGGTGATGGCGCCCTGGTAGCGCTGCCGGTAGTCCACGCAGGCGCGGTCCAGGCAGCCGACCCGTTCCGCGGTGATCATCGCCTCGTACGCCAGCGGGGCGTCCTCGTACAGACCGGGCAGGAAGGCCAGGCCGCCTGCCCGGTAGAACGCGCGCCGGTAGGCCTTGTTCCAGGCGACGGCGAAGAGTTCCAGCAGCGCGGGCTCCTCGAACACGCTCGCGGTGCGGTCGCCGACGGCGGCGAGGACCTCGCCGAACTGGCTGGGGCGGACCACGTTCCACCAGAACGAGCGCACGTGGTCGAAGACCAGCACGTCCGGGTCGCCACAGGCGTCGAGCCGCCGGGCGATGGCCTCCAAGGCGCCGTCCAGGTAGCTGTCGTCGCTGTCGAGGAAGAGCAGGTAGTCGCCGGTCGCGCGCTCGACGCCCGCGTTCCGGGCGCGGCCGAGCCCGACGTTCTCCGGCAGGTGCAGCACGGTGACCCGGCCGTCGCGTGCGGCGTACTCGTCCAGGATGCGGCCGCTGCCGTCCGGCGAGCAGTCGTCGACCGCGATGACCTCCAGGTCGGTGAAGGACTGGCGCAGGATCGAGTCCAGGCACTCGCGGAGGTAGCCCTGAACCTTGAAGACCGGTACGACGATGCTGAGACGTGGCATGAGCTCCCGAATCCCCGACTCGACTCGTTCGAACACGTACGCGACGGATGAGGCGGCTGCTGCGCGCGGCGGCGGATGGGTTCCGTCGACCACGTGCCAGAAATCGTCGCACAGTATGCCCGCTTTCGTACTCCGGTGGGGCACTCGGGGGAATGTGAACGGAGACGCGGACGGGGATACTCCCCGGGACGCGGACGAGAACGGCGACGGCCCGCCTCCCGCAGTACGGGAGACGGGCCGTGCCCGGTGCTCGGGTGCGCTACGCGGCCGTCAGCGGTTGCTGCGCAGCAGCGTGCGCATGGTCCGCATGGCCACCGACAGGTTCGCCAGGTCGAAGGACTCCGAGGCGTGGATCTCCTCCAGCGTCGCCCGGGCGCGGTGCAGGATGGCGGAGTTCTTCTCCTCCCAGGCCGTGAAGCGCTGCCCGGCGCCCGCCGTCTCGTCCGTGGACGCCAGTACATCCGCCGTCAGCAGCTGGTGGGCCGCGTACAGGTCCTCGCGGATCGCCGCGCGGGCCATGGACTGCCAGCGGTCGGAACGCGGCAGCTCGCCGACCCGCTCCTGGAGCTGGGTGATGGCCAGCCGGTCGGCCAGGTCGTAGTACACCTCGGCGACGTCCAGCAGGCTGTTCCCGGTGCGCTCGGCGACCGCGACGACGTCCAGCGCGGGGAACGCCGCCGAGAAGCCAGCCACCTTACGCGCCAGGTCCTCCGGCACGCCCGCACCGGCCAGCTCGTCGTGCACCTTGCGGTGCCACTCCAGGTCGTCGCCCTGGAGCAGCTTGGGCAGCTCGGCCCACACGGTGGCCACCCGCTCGCCGAACAGCTCGATCGTCTCGGTGAGCTGGAGGGGCTGCGGCCGGTTGTTGAGCAGCCAGCGCGTGGCGCGCTCCACCAGCCGCCGCGAGTGCAGCCGGATGCGGGTCTGGATCTCCGCCGACACCTTGTTGTCCAGCGACTCGACCTCGTCCCAGATGGCGCCCAGGCCGAAGACCGCGCGGGCCGCGGTGTGCGCCCGGACGATCTCCTCCGTGGACGCCCCGGTCTCCTCCTTCAGCCGGTGCACGAACGAGGAGCCGCCGGTGTTGATCGCGTCGTTGACCAGCAGCGTCGTGATGATCTCGCGGCGCAGCGCGTGCTCGTGGATCTCCTGCTCGAACCGCTCGCACAGCGCCCTCGGGAAGTACGCCAGGGCGAGCTGCTGGAGATACGCGTCGTCGGGCAGGTCGCTGGCCAGCAGGTCCTCGGTGACGACGATCTTGGTGTAGGCGAGCATCACAGCCAGTTCGGGCTGGGTGAGCCCGAGGCCGCTGTTCAGCCGCTCCCGGATCTGCTTGTCGCCCGGCAGGAACTCCAGCTGGCGGTCGAGCTTGCCCTCCTTCGTCAGCCGTCGCATGTGCCGCTGGTGGGCGTGGAGCAGGCTGGAAGCCTGCTCCAGGGAGTTGGCCAGGGCGGCGTTCTGCGCGTAGTTGTTGCGCAGCACCAGCGCGCCGACCTCGTCCTCCATCTCGGCGAGCAGCGCGTTGCGCTGCTTGACGGTCATGTCGCCGGCCGTGACCACCGCGTTCAGCAGGATCTTGATGTTCACCTCGTGGTCCGAGGTGTCCACGCCCGCGCTGTTGTCGATCGCGTCGGTGTTGATGCGGCCGCCGTGGTGCGCGTACTCGATGCGGCCGAGCTGGGTCAGGCCCAGGTTGCCGCCCTCACCGACGACCTTCACCCGCAGGTCCTGGCCGTCCACCCGGATGGCGTCGTTCGCCTTGTCCCCGACGTCGGCGTTCGACTCGGTGGACGCCTTCACGTACGTGCCGATGCCGCCGTTCCACAGCAGGTCGACCGGGGCGGACAGGATGGCCCGCATCAGGTCGGCCGGCGTCATCTTGCTGACTCCGGACTCGATACCCAGCGCCTTGCGCACCTGCGGGGTGATCGGCACCGACTTGGCGCTGCGCGGGTGGACGCCGCCGCCCGCCGAGATCAGTGAGGTGTCGTAGTCCTCCCACGAGGAACGCGGCAGGTCGAAGACGCGCCTGCGCTCGGCGTACGAGGTCGCGGCGTCCGGGTCCGGGTCGAGGAAGATGTGCCGGTGGTCGAACGCGGCCACCAGCCGGATGTGCTCCGACAGCAGCATGCCGTTGCCGAACACGTCGCCGCTCATGTCGCCGATGCCGACAACGGTGAAGTCCTGCGTCTGGGTGTCGTAGCCCAGCTCCCGGAAGTGGCGCTTCACCGACTCCCAGGCGCCCTTGGCGGTGATGCCCATGCCCTTGTGGTCGTAGCCCGCGCTGCCGCCGGAGGCGAACGCGTCGCCCAGCCAGAAGCCGTACGCCGTCGCCACCTCGTTGGCGATGTCGGAGAACTTCGCGGTGCCCTTGTCCGCCGCGACGACCAGGTAGGTGTCGTCCTCGTCGTGCCGCACCACGTCCGTCGGCGGCTCGACCTCGCCAGCCACCAGGTTGTCGGTGATGTCCAGCAGACCGGAGATGAAGGTCCGGTAGCAGGCGATGCCCTCCGCCTGCCAGGCGTCCCGGTCCACCGCGGGGTCGGGCAGCTGCTTGCCGACGAAGCCGCCCTTGGCGCCCACCGGCACGATGACGGTGTTCTTGACCTCCTGCGCCTTCACCAGGCCCAGGATCTCGGTCCGGAAGTCCTCCCGGCGGTCGGACCAGCGCAGACCGCCGCGCGCGACCTTGCCGAACCGCAGGTGCACGCCCTCCACGCGCGGCGAGTACACCCAGATCTCGTACGCCGGACGCGGCGCCGGAAGATCGGGGATCTGCTGCGGGTCGAGCTTCATCGACACATACGCGTGCGGCTCGCCGTAGGTGTCGCGCTGGAAGTAGTTGGTGCGCAGCGTGGCCTTGATGACGGTGAGGAACGAGCGCAGGATGCGGTCCTCGTCCAGGCTGGCGACCTCGTCCAGTGCGGCGTCCAGCTCCTCCAGCATCGCGTCGGTCAGCTCGTGCCCGGCCCGCGCCCGCTCCGGCGACATCCGCGCCTCGAACAGGTTCACCAGCAGCCGGGTGGTGTGGACGTTGTGCCGGAGGGTGTCCTCCATGTAGTCCTGGCTGAAGGTCGCGCCGGCCTGCCGCAGGTACTTCGCGTAGGCGCGCAGCACCATCGCCTGTCGCCAGGTCAGCCCCGCGGTGAACACCAGCGTGTTGAAGCCGTCGTTCTCCGCACGGCCCGTCCACACCGCGCTGAACGCCTCCTGGAAGCGCTCGCGGGCGTCGTCGCCGAAGGACTTCATCTGCGACACGGGCATCCGCAGCCCGAAGTCGTAGATCCACGCGCGGCTGCGGTCGGAGGCCTTCAGCTCGTACGGCCGCTCGTCGACCACCTCGACGCCCAGCGCGTGGAGCACCGGCAGCACCGCCGACAGCGACACCGGCTCGCCGGTGCGGTAGATCTTGAAGCGGCGCTCGCCGATCGCGGCGCCCACCGGCTCGTACAGACTGAGCGCGAAGTCCGGACGCTCCACGTCCGAGCCACGCTCCTCGCCGCCGCCGCGCAGCTTCTGGATGTGCTGGAGGTCCGCGACCGCGGCGCGGGGCGGGAAGTCGGCCTTGTAGCCCTCCGGGAAGGCGTTGGCGTACTGGTGCGCCAGCTCGGCGGCCTGTTCCTCGCCGCATTCGGAGACCAGCGCCTCGGTGAAGCCGTCCGCCCACGACCGGGCGGCCTCGGCCAGCCGGGTCTCGATGCGGTCCGTCTCCTCGTCGGTCAGCTCGGTCAGCGCACTGCCGGGCTTCACCCGGATGACGAAGTGCAGCCGAGAGAGGATCGACTCGGTGTTCCACGCCGTGAAGTCGACGCTGGTGCCGCCCAGCTCCTCCGTCAGGATGTCGATCAGCCGCAGCCGCACGGCCGTGGTGTAGCGGTCGCGCGGCAGGTACACCAGCGCCGAGTAGTACCGGCCGTACTCGTCCTGGCGCAGGTAGAGCCGCAGCCGGCGGCGCTCCTGGAGGTAGAGCACCGAGGTGACGATCGCGCGCAGCTCCTCGACCGGCGTCTGGAACAGCTCGTCGCGCGGGTACGTCTCCAGGATCTGGAGCAGGTCCCGGCCATCGTGGCTGTCCGGGGTGAAGCCCGCCGTCGACAGCACCTCGGCCACCTTGCGGCGGATCACCGGCACGCGGCGCACCGACTCGGTGTAGGCCGCCGAGCTGAACAGGCCAAGGAAGCGGCGCTCGCCCACCACGTTCCCGTCGGCGTCGAACTTCTTCACGCCGACGTAGTCGAGGTAGGAGCGGCGGTGCACGGTGGCACGGCTGTTGGCCTTGGTGAGAATCAGCAGGTTGTGCTCGAGCGCTCTGGCACGGGCGTCCGACGGCAGCCGGTTGAACGACGGCGACACCGGGTGCCCCTCGTCGTCCACGTGCCGCGGGTCGGAGCGGAGCACGCCCAGGCCGGTGCCCGCCTTGGCGGCCAGCAGCAGCGTCCCCTCGCCGTCACCGCCGTCGCCCTCGGTCTCCAGCTCGTACTCGCGGTAGCCGAGGAAGGTGAAGTGGTCGTCGGCCAGCCAGCGCAGCAGCTCGCGGGCCTCCTCCAGCTCGCCCTCGCGCAGGTCGTCCGGGGCCGCCTCGTCCGTCAGCTCGTCCGCGATGCGCAGGGCGGCGTCGCGCATCTTCGTCCAGTCCTCGACGGCCTCGCGGACGTCCGACAGGACGCTCAGCAGACTCTCGCGGATCTCCTGGAGGTCCTCGCGGTCCGTCTCACGGTCGATCTCGACGTGAATCCACGACTCATGCACCGCGTCGTCCGGCAGCTCCTCCGGGCGATGCGTGGTCGCAGCGGGTGAGAACGGGTCGCGGCCCGCGTCCAGCACCTCCAGCAACGCACCCGTGACGTCGCGGCGGACGATCATCTGCGGGTGCACGACGACGTGGATGCCGCGGCCCTCGCGGGACAGCTCGTTGGTGACGGAGTCGACGAGGAAGGGCATGTCGTCGGTGACCACCTCGACGACCGTGTGCGTGCAGGCCCAGCCGTTCTCGTCCACGGAGGGGGTGTAGACCCGTACGTTCGCCGTGCCCTGCGGACGGTCCTGCGCCAGGGTGTGGTGGGCGAGAGCCGCACCGAGGATGTCGACCGGGTCCCGGTCGGTCAGGTCCTCCGGGGCGGTGTGCAGGTAGTAGCGCTGGAGATACGCGCCGAGGGAGTGCGGCTGGAGACCCTTGGTCTTCTGGCCTCCCAGCGGGCTCTGCTCGGCTACTCGAACCGCCTCGGCGAGCCGCTCGGCCTTGGCTTCGTCCAGCTTGGTCTGCATGTCCTCTGACTCCTGTCGCGCGCCGTTGCGTGACGTCGGTGTGGTGTGGGCACGACGACGTCACACACAGCACGGGGTGTCCGCAGAAGTGAGACGTCATGCCGGATGCGGTGACCAGCGGCGACGGCCCCGGAGCGGTGTCCCCCGGGGCGCGGGGCGAGGGCGTCGGCGCCCTCCGCGTGTATCGCGCTGGTCACGCGCACCAACGTACCCCCTCGGATGCGGTGGCCGATTGGTACGGCGTACAAAAATCCCTCCGGGAAACCTGCCGATATGGACGAAACCGCGCGGCCCTTCCCGGCGTCCCCGCGGCGGAGCCGCGACGCGGCGCGCACCTCCTCCGACGCCCCGGTCACCCGTCCGCGGCGGGCCCGCGGCCGTTCCCTCCCTGCCCCTGCTTCACCCGGCCCGGGCGACGCCGCACGTGGCTGCGCGCCGCTGCGGAGGTGAGCGGGCGGACCCGGTCCCTGGGCGGGGCGATGCTCCTATGGATGTCAAGCGGCTGCGATGAGGCCTCCACCGCGTCCTGACGCGGTCCCTGGACCACGTGGCGGGCGGCGCGGTCACCACCACGGTTGGGACGGTGGCGGTGCGGCGCTCGAGGTAGACACACCACCACCCGAAGCGGGGCTTCCTCCGGCCGGCGTGACCTATCGGGGCGACGCCACACAGATGTGCGAAGGCGGCTTCCGAGTGCAACCGGTCGGGATTGTCCGCAGCCGTGGCCAGAAGCTGACCGGCCACGTCCGCGCCGACGCCCTGCAGAGCCAGCAGCTCCGGTGCGGCCTGGGCGGTTGAAAGACAACCGCGAGGCGTCGGTCAGACGGTGAGTCAGACCCGTCGGAGAAGCCACCACACTCCTCACAGTCAGACGTGGCGGACGCCGGAGGCGATACGGTCCGCGGCCTCGACCGCTTCGGCGAGGGTGTCGACGACGGGCACGCCCGCCTCCTCCAGACTGGCGCGGCTGTGCGAACCGCCGGTGTACAGCACGGCCCTCGCCCCGACGTGCGCGGCCGCCACCGCATCGTCCACCGCGTCGCCGATGACCACCGTCCGGTCGGAACCGACGCCCTCCAGCGCCGCCAGGTGGCGCGCCATCTGGGCGGCCTTGCCGCCGGCGTTGTCACCGGTGGAGCCGTCCACCCGCAGGAAATGGGCGTCGATGCCGTGCGTGCGGATCAGGGGCAGCAGCATGTCGTGCGGCGCGAGCGAGCACAGCGACTGCGTGTGCCCGGCGGCCTGCCGGGCGGCCAGCAGCTCCGCCGCGCCTTCGGTGAGGCCCAGGCCCTCGGCGCGCTCCCAGTAGTGCCGGTGGAACATCGCATCCATGGCCGCCCACTCCTCGTCCGTGGGCAGCCGCCCCATCAGCCGTTCGTAGAAACGGGGGACGGGAACGCAGTACAGGTCGCGGTAGCGCTCCAGGGTGATCGATGGCATACCGGTCTCCGCGAACGCGGCGTTCGTCGCGTCGAGGACGGCGTGGATGTCGTGGAGGAGCGTCCCGTTCCAGTCCCAGACGATGTGGGTGGTGCCTGCGTGCTGCGGAGATGCCATGTGCAGCACCGTACGCGCCGGGTCCGACAGCGCGGTAACGGAATTCCGGCGCACTCCCGGGCCCCTCCGGGCCTGTGCACGCTCAGCTCTCGGACGCTGGACCACCGGACGCTCGGCCCAGCAGAGTGTCGATCTCCTGGGTGGCGAACCACAGCAGTTCGTGGTCCTCGGCGCCGTCCACGACGAAGCGGGCGTCGTCGTCACCCTTGTCGGCCGCACCGAGGGCCTCGGCCGCGGCGGACACGTCCTCACGGGCGTCCTCGGCGTCCACGTGCACCGCCGCCGCATCGGTGAGGGACACGGGCCCGGCGACGCGGACCTCGCCGAGCGCGGAGGGGTCGGGACTGCGGTCGGGGTCGGCGGTCGCGGCGCCGTCGGCGACGTCGACCGCGACCACCACACGCACCCGGGGTGCCTCGGGGTCGCAGGCCAGCAGGCGCAACGACGCCTGCGCGGCCCGGTTGAGGGCGGCGTACTCCAGCTCCTCCAGGTCGTCGGAGACGTACCACTCGCGCAGCCCCGGTGTCACGGCGTAGGCGTCGAAGGCTTCCGGACCCAGTGCGCCGGAGCGGTGCGCGGCGGCGAGAGCGGGAAGGGTCAGGGGGACGTAGACGCGCATGGCTGCCGCTTTCGTGTATCGCCGTTCCGACTGCCCCGTCAGCATACGGTCCGCCGTTCACTCCTGCGCCCGCCGCCGGTACGACCGGTCCGCCCGGCGGCCGGGACGGGTGGGCCCGGTATCGGAGCTGTGCAGCGCACGAGCGGGACCCTCGCGCGTCAGCGCCCGACAGCCGCTCACCCGGATAGGTGCATCACACTCCGCGACGACGCGGGCCCGCCGCGCGTTGCGGCCGACGACGGGACGCCGCTAGAACCTGAGCTACTGGCGAGTAGTCATCTCGTGCAGCACCCATCACGGATCGGGGGAGAACCCATGCCCAGCACCTGTGACCAGCGGCGCACACCCGGCGGCGAGCCCGCAGGCCCGCCGGTGCCGCAGCCGAGGCGGCCGCACGCCGACGAGCAGCGGACGCACCCGTCGTCACCCGCGCCCTCACGCTCCGCGACCACCGCTCCCTCCGCTTCCCCGGGCGGCCCCGGTGCCCGGACCGCCGGGAACGCCAGGAACACCGGGACCGATGGGGCCGATGGGGCCACCGGGGCCACCGGGGCCGATGGGGCCGATGGGGCCGCCGGGAACGCCAGGGACCGCGCCGCCGCAGGCCGGGCCGCGGGCACGCCACCGCCCGGCGCCCGCACCCCCGTCGGGCCCGGCCCACGGCGGCGCGCCCCCGCCCGTACCGCCCCGCCCGGACGGCGGGACCCCCGGCGTCCGGGTGCCCGCGGCGGCGTGCGGACAGCCGTACGCCCCTCCCCGTCGCGGTGGTTCGCCGAGCAGCTGGTCGAGGTGCTCAGCGGCCGCCGGCCGGTGCACGCCCTGCTGGGCCACGCCCGCGGGACGGCCTTCGACCAGGTCGTCGCCCTCGCGGAACGGGCGCCGCTGCGTCCGGACGGCGCGGACCGGCGGGCCGCGGTGCTGGCATCGGTGCGCAGCATGCGCCTGGAGGACGACGTGATCGAGGCCAGCGCCCGGATCAGCACCGGCGGCCGCGAACGGGCGATGGCGTTCCGGCTGGAGGCGGGCGAGGACCGGCGCTGGCGGTGTGCTGCGGTCGAGCTGGGATGACGCGAAGCGGGCCGGGCCCGTGCCCCGCTGAGGAGCACGGGCCCGGCCCGTCGGCGGGCGGGCGCGCCAGGAGCACCGCCCGCGGCCGTTCACTTCTTGCGGCGACGGCCGCCCTTCTGTGCCTTGCGCCGCTCCGCGCGGGTCATGCCGTCAGCGGGGGACCGCACCGGTCCGTCACCGGTCGGCATCTCGCCCTCGACGACGCCGCCCTCGGCGGTGGGGGCCGAGAAGTGCAGCCGATCCGGACGCTGCGGCGCGTCCAGACCCTTGGCACGGATCGCCGGGGCGGGCGCGGCGCCTGCCGGGACGGCGTCCTTCTTGCCCCGGTCCTCCGCCGCCCCGCGCTCTGCCACGGGAACCTCCTCGACCTGCCGTTCGACCTGAACCTCCAGGTTGAACAGGTAGCCGACGGACTCCTCCTTGATGCCCTCCATCATGGCCTGGAACATGTCGAAGCCCTCGCGCTGGTACTCCACCAGCGGATCCTTCTGCGCCATGGCACGCAGGCCGATGCCCTCCTGGAGGTAGTCCATCTCGTAGAGGTGCTCGCGCCACTTGCGGTCCAGGACGGAGAGCACGACGCGGCGTTCCAGCTCGCGCATGATCTCGGAGCCGAGCTCCTTCTCCCGCGCGTCGTACTGCTCGTGGATGTCGTCCTTGATGGACTCGATGAGGAAGTCGGAGGTGACACCGGCCAGGTCGCCGGCCGCCTCCTCCAGCTCGTCCACGGTCACCTGCACCGGATAGAGCTGCTTGAAGGCGCCCCAGAGCCGGTCCAGGTCCCACTCCTCGGCGAAGCCCTCCGACGTCTCGGCCTCGACGTACGCCTCGATCGTGTCGTCCATGAAGTGCCGCACCTGCTCGTGCAGGTCCTCGCCCTCCAGGACGCGGCGACGCTCGCCGTAGATGACCTCGCGCTGCCGGTTGAGCACCTCGTCGTACTTGAGGACGTTCTTACGGATCTCGAAGTTCTGCTGCTCGACCTGCGACTGGGCGGAGGCGATGGCGCGGGTGACCATCTTGTTCTCGATCGGCACGTCGTCCGGGACGTTGGCCATGGCCATCACGCGCTCGACCATCTGCGCCTTGAACAGCCGCATCAGGTCGTCGCCCAGGGAGAGGTAGAACCGGGACTCACCCGGGTCGCCCTGACGGCCGGAACGGCCGCGGAGCTGGTTGTCGATGCGACGCGACTCGTGTCGCTCGGTGCCCAGCACGTACAGGCCGCCGAGCTCCTTGACCTCTTCGAACTCGGTCTCGACGGCCTTCTCGGCCCGCTCCAGCGCGGCCGGCAGCGCCGCCGACCACTCCTCGGAGTGCTCCACCGGGTCCAGGCCCTTGGCCCGCAGCTCGTCCTCGGCGATCTCGTCCGGGTTGCCGCCGAGCTTGATGTCGGTGCCGCGGCCGGCCATGTTCGTGGCGACCGTGACGGCGCCCCTGCGGCCCGCCTGGGCGACGATCACGGCCTCCCGGTCGTGCTGCTTGGCGTTGAGGACCTCGTGGCGCACGCCCCGCTTGTTGAGCTGCTTGGAGAGGTACTCGGACTTCTCCACGGATGTCGTGCCGACCAGGACCGGCTGGCCCTTCTCGTACTTCTCCGCGATGTCGTCGACGACCGCGTCGAACTTGGCGACCTCGGTGCGGTAGATCAGGTCGGCCTGGTCCGCACGGGCCAGCGGGCGGTGCGTCGGAATGGGGACGACGCCCAGCTTGTAGATCTGGTGGAACTCCGCGGCCTCGGTCATGGCCGTACCGGTCATGCCGGACAGCTTGTCGTACAGCCGGAAGAAGTTCTGCAGGGTGATCGTGGCGAGCGTCTGGTTCTCGTCCTTGATGTCGACCTGCTCCTTGGCCTCGATGGCCTGGTGCATGCCCTCGTTGTAGCGGCGGCCCGCGAGGATACGGCCGGTGTGCTCGTCGACGATCATGACTTCGCCGTCCATGACGACGTAGTCCTTGTCCTTCTTGTAGAGCTCCTTGGCCTTGATCGCGTTGTTGAGGTAGCCGACCAACGGCGTGTTGACGGATTCGTAGAGGTTGTCGATGCCCAGCCAGTCCTCGACCTTGGCCACGCCGCTCTCGTGGATGCCGACCGTGCGCTTCTTCTCGTCGACCTCGTAGTCGCCGGTCTCGGCCTTGCCCAGCCGCGGGTCGCCCGGCTCGCCCTTCTCCAGGCGCTTCACCAGCTTGGCGAAGTCGCCGTACCACTTGGTGGCCTGGTCCGCGGGGCCGGAGATGATCAGCGGGGTGCGGGCCTCGTCGATGAGGATGGAGTCCACCTCGTCGACGATCGCGAAGTTGTGTCCGCGCTGGACCAGCTCGTCCTTCGACCACGCCATGTTGTCGCGCAGGTAGTCGAAGCCGAACTCGTTGTTGGTGCCGTAGGTGATGTCGCACCCGTACTGCTCGCGGCGCTGCGCCGGCGTCATGTTCGCCAGGATGCAGCCCACGCTCAGGCCCAGGAACTGGTGGACGCGGCCCATCCACTCCGAGTCGCGCTGGGCGAGGTAGTCGTTGACGGTGATGATGTGGACGCCCTCGCCGGAGATCGCGTTGAGGTACGCGGGCAGGGTGCCGACCAGGGTCTTGCCCTCACCAGTTTTCATCTCCGCGACGTACCCGAGGTGCAGTGCGGCGCCGCCCTGGAGCTGCACGTCGTAGTGCCGCTGGCCGAGGACGCGCTTGGCCGCCTCCCGGACGGTGGCGAAGGCCTCCGGCATCAGGTCGTCGAGGCTCTCGCCCTCCGCGTACCGCTCCTTGTACTCGTCGGTCAGAGCCCGCAACTCGGCGTCGGAGAGATCGACGAAGTCCTCTTCAATGGAATTCACCTGCCGCGCGATGCGGTCCAGCTTGCGCAGGATCTTTCCTTCACCTGCGCGCATGAGCTTGCCGAAGACGGACACGTAGGGTGACTCCTTGCCGGTCGGGCCTGGCACGGTCTGGTGCGCGGGCACGGCGGAGCAGTCCCCCGCCGCACCGGCCATCGTAAGACAGGGGCGTAGCCCCCTGTACCCCCAACGTGCCGGACTTCCGGAACGTGCCGGGTACGGCAGGCCGGACGGGCACGGGAGAATGCCGTCATGGAGCCCATCACCCTCACCACCGAGCGCCTCGAACTGCGCCCGTTCACCGAGGCCGACGTCGACGCCGTCGCCGCCGCCTGCCAGGACCCGGAGATCGCCCGGTGGATACCGGTGCCGGCGCCGTACCGCCGGGAGGACGCGCTCGAGTTCGTGACCCGCGTCAGCCCCGCCGGCTGGCGCGACGACACGATGTACAACTTCGGCTACTTCACCCGTGAGGACGGCGCACTGGTGGGTTCCATGGGGCTGGTGCGGCTCGCACTGCTGCACGCCCCCGAACGCCAGGCCGAACTGGGCTTCTGGGCGGCGAAGGAGCAGCGCGGCCGGGGCTACACGGCGGAGGCGGCGCGCGCCGTCGTGGACTGGGCCTTCACCGGGCTCGGCGTGGAACGCATGGAATGGGTCGCCGCGGCGGGCAACGAGGGCTCCCGCGCGGTGGCTGCACGGGTCGGCTTCGTCATGGAGGGTCTCCAGCGCGGCCGCCTGGTGCACCGCGGCGTCCGGCTGGACGCCTGGATCGGGGCCCTGCTGCCCGGGGACTGGGGGCGCGCCTCCGCGACGCCGTACGAGCCGGCTATCTGAGCTCGCCCGAGCCGGCCTGTACCGGTCGGAGCAGGGGCCTGCCCGCGCGGTCGCCGCAGCGTCCCTGTCGTGTCTCGCCGCGGCCGCACGCGACGGGACCGGCTGTCAGTGCGGCGCTCTAGGGTGTGCGGCATGACTCCCGAGCTCTCGCTGACCGCCGACGAGGCACGACGCGTCGCGCTGCGCGCCCAGGGCCTGCTGGGTGCGCCGGACCGGCGCGGCGGCGTGCGCGGGGTGCTCGGCAGACTCGGGGCGGTGCAGCTCGACACCATCTCCGTGCTGGCCCGTTCGCACGAGCTGGTGCCGTACGCCCGCCTCGGCGCCGTCGGACGGCAGCGCGTGGAGGACGCGTACTGGACCGGCGGTCACTCCTTCGAGTACTGGTCGCACGCGGCCTGCATCCTGCCGATCGAGGAATGGCCGCACTTCGCCTTCCGCCGGCGTGCCCGGCGCGCCAAGGGGCGCCGCTGGCACCACCTGGAGGACACGGAGGCATCCTGCGCCGCGGTGCGCGACCGCCTCAAGACCGACGGGCCGCTGACCACCACGGAACTGGGCGGCGGTAAGAACGGCGGCGAGTGGTTCGACTGGTCGCAGACCAAGATCGCCGTGGAGTGGATGCTGGACACCGGCGAGGTGGTCTGCACGGAGCGTCGCGGCTGGAAGCGGGTCTACGACCTTGCCGACCGCGCGGTCCCCGACGCCCTTCTGCACGACGACCTGGACGACGCCGCGTGCCTGCGGCGCCTGGTGGCGCAGGCCGGCAGCGCCATGGGCGTCGCCACGCGGTCCGACCTGGCCGACTACCACCGCCTCACGGGCGACCAGGTGGCGTCCGTGCTACCGGACACCGGGCTGGTGCCCGTGGAGGTGCAGGGCTGGCAGAAGCCCGCCTGGGCCGACCCGCAGGCCCTCGCCTCCCCGCCGCGCGGCCGGCACCGCACCACGCTGCTCTCCCCCTTCGACTCGCTCGTCTGGGACCGCCCGCGGACGCTGCGCATGTTCGACTTCACCCACCGCCTGGAGGCGTACGTGCCACGGCCCAGGAGGCTGCACGGCTACTTCGCGATGCCGCTGCTGGCGGGCGGGAAGCTGCGGGGCCGGGTCGACCCGGCGCGGGAGGGGACGACGCTGGTCGCACGGCAGCTGTCGCTGCGGGGGCGGAGCGCGGTGGAGCCGATGGCGAAGGCGCTGCGGGAGGCCGCGGAGTGGGTGGGCTGCGACGCGGTGCGGGTGGAGCGGTGCGCACCGGAGGAGTTGCGCGGGCCGTTGGAGGCGGCGCTGCGGGGGGTCTCCTGACGGGGGAGGGCTCCTGGCGTCCGGACCCGCCGCTGGGTGGCGGGCGCGGGCAGCCGGCCTCGGGCGCCCTCAGCGGATCTCGAGGATCTTCTCCCGCATCGCGTAGACCACGGCCTCCATCCGGGAATGCAGCTGAAGCTTCTCCAGGATGTTCCGGACGTGGTTCTTCACCGTGTTCTCGCTGATGAAGAGTTCCTTGGCGATGTCGCGGTTGTTCTTACCGGTGGCGACGAGTTTGAGGACCTCCAGCTCGCGGTCGGTCAGCCGGGGCGCCGGTACCAGCTTGCTCTCGTCAGTGCGCTGGATCATCGACTTGAACTCGGTGAGCAGCTTCGCCGCCATGGAGGGGCTGATTTGGGACTGCCCGTCCGCGACGGCCCGGATGGCGGTGGAGACCTCGTCGGTGGAGATCTCCTTGAGCAGGTAGCCCGTCGCGCCGGCCTTGATCGCGTCGTAGAGGTCGGCCTCCTCGTCGCTGATCGTCAGCATGATGATCTTCGCGCTGGGAGCCACCTCCTTGAGCGCCGTACACGCCTCGATGCCGCTGCGCTTGGGCATCCGCACGTCCATCAGCACAATGTCGGGCAGCAGGTCGGCGGCCACCTCCACGGCTTCGGCACCGTCACCGGCCTCGCCGACCACCTCGATGTCCTCCTCCTGCGCGAGGACGATCTCCAGACCGCGCCGGAACAACGCGTGGTCGTCCACTACGAGGACCCGGATCGGCTCCTCGCGCGAGGGGTCGTGCGAGCCCGCAGCCTCTTCCGCGTCGGGCGCTCCCGCTGGTTGCCGTGCGCCCGGCACGGACATCGCGGGCCCGAAGCTGTCCGCCATCGATTCCTCCCCCAACGGGCTCGGCCGCCCCAACGCCGTTTGGAGAACACGCCGGTTGACGGTCCGGCCATCCTCCCATGCCGCAGGTCCCGCGTCCGCCCGGCACCGCGTGGGGCGCCCCCGGCCGGGTCTCCCGTGACCCGGCCGGGGGCCGCGGCGTCGGTCAGCCTCCGAGGGCGCCGCCCGCTCCGAGCGGAGCCTCCTCGGCGAACGGATCCTGTTCCAGGTGGATCACGCCGTAGTCGTAGCCGTGGCGCCGGTAGACGACGCTGGGGTTCTTGGTCTCCGAGTCGACGAACAGGTAGAAGTCGTGGCCCACCAGCTCCATTTCGTAGAGCGCCTGGTCGAGCGTCATGGGTGCGGCGGCGTGGGTCTTCTCCCGTACGACCAGGGGGCCTTCCCCCTGGACCTCGAGCGGGCCGACCCGTGTGGTGTTCGAATGCCCGTCGTCCTCCGAGGTGCGCGCCGCCGCGGAAGCGGCATCCATCTCCCCGTTGAGTTCCGCAGCCAGGTGCGCCGTCGCCGCGGCCACGCTGATCGGTGCGCGGTGGCCGCCGCGGTGCACCCGGCGCTTGTCGTGTTGCTTGCGCAGGCGTGCCTCGAGCTTTCCGGTGGCAAGGTCGAGCGCCGCATACGGATCAGAGGCCGAAGCCTCGGCGCGAATGACCGGGCCGCGGGTGCGCAGGGTGATCTCCACCCTGTCGGAACGGTTGGCCTGCCGGGGGTTGTGCTCCTTCGAGACCTCGACATCCAGGTTGATCACCTTGCCGTCGAGCTTCTGGATCTTCTCCAGCTTCTCGGCCACGTGCTTGCGGAACCGGTCCGGCACCTCTGTCTTCCGGCCCTTGACGACGATGTCCACGCAGAACTCCGTTCCCGGACGCTGCTACGCGCTGAGCGCGGCGCGCCCTTTGTGCACTGACGCCGGAGGTTCACGGCCGCTGCCGGTCACGCTCCGGCACAAGGTCGGGTTGCGACTTCACCTCCTCCTCCCCCACTCGGAAGATCGTCATCCCTCTCCGAACGTACCTCCGGTGGAGGACGCCCGGCACCCCTTACTGACACGTACCTCCGATCGGGCGAATATCACCCGCCCACCGGCAACGACGGACCGCGAGGGGTGGTTCCGTACGCCGGCGGCGACCACGGCAGCTACCGGGAGGACTCCGGTCCGCTCCGTGACCACCCGTGACGCCTCGGCGAGCGAGGCACCCGTGGTGATCAGATCGTCCACCAGCACCACGAGCGGCTGCACCCCGCCGGGTCGGCACCGCGCCCGCGGCGACAACAACCGCGCCGCACCGGGCGCCGTCTCCAGCGCCCCGGACAGGTTCGCAGCGCGGCGCGCGGCCGTCAGCCCCGCCTGGTCGGCGACCTTCCGCCGCTGCCGCAGCACCGGCAGGACGCGGGCCGGTTCCCCCGCGCGCCGCAGAGCGGCCGCGGCGGCGGACGCGACCCGTCGCACCGGGTCGTGGCCGCGTGCGGCGACGGAGCGGCGCGCCGAGGGCACCGGCACCAGCAGCACCGGACGGCACGCGCCGCTCCCGGCCACTGCGGCCCGTACGGCGCCCGCCAGGGCACGGCCGAGGGGCTCGGCCAGCGGCAGCGCGCCCCGCTCCTTGTGCGCGAGCAACACGGCCCGGGCCTCGTCGGCATATGGCAGCACCGCGTGGACGGAGGGCAGTCCATCGGGGACTGGCGACGGACGCACCGGGCGGGGAACGGCGCGCCCAAGCAGCGCGCGGCAGCGGGCGCACAGCCGTCGCGAGGCCCGAGAGACCCCGCACCCGGCACAGCCCCCTGGCAACACCAGGTCGGTCAGCTCCTGCCACAGGGCCTGCATGAACCCAGTCTCCCAGCGGCCGGACGCCCCCACCACCCCTGTGGAGAACTCCGTCGGCACACGCTCCGAGCTGCGGCGACACCGCGTCACCGGACGACTCCGCGGGGGCCCGGTCAGCCGGGATAGACGGGTGCGCTGCCGTCCTCCGAGACGGTCTCCCAGTCGCCGTCCGGTGGCGTCAGCCGGACGATGCCGTACTGCGACTCGGCGAAGAGCGGCATGTTCTCGCTCTCCGAGGCCGCGACGCTCTCCACGTCGTTGATGCCGGGGAGCGGCGGCTGGTGCGCCGTGGACCCGTCCGTGCCGACGTACTGCAGCTGCTGCACACCGCGCGACTCCCGCCCCACCACGACGAGTTCGCTCGGACCGGACCACGACATCGCGACGACGTCCTCGAGTTGCGGGGCGACCCGCTGGAGGGCGGCGACGGTGACCGACGAGTCCCCCCGCGTCCCCTCCCGCTCCACGCGGCCGAGTTGCAGCGAACTGGTGCCATCGGGGTTCCTGATCCTCAGCGCGATCCGCACCCCGTCGGAGGAGATCCGCAACGACTCGATGCGCTCGTTCCTGGCGAGGCCCGGCACCGAGACGGCCTCGGCCTCCCCCTGACCGCCGGGGAGCCTGAGCAGCCGCGGGTCGCGCGGATCGCGGTCCGCGATCCACAGGTCCCCCAGCCCGTCCCAGCTCGGCGCGCTGAGCCGGTCCTCCTCGCGCACCGCCCGGCTGGCGAGCACCGGCTCCCCGGACTCCTCCTTGCCCGGGGACTTCAGCGAGGCCGACACGTACAGCGCCCGCCCGTCCCGGGAGACGGCCGCGCCCATGCGCTCGTCGCGGCTCACACCGACCGACCGGAACTCCACCCGGCCGCTGCCCAGCAGGCCGGGCACAACCCGGGGGCGGTTCGACGTCCGGTCCATGGTGGCGACCCGGTGTTCCGCGTCCACCATGTACGGCGAAAGCGTCCCGTCCAGCCGGCCGGGCGCGTAGAACCGCGCCTCGTCCCCTTCGAGTTCGCAGATCTCGCCGTCGGGGCCCCGGAGCGCGACGCTCGTGACCTTCGACGAGGCCTGCGACTGCACGCTGTGGAGCACCTGTGCGGCCATCCGTTCGCACCGGGCGCCGCCGGCCGTCGCCCCCGCCCGGTTGAGCCGCACGGTCACCGCACCCGAGTCCTGCACGGTCACGCTGTTTCTGCGGGCCAGCAGCGTGTCGTCGGGAAAGGCGGTGCGAACGACCGGATCGAGCCAGTCGGTGGGACCTTCGAGCAGAGCGCGCACCGTGTCGGCGACGGGTTCGATGCGCGACCGGACGTACACCGGCTGGGCCACCAGAACGTCCTCTCCCCGGTTCACGGAGGGGGCTCCGGGGCCGAGCCGTGCGAAGTAGTAGATGTCCACGGAGCGGTAGATGCGCTCGAAGTCGGACGATCCGAGGACGAGGCCGTCGGGGAGCCGGTCGATGCGCCAGCCCTCGCCCTCGACCTCGGTCAGGTGAAAGGCGTCGGTGAGCCGGCCGCTGTCGGGCCGGTAGGCGTGCCGGGTGTCGAGCCGCGCGGCCCGCTCCCCGGTGACCACCACCGTGGAGCCGCTCTTTCTCCCGCCGTCGGGAACGCCGCCCTCGGTGACCGGTCCCCGCTCGAGCACCGTGGTCCCGGCGAACGGATCCCATGCCTTCGCGGCGTCCTCGGTGAGGTACTCACGAGCCGTGCTGAAGCCGGGTTCGTCGCTGGTCGTGGCCTCCAGGAACCCGCGCACGATGTCCTGCGGATCTCCCCCCTTCTGCGGGCTGAGGCCGTACACGCGGACCCGCGACTCCTGCTCGGCCCGCTGGGAGGGCTCGACGGCGGTGACCGGGCCGCCGGAGGGCATGGAGGCGCACCCGGAGAGCAGAAAGGCGACGGACAGCAGCGCACCAGCGCCTCTGCAGCGCCGTCGGTCAGCTCTCATCCTCCGTCTCCTCTCCCCGGCCGCCCTGCCCGTTCGCGGACACCCCCGTGCGGGGCGGCAGCACGCCTTCGGCACCCCGGCGGCGGCGCGAGTCGGCGGGCTCCAACGGTATCGGCGAGCCGCTCAGCGGATCACCCGCGGTGCGCGGCAGCGTGAGACGGAACTGCGAACCGCCCCCCGGCTCACCCCATGCCTGGAGCCAGCCGCCGTGCAGCCGCGCGTCCTCCAGGGCGATCGCCAGCCCCAGCCCGGTGCCGCCGGTGGTGCGGGCGCGGGCGGGGTCGGCGCGCCAGAAGCGGCTGAACACCCGGTTGACCTCGCTCGGCTTGAGGCCGATGCCGTAGTCCCGCACCGCGACCGCGGCGGCACCGCCGCCGGCGGCCAGACGAATCACCACGTCGCGTCCCTCGCCGTGCTCTATCGCGTTGTCCAGCAAGTTGCGCAGCACCCGCTCCACCCGGCGGCCGTCGGCCTCGACCATCACCGGCTGCTCGTCCCCCTGGACCCGTACGAGGCTGCCGGTGCGTTCGGCGAGCGGCGCGCAGCCGTCCACCACGCGGTACACCACGTCCCGCAGGTCGACGGGACCGGCCTCCAGCGCCGCGGCGCCCGCGTCGAAGCGGGAGATCTCCAGCAGTTCGCCCAGCAGCGACTCGAAACGGTCGAGCTGGCCGAGGAGCAGCTCCGCCGAACGGGCCGTGACCGGGTCGAAGTCGTCCTTCGCGGCGTGGATCACGTCCGCGGCCATTCGCACGGTCGTCAGCGGCGTCCGCAGTTCATGCGACACGTCGGAGACAAACCGCCGCTGCATCCGGGACAGCTCCTCGAGCTGGTGGATCTTGCGGTAGAGGTTCTGAGCCATCTTGTTGAACGACTCGCCCAGACGGGCGATGTCGTCCTCGCCGGCGACCTTCATCCGCTCCCGCAGCCGCCCGGCCGCCAGCCGTTCGGAGATGCCCGCGGCCATCCTGACCGGGGTGACCACCTGGCGTACGACCAGCCAGGCGATGGCGCCGAGCAGCGCGACCACGAACACCCCGGCGGTGATCAGCGTGCCTTTGACCAGGTTGAGCGTCTCCTGCTCCTGGGCGAACGGGAAGACGTAGTAGAGCTGGTACGGATTGCCGTTCAGGTCGCTGACCCGCTTGCCGATGATCAGACCGGGCTCGGTGGCGCCGCCGGGACGGTGCACCAGGGCGAACTGCTGGTAGGCGCCGTCCTTCTTGTCGAGCGTGCTCCGCAGCTCCGCCGGGATGGTGCGGACCGGGTCCACGTCGTCCGAGGCGCGCGGGCCGAGCGGACGAGTCCCCTGGTCCAAGGAGGGCGGCGAGTCGTCGGGGTCGGAATTGAGCACGACCACGGAGAAGACGCCCTGTCCGCCGCTGGACAGCTGCTCGGCCAGGCTGTTCAGCCAGGGACCGGCGGACTGGTCCACAGGACCGTCCGCCGGGTCGGAGCCGCCCTCGGAGAAGCCGCGACCGCTGGAGGCGTCCGCCACCTGCTGGGCGAAGGCGAATCCGCCGGCGGCCTGGCTCTGCGCCGCCTGCTCCTTCGCCTCCCGCAACCCGTTCCGGACCTGGCCGGTCACCACGATCCCCAGCAGCACCACCACGCACAGCGACATCATCAGCGTCGCCGCGACCACCCGGAGCTGGATGTTCCGTCGCCACAGGCGCACGGCAGGCAGCAGCGGACGGCGAATCAGCCGGACCGCCATCCGGAACACCGGATGCGAGCGGGTCCCCGTCGCCCCCTCGGGCAGCAACCCCTCGGAGAACAGCGCACCGCCCGCACGCCGCAGCCGCGCCATGCGGGACCCGTCCGGCCTCTCGGGCATCTTTGTCACCTGTGCGGGCTCGTCAGCCCGGTCCGGCCTTGTACCCGACGCCTCGGACGGTGACCACGATCTCCGGCCGCTCCGGGTCCTTCTCGACCTTCGACCGCAGCCGCTGCACGTGCACGTTCACCAGCCGGGTGTCGGCGGCGTGCCGGTAGCCCCACACCTGCTCCAGCAGCACCTCGCGGGTGAACACCTGCCACGGCTTCCGGGCCAGCGCCACCAGCAGGTCGAACTCCAGCGGGGTCAGCGCGATGGACTGCCCGTCGCGCTTCACAGAGTGACCGGCGACATCGATCACCAGGTCGCCTATGGCGAGCTGCTCCGGAGCGGGATCCTCCGAACGGCGCAGCCGCGCCCGGATGCGGGCCACCAGTTCCTTCGGCTTGAACGGCTTGACGATGTAGTCGTCGGCACCGGACTCCAGACCGACCACCACGTCGACGGTGTCGCTCTTCGCGGTCAGCATGACCACCGGTACCCCGGACTCGGCACGGATCAGGCGGCACACCTCGATACCGTCCCGGCCGGGCAGCATCAGATCGAGCAGCACCAGGTCCGGTTTCGTCTCGCGGAAAGCGGCGATCGCCTTGTCGCCGTCCGACACGAACGACGGTTCAAAGCCTTCGCCGCGCAGCACGATGCCGAGCATCTCTGCCAGTGCGGTGTCGTCGTCGACGACGAGGACGCGTCCCTTCATGAGTTCATCATCCCATTGCGCGATCGTGACGCTCCCGTCGGTGGTGCGGAACACACCGCCGCGATCCCCTCGCGACCGACCGGGGTGACCACACCACGTTCCGTCACGATGGCCGTGACCAGCTCGGCAGGCGTCACGTCGAACGCCGGGTTGTACGCCTCGGCGCCCTTCGGCGCGTTCGCGGTCACCTCCTCCGCCGACCGCTGCTCGATCTCGATGGCCGCGCCGTCCGGCGTCTCCGGGTCGATGGTCGTCACCGGAGCCACCACCAGGAACGGCACCCCGTGGTGCCGGGCGAGCACCGCCAGCGGGAAACTCCCCACCTTGTTCGCCGTCGAGCCGTCCGCCGCGATCCGGTCCGCGCCGATCAGCACCGCGTCCACCCGGCCCGCCGCGAACAGCGACCCCGCGGCACCGTCCACCAGCACGCTGTACGGCAGGCCGTCCCGCTCCGCTTCGTACGCCGTCAGCCGCGCCCCCTGCAGCAACGGCCGCGTCTCGTCCACCCACAGGCGCTCCAGCCGCTCCGCCCGGTGCACCGCCCGGGCCACCGCGAACGCCGTGCCGCCGCCGCCCGAGACGAGGCTGCCGGTGTTGCAGTGCGTCAGCAGCCTCAGGTCACGCGCGCCCCGGCGGCCGGCGAGCAGCGTATTCAGCAGCAGGTCCCGTCCATGCTCGGCCATCCGGTCGCTCGCCTCGGCGTCCTCCGCGTGCAGGGCACAGGCCTCGGCCAGGGCCACCGCCGCGGCTGCCTCCGGCCCGGCGCCCTCCGCGACCGCCCGGCCATGGGCACTCTCGACCCGTCGCGCGCCGTACCCCAGGTTCACCGCGGTCGGCCGGGCGCCGGCCAGCACGCCCGCCGCTTTCGGCACGTCCTCCCCTCGCGCGGCGGCCAGCGCCACCCCGTACGCGCCCGCTATGCCCAGCAGGGGTGCGCCCCGCACCGCGAGGGACCGAATCGCGGAGACCAGGGACGGCACGTCGCCGCACCGCAGCTCCGCCTCCTCGGCAGGCAGCCGCGTCTGGTCCAGGAGCAGCACCGCGGGGCCCTCGGGTGCGTCCGCCCACCGGAGTACCGGAACACTGTGATCTGTCATCCGCCCAGTCTGCCCCTCACCGGCGCGGTGCAGAAGGCGCACGCCCCGCAGAGGCCCCACCTCTAGGGCGTGATCCAAAAGAAACGCCCGGCCGCCACCGGTCGTGGCACGATGGCAGCGAACCAGGCGAAGGAGTGGCAGAAATGAACGATTCTCCGGGCTGGGCCTCGCCCGGATCCTCCCCGTCCGAGCCATCGAAGGGCGCCGAGGGGAGTCCGGCCGACGACGCCTCCCGGACCCCGCCGCCCGAACCGCCGGGCGCGGGGCGGCAGGGGCGGCCCGGCGAGCAGCCGGAACGTCCCGACGCGCAGCCTGGGCGCGTGCCGGGGAACGTGCAGCCGGGGAAGTGGTCGGCCGAGCAGCCGCCGGCGTCCGCGGGCGGCGGATGGGGCGCCGCCCCGCCGCCCCCGGGCGGGCCGGGGCACCCGGCGCCCGGGCAGCCGCCGGGTTGGGGAGCCTGGAACCAGTGGGGGCGCCCGCCCGCCGCCAAGCCCGGCGTCATCCCGCTGCGGCCGCTCGGCGTCGGGGAGATCCTCGACGGCGCCGTGTCCACCGCCCGCGCCCACTGGCGCACCGCCCTCGGGGTCGCCCTCGGCGTCGCCGTCCTGGTGCAGCTCGCGTCCACCGTCGCCAACGGCATATGGCTGCGCGGCAACGACGGGGTGGAGACCCTCCAGAACAACCCGCAGCCCAGCACGGACGAGCTGCTCGACGCGATGAGCGCATCGTTCAGCAGCGCGGGCATCACCCTCCTCGCCACCCTCGTCGGCACGGTCATCGCCACCGCGATGCTCACCATCGTCGTCAGCCGCGCCGTCCTCGGCCGCACGGTCACCATGTCGGAGGCCTGGCGCGAATCGCGACCCCAGCTCGGCCGCATGCTCGGCCTCACCGTGCTGGTCATGCTGATCGTGACGGGCTCGGTCCTCGCCGGAACACTGCCGGGAATCGTCCTGCTGGCCGCCGGGGCCACCGTCGCCGGAAGCGGCCTCCTCCTGCTGGGCATGATCGGCGGCGCCGCCTGCGGGATCTGGCTGTGGATCCGGTACTGCCTGGCCGCACCGGCGCTCATGCTGGAGCGGCAGGGCGTCACCACCGCGCTGCGCCGCTCCGCCAAGCTCGTCCGGAACAGTTGGTGGCGCATCTTCGGCATCCAGATCCTGGCCTGGCTCCTGGTGCAGATCGTCAGTCTCATCGTGCAGATCCCGTCCTCGGTGCTCGCCTCCGTCATCGAAGGGGACGGTCTCAGCGACGTCCTCAGCGGCTCGCTGACGTTCTCCTGGACGTACCTGATCATCGTCGGCATCGGCGGCGTACTGGCCATGACCGTGACGCTGCCCCTCAGCGCCGGCATCACGGCCCTGCTCTACATGGACCAGCGCATCCGCCGGGAGGCCCTGGACCTGGAGCTCGCCCGCGCCGCAGGCGTCGACGCGAGCAGTTCCCCGCCTTCCGGTCCGGCGGGGAGCTGACACACATGCCGGGGGGTTCCGCGGTGGCCCGCGTCCTCGGCGAGGACGCCCCGCCGGTCACCACGCCGCGCGAACCCGCCCGACGGGACGCGGAACGCGAACTCTCCGAGCCCGTCTACCACCGCGACGACCCGAGTCTTCTCGAGCAGGCCGCCGACTGGGTCTGGGAGAAGCTGAGCGAGCTGCTCGGCTCCGCCGTGGACGTCGTGCCCGGCGGAGCCGTCGGCGTCACGGTCCTGGTGGGCGCCCTGATGCTGATGGTCGCCGCCCTGTGGGCACGCCTGGGCAACCCCCACCGGACAGCCGGCCCGACGCGCCCCGCTCTCTTCGAGGACCGCCCCCGCACCGCCGACGAGCACCGCGCCACCGCCGACGCCCACGCCGCTGCCGGGCAGTGGAGCGAGGCCGTACGCGAGGCCATGCGGGCACTCGTGCGCTCCCTGGAGGAGCGGACGCTGCTCGACCCCCGTCCCGGCCGCACCGCCGACGAGGCGGCGCACGAGGCGGGCCGCCTGCTGCCCGCCCAGGCAGGCGCGCTGCGCGACGCCGCCGTCGCGTTCGACGAGGACACCTATGCCGGGCGGGCGGCGCGGCAGGACACCTACCGCCGCATCCGCGACCTGGACGAGACGCTCCGCCGGACCACACCCACACCCACACCCACACTCACCGGTGCCGGCACCGGCACCGGCACCGACGCCGACGCCGACACCGGGAGCGGAAGCGGCGCCGGCACCGGGAGCGGCCGGTGAGCCGTCCGACGACCTCCGTCTCCCCGACCGCAGGGCACGTCTGGGCACGCCTGCGCGGCCTGCTGGTCGCCGCCGCGATCCTCGCTGTGGCCGGCGTGACGCTCGCCGCGCTGCGTTCCGGAGAACACCACGGAGCGCTGGACCCGCGCTCCCCCGACGCGTACGGAAGCCTGGCAGTCGCCGAACTACTCACCGAACGTGGCGTCACCACCACCGTCGTGACCACCGGCGCCGAGGCCGCGGCCGCCGCCGGACCGGACACCACCGTGCTGGTCACCCGACCGGACGTCCTGAGCCGCGAGCAGCTGACGTCACTGCGCGCGGTGGCCGACACCGGCGGCCGTACCGTCGTGGTCGGCGCGGGGCCGCGCGCCGTGTCCGTCCTCGCGCCAGGCGTCGAGGCGACCAAGACCAGCGCGGCCGCCGAAGCGACCCCGCCCCGCTGCGACCTGCCCGCGGCGCGACGCGCGGGCGACGCCGACCTCGGCGGAGTCCGGTACCGCACCGCCGACGAGACCGCCCAGGCCTGCTACCCCCGGGACGCGCGGCCGACCCTGGTCGTCACCGCGTCGGAGAGGGGCGACGGGGACACGGTCCTCCTTGGCACTCCCCACCCGCTGTACAACGACCGGCTGGACGACCACGGCAACGCCTCACTCGCCCTCCAACTGCTCGGCTCACGACCGCAGCTCGTCTGGTACCTCCCTTCGCTGACCGACTCCGCCGCCGACCGGGACGGCGCGGACGGCTTCTTCGACCTCCTTCCCGGCGGCTGGCGCTGGGGTGTCCTCCAACTCGCCGTCGCCGCCCTGCTGGCAGCCCTCTGGCGGGCACGTCGCCTCGGGCCGCTGGTACCCGAACGCCTCCCGGTCGTCGTCCGGGCTTCCGAGACCACCGAGGGCCGTGCACGCCTCTACCGCCAGACGCAGGCCCGCGACCGCGCCGCCGAAGCTCTGCGCGAAGCGAGCCGTCGACGACTGGCACACCTCGTGGGCGTGAGCACCACGCAGGTGGACGCGCCCGAGCGACTCCTGCCGGCCCTGGCCCGGCACCACAGCGGGGACGTGCATGCGCTGCTCTTCGGCCCCGCCCCGGCCGACGACCGGGCTCTGGTCCTGCTGGCGGACCAACTCGACGCCCTCGAAGGCCAGGTCGCCCACCGACCGACCGCACCACCTCCGTCGCCCGTCACCGCACCACCGACAGACAAGGACCGCACCTCGTGAGCGTCCCCTCCGCAGACAGCGCCCGCAGCGCACTCGAGGCGCTGCGCACCGAGATCTCCAAGGCCGTCGTCGGACAGGACGCCGCCGTCACCGGCCTCGTCATCGCCCTGCTGTGCCGAGGCCACGTCCTGCTCGAGGGCGTCCCCGGCGTGGCGAAGACGCTGCTCGTGCGCGCCCTCGCCGCCACGCTTGAACTCGACACCAAGCGTGTACAGTTCACGCCCGACCTGATGCCGAGCGACGTCACCGGATCCCTGGTGTACGACGCCCGGGCCGCCGATTTCTCCTTCCAGGCCGGACCTGTTTTCACCCACCTTCTCCTCGCAGACGAGATCAACCGGACTCCGCCCAAGACGCAGGCGTCGCTCCTGGAGGCCATGGAGGAACGGCAAGTCTCCGTCGACGGGACACCCCGGCCGCTGCCCGATCCGTTCCTCGTCGCCGCCACCCAGAACCCGGTCGAATACGAGGGCACCTACCCCCTCCCCGAGGCTCAGCTCGACCGCTTCCTGTTGAAGCTCAACGTGCCGCTGCCCTCCAGGGAGGACGAGATCGGCGTCCTCACCCGGCACGCCGAGGGCTTCGATCCTCGCGACCTGTCCGCCGCCGGTCTGCGTCCCGTCGCCGGCCGGGAGGCGCTGGACACGGCACGCAGGGCCGTCGCCGGGACGTCCGTTTCGACAGAGATCACCGGGTACGTCGTCGACGTCTGCCGCGCCACCCGCGAATCCCCCTCTCTCTCCCTCGGTGTCTCTCCCCGAGGCGCCACCGCTCTGCTCGCCACCGCGCGCGCCTGGGCCTGGCTGACCGGCCGCGACTACGTCATCCCGGACGATGTGAAGGCTCTGGCGCTTCCCACCCTCCGCCACCGAATTCAGCTGCGTCCCGAAGCGGAGATGGAAGGCGTCAGCCCGGACAACGTCATCCACTCCGTCCTGGCCCACGTGCCGGTCCCCCGCTGAGGCCTGGCCATGGCTCTCACCGGACGCGCCGCTCTGGTCGCAGCTCTGGGCGCGCTACTCGTCGGACTGGTGCTCCCCGGCTGGACCGGCGTCCTGGCCGTGGAAGTCCCCCTGCTCCTCGCCATCGTCTACGACCTTCTCCGCGCCGCGCCAGTACGAACGCTCCATTTCACCCGTTCCGGTGACACATCAGTTCGACTCGGTGGGAGTGCGACGGTGACCCTGCTGGTCACCAACACCTCCTCCCGGCCGCTGCGCGGCGTGCTCCGCGACGCCTGGCCCCCCAGCGGCGGCGCCGAGGGCCCGGAGGCAGGGCTCTCCTCCCGCCATCGGCTCGACGTTGCGGCGGGCGAACGCACCCGTCTCACCACCCGCCTCCGGCCCAGCCGGCGCGGCGACCTGCGGTCCGCTCAAGTGACGGTCAGGTCCCTCGGCCCTCTGGGGCTCGCCGCACGGCAAGGCGGCCACGCCGTGCCCTGGACGATCCGCGTGCTGCCCCCGTTCGAGAGCCGCAGACATCTACCGGCCAAGCTCGCGCGGCTCCGCGAACTGGACGGACGCACCAGCATCCTCACCCGGGGCGAGGGCACCGAGTTCGACAGCCTCCGCAAGTACGTCCCGGGCGACGACACCCGGTCGATCGACTGGCGTGCGACGGCACGGCAGTCCGACGTCGCCGTCCGTACCTGGCGCCCGGAGCGGGACCGTCACGTCCTCGTCGTCCTCGACACCGGTCGTACGGCAGCGGGTCGCGTCGGCGACGCACCACGACTGGACACGGCGATGGACGCCGCACTGCTGCTGGCTGCCGTCGCCTCCCGGGCGGGTGACCGCGTGGATCTGCTGGCTTACGACCGTCGCGTCCGGGCCACCGTTCGCGGAAAGTCCGCACAGGACGTGCTGCCTTCCTTCGTCTCGGCGATGGCCCCGCTGGAAGCGGAGTTGGTGGAGGCCGACGCCCGAGGGCTGGCGTCCACCGCCCTGCACATGGCGCGTCGGCGCTCTCTGATCGTGCTCCTGACCGGCTTGGAGACCGCCGCCGTGGAGGAGGGCCTGATGCCGGTCCTGCCGCTGCTGACGCAGAGGCACACGGTGCTGGCGGCAGCAGTGGCCGACCCGCGGCTGGAGGAAATGACACGCAACCGGGGGTCCGTGGACGCGGTGTACGAGGCGGGAGCGGCGACGCGCGCCCAGGGGGAACGCCACAGCGCGGCCGATCTCCTGCGCCGCCACGGAGTGACGGTCGTCGACGCGACGCCCGGCGTTCTCGCGTCGCGCCTGGTCGACGCCTACCTCGCATTGAAAGCCGCGGGACGCCTGTAGGCGCTTGCGCGTGCGGGTGAGTGTCCGACCCGGTTCCGTCACTCACCCACCCCGGGCCCGAGGCTGAAACACCGGGTCTGGAACGGCGAAAGCCCCGCCGGCCCGAAGGCCGACGGGGCTCCCGTCAATGATTGTTCGGCGGCGTCCTACTCTCCCACGAGGTCCCCCTCGCAGTACCATCGGCGCAATAAGGCTTAGCTTCCGGGTTCGGAAAGTAACCGGGCGTTTCCCTCACGCTATGACCACCGAAACACTATGAAACACACAAACACCGGGAGAACAACCGCAACCCCCCACACACCACCAAAAGTGGGCAAGGAATTACGGGTTCTCGACCTGGTTGTGGTCTCAGAACCCACACAGTGGACGCGAGCCTCTATGGACAAGCCCTCGGCCTATTAGTACCGGTCACCTCCACCCATTACTGGGCTTCCAGATCCGGCCTATCAACCCGGTCGTCTACCGGGAGCCTTAACCCCTCAACGGGGGTGGGAGTCCTCATCTCGAAGCAAGCTTCCCGCTTAGATGCTTTCAGCGGTTATCCCTCCCGAACGTAGCCAACCAGCCATGCCCTTGGCAGAACAACTGGCACACCAGAGGTCCGTCCGTCCCGGTCCTCTCGTACTAGGGACAGCCCTTCTCAAGACTCCTACGCGCGCAGCGGATAGGGACCGAACTGTCTCACGACGTTCTAAACCCAGCTCGCGTACCGCTTTAATGGGCGAACAGCCCAACCCTTGGGACCGACTCCAGCCCCAGGATGCGACGAGCCGACATCGAGGTGCCAAACCATCCCGTCGATATGGACTCTTGGGGAAGATCAGCCTGTTATCCCCGGGGTACCTTTTATCCGTTGAGCGACGGCGCTTCCACAAGCCACCGCCGGATCACTAGTCCCGACTTTCGTCCCTGCTCGACCCGTCAGTCTCACAGTCAAGCTCCCTTGTGCACTTACACTCACCACCTGATGACCAACCAGGCTGAGGGAACCTTTGGGCGCCTCCGTTACTCTTTAGGAGGCAACCGCCCCAGTTAAACTACCCACCAGACACTGTCCCTGATCCGGATCACGGACCCAGGTTAGACATCCAGCACGACCAGAGTGGTATTTCAACAACGACTCCACCCAAGCTGGCGCTTGAGCATCACAGTCTCCCACCTATCCTACACAAGCCGAACCGAACACCAATATCAAGCTATAGTAAAGGTCCCGGGGTCTTTCCGTCCTGCTGCGCGAAACGAGCATCTTTACTCGTAGTGCAATTTCACCGGGCCTATGGTTGAGACAGTCAAGAAGTCGTTACGCCATTCGTGCAGGTCGGAACTTACCCGACAAGGAATTTCGCTACCTTAGGATGGTTATAGTTACCACCGCCGTTTACTGGCGCTTAAGTTCTCAGCTTCGCCATCCCGAAGAATGACTAACCGGTCCCCTTAACGTTCCAGCACCGGGCAGGCGTCAGTCCGTATACATCGCCTTACGGCTTCGCACGGACCTGTGTTTTTAGTAAACAGTCGCTTCTCGCTGGTCTCTGCGGCCACCCCCAGCTCAAGGAGCAAGTCCCATCACCAGACGTGGCCCCCCTTCTCCCGAAGTTACGGGGGCATTTTGCCGAGTTCCTTAACCATAGTTCACCCGAACGCCTCGGTATTCTCTACCAGACCACCTGAGTCGGTTTAGGGTACGGGCCGCCATGAAACATCGCTAGAGGCTTTTCTCGACAGCATAGGATCATCCACTTCACCACAATCGGCTCGGCATCAGGTCTCAGACACAAGCCAGGCGGATTTACCTACCTGACGTCCTACACCCTTACCCCGGGACAACCACCGCCCGGGATGGACTACCTTCCTGCGTCACCCCATCACTCACCTACTACCAGCTCGGGCCACCGGCTCCACCACTCCGACTTCATCCGAAGAATCCACCGGCGGCTTCACGGGCTTAGCATCACTGGATTCGATGTGGGTCGCTTCACAGCGGGTACCGGAATATCAACCGGTTATCCATCGACTACGCCTGTCGGCCTCGCCTTAGGTCCCGACTTACCCTGGGCAGATCAGCTTGACCCAGGAACCCTTAGTCAATCGGCGCGCACGTTTCTCACGTACGTATCGCTACTCATGCCTGCATTCTCACTCGCATACCGTCCACAACTCGCTTCCACGGCTGCTTCACCCGGCACACGACGCTCCCCTACCCACCCACACGGTCGTTGGACCTATTGTGTGAGTGACACGACTTCGGCGGTGTGCTTGAGCCCCGCTACATTGTCGGCGCGGAATCACTTGACCAGTGAGCTATTACGCACTCTTTCAAGGATGGCTGCTTCTAAGCCAACCTCCTGGTTGTCTCTGCGACTCCACATCCTTTCCCACTTAGCACACGCTTAGGGGCCTTAGTCGATGCTCTGGGCTGTTTCCCTCTCGACCATGGAGCTTATCCCCCACAGTCTCACTGCCGCGCTCTCACTTACCGGCATTCGGAGTTTGGCTAAGGTCAGTAACCCGGTAGGGCCCATCGCCTATCCAGTGCTCTACCTCCGGCAAGAAACACACGACGCTGCACCTAAATGCATTTCGGGGAGAACCAGCTATCACGGAGTTTGATTGGCCTTTCACCCCTAACCACAGGTCATCCCCCAGGTTTTCAACCCTGGTGGGTTCGGGCCTCCACGAAGTCTTACCTCCGCTTCACCCTGCCCATGGCTAGATCACTCCGCTTCGGGTCTTGAACACGCTACTCAACGCCCTCTTCGGACTCGCTTTCGCTACGGCTCCCCCACACGGGTTAACCTCGCAACATGCCGCAAACTCGCAGGCTCATTCTTCAAAAGGCACGCAGTCACGACACAGCAAGCAAGCTTGCTGTGCGACGCTCCCACGGCTTGTAGGCACACGGTTTCAGGTACTCTTTCACTCCGCTCCCGCGGTACTTTTCACCATTCCCTCACGGTACTATCCGCTATCGGTCACCAGGGAATATTTAGGCTTAACGGGTGGTCCCGCCAGATTCACACAGGATTTCTCGGGCCCCATGCTACTTGGGTGCCGCACAAACGAGTTGCAGATGTTTCAGCTACGGGGGTCTTACCCTCTACGCCGGGCCTTTCGCATGCCCTTCGCCTA